>JAWSVG010000005.1:0-50872 GCA_033852035.1 Desulfocapsaceae bacterium | reverse complement strand
CTAGAAAACTCTCTCAACCCATGAACTATCCAGGAGCAGCTCTTTTGCGCCGATGGTACTGCATGGGTGACTGTGTGGGAGAGTAGGTCGCCGCCGATTTTTTGTACCAAAGCCCCAATCAGTCTCGTTCTGGTTGGGGCTTTTTTTTTCCTAAACTTCGTTAAATATCTCATTTGCAAGCTTTGGTTATTAACGTTATCATAGGAAGCAAAGTGCTATATGAGGCTGGGTCCAGACGTCAATTTCGCAATTGTTCCGGGCGTACTTTGCTGTTTATAGAGCTATCCAAAAGAATACAGTGATGAAAGGTGGAATACATTATGAAATTCTCTGAGGCCAGGCATGGAAGGGTATTTATCCTGAGGTTAGAAGATGGCGATATTGTCCATGAGGTTGTTGAACAATTCGCTGTTGATAAGAAAATTAAGGCTGCATCTCTCATTGTCGTCGGAGGTGCGGATGACGCGAGTTGTCTTGTTGTAGGGCCGAGATTAGACAGAGGTTTACCTCTGAACCCCATGCACCTCACTCTACAACATGCTCATGAGGTGACCGGGACAGGAACCTTATTTTGTGATGAAGAGGGCACACCTCTACTCCATATGCATATGGCCTGTGGTAGAAATAAAGAGACAATCACGGGATGCATCCGAGAGGGAGTGAGGGTTTGGCATGTCATGGAAATTGTCATGTATGAACTCATCGATACCGACGCACGGCGAGTGGTTGAGGCCCCGTTTAATCTCAAACTGCTTCAACCTTGATTTCAGCGTATCTACAATCGTTTAACGCATTGTTTCAACATTTCAGCTATGCGTTTCAAAAAGGTAATTATCTCTGTTACTACAACATCTGTTCAGAAAGTTCGTTCCATAACTGCTCTAGGCGGTTACATGGCCAACGAGAAAACAAACTGGAATGATACTCCGTCTCTCGACGACCTTTCGGTCGACTGGAGTTATGAGGTTGAGAATCCATTAGGGAAAAGAGAACGAATACGAGTAAGTTTGAAAGATCTTAAACGAGTTCTCGGAATAAAAATTGTTCCGGTCCGGGTTATTACGAAAGATATTGATGAAAAGGGGGGCTTTCTTGATATCGAACAATGTGGTGCAGCGGTACTCCTCAAAAACAAGCTTACAGTAAACCAGGTTGCTAAGATTGGTTTTATTCTTGGTGAAGAAGAAATTGTAAGCCTGGCTGTTGTTAAAAATATGAATGAAGTGGAAGGGAAATATAGAACCGGGTTCCTGTTTAAAGATCTAAAACCTGAGTATGAAACGGTCATTAACGTGATTGTTACTTCCAAGAATTACTAGTACCTTTATAAGGTACTTATCCCGGCTTATTTCCCGTTTATCGGGGTTTGATTTCTGCAAAATAATAATGGTATTAGCGTGCTAAACAAGGGAGGAATCAAGTGAACAGAAGACAGTTTGTCAAAGATGTGCTCCTATGGACTGCTGGTTTGAGTATCGGCGTTCCCTGCATTGATATGAGTGTGATTTCGGCACGTTCAGCTGTCCCTCTTCTCGGAGTCGCTACTGGAGGCAACTATGCCCTGCTTGTCAGTAAGGCCCTCGAGAGCATTGGGGGGACTTCTCAGTTCGTAAATAACGGAGACAAGGTTGTTATTAAACCGAACATGGGGTGGGACAGAAGCCCTGAGCAGGGTGCGAATACTCATCCACTTGTAATGAAAGCCCTTGCAGAGCTTGCACTTGATGCAGGTGCCTCAAAAGTGCGTGTTTTTGATTATACCTGTAATGAAAAAAGACGTTGTTATGCCAATAGCGGCATTATTGATGCGCTAAGAAGTATCGGAGATAAGCGGGTCAGCTGGGAACACATTGATCATAGAAAATTTGTACCGGTTGATATAAAGAAAGGTAAATCGCTGAAACGTTGGGAAATATACAAAGAAGCCCTCACTGCTGATTGTTATATAAATGTTCCTGTGGCAAAACACCATGGCTTGAGCAGATTGTCTCTTGGTTTGAAAAACTCTATGGGAATTATTGGCGGAAATCGAGGGAAATTACATCATGACCTTGGGCAGCAACTGGCAGATCTTGCAACCGTAGTCCAACCTCAACTCACAATCATTGATGCCACAAGGATGCTCTTGCGTAATGGGCCTCAAGGTGGACGGGAGTCCGATGTTAAGGTGGCAAATACGGTAATAGCATCTGCTGACCCGGTTGCATCCGATGCCTACGCTACGACACTTTTCGGCCTGCAGCCAGGTGATATTGACAGCACTGTTGCTGCTTATAATATGGGCCTTGGTGAGATGGACCTGGAACGTATGGACATTATTACCGCACAAGTCTGATGAAAGGGGTGAAACGAAAGGTTAATAATACAGCCGGCCGCGGAATCATTTTGAGGCGAATGAGCCAGATTATTTTTTTCCTCGTATTTCTCGTTCTCTTCCTAAAAACTGACTATACTGGTTCTGATCAGTTGTCGGGTGCTGTTAATCTTCTCTTTCGTCTCGACCCTTTTCTTGCTGCCTGTGTTATGCTCGGAATGCAGGCAGTCATAGTAGTGATGCTCCCGGCTCTTGCAGTTTTGCTTATATCACTTTTCTTTGGCAGGGGGTTTTGCGGTTGGTTCTGCCCAATGGGTACACTGCTTGATTTTTTCAGCAAAATTTTACCTAATAAAGGAAAAAAGATAGCGACCTATTTTCCAAATTTCCCCCTCTATCTTCTGATATTTTCAATCATCGGTTCTGTCTTCGGCATTGCATTTTCCGGTTTTGTTGATCCTTTTTCGATACTGGTAAGGGGAATGGCCCAGGCGATATACCCCGCTTTTAACACTCTGACAGTTAATTTTTTTACTTTCACTTATCAGGAGATGCCGGGCTTTGTTAATTGGGTTACGGAGCCTGTGTATGATATCCTCAAACACTGGGTTCTCCCCTCACAGCAGAAATATTTTCACCTTGCTTACCTCTCTCTACTTACCTTGGTCGTTGTTTTTCTGCTTGAAGGAATCCAGCGGAGATTTTTTTGTCGCAATATCTGTCCGTTGGGAGCAATGCTCAGCCTGGTTGCTCAGAGAGGTTCTATGGTCGGTGTTGGTGGGAGTGAAGCGTGCGGCGTATGTCAAATCTGTCACAAGAGCTGTCGTATTGGCGCAATCGACAGCGATCGTACAATCGATATGGCGGCTTGTAACCTTTGTCTCGAGTGCGTTGTCAAGTGCCCGAGAGAAATTATCAGTTTCAGCTTTGGAAGGCAGAAAAGGACTTCTGGGGTTGTTTCATTTTCCAGAAGGAGATTTTTAGGTGCTGCACTTACGGGTATGATGCTGCCGTCAGTGAAGAAAATAGAACCAATTATTCTTAACCCTGAACCGCAATTAATCAGGCCTCCTGGAGCAATCACGGAAAAAGATTTTCTTCAAAGATGTGTCCGTTGTGCAGAATGCGTACAGGTTTGCATTGGTAACGCTCTGCAGCCAGCTTTTCTGCAGGCTGGTTTCGATGGAATGTTCAGTCCCATGTTGGTTGCACGCACAGGATATTGTGAGTTCAACTGCACACTGTGTGGACAAGTGTGCCCAACAGGTGCGATTCGGGAGCTAACACAGAAAGACAAATGGCAGGTGAAAATTGGGCATGCCTGGTTTGATAAAAACAGTTGCCTTCCTTACGCAAAGGGGATCCCCTGTATGGTCTGCGAAGAGCACTGCCCAACATCGGAAAAGGCGATTCGTTTCAGGCTGGTTCAGATGATAGGCAGCGAGAATCAGCCGGTTACTGTCAAGCAGCCCTATATCGTTGATGAGCTTTGTATCGGCTGTGGTATCTGTGAGTTCAAATGTCCAATCCCTGGAAAATCTGCAATTTACCTTACCAGTGCCGGAGAACATCGGAACCCGGAAGCCGCACTGCCGGTTGCGAAGGTGGGTCTTTATGGTAGCTAAAACCGATATCACTTCCTGTCCGGTTCAGTTATGACAGAGATCGTAGAGGTTGTACGCGGTATTGTTCAGCGGGTCACCTATCACAATCCGGAAAATGGATGGTCTGTTCTCAAGATATCCCAATTTAACAATCCTGGTCAGCAGGATACCGTGACGGTACATCAGACCAAGGTTTTTGCCGGGGCAACGATGGAGTTTCGTGGTGCCTGGACAGTCCACTCTCAATTTGGTCGCCAATTTAAGGCAACTGAAGCAATTGAGAAAAAACCAGCGACAGCCGCCGCGTTGGAAAAATATCTGGGCTCAGGTCTTATCTATGGGGTTGGTCCGAAGACTGCACGGAAAATAGTCCAACATTTTCAGGGAACTACTCTGGACATCTTTGAAAATGAGATTGATCGTCTCACAGAAGTCCCTGGCATTGCAAAGAAAAAGCTGGAAACGATCGAGGAGTCCTGGCGTGAGCACCGGGTGGTTCGAGATGTTATGATGTTTCTCCAGGGCCATGGTATTTCTACGCTATTTGCTGTGAGGATATACAAAAAGTACGGTGAAAAGGCCATAGGAATTGTGAGTGACAATCCCTACCAGCTCGCAAATGACTTTTATGGGATTGGTTTTTTTTCAGCAGACAAAGTCGCTCTCAGCCTTGGGTTAGCACCTGACAGTGATCAACGGCTTTCCGCAGCAGTCCGACATGTGTTGGCTGCTGGCCGGGATCAGGGGCACTGCTATCTGACATTTCCCCAAATTGTTGCTGAGGTAGAGAACTTACTTGGGTTGAATCCGGAAACACGACTTGAAAGTATCCTGAAAACCATGGAAGCAGAGAATCAGCTGAGGGTACGGCTCCTGTCCCATTTTGCTGGAGGAGACCTTGTTTGCTACTATTCCAAATCGCTCTATTATGATGAAGCGTTTGTGGTGAAAAAAATTCGTGGTATGCTGCAGATAATCAGTATTGATGAAAGATCTATCAGTCGATGGATAAGCGAATACTGCAGGCAAAAAAATGTTGAACTCAGTTCCGAGCAGGCCAGCGCGGTGCAATCAGTAGTCGCCAATGAGTTCTCTGTGTTGACAGGTGGTCCGGGGTGCGGAAAAACCACCACCACGCTGGTTATTGTGCGACTCCTCGAACACCTTAGAAAAAAAGTACTCCTGGCAGCACCAACTGGTCGGGCTGCTCAGCGAATGGCTGAAGTTATTGGCAGGGAGGCGAAGACTCTGCATCGGCTGCTTGAATTTCAAAATGGCGGCTTTCTGAGAAATGAAGAGCAGCCTTTGAACGCTGACTTTTTGATCGTGGACGAATGTTCAATGCTTGATATCTCCCTGACAGCCTCTTTGTTTAAAGCGGTTCCGAAGGGCTGCCAGGTGCTATTTATTGGTGACGCTGACCAGCTGCCCTCTGTTGGGGCTGGCAATGTGCTGCGGGATATTATTGGTTCTGGAGTCGTACCTTCATTCCGCTTGACCAAAATATTCAGACAGGCTCGGGAATCCAAGATAATTGGTTATGCCCACCAGATAAATACTGGAATGACACCCCATATCGAGTCACCATTTATGAAGCCGTCGGTCTGGACTGAGAAAACTGATTGCCTTTTTATTGATTCGGATGAAGCAACTCAGGAACAGCTGACGTTTATAAAGCGAGTCAAACAGTTCTACGATGTGAAATCAGAACTTTCCGTGGGATCAAGCTCTGATAATTTGTATGAATTTCGAACCGACGAGAATATTCTCTCCTCCTATGAACAGGACTTTGTCATACCAAAGAAACTGCAGCATGTTGACCTTCAAAAAGTGCATCAGGCAGAGGGGTATGTACAGGAACTGAAGTCAGTCCTTGCAAAGGTGCATCCCTGGTCTACCCTGCATTATGGTTTTTCAGCCGTTGATACCGTTGTTCGACTCTACCTGGAATGGATTCCAAAGTATTATGGCTCCGGCTGCGAGATCCAGATCCTGTCCCCCATGACCCGGGGCAGCCTGGGGACGGTGAACTTAAACAAAGTGATTCAGGCGAGTGCAAATCCTGAGGCGGCAGGGAAGGCCGAACTTCTGGTGGGCGAAAGGATTTTTCGTGAGGGGGACAGGGTGATCCATCGTAGAAATAACTATGACTTGAATGTCTTCAATGGAGATATCGGGGTAATCCACTCAATCGATCATGTCGGACCTGGATGCATTGTGACCTTTTCTCAGGACGGGAGGCGGGTACAGTATCAAAGAGATGATATTATGGAGCTTGACTTAGCGTATGCGATAACTATCCATAAATCCCAGGGGAGTGAATTTGGTGCGGTGATCATTCCGGTGCTCACCCAGCACTTTAAGATGTTGTTTCGAAATCTTATCTATACTGGGCTGACGAGAGCCAGGCAGCTTGCGGTGGTTGTTGGAACCCGCAAGGCCATGGCGATGGCGGTAAGACAACAGGATACAAGCAAGCGCCAGACAGCCTTACAACAACTACTTGCAGAGGGGAATTGAAAGAAAAATGTATATTTGTGTTGATTTTGACGGAACGGTGGTGGACCACAGATATCCGGATGTTGGCAAAGCCGTTCCCGGGGCAATTACCTGGTTGAAACGCCTCCAGGGTATGGGAGCAAAAATAATTCTCTATACCATGCGCTCAGACAGTCCCGAGCACGGGAATCGACTCCAGGATGCCGTGCAGTACCTGGAATCAAACGGGATACGACTTTACGGTATTAACCATAACCCTGACCAGGATAGCTGGACATCAAGTCCGAAGGCCTATGGTGATGTCTACGTGGATGATGCCGCTGTCGGTTGTCCACTTATTACAATACGAAAGTTTGCACGGCCTTGTGTTGATTGGGAGAAGGTTGGGCCAGAGCTTGAAAGGCGCTGGCTTTCGAGATTCTGATGGGGACGTGATAAAAATCACCTGAATGTCTTTGCATATCTGACATATTTACTTATCTGTCCCGCTGAGTCAAATTTTGACCTTATCACTACTCGTTTCAGCCCGAAATTCTCATCAGTTCAGGCGGCGTCAAGTTAAAAGTTTTTGGCAGTAAACTATAATTGGTTATGTTTGCTGCCAAAATACTGTATGAGTTGGCGTTGCATGGGCTGAGTTTTGCAGAACATTGTGTGATTTTTTTGCCTCAACAGGACCGAAAACCAAACAGCTACTAGCCTGCGGTCAAACAGACACAATGTTCATGAGAAATGCGGGTTAGCCGCTTTTCAAAATTCAGTGCCAGGGAATAAATTCATACGGAAGTTTTTATAGAATAATGCTAAAAATCAGTGTTACGAAGCAGATTCTGCCTGCCTGAAATCGGGATATGCAGCTTTACCAAAGAATCTGAATTACCTTCTACGGTACTAAGCAACGATGTTGTTTACGAATATCACCACAATAAACAAGGAAATAATCATGGGTGTGACAGTCACACAACTGTATCGCAAAATTGATGAAAATCGGGCGTATTGTTTCAACATTGAATCCACACGTGCCCTTACGGACGAGGAACTGAACTGCCTTCGACTTATTCTTGCAGATGGCTTTCTTATCGATTCCGTACAGACCAATCCGGTTTTAGAGGGCAGCGCTGTTGTAGAAGTGGGGCCCAGACTTAATTTTGCCACTGCGTGGTCATCCAATATGGTTTCCATTTGTAAGGCCACAGGGCTTGAGGTCGTTACCCGGGTTGAGCGCTCCCGTCGCTATAAGGTCCCTGAGGGTGAAAACCTTCAGACATTTATTGATGGCCATCACGATCGTATGACCGAGTGTCACTATCCTGCACCTCTTTCAACCTTTGAAACCGGAGTCGTACCAGAACCGGTATACGAGGTTGATCTTAAAACAAAGGGTGTCGCTGGTTTGGCAGAGCTTTCCGGAATTTCAATGGATGAGTGGGACCAAAACCTCTATTACGACTATTTTGTTAATCAACAGGGCAGGAACCCGACTGTCGTTGAGATAATGGACCTGAATAATGCCAACTCTGAGCACTCAAGACACGGCTTCTTCAAAGGCAAGCAGGTTATTGACAACGAGGAGATGGAGGGGACTCTTTTTGACCTGGTGACAGAGACACTCCAGGCCAATCCCAAGGGTTCACTCATTGCCTTTAAAGATAACTCCAGCGTTATTGAAGGCTATGAAATAGACACCGTGGTGCCGCAAGAGCCGGGCAAGGCGTCTCCCTTTGTTGCAAAGAAAATGGTGTACCACCCGTTGCTTACAGCGGAGACCCATAATTTTCCCACCGGAGTTGCACCATTTCCAGGGGCCGAGACCGGAACCGGCGGCAGAATACGTGACGTTCAGGGTACAGGTCGAGGAGGTTTTGTTATTGCCGGTACCGCTGGTTACTGTGTCGGTAATCTGAATATTCCCGGTTATGAACTGAAGTGGGAAAATAACTATCCCCGTCCTTCGAACCTTGCGACGGCGCTGGAGATTGAAATAGAAGCAAGTAACGGTGCATCAGATTACGGCAATAAGTTTGGAGAACCTCTTATTCAAGGTTTTACCAGATCGTTTGATATGCGGCTCGAAAGTGGTGAGCGCTGGGGCTTCTTAAAGCCGATTATGTTCACTGCGGGGGTCGGCCAGATTGATGGTCGGCATACAGAGAAACTGAAAGTGGAGAAGGGCATGCTCATCGTTCAGGTGGGAGGTCCAGCTTACCGAGTTGGTTTTGGTGGAGGTGCCGCCTCAAGTATGCTCCAGGGGGAAAATGAGTCAAGTCTGGACTTCAATGCAGTGCAGCGTGGTGATGCGGAGATGGAGCAGAAAATGAACCGCGTTATCAGGGCTTGCAATGAGATGGGTGAGCGGACTCTGATTGATGTGATCCATGATCAGGGGGCCGGTGGCCCTGCCAATGTGTTGAAAGAACTGGTGGAAGAGTCTGGTGGCTTTGTAGAGATTCGTAACATCCGGGTCGGAGATCCCACAATGTCGGTGCTGGAACTTTATGTTGCTGAGTATCAGGAACGTACCGGTTTTCTCATCAGTGCAGAGAACATTGAAGCGTTCAAGACGATCTGTGAACGTGAAAAAGTCAATTGTGAGGTGTTGGGAGAAGCGACAGGGGATCTGAAATTTGTTGTTCATGATGAGAGTGATAATACCACACCGGTAGATATCGACCTTCCTGTTCTGCTGGGCGAGATTCCGCAGAAGACATTTACAGATGCCAGAATACCCATTGGTAGCAAGCCTTTGGAACTTCCTCCAGATCTTTCTGTTTCTGAGGCTCTTTATGATGTGCTGCGGCTCGTTTCCGTGGGGTCAAAACGTTTTCTTACCAATAAGGTTGATAGGGCCGTGACCGGGCTCATCGTGCAGCAGCAGTGTTGCGGACCTTTACAGTTGACCGTTGGTGATGTGGCTGTTGTTGCACAGAGCCATTTTGGCACAACAGGAATTGCTTCTGCTATTGGAGAACAGTCCATAAAAATGCTGGTGGATCCTGCGGCTGGCGCCAGGATGGCAGTGGGTGAATCTCTCACCAATCTTGTCTGGGCAGGGATTGAAGATCTGGAGCAGGTAAAGTGCTCTGCTAACTGGATGTGGGCGCCTAAACTGCCCGGTGAGGGTGCTGCCATTTATGATGCCGCAAAGGCAATGCGGGATGTAATGATCGGTGTCGGCATGGCAGTGGACGGCGGTAAAGACAGTCTGTCCATGGCCACCATGGTCGGTGAGGAGACAGTAAAGTCGCCGCGCGAACTTGTTATCTCTGTTTATGCAGCCGTTCCTGATATTACGAAAATCGTCACCCCCGATATAAAAACTACGGATTCGAAACTATTGTATCTTGATTTAAGTGGCGGTCAGGCCAGAATGGGAGGAAGCGCTCTTGCCCAGGTCAATGGCCAGGTTGGGTCAGTCTGCCCTGATCTTTATGACCCAGTTGTCTTGAAAAATTGTTTTCTAGCTGTACAGAAACTCATTAATCAAGGTCTGATTACTGCTGGGCATGATCGCAGCGATGGTGGCCTCATTACCACCCTTCTCGAAATGGCCTTCAGCGGTGATTGTGGTCTTGATATAGCAATTCAAGGTGATGTAAAGGCCCTCGAATGTCTCTTTGCTGAAGAGCTCGGCCTTGTCGTCGCCTGTCCTCCGGATAAACAACAGGACGTAGAAAAGACTCTTCAGGCTGCTGGGGTGCCCTGTTGCTATGTCGGTGGCGCCACTGACAAAAAACAGGTAGTCATTCGTTATAATGGAAAACAAGTACTGGACGAACAGATGCTCGTTCTGCGAAGCTGGTGGGAGGAAACGAGCTACCAGCTTGAGCGTTTACAGATGAATCCTGCCTGCGCAGATGAAGAGAAAAAGAATATCTATGACCGGAAAGGCCCTTCCTATAATTTGAGTTTCGCGCCTGAGCCTACTCCTGCCGAACTGCTCGTTCAAGACAACAAACCCAAGGTAGCCATCTTACGGGATGAGGGGTCCAACTCAGATAGAGAAATGACCTCAGCCTTCTATGCAGCTGGATTTGAGCCGTGGGATATCTGCATGAACGATCTGCTCTCAGGTACTGTCAATCTTGATGATTTCCGAGGTCTAGCGGCAGTAGGAGGCTTTTCGTACGCAGATGTTCCTGAGTCTGCAAAAGGGTGGGCTGCAACGATCTTATTTAATTCCCGCCTGAAAAAGATGTTTGAAGAATTCTACCGGCGAAGTGATACGTTCACCCTGGGGATTTGCAATGGCTGTCAACTTTTTGGGCTGCTTGGCTGGGTGCCGGAAGAAGGCCTTGAGGCTGAAAGGCAGCCGCGTTTTGTTAATAATGTCTCGGGGCGGTTTGAATCCAGATGGACCACGGTCAAGGTACAAAAAAGTAAGGCTATGATGCTACGAGGCATGGAGGATCTTGTTTTTGGTATTCATGTCGATCATGGAGAGGGACGACTACATTTTCCAGACGAAACTCTTCTAGAGAAGGTGAAATTAGGAGGGATGACGCCTCTGGTATACGTCGATGATGGTGGTGAAGCCACTGAACAATACCCATTCAACCCAAATGGCAGCGTGGAAGGTCTGGCTGGGCTCTGTTCTGCTGATGGCAGGCATTTAGCTCTTATGCCCCACCCTGAACGGGTGTTTCTTCCCTGGCAGGCGCACTACGTACCTGAAGATATGAAAGAACTCCCCGTGTCTCCCTGGATGCAGATGTTCAGAAATGCCTATGAGTGGTGTCAGTCGGAGGGATAAAGATTGGATTGAGCGTTTTGTGCATCAAGGCAGCGAAGGTACCCGATCTGCCTTGATGTTTCGTCGATGGGTTTCCACTGTTTTGGTGCCTATGTACTAACCTTCCTGTTCTTTCTTCTTCTGCTTTTCCATCATGATTTTCAGGATGGTTTTGTCAGCCTGGCCCATGCCGTCGTGGCTCAATTCTCCCATATTCTGAATTGTTTTTTGGGTTGAGTTGCCGATTATACCGTCGGTGTCTTTGACATTCACCCCTTGCAGAGAGAAAAGAGCAGCCTGAACCGCTGCACCTGCTGCTGTGTTGAGTTTGATCGCACACCCCGCCTTTGCCCCA
The DNA here is from genome assembly GCA_033852035.1 of Desulfocapsaceae bacterium. Lineage (GTDB taxonomy): Bacteria > Desulfobacterota > Desulfobulbia > Desulfobulbales > Desulfocapsaceae > Desulforhopalus_A. The sequence continues at coordinate 39,371 of JAWSVG010000005.1, read as the reverse complement.
TCACAGATTACACCGGCAAGATCTTCCATTATATTTTTAATGGCTCCTTCCATATGGTGTACATCCCCGCCAACCAGATAGGTTATACCGGCAGTTGCTCCCGCTCCTGCTGCCACGGAACAGCCGCAGACAGCTGAAAGTCTGCCGGTATGTGCTTTAACGTAGGCAGTGACGATATGACTCAGGCCGATTGCTCTCAGCAGTGTCTCCCTGTCATGATCTATAAAATCTTTCGTCGCCCATATTGGCAGGATAGCAGTGAGGCCGTGGTTACCGCTGCCGGCAGAACTCATCGCCGGTAGTTTTGCTCCCCCCATTCTGGCATCAGCTGCTGCTGAGGTGAGACGTCTTGCTGAAGTTGTCATGTCTTTTACCAGCAGTTTTTGTTTCAGCAGTCTGTCGATGGCCTTGCCAATTCCCAGCCCGCTTCCGTGTTTTAAACCATATTCCGCCAAAGCAAGATTGTGGTTGACGCCTTCTTCTAAAAAATCCAGATCTTTGTCGTCCAGGTCCGAAGTCAGCTCCAGAATCTGCACCAGGGTCAGTTCCCGTAGCCATGCTTCGAGATCCGCGAGAGTATGCTTGCCGCCATTTTTTTTTGATCGGGCAAGAAGAGGAGAGTCTTTCACCTCCTCTCCATTGAAATGGAGGCTGACAATATTGCTATGGAGATCGACTATGAGTGACTCAGCAGTGTCTTTTTCAGAAATGATTTTTGTTTGAACATAGAGTCCAACCTCCTCTCTTAGGTGAACTATAACTTTTTTTGCATCGAGGAGCTTTTTAGCTTCCTTTATTGTTGTCTCATCGAGACTTTCGAGCACTTCCAGGCTTTTTGTGGGATTACCTCCAAAGGCACCAAGGGCTGCTGCAGTGTCGAGTCCAGACATCCCTTCTGTTCCTGGGATGGTGACGGCCATGCCATTTTTGTAAATATTAGGATCGATCCATATTTCAATGGAATCGATCTTTTTCTCGGGTAGAAGGGTGGCTGCGGCTGCTGCACCAAGTGCTATAGCAACAGGCTCAGTACAGCCAAGAGCCAAGGTTACCTCCATGTCGAGAATATCTTTGACCGTGAATTTCATTGAATAATCCTTTTTTTGTTTTCTTCGTTAAGGGGAGAAGGAATGGTTCGAACCTTTTTTAGTACCTTACTCCGTAAAAGCTGTAACAAAAAACAAGAAAATACGGATTCGATTTTATGTTAAGTGGTTATAGGGACTTACCGTTTACCGATGTTAGTTTGTTTTGTAAATATGCACTTTATTCTGGTAATTGTCTATCAAAGTGTCAATAAAAAAATTTTGAACCGTTCAAAAAAATTAATTGTGATAAATGGTATGTAAAATCAGCCTGCAAGCGTTCTGGGAGTAATTCTTGGTGTTATTGAGAACATATTTCCTTGAAAAAATGAGTTTTTTGTGACGATAATTAAGTACCGCAAAAAATGTCCAATCATATCTCAACCTTTCAAGGAGGGGAACGATGGCAGAAAATCGGAACAATTCACTCCATAATCACATCACTTCAGTAAAAAAAGAAGAACGTGTTTTTGAGAATGCCTTTCAGGGTGTTAGTCGGATGGTGCTCGAGGGGGACATTGACAAAGTCATGGTCAACGGCAAGAGTACGTATGACTTTGGCATTTTCAGGAAGGACCAAAAACATATCATCGGCATGTACGATGAAATTAATTCTTTTGTTTCGTTTGTAAAAGATGCTTCTGAGGGGGGGTCGTCCAAGGAGATGGCTTTTGTTCTTGTTGGTGAACCGGGCAATGGTAAGACCTTCCTTATTGAATATCTTTGCAAAATGTACCGCACATTCCTTTCAGTGCCGAAAAACCGCAAATATACCTTCCGTTTCACTGGGCTTGATAAACTTGGCTCCTACGGCAATATCACCACCATCGAGTCCCAGACTTATGAAGATCCGATGATTCTGGCCATGAACCTTTTTGAAAGTAAAGACGAGTCACAAAAACACCTGGCGAGAAGATACCGCGCTTCGGATGAAGTGCTGGATACATGGTATCAGAACTATAGACCCCTAGGGGCATGTTCTGCGTATATTTGGAACAATATTCGTGAGTATACCGGTGATAAACTTGATGATATGCTCGATTTTATAGAAATTACTCAGGTGCCGCTTATTGAGAGCCTTGGGACAGTGACGGGAAAATATCCGGCAAAAGATAAAATAACGTCTTCTGCTGTCGATCTCCTGGGAGAAGAATCTATCCAGCGACTGCTGCATATCAGTGACACCAATAACCCATATCGTTTTGATTTACGAAGAGGAGCACTGGCACGAGTCGCAGGGGGTGGAATTCATTTCAGTGATGAGATTTATAAAAATAAAAAAGATCTCGTTCAGGTGTATCTCGGCATAATTCAAAATCGTTCAATTGAGGTAGACGGATATAAATGGCCTATTGATTCCCTCATTGTGGCTACCAGCAACAATTCAGAATTCAACCGGTTTCTCGACGAGAAAGAGGAGGCTCCCATCGTTGATCGATGCCGAATCTGCTACGTCTCACACAACACAAATTATGTACAGCAGAAAGAGCTCACTGCGTATGCGATAGGTAACGAATCGAAGACTACGCTGACCGGTGACACCATGCACCAGGACCCGAACCTGAACTATGGTGCTTCAGTGGCTGTGGTACTCACCCGGTTGCCCAGATCGGAAAAACTGACACCAATCGAGACAATGAAACTGGCAGCAGGAGAGGTTGCTGGTGACAAGAGTTTGAAAACACTTTCCGAAGTGATAGACACCCTGAGTCAGGAACATGACATAACAAAAAGATTCGGTCAAAAAGGGCTGGGACAGAGAAACCTTGGTCGCTCCATACAGTTAATGCTGGAGAGTTCAGAGACCAACGAGGGTAAGTGCATGTTTGCCTATGATGTGTTTTATGCCATCGAGCGGGTTATCCTCGATTACGTACCGGAAGCAAAGGACCGGGTGAAGTTTCTCGACGATCTGAAGATGGCTAAGGGACTCTATCGCGAAAGAATCATGACTGAAATGTTCAACGCCTATATGGATGAGCCTCTGGCAATCCGGAAAGATGTGCTGAATTATGTCAATATGATTATTGGGATTGATGCTGAAAATCTGGGCGTTGATAAAATGTGGAAATACAAAAATCCTCAAACAGGACAGCTTCAGGCCCTGAAAATAGATGAACGTTACATCAATTCAGTGGAGGATTGTCTGGGATTAAAAACCAAAGAGCAGAAAGACTCCTTCAGGACCTCGATTCGTAAAATCTATGGTCAGAAAATATCCGTTCGCCCGGATTATGATTTCATGGACAATCTCGAACTGGTCAAAGCGGTCACTGATGTTAGATTAAAATCTGATATCGCCGGCTCAGGCAGTCTCATCGGTGCCTTGGCCAACCGTACCAATGAAGAGAATCAAAAACTCTACGACCGCATGATCGAGACTATGCTAAATAAGCTCGGTTACTGTACAACCTGTGCTCAAAAGACCATTGAGTATTTCTGCACCCAGGTAGATGAGAATTAGCCAGAATTTTTCGGCAGGTAAGCGAAGACTCCGAAAGACCATTCTCGGACAAGCTCCTAGTAGATACTGCACCATCAACAATTCAACCGTGGGAAGAGACGAATGAAGAAAAAGCTCAGTGATCTCTACCATAGCCTGAAAGAAAAAGGGTTGACTCCTGAACAGGACAGGATGATCTGCCATGAGCTCAGTTTATTCGAGCGAACAGATGATCATTTTTATGCACCGGCCCCATCCATCAGAGGTATTTATAGTTATTCGGACCTGGAAATGCTCCACGACAGCTCGCCGCCGAAACTCATGGCGCTCACCACAGTGCAGTCCCTTGATTACCTGCTTGAAAAAGATAAACAGCGGGAAGAGGATGGTTTTCCACGCAAGATTCGCGTGGGAAAGATGATAAAACCGAGTCAGGACGGAGATGATAAGGTGGTTATCGTGCCGACAACGGTTGAAGAGAAGTTGATGCACGGTAAAATCCAGATAAATGAAGAAAGTGAAGGTGATGGCGGTGATCCTGCTTCGGGTGATGGAGGGGCGGGGGATGGTGAAGAAGGTGAAGTTATCGGTGAGCAGCCCGTCAGGCCTGATCAGGGCGGCCAGGGAGGTGCCGGGCAGGGTGATGGGGGGGGGCACGATGTCGAATCCAATGCTTACGATCTCGGGCGTATCCTTACTGAACAGTTTGAGCTGCCTAATCTTAAAGATAAGGGCAAGAAGAAATCTCTGACCAAGTATACCTACGATCTGACGGACAGAAACAGAGGTTTTGGCCAAGTTCTCGACAAAAAAGCAACCCTCAGGCAGATTGTTGAGACTAATATTGCTCTTGGACGTATTCGCGCGAAGGAGGCGGTTGATACGGAAAACCTCCTGATTTCACCCAAAGACAGGCTGTATCGAATTCTCTCCAAAGAGAAAGATTATGAGTCTCAGGCAGTGGTGTTTTTTGTCCGTGATTACTCTGGATCAATGGCTGGTAAACCAACAGAACTGGTGGTTAACCAGCATGTGCTGATCTACTCCTGGCTTATTTACCAGTATAAAAACCTGATAGAGACCCGTTTTATCCTGCATGATACAGAGGCTAAAGAGGTTGAAAATTTTCAGGTCTATTATAACTCAACAGTGGCTGGGGGTACACAAGTTGCCAGTGCCTACCACCTGGTGAACACCATTGTCGCGGAGGAGTCTCTGGAGCGTGAAAACAATATTTATGTTTTTCACGGTACCGACGGGGATGACTGGGATACGAAGGGGGATAAGACCATCCCCGAACTGAAACAAATGCTCACCTACGCCAGCCGGGTGGGGATAACCATTGCAGAGAACGGCTATGGCATTTCAGGGCACACCGAAGTGGAGCGGTATATTCGCAAATCAAAGCTTTTAGAAGAGAAAAAAACACTGCTACGGATGGATGTGATATCGAAAGATACCAGTGAATCAAGGCTTATCGCTGGGATAAAGGAGCTTATCTCCTAGGAGCTTGTCCGAAAATGCATTGCTCCCAAGCTCTTTGTCATTTTCAAAAAAATAATGCTCGTAATATCATTTATATGACTGTGCCTATTTTTTTGAAATGCCTCGATTTGAGAAAAGATGCTAATTCTCGGACAACCTCCTAGATGGCTTCAACCCGGAAACTATTCTTTTGTCAACTGTCTTGGTTGTGCTCGTAATTGAAGGGCACTCAACAATGTGAGGGCATATGGAACTCGTCAGCCAACATGCGAAAAAGATCATGGAAGGTTGCAAGGAGCGGGCCCGGGATGCCGGGCTACGATTTCAGGATGAAAGTCTGGAGTATATTGTTACCAACCGTGATTTCCTGCAGTTGTCTCCGAAAAACATGATTCCTACCCTTTACGATTACTGGGTGCAGGATGTTGAAGTGCTGAAGGAACAGGGGCAGTATGAGCTCTACCCCAATAACCCTTATGAGACTGTGATTAACACCCGTCCACCTGTTTCCTACTACAATGATAACAACCCAGACTGGCTAAACGTCATGATTTTTTATCATGTCATCGGGCATATCGATTTTTTCCAGAACAATCTGTTTTTTCGCCACACCTGGGACTATGATTTTGTGGGTAAGGCCTTATCAGACAAGCGGCTCATTGCAAAACTCCGCTCAGAAAAGGGGAGATGGGTAGACTATATCATTGAGTTTTCCAGGGCTGTAGACAATCTGGTTGGTTATTTTGATCTGCTTTCGTCTCTAGCGACAGGGCCAAAAAAACTCATCATGCTTGACTACTATTTTGATGTGTTTCTTCGGCCGAGAGAAGGAAAAACAATTACAGGATATATTGCTGAAATCGATCGATATAATGGATGCCTGGAGGAGTTTCCTCAGGATGGAGAAGAGCGATTCTGGGATAGCGTCCGAAGTAAGCATGCCGAGTTTGATTCATTTTTCAAGAAGGCGATTGAAGACCAGGATCATGGCGGCAAACTTGACTTGCTTCAATATCTCATGGAACATTCCGAATTTCTCAACCGTGATGAAAATAAGTGGATGATGACGGTGATGGAGGTTGTTCGGACGACCTCTCTCTATTTTCAACCTCAGATCAGAACCAAGATCCTCAATGAAGGTTGGGCTAGTTACTGGCATGAAACTCTCTTTTTGATGGACGACAGAATAGGGGGGCATGAAGTAGACTACGCGACCATTAATGCAAAGGTTACATCCATGCCTCGGGTTGGACTCAATCCGTATGCTTTGGGGATGCGACTTTTCTACTACTTGGAGGATCAGTTTGAAAAAGGGAAAAGATCTTATGATTACCAGAGAATAGCTGACCAATATAGTAGAGAGCAGTTCGATACTAAAGGTGGCGGAGGAAGGGACTTTATCTTTACGGTCCGGGAAAACTTTTGTGATTCAATGTTTGTCAATAGCTTCATTGATCAGGACTTTGTGGACAGCAACAAGTTGTTTGTGGTTGATAAGCGCCTCAATAAACAACGTATGACCTGGGAGTATTATGTGAAGAGCAGGAAGGCAGAGCACTATAAACAAATGGTCGCAGACTCTCTTTACCATCCTCCAGCAATCGATATTCATGTAGACGACGATAATACCCTGGTTCTTAACCACCTCTTTGAGGGCAAGCCGCTGTATCAGGAATATATTGAAGGGGCTCTTATGGGGGTGGAATTTTTGTGGAACAACAAAGTGAGTTTGTACACCATGGAAGCGGAACCAGTGAAGAGTAAGGAGGAAAACAGAAAGCAGGATGATGAAGTGGTACCTCAAAAGATTAAATGGAAACGTACCAGATATTCGATGAAGGGCCGCAAACTGACCAGGACACGGGTGGACTGATGTTGTAGAGGGAAAAGGAGAGTACATGCGCGATTTAACAAAAGCCATGAGTAATCTGGAAAAACATGAGGGACTGTCTGGGCGGTCTCCGGTGCTTTCCTTCCATGAGTTTCTCCATGAAGCTATTACGCATCCCGAAAGAGTAATCCGCAATGTTTATCAGATTTACTCTGATATGATCGATGGTCTTGTGGGCCAGGGTGTTGATGAATATGGAGATGACCCAGAGTCCATCCGCTTTTTGCAATACGACTTCAGTAAGATCTTTGTTGATGACTCCGACAGACCTTTTTTTGCAGATCGCCTCTTTGGAAATCGTCTGATGCGACATATCGACAGCTTCAAAGTTGGTGTCAAACAGAATAAAATTTATATCTTTGACGGTCCTCACGGCAGTGGAAAATCTACCTTTCTCAACAACCTGCTGCGAACATTTGAAAACTATGCCAACTCCCCCGAAGGTTCGCGCTACGAGGTCGTCTGGCGCCTTAAGCACGATCATCTTGTCGGCGGCGTGCACAGCCTGAATTCTCTCACAGAAAAATTGGCCTGGGTTTTAGAAAACGAGGGGAAAAAGAATCTGGCTTCGGAGATGAAGTGTGCTTGTAAAAATGATAACCAACTGGGTGAGTTTTTTTACGCCCCCTGTCCCAGTCATGATAACCCACTGCTTCTTATCCCAAAAGACGTACGACGCCGTTTCTTTGATGACCTTTTTGAGACAGAGGAAGTAAAATGGCAGCTTTTTACTGAAAAGAAGTATGAATGGATTTTTCACGATGAACCGTGCACTATATGCGTATCTCTTTATCAGGAGCTGTTAAAAAAATACCAGAGCCCACTCAAGGTAATGGAGTTTATATACGCCCGTCCTTATGTTTTTAACCGGCGTCTGGGTGAAGGTATATCAGTCTTCAACCCTGGAGATAAGCCGCTTCGCCGGACAGTATTGACCAATGAAGCTATTCAGAGAAGCCTGGATTCCATGCTGCCAGGAAGCAAAAAAGTAAGTTACCTCTACTCCAGTTATGCCAAGACCAACAATGGTATTTATGCCTTGATGGACGTCAAATCGCATAATACCGAAAGACTGATGGAACTACATAATATTATCAGTGAAGGGGTGCATAAGGTCGAGTTTGTAGAAGAAAAAGTGGATTCCCTCCTTTTGGGGCTCATGAACCCTGAGGACAAGAAAATGCTGGATGGTCTGCAGGCTCTTGCTGACCGGGTTGAGTTTATAAATATCCCATATGTGCTCGATCTTAAGACAGAAGTTGACATCTATCGGGAGAATTTCGGCAAACATATCGATGAGAGTTTTTTGCCGCGGGTTTTGCATAATTTCGCGCGGGTCATAATTGCAACAAGACTACGAACTAAATCGGAGGCCATGGAAGACTGGATCGGCGATCCTGAAAAATACAGCATGTATTGCGATACCCATTTGCAGCTTTTGAAGATGGAGATTTTCACGGGTTATATCCCCGGGTGGCTCCAGGAAGTCGATGTCGCTAATTTTACCGCAAAAAAAAGGCAGAAAATTATTGCAGAGTCTGAAAAAGACGGCTGGAAAGGTTTGTCAGGTCGAGAGTCCATCTCTTTATTCAATGAGTTCTACTCGACCTATGTACGGGATGATAAGCTCATTGATATGGCCATGCTCGGTAAGTTTTTCAGGAAGTTCTGTAAGTATAACCGTGACATATTGCCCATGGACTTCCTCGATTCGCTTTTGAGAATGTACAATTATGCCGTGCTGCAGGAAGTGAAAGAATCGCTCTACTATTATAACGAAGAACAGATATCGAGGGACATCGTCAATTATATCTTTGCCGTTAATTTTGAACCGGGTTCTGTCGAATTCTGTGAGTTTACAGGCGAAAAACTTGAAATAACAAAGGAGTTCTATTCAAGGATGGAAGCACGACTTCTGGTTGAGCCGAGACATGCCACTACGTTTAGAAACAGTATACAAAAATCCTATACGACTACGGCTCTTCCTCAGGAGATGCTTCGGGATGGTTTAAATATTACCGAAACCACCTTGTTTACTCATCTTTATGAGAAGTGCATCCATACTTTGAAAGAAAAAGTACTTGAGCCGTTTTTGCAGAATGAAAATTTCAGGCGGGCGGTTAAAGACTATAATCAGGAAGATTTCAAAACCTACGATAAAAAAATTCAGGACGATGTTAGCTTTATGATGGAAAATCTTCAGCAGAAACACCGCTATTCCAGGCAGGGGGCGAAAGAAATCTGCATCTACGTTATCGATAATAACATTGCCGCAAATTTTGCTACTCAAAAGCCTAACGTGCCAGCTCCTGCGCCTGTACTGGCCTAAGGATTGAATCCTACTTGGGCTTCTTCGATATGCCGTATGACTATCTGCTCGATTCCCGGTAGCAGCCCGATACCGTGATCAATCCAACTGACATCTATGTTTTTTGACTCAAACCGAGCTTTCCAGCTTGTATCATTCTCTCCAATAATATCTCTTCGAAAATGAAAACCGGCTACAAGGAAAAAGGGTATGATGAGTACTTTCCTGTAACCATGCTTGGCAATGTCATCAACCAGATGGCTTGAGTCAGGATAGGGTTCCACAGTTCCAACGTAGATTTGTCTGCCGTATTGCCGGCGGAGAATCTTTTCCAGGGAGTAGTAAGCTGTCCAGATTGGATGATATGTACCATGTCCCAGGATAAGGATTGCTGTTTTCTTTTGCACCGGGATAAGTGGTCGTAGAAGTTCTGCAATCTCATCGTAGTCGTTCATGGAGGTGAAAAGTGGCATACCAATTGAGCAAGGCAGCTTTGAGTTATGAACTGTTTTATGGAGGTTGTGGAATTCGGCGCCTGGAAACAAGTGGAGCGATTGGACTACTGCTTGTTTCACACCCTGTTCATTGAAATTTTTGAGCGCTTGTTCCGGGTGAAGTGTCTCTTTCGACCCTGCCTGTCGTAATTCCTTGCCCACCACTTTTGATGAATAGGTCCATATGATTTCATTTTCAGGAAAGTGGGGGCTGATGAGCTGGTCGAGGTGTGTATAGGTGGCGATGGCTTTTGAGGTGGTGCCGAAGGCAGTTATTACAATGGGGATACTCATGGTTGCACACCTGGGATTTGTCGTCAATTTGTGCTTTATCAGACACCTCAATTGCAAAATTGAGGTGACAGTGTTTCGTTATGAATATCAGACTATTTTCCAGTAGTAACTGGTAAATTTACTCAAAAATAATGAGAAAAATGCTACATTAAGTAGCGAGGTAAGCTAGATCAAGTTAAGCACTTGACAAGAAATAGTCAAGCGTGGTACTTTCGAATTTAATAATATAGTTTATTGCTTAATGTTGAAGGGGGAGGTTGTGGCGCAGGCGCGTCAGGGAATTTTTTTCTTAAAAGGGAGGAGAGTATGGTAAAAAAGCTTTCAGTAATCGCTCTTGCCGGGATGCTGGCTATGCCCGTGGCAGTAATGGCGAGTGGAGGAGCAAACGTTGAAGATCTGGAACGTAAGATTGAAGAGCTGAGCAGGCAGCTCAACGAGGTGCGGGAAGTACTGGCTGCGCAGTCGGCGCAGAACAAAGCTCTGGCTGAAAATGTCAAGACCCTGGATGCTAACGTTGAAGGAATGGGCGATGATCTCGAGGATATGGACGAAAGAAGTGAGGGCTGGGACGTGGCATCGCGCTTCAACCTCAGTGGAGACTTTCGTGCCAGGTATGATTACTACCAGGCCGATACCATTTTCGGCCGAAATGTTGACAATGATTCAATCCTGTCAAATCGCTTTCGTTTGAATATGCGGGTTAAGGCTACCGAAAACGTAGAATTCAAAGGTCGACTCGCCATGTACAAGACCTGGGGTAACCAGTCCGCGTTTACCAATGAAGGCAACCCCATGTACCCACTCTTTGATGGTAATGTGACAAGGTCTCCAGTGGGCAGCAGTGCTCTCTATGTGGATCGAGCTTTTGTTAACTGGAATAATATCGGTGGATTACCCATGTGGTTCTCGATAGGTCGAAGGCCGACAACAGATGGGCCTCCAGCAGAACTGAGATTGGGGCTTGATGAACGGCAAGCTACTCCTATGGCCTTTATGGATTGGCCGTTTGATGGGCTTTCTCTCGGGTATGCCTGGAATTGGGGCGCTGAGGCCTTGGGTGACAGTAGGGTGCGTTTCTGCTATGGGCGTGGTTTTGAAGCCGGTCTACAGGATGAAATTGGAGAAGTTCTTGAGGATATGGATTTTGCAGGATTCAGTTGGGATATTATGAAAAAAGGGCATCGTTTTGCCTATATTCAAACTTTTCTCGCAATGGACGTGATTAATTATCCTAACTTCCAGGATCCCATCATAGACGCTACCTTTGGCGAAGCGAGCGGTATGGGGCCGAGAACCAATCTGGGTGATATCTTGCATACCTCTGCAGTTTTCAAAGACAAAATCGCAGGCTGGAATTATTTCCTCTCGGGCGGCTGGTCGCAAACTCAACCGGATGAGGGTGGCTTTTTTAATGACCCGTTTGACCCAACCGGGCCCAATACGGATAATGAAGACGGTTACTCGATGTATGTTGGTGTTCGTTACGACCTGGATCCTGTCGGCTTGAAGTTTGGTGCTGAATTTAACTACGGTTCTCAGTACTGGTTGGCCATGGCGCCCGGCCATGACGAGATTTATCAGTCTAAACTCTCCACCCGGGGCCAGGTGTATGAACTGTATACAATCTGGGATCTACCAACCGGTGAAGCCATTTCAAAATATGCTAAGACTTTCATCCGTCTAGGGTATCAGCATTATGAGTATGATTATTTCGGCTCTGGTGACTGGAATCTTACCGCCTATGACCTGGATGACCAGGCTGATCGAGGAAAACTGCAAATGATGGGACAGGATCCGGTTGAGAGCGCGGATCAGGTTTACCTGACTTTTGAGGCATTTTTCTAACACCGGTAACAAAATATCATCTCTACGGGGCGGGTTCACTCAATTGTGAACTCGCCCTTTTTTTATTGCTGTCTTGCTCCGACTGCTTTATTTTCACACTTTAAGAATAAAGTGTGAAACTCAAAGAGTTTTCCAATTTTCCAATTTTCCAATCGTAAAGAATGAAAAAAGAAAAGAGTGAAGGGCTGATGACTTTCCCGTCACAGTCAGGGCGACTTTGTAGTGTGCGCTGCTTTGACAGGCACGGAGGATTGAGCCATGGTGCATTTTCTTCTCTTAACGTGGGGCAGTTGGTCGGGGATGACCAGCTCTCTGTTGAAAAAAACCGGCATCAGGTAAAAACGATAATGGGTGCTGATACTCTACTTTTTGCAAAACAGGTGCACGGTGATACGATCTATTGCCTGGAGAATGCACTGACTGGTGATGTGGAAATTGAGGAGACGGATGTTCTCATAACCAACATAACCGGCGTAGCCTTAATGATTCAGCAAGCCGATTGTCAGGCTGTGCTCCTTTTTGATCCGGTACAGGAGGTGATAGCTGCTGTTCACTGCGGCTGGCGAGGGAGTGTGCAGGATATTTTGCAGGGTACGATTTTGAAAATGCAAGAACGTTATGGCTGTGTAGCTGAAGACCTGAAAGTCGTGATAAGCCCTTCTTTGGGCCCCTGCTGTGGAGAATTCATCCACTACAAGAAAGAATTACCTGCTCATTTTCAGCAATTCATGGTGAGAGAGAACTACTTTGATTTCTGGCAGATTTCCAGGTTTCAACTGGCCCATGCCGGCGTTAATGAGAAAAATATCTATACAGTCGGAACCTGCACCTGCTGTAATGATGATTACTTTTCATATCGGCGGGCTGGTCGTGAGGGTAATGGTAGTACTGGCCGTAATTGTTCGTTAATACTTCTTTCGAATGTGTAACTGCTCACAGGGCGCCGAATCTTGCCACAATCAGTCTGGCTTACGTATGACCAATACGCTATGCCAGACTGCTTGCGTCAATCTCCGGCACCCTGCAAGCAGTTACAAACACGGTGGTTTGGCAAAAAAAACAGCTTACGCTGTGAGTAGTTACTCGAATGTATTATGATGGATGCAACATCTTGTTTTTAAATGATAAATAATTTCTTCTCCACTTTGTGCCTGCAAGATTGAGGTGAAAATGAAATATGCGTATACTACTTATTGAAGATGATGTGAAAATAGCCTCCTTTCTCGAAAAGGGGCTGAAAGAAGCCGGATTCAGTGTCGACTCCTGTGGAGATGGCAACTCCGGGCTTGATCAGGCACTGACTATTACCTATGACGCTGCGGTGGTGGACCTTATGCTTCCCGGACTCGACGGATTGAGCGTCATTGAGTCCATGAGGCGGGCTGATATCCAGACACCCGTTCTCATCCTCAGCGCCAAGCAGTCAGTGGATGACCGGATACTCGGCTTGCAGAAGGGGGGGGATGATTATATGGTGAAGCCCTTTTCTTTCAGTGAGCTCCTTGCACGTGTTCAGGCGCTGATTCGAAGGGACAAAAAACATCAAAAACCTATGGCTCTAGAAGTAGGTGATCTGGAAATGGACCTGTTGGGGCACCAGGTATTCAGGGAAGGTGAAAAAATAGAACTGCCTGCGAAGGAGTACGCCCTGCTGGAATACATGATGCGTAACAGTGGCATTGTCTTGTCAAAGACAGCCATCCTTGAACGGGTGTATGATTATGCTTTTGACCCACAAACCAATGTTGTCGATGTGCTCGTCTGTCGGCTACGCAATAAGGTGGATAAAGATTATGATAAAAAGATGATTCAGACGGTCAGGGGTATGGGCTATGTTCTTAAGGTTGACGAGTAATGACTTTTCCTGGTCACGGATAAAAAAGGCATTCCCCGTCTTTCTTCTTCTCTGGTGTGGCGGTCTGGTACTCGCCCTGCTCTATGTTTTCAGTGTGCGTACCTATCTCAGGGACGCAGAGCTTGTCGAAACGGAAACATTACTGCAGTCCTACCTGGCGAGTCATCGTACACCTAGCCTGCGCCAGGATCACGGAAGCCGCCTGCAGGGACTGGCCTTTATCAGGGTTGTGCAGGGAAGTGAACATCTGTTTCTGGTGCAGGATACGACAGGGGAACAGGGTTTTAAAAAGTTCGTCGATCTGCCTTTTGACACGAGTGGAGTGTGGCTCAAAGTCGGTGATGCAGGCAGTAAAAGAGTCCTTACCGTCATAACCCGGAAACAGAAAAACGGCTTGTTCATCCAGGCTGGAAAAGATGCCCGCACTGGGTATGAACTTTATCGAAAATTCATATGGTACTCGCTCTTTGTTGTGGCCGGGAGCTTGATCCTCCTTTGGCCGGTTGCTCTTTACTATATCAAACTCAGCCTTTCTCCTCTCACTTCGACACGGAACAAAATTGCAGATATTGTACGTCGCTCTCAAACAGGGCTTCTGCCGGAAAGAGGGAACGGCCCGGAATTGGACGAGCTTTATGGTGAGATAAATCAGCTTATCCGTCACAACCGTCATCTTATTTCTGAGATGCAGGATTCTCTTGACAATGTCGCCCATGATCTGCGAACACCAATGACCAGATTACGTTCTGTCGCAGAATACGGCCTTCAGGCAGAAAGCGATACCGGGCGACTGCGGGATGCTCTTTCTGACTGCCTGGAGGAGTCGGAGAGGGTTCTTTCTATGCTGCGGATAATGATGAGTGTTGCCGAGGCGAATTCTGGAACCATGCGGCTGGAGTTGGAAAACTATGATCTGCTTACTAGCCTTGAGCAGGTTGTCTCTTTGTATGAATATGTCGCTGAAGAAAAGAACATAGCTGTACAACTTTCTTGTGAGAGTCAGATTTTTGTTGAGATGGACAAGACTCGAATTTCACAGGTCTGGGCCAACTTGGTAGATAATGCCATAAAATACGGAAGGCCTGGCGGCTGGGTTGCTATTGAACTCCAGAGTGAAACGACAGAGATTCTGGTTTCTTTCCGGGATGACGGTATTGGTATTGCTGAGAATGAGCAGGGGCGGATCTGGGAAAGGCTGTATCGTGGAGACAGAAGCAGGTCACAGAAAGGCCTTGGTCTTGGCCTTAATTATGTTCGCGCTGTAGTGGAGGCCCATGGAGGGCGTGTTTCTGTAAGAAGCATGCTCCATGAAGGGAGCTGTTTTGAGGTTCGTCTGCCCTTGGTTCAGGTGAAGACACAGGAAAAGTCGCAGATCAGCGGGGAATGATCCGAGAGACGAACGTCGGGAATGTAAAAGTTGTCTATCCGTATTCCGGGGCTGTGGAGAATGAAGTCGATCTGCCGCATTGGTGCATGGCTGGGGTGGGATGCCGCATTACCAGCATTCGCGTTCTTGAGGCCGGTGGCTCCCAGGAAGAGAGCAAGTTCCCTGTTACCCCAAAACGTGTTAAAATCTCCAGCAATGATAACTTCCTTGTCCGTCTCCTGGGTGAGAGCATGCAGCTGTTCCAGTTGATTCTGCCTATGTCTGTATTTGAGAGAAAGATGGACGATGAACACGGCGATGGCCCGTAAATCCGTTTGGATTACCAGCCTTTTAACCCCTTGCTCGAAGTAGTGAAACTGATGGTCTTCTATGCCTTGTCGGGTTAAGAAAGCATTGGATTGTTGTTTGAGGACGGGAACTTTCAGTGCCAGGGAGTCATTACTGTACTTGCTTTCGACTACAAAATTATAGCCGAGTTGATCAGCGATGGTTTGGGCCTGGCAAAATTTTCCTGAGCGATAGGACCCGGAATCAACTTCAACTAAGGCCACGATATCTGGGTTAATTGAAGCGATAAAATTGATTATTCTCTGCAGGTTGACAGTGGTTTTCTTAAAAAATCCAGCAAACGGCAGAGGAAGGTGATAGCCATTTTTGTGGCCAGTACCGTATCGAATGTTGTAAAGAAGTAATCGCATATAACTATGATACTGATTTTGAAATGGCTAGGCAAGGTTGACTCTTGAGAAAGTCACTCTAACACCGGTAAACGGTAGGTAAGTACCTTGTGAGTGTTAATAACCATATGATATAAAATAGAATCCGTATTTTCTTATTTTTTGTGACAGCTTTTACCAAGTAAGGTACTAAATTGAAAACTTGAAGGTTTGTTCAACGGATGTATGAGCCCGTTGATTTACTGTTTTTGCCCAATGTCGGCGTTATTCGAAAAAATAAACAAAGGATTCATATATGATCACAATAGGCTCCAGGAAGAGTAAGCTCGCCATGTGGCAGACAGAGACAGTGGCGGCATCTCTTAACGCAGACGGTATGCAGACCCAGATTAATTCCATGGAGACTATCGGTGATAAGGTGCTTAACACCTCGATTGCCAAAATTGGCTCAAAAGGTGTGTTTACTGTCGAACTTGAAGAACAGCTTGCCAGCGGCCTGACCGATATTGCGGTTCACAGCGCCAAAGATATGCAGTCCCAGCTTCCGGAAGAATTTACACTTATAGCATTTACCGAGCGTGAGAAAGTGAACGATGTTCTGGTTAGTGATGACAAGGGCAGCAGCATCAGCGATCCAAGTAGACCGCTTGTCATTGGTACTTCCTCGGTGAGAAGAAAAGCGCTTCTCAGGCACTATTACCCTCATGTGAAAATAGTCGAGATGCGAGGAAATCTGCAAACTCGCATCAAGAAAATGAGAAGTGGAGATTGTGATGCGCTGATGCTGGCATATGCCGGAGTGAAACGAATGGGCTACGAGGAGTTGATAGTTCATGAATTTGACAAAAAGAAATTTGTCCCCCCCGTGGGCCAGGGATGTATCGCTATTGAAGCCGCGACATCTCTTGCGGCCGAAAAAATGGAACGGATCCGTAACTGTCTCAATGAGAAAACCAGTGAGACCTGCCTTTTGGCCGAGCGAGCTTTTCTTAAAAAACTTGAAGGCGGTTGCAGTATTCCGGCCTTCGGCTACGCGGTCCTTGACGGCGATGAACTTACACTTACAGCAGGGCTGGCAAGTCTTGACGGTGGAACAATTCTACGTACCGAGCAGAAGGCGGCCAGGGATGACTATGACGGTTTGGGCTTGAGAGTCGCTGAGTATATCCTCGACAATGGTGGGAATGAGATGCTGGATGAAATCAGGCGTGCTCAAAATCTTTTGACTTGAAACGTTTTTTGAGATAGAAAGTAATTGTCAGGAGGGAACCCGGTGGGAATCCGGGACGGGCCCGCCGCTGTAACCGGGGACGAAAATCGCTTATGCCACTGAAGATATTTCGGGAAGGCGCGATAAGTAGAGTGATCCGGAAGTCAGAATACCTGCCTGGCAAAAGAGAGACGTTGTCCCCGCGGATCAGGGACGGACGTGCATATGTCTGTGGTGAAAATCAGGGCCCCCAGACCAAATTGTATTTGGTCTGGGGGCTTTTTTTATGTGCCAGACCAGATACGCGTATTGTATTTGGAGGAGTCGGAAATGGACAAAAGAGAACTGGCCTATGTAAAACAAACACTTTTTACAGTAAGAGACTGGGATGCATTTCAGGCGGTAATCAGGACCCTGGCTATGCTGATGAAACACACATCACCTGCTGCCCAGGTGGTAAAGGAGAATAATACCTAACCCGAAATTCTTATCAGTTCAGGCGGCGTCAAGTTAAAAGTTTTTGGCAGTAAACTGTAATTGGTTATGTTTTCTTCCAAAATACTGTAGAAGTTGGCGCCGCATGGGCTGAGAAATGTGGGCTAACACCGCTTACCCAAGGTAAGACTATGTATCAGATCCTGTCGGTTCTGGAACATAATCGGCAGGATCTGAGGTTTTCACCTTTCGTCTCTTTTCTTGTGTGTGTCTTTTTGTGATATCGTTCTTTTGTTTACCATGGACAGAAGTTATAATTAGTGGTTCCTTCCCTGCCTATTACATGGTGCGACGTTAGATTTTTAAAACCCGTTGTGAATCTCTCTAAAATAAACTAGCTTTATTGTTCAAGACGGAAGCTGGTGTTCTATTGAAATAATCATGAGAATTTTGTTGTAAAGGGGGAGTATGAAACGTGTTTTTCTTCTACTTGTTGTATGTTTACTTGCAGGCCATCCGGCCTGGGCCGGGCGCGCAAAGGTGGCTCCCCTATCTCAAGATCCATATCTGTCTGCTCTGGTTATAGATGCTGATAGCGGGAAAGTGCTCTTTGAAGATCAGGCCGGGACTAAAGCATATCCTGCTTCAGTGTTGAAACTGATGGACCTGCTCATCATTCTCGAATACATCGAACAGGGACGGCTGGGCTTGAGTGATATGGTTCAGGTGACAAAGGAAGCGGCCCAGATGGGCGGCTCGCAGGTGTATCTGGATCCCAAGGAGCAGTTCTCTGTTGAGGACCTCCTCTACGCTCTGATGGTACAGTCGGCAAATGATGCGGCCGTTGCGCTGGCGATCCACGTGGCAGGGTCTAAAGAAGGTTTTGTCGCTCTTATGAATCAACGAGCAGAGCAGCTCGGGATGAAGGATACCCGCTTTTCTTCAGTGCATGGCTTGCCTCCCTCTGAGGGACAAAAACCTGATGTAACAACAGCCTACGATCTCTCTGTCCTTGGTCGTGAACTGGCAACTCGTACCGATGTCTTTGAATATACAGGTATTACAGAGCGTGACTTCAGAGGGGGGGATTTTGTGATGCGTACCCACAACCACCTCCTGTCCAAGGTCATAGGCTGTGATGGTTTTAAAACGGGCTACTTTAGGGCGGCAGGTTTTTCCATTATGGCCACTGCAAAAAGACGTGGTGTTCGGTTAATTGCTGTAGTGATGGGCAGTAAAAACAGGAAGGTTCGGGACGCAAAGGCGATAGAACTGCTGGCAAAAGGCTTTACCATGGTGCCGCCCAGGCCTGAAACAGTAAGAGTTGCGGCCCAACCACAAGCAAAAAGTAACCTCAGTTGGGGAAAAGAGGAAATTGAAGTCGCTGATTCATCCGAGTCTCAGGTGGCGCAGATCATCTCTGACGAAGGAAATAATGGTGCAACGACAGAGTCTTCGATCGCTGGTTGGAAAATATTTTTAATGGGGCTGGTTAGCGGTATGGTGCTGTATCGGTTTTTAACCTGGCTTTTGGCCAGTAAACGCCCTAAACGATATTCAAATTTCCGGCGCTAGTTAGAGCAGCTTAGTACCTTACTCCGTAAAACTGTCACAAAAAACGAGAAAATGCGAAATCGTCAAATTGGGAGAAGTTTGTTATGGAGGGTTTGACCAAGCTCTCCTTGTCGAGATTATAAGGAGATAGTCATGTTGACAAAAATATTGTTTTCCGAGTAGATAGAGCCATAATAACGAATAGTTACGGAGTATTTAAGGACTTGTAGTTGGATGACATAAAACTTTTCTCTGGTACAGAGGTATACGCATGGTTTTTCCGGTATCAGGTGTCGAAATAAGCCCATTGATACCTTTTACAGTGGCATTTGTTGTTTCTTTTTTCACATCTATGGGGGGGCTCAGGCGCGTTTCTCTTGCTGCCTTTTCAGGTCATCTTTTTAGGGTACACCGCGCCATCTGTCAGTAGTACCAATCAACTATTTAATATTTTTGCAATTCCAAGTGGTGTTTATCGGTAAATAAAAGAGGGGAGAATGCTGTGGCCCTTAACCTGGGCGATTACCGGCTTACCGTTACACGTTGTGGCAGGGGCCGCATTAATGGGAACCTTCATCACATCTGTTGCCGGTGTAGTATTTTGTCAATTATTTTCATTGATTTATACTGATGTTACTGTTGCACCTGACTGGGTACTAGGTCTTTTGTTTGGTTTGGGTGGATTTTGTGGGATGTATTTAGGAGCTCGGGTTCAAAAGTTTGTATCAGGGAGAGTTATTAAGGGTATCCTGTGTGGTTGTGTATACTTTGTATCTGCCAAATACATTGTGGGTTATTTCCTCTAGAACCAGTTAAGCCTAGTTGTATTGAAACATCTAGTTTAAACTTTAAGACGTAGCCCGCTAGTAGAGTTGTTCTCTCTGCCTCGATGTCATATCTCCCTCAGCCTCAGTCTTTTAAAATATCTTTTTTGGCCATTCATTTTTTCTGTACTATAATATTTAGTGTGGTACGCAGAAAATAATGTCGTACATTTCAGCCACCCTCATATTAAAGGTGTGGAAAAAACCATTGGGATTGACTATGGTCTGCAGCCTTGTTGCCTGCAGGCGCAGCAAAACCTGTTTTGGTTTTAAAAGAGTGTTTTTTATGTTTGTAAATTTTTACCCCTGAAGGTCATGGCGAATACATTATTTGTAGCAGGAACTGAGCCTAGAAGTGGAAAATCGGCTGTCATTCTTGGTTTGATGGAATTGTTGACAAGAGATATCAAGAAAGTTGCATTTTTCAGGCCGATTATAGACGCAGATTATCGTCGTGGTGAGCGGGATAACACCATAGAACTCGTTAAAAATCAGTACAATCTCTGTTACGATTATGAGGAGATGTATGCATATACGACGACGGAATTGAGTTTGCTCACTTCCATGGGGAAACATGAAGAGTTGCATGGAGGAATCCTTGCCAAATTTGAATCCCTTGCTGCAAAGTCTGACTTTATTCTCTGTGAAGGTATCGAACTTGAAGGTGCGACGGCTTCATTTGAATTTGATCTCAATGCCGACATTAGTAATAATCTTGGTTGTCCGGTTATGTTGGTTGCCGGGGCACGGCGGCATACTGTTGAAGAGCTTGTGCAGTCTATCAAGGTCTACCACGATTCACTGATAGAGAAGAGCTGTGATGTTGTCGCTACAGTAATTAATCGGGTTGATTCTTATAACATAGAAGCTTTGGAGAAGGGATTTGTTGCAGAACAGTTTGCTGCTAAACAGCTTGTTTACCTTATTCCTAACAACGAAAACCTCGGCTCGCCTTCTGTTGGCGAAATTGCAAGACTGCTCAATGCGGAAATACTCTATGGAGAGCACAATCTTACCCGTCACGTGCGTAGTTTTACTATTGCCGCCATGCAGCTCCGGAACCTTCTGGCCAGAATTGAATACGGCACTCTGATTATCACACCTGGGGATCGTTCTGACGTTATCCTTGCCTGTCTCGCCGCTGTTCAGTCCATGACTATGCCGAATATCTCCGGACTGATGTTGACTGGAGGTCTTGTTCCTGAAGAGTCTGTACAGACGGTTATAGAAGGTTTTCAGGACACGGTTCCTATTATTGCCGTAAATGAAAACACCTATCAGGCAGCTATCCGGGTTGAGAATATACACACGGCCATTACTCCCGATAATACGAGGAAAATCACTCAGGCTCTGGCTGTTTTTGAGCGCCATGTCAATATGGATGAGCTGAGTGACAAGATTATCAAGACCAAAACCACGGTCGTTACTCCGAAGATGTTTGAATCACGACTGCTGCAAAGAGCTAAGGCCGAAAAACAGCACATCGTTCTCCCGGAAGGAGAAAATAAGCGAATCCTCCAAGCTACTGAAATTCTTCTCAAGCGAGAGGTGGTGGATATTACCCTGCTCGGTCGTGGGGATAAAATAAGAGAGAAGGCAAACATTCTTGGCCTTCATATCGAGAATGCAAAGATCATTGATCCTAAAGAGAGTCATCTGTTTGAAGAGTACGCAAAGACCTACTGTGAGTTACGAAAATCCAAGGGGATGAACATTGATACGGCCCGTGATATCATAAGAGACGTGAATTTCTACGGGACAATGATGATCTATAAAGGGCATGCTGATGGAATGGTGTCTGGAGCTGATCACACTACAGCAGATACTATCCGCCCCGCTTTTCAGTTTATTAAAACCAAGCCCGGCTGTTCGATAGTCTCAAGTGTTCTATTGATGTGCTTAAATGACAGAGTTCTTGCTTATGGGGACTGCGCGGTAAATCCGGATCCAACAGCCGAGGAACTTGCAGAAATTGCAATAAGTTCTGCAGTTACCGCCAAACTCTTTGATATTGATCCTCTGGTCGCTATGTTGTCCTATTCATCCGGGAGGTCCGGCAAAGGTCGACAGGTTGAAAAGGTCAGAAAAGCCACAGAACTTGCTCTGGAAAGGTCGATAGAACTGTTCCCTGGCCTCGAGATTGAGGGACCCATTCAGTATGATGCGGCAGTAGACAAGGAAGTGGCCAAAACAAAAATGCCGGAAAGCAAGGTGGCTGGGCGGGCCACAGTCTTTGTATTTCCGGATCTCAATACGGGTAACAATACCTATAAGGCTGTACAGAGATCAGCTAATGCCGTTGTTATTGGTCCAATCCTTCAAGGTTTGAAGAAACCTGTGAACGATCTCAGTCGTGGATGTCTGGTAACAGATATTGTCGATACCGTGGCAATTACCGCTATTCAGGCTCAGGCCGAAAAAAAGCTGCAGAAGATCGGATAGCGCGCTCTATTGGTTTGTTTTTTATCCCCCCCTGCCAGGACTGGAACGGTTTCTCAGGGGGGATAGGTCAGAAGACAGCCTCCTAGCTTTTCTTTTTCGCCTTCATGGAAGCTACCAGCCCACGCAGATAGTCCAGCCAGGCTTTCATTCCCGTCCCGGTGGTTGATGACAGGTCCATAGTCCTCAGATTCGGGTTGAGTTTAAGGGCATCGCCAATTGCGTCGGGAACCGGAAAATCAAAATAGGGAAGCAGGTCGGTTTTCGTGACAACAAAGGTGTGCGAACTGGTGAACGCTTTTGGGTATTTGGCGGGTTTGTCCGGCCCTTCTGGAACAGAGACCAACACTACTCGCTCGTGTTCTCCCAAGTCAAATGTAGCTGGACAGACCAGGTTGCCTACATTTTCGATAAAAAGCAGATCAATGGTATCACCGCCGGGCTCTTTCTGGAGCCGGTGGAAACCCTTATGGGTCATCGAGGCATCGAGGTGACACGCTCCCCCTGTGGTGAGCTGTATTACAGGGACGCCTTTTGCCCGAATGCGCTCAGCGTCGCGTTCTGTTTCAATATCACCCTCAATTACAGCGATATTTATTTCTCCTTTGAGTGCTTCAATGGTGTGCTCTAGCAGCGTTGTTTTGCCTGATCCCGGACTGCTGATCAAGTTGAGAGTAACTGCTCCGATCTCTTCGAAATGTTCTCTATTGGCTTTAGCGAGAGCGTTGTTTGCTGCAAAGAGACTGGCATGAACATCGATAGTCTTTGTGTGGCTATGGTCGTGATCATGATCGTGGTCTGAAGGGCTGGGGCAGCCACAGGTATCACACATATTTGTTCCTCATTTATAGTATAAAAATGTTGTGAAAAAGTCAGATTACCGGCTTGTATTGCAACTATTTATTGTTTGAAATGCTTAGAAAAACCCATAACCGGTGTGGCCAGCTATTCCATTTCGACCTGCAGGAGCAAAAGATCGTCTCCACCGTCTGGAATGAGGAACAACTCACCGCACTCTGCACATTCTTCAGGTTTCGCGCCCGTGCTGGTCATGATGTGACTACAATCTGTACAGGTGTAGGTAACCGCTGGAACTTTCATTATCAGTTTTGCACCTCTGAGAAGATCATCATCAGCAGAAAGGATGTCAAAACCAAACTGAAATGAGTCGATGACAACACCGGAAAGTGGGCCGATTTCCATGGTAACGCTGGTAACTTTTACCGCCTTATTAGATGCTGCCAGCTCGGCCAACTGCTGAAAAAGTCCCTGGACTAAAGATATCTCATGCATTTCAAAGTGTATCCGCTATGCTTCTTTTTTGGGGGTGAATTCAACACCCAGGTCCTTGAGGCGGCCAAGAATCATGTTGGCGACTTCAATTTTGCGCAGAGCCACTTCGTCGGAGAGCTCTATTGACTCTGTCAGTTCTTTGGGGATGACGGTATAAAACTCAACCGTCTGAGGGGCGGCATCCCTCAATTTTGAAACTTCCATAATTTCTAAAAAACCCAACTGGTGGGGGGACATACGGGTCTGAAAGTTCCCCGCCTTGACATCTTCCAGATTGTAAAAATGGAAAGAGCCTGGCTCACCTTCTTTGTCTACCACATCAATGACAAATATAGGGTCACACTCTTCAAGAAATGGTGCCATATATATGCCAGCCGTACCGACATCCTGTATTTCTACGTTCTCAGGGAAATCATAGTTCTGTTGTAGGTAATGGACAACATGGACACCGAAGCCCTCATCTCGAAGTATAAAATTGCCGATTCCGGCAATACCGATCTTTTTTTCTGTGAGCATAATATATCTGCCTTAACAAATTCTTGGGAGGGGCATGCCGTGCAGGGGCATAACGACCCGTGCACCACCTACAGGAGTGTTGATGATCACTCTTCCGGCTTTTCCGGCGATGAGATGACCAATGATGGCAGCTTCTTTACCTTCAGGCGTCGAGCGCATCACCTCAAGAGCCTTGTCTGCCTGATTACCACTTACAACGACCAGACATTTACCCTCATTAGCCAGGTAGAGCGGTTCAAGGCCTAAGAGTTCACAGGCGGCATTCACCTCGGGGCGAACCGGCAGTGCTTCGTCACTGATCTCGATGCAGAGACCGCTGTTTTCAGCAACCTCATTCAAGGTGGAGGCAACGCCTCCTCTGGTGGGGTCCCGCAGTGAGTGGATACTCCCGTGAGGGAGTTCTTTTAAAAGGATGGCCACCAGCCTGTGCAGCGGCATGGTGTCACTCAAAAGATTGCCCTGGACAGATATTCCAGCCCTCCTGGTCATAATAGTGATCCCGTGATCTCCCATCGTGCCGGAGAGAATGATAGCATCACCCTCTTTGGCATTCTTTGAAGATATGTCGATATCTTCATCAACGTGGCCGATTCCTGAAGTATTAATGAAGACCTTGTCTGCCTTGCCCCTGGGTACAACCTTTGTGTCTCCGGTTACGATTGGAGTTCCTGTTTCGTTACAGGCCTCGGCAATGGATATGATCACTTTTTCCAGGTCCGCAAGGGGGAAACCCTCCTCGAGAATGAGCCCAAGGCTGAGGCAGAGGGGCCTTGCTCCCCGCATGGCCAGGTCATTAATGGTACCGTGTACAGCAAGTTTGCCGATATCACCACCAGGAAAAAATAGTGGGTCGACAACATAACTGTCTGTGGTAAAGGCGAGCCTGCCAGGTTGATTGTCCAGGATAGCACTGTCTTCCAGGCTGCGAAGAATCGGGCTATCCAGGTATTTGAGGAAGAGGTCACTAATCAGTTGCTGACTGGCAAGTCCACCGCTGCCGTGATCGAGTAAGACTGTTTTCTCGGACATTAAAATTTTAATTCCTTAGGTAATTATATTTAGAGGTCACGGCCATACTTGTGATATGCGGCACAGGTTCCTTCACTGGAGACCATGCAGGGACCAATAGGATTTGCTGGTGTGCATCTGGTATCAAAAAGTGGGCACTCGTTAGGTGTGCTCAGTCCTTTGAGAATTTCCCCGCACATGCACCCCTTTGGCTCTTCAGCTTTCGGCAGGTCTATGTCAAGGCGTTGTTCTGCGTCAAAAGAACTGTATTTCGAACGAATTTTTAAACCACTCAGAGGGATGTTTCCGAGCCCCCGCCAATCCATATCGGTTGGTTTGAATATTTCATCGACCATTTTACAGGCGCGTGCGTTGCCCTCCCACGCAACCGCACGTGGATAGACATTTTCAACTTTTATCTCTTCACTTCCCACTTGTTTCGCGAGTAAAATGAGACTTTTCAGTAAATCTGCTGTTTCGAATCCCCCGACAACGCAGGCCAGATTATAATCCTTTGCAAGAGGCTCCCATGCACCGGCACCTATGATAGAGGAAACATGGCCGGGGCAAAGCAGTCCGTCTATCTTGAGTGCAGGGTCACTGAGTAATGCAATCATCGGAGGCGGCATGAGTTTTTGAGTAGAAAATACTACAAAATTTGAAATATTCCTGTTTTTCGCAGCCAGTATGGTTGCAGCAATTCCAGGAGTGGTGGTTTCAAAACCAACGCCTAGAAAGATAACGAGTTCCCCGGGGTTTTTCTCAGCGAGATCGAGAGCATCCATAGGGGAATAGACAATGTCAACCTTGGCGCCCCTGGAGCTGGCAATAGCAAGAGAAGTGTGTGTACCCGGAACTCTGAAGAGATCGCCAAAGATAGTGACTCGGACACCAGGCTGATCGGCCATGGCGATAAAGGCGTCCATATGGGAGGCCGAGGTGACACAAACCGGACAGCCTGGGCCGGAGACCAGCTCCATGCCTTCCGGTAAAATGGTTCGTAGGCCATTGCGGAAAATGGCCATGGTGTGGGAACCGCACACCTCCATGACACGAAGCGGTTTAGTTACAGCTCTTTGCAATTCGTCGACCAACGGCTTGGCCAGTGTACTGTCGCGGTATTCATCTACATATTTCATTGCGAGTCCTATCGACCAAGGTCAGGAGAGGAGTTCTTCTGGGGTGTTTTCCGCCAGTTCTCTTAGAAGGGAAATATTTTTCAGTGCCTCTTCTTCAATGAGAGAATGTATTGCGAAACCGGCATGGATGATGACATAGTCACCAACAGCCGGCCAGTGATCGATTATATCAAGTCTTATTTCTTTACTGATACCATCGGCATCAACTGTTGCGATCTGGTTACTTAAGAAATCATCAGGATCACCCTGAACCTTTGTTACCCTCATGGGAATTGCGAGACACATGCCGCAGACCTCCTATAATTGTCTGACCAAAGGAAATCGCCCCATCGTTTACCGGGAGCATATTTCCTGTATAAACCTGTAAGTTCTTATTGTGTAATGTGTGGAAAAGACCTTCAAGCAGTAAACTGTTCTGCATACACCCTCCAGAGAGCACAATTTGTCGGATGCCGGTCTGATTTGAGAGCCTTGCGATGAGTGTCGTAATGCTGCCAATGAGCAGCGTATGGAATTGCAGGGCAATAGAAGCAGGTGTTTCGTTGTTGTCCATTCCCTGTAATACCATTTTAACAAATTCTACAGAACTAATCTCCCATTTTTCTCCCTTCTCTTTGAGAAAAGGCGATAAGTGTTTGTGCCTGTTGGGCGAAAAATCGTCTAACCAAGAGGAAGTTAAGGCCTTTTTGGCAAGAGCTTCAAGTTCAATAGCCGCCTGACCTTCGTAACTTATTTGCTGACGAACCCCAAGAATTGAAGCAATTCCGTCGAAAAGCCTGCCGCAACTAGAGCTGAGGGGGCTGTTGAAGTCATTGATGAGCATGGAGGAAATTATCTCAATGGACTCCGGTGGCAGTTGCTGAAAATGTGCGGGTAAGTGTGCAAGTTTAATGCCTTCTGGGCCAGAGGCTTGAAAGAGAGCGGAAAGGCCAATTCGCCATGGTTCAGATGCAGCTGAGTCACCTCCGGGAAGCGGTAAATAGCTCAGGTGCCCCAGACGGGTAAACGATGTGAGGTCTACTTGCAGTATCTCCCCTCCCCATGCTGTTCCATCGTCCCCTAGTCCTGTTCCATCAAGTATCACAGCCAGCACGGGTTCTTTGAGTGCGTGTTCAGCCATGACTGCAACGGCATGTGCATGGTGGTGTTGCACCCGGAACAGGGGAAGACCTTGCTCTGCAGCAAAGTGGCTGCTCATGTAGTCAGGGTGAAGGTCGCACGCTACCACCTCCGGCTCGAGCTGCAGAACATTTTTAAGATGATCAACGGATTCGAGGTAAAAGTCGTAGACGGCCAGGTTATCGAGATCGCCTATATGTTGGCTGAGAACTGCTGTATTGTCATGCCCCAGGCAAAATGTGTTTTTGAGACTGGCCCCGCAGCCGATTGTCTTAGGGAGGCTGCAGTCGAGATGAATAGGAGAAGGGACATAGCCCCGAGCTCTTCGCAATATAATAGAGTTGTGGTTGACAACTTTTGCGACTGAGTCGTCAACACGGGTTACAATTTCCCGGTTATGGAAGAGGAAAAAATCTGCAATGGAATGAAGCCTGGATAGGGCAGCATCGTTGCTTGTGCAGATGGGCTCCCCACTGCAGTTGCCGGACGTCATCACCAGTGCCTCTGGGCAGCCGAACTGCTGCAGCAGAAGGTGGTGTAGTGGGGTGTAGGGTAGCATTACTCCCAGTTCTTCAATTCCTGGTGCAAGGTTGGCAGCAAGGGTGCTGTTCTGCTTTCTCCGTAGTAGAATAATGGGGCACTCCGGAGAAGAAAGCAGGGATCTCTCAAGTTGGTTCAGGTAGCAGAAGCGGTCCACCGTCTCCAGATTTGTCACCATTACGGCGAGGGGCTTGTCCGAGCGCCCTTTTCTCTGACGGAGGCGCTCAACCGCAGCAGGAGAGCTGCCATCAACAACAAGGTGGAATCCACCCAAGCCCCTGATGGCGATAATTTTTCCGGAAACCAGCAGGCTGATGGTTTTCTGTAGCAGGTCTTCTGTAATGATTTCCTGACCGCTATTGTTATGAAGAGAAATCCGTGGCCCGCAGTTGTCGCAGGCATTTGGCTGTGCATGAAAACGGCGGTTGCCTGGATTGTCATATTCCTGCTGACAATCTGGGCACATGTCAAAGACCTTCATTGAGGTTTTCGGGCGATCGTAGGGAATTGTATCGATTATTGAGAATCGTGGGCCGCAGTTTGTGCAGTTGATAAACGGGTAGGCATGCCGCACATCGTCCTGGTCGAAAAGTTCCTGCAGGCAGTCATTGCAGAGAGCTATATCAGGAGGGATTGATGCTGAAGCAGAGCTTCCGGCAACACTTGGTAGAATAGCAAAAGAGTCAAAACAGCCTTTTGTGCCTGTCGTGAGAGGACGAGTGCTGATGGAATGTATGCGTGACAGCGGGGGGGGCTGTTCATTGATCGCAGCAATAAAATAATCTAGCCTGTCTTTTGAAGAAAAGGCAGTGATTTGCACACCATCACTGGTATTGGTAACTGTACCAGAAATCTCCAAACGAGAGGCTAGATTGTAAATGAAGGGTCGAAATCCTACACCCTGAACAGTGCCCAGAATGACTATTTCGACCCCTTGCCAGCTATGCTTTGTGTTTAAACTTGGCACCGGTAAAAATTGAGGAAATCAATCCCTCCGGATTCTTACAGTCATTCCATATGCAAAGATAGATATGAATTACTGCAAAAATCATGAACCACCACATGACTAAGTGGTGAAGAAAACGAGCGGATTGCTGGCTGCCAAAGAGCATAAGTCCCCAGCCTTCGAAGAACGCAATCTCTGGATACAGCATGTAGAAGCCACTGGACAGCATGAGCAGTGCAGCAAAAAAAGTAAAAAGGTACGACAGTCCCGCCAGGATATTATGGCCAAGACGTTCGTCGTGATCGTCACTAATGTAGCTGTATTGTAGCAGTGTCATCTTCAGGTTGTTGATGTTTCTCTTCGTAATCGGCAGTATATCCCAGACCTTTTCCTGAGCATTGCCAAAGAAATAAAGGAAGAACCTGATCAGAACTGCAGATAAGAATACGTAACCCGCAACATAATGCATGTATCGCATGGTTGCCATGGGGAAACTTACGCTGCCTTCAATAAGTGTATTGGTCCACGGAGTGTTGATGTAAAAACCTGTCGTAACCAGACAGACTATGGACAGTGCAAACATCCAGTGGAACAGCCGGAGCAGTATACTCCAGCAATGATGTTTTTCATATGTTGCCATTCTATTTACCTCCTACGGCCTCAGCCGGAAAGAAAAGATTTGTGTATTGTGAAACGTGTTTTACAGCGCTTTCACTTTCACTACTTCCTTACCGTCTGGGTCCAGCATGTGTACTGCACAAGCAATACAAGGATCAAAAGAATGGACAGTACGAAGAACCTCAAGAGGTCTTTCGGGGTCTGCAATCGGATTACCCATAAGTGAGGCTTCGTAAGGTCCGAGCTGTCCTTCAGCATCCCTTGGACCTGCGTTCCAGGTGGAGGGAACAACAGCCTGGTAATTTTTGATCTTGCCGTCCTGGATAACGATCCAATGGGACAGGAGTCCGCGAGGTGCTTCGTGAACACCAACACCTCGCTGTTCGCCTTTAGGGAATACAGGTTTATTAAAGATTTCGTAGTCGCCTGTTGCGATGTTATTAACGAGGAGATCCCAATGCTTCAGCGCAAGGTCAGCCATCATGCCGGCACGAACGGCACGAGCAGCGTGGCGGCCGATGGTTCCGTGCAGGATCTCTGGTCCAAGTTTGGCGCCTGCTACCACACTCAAGCGGGCGAGGAAGGCGTCTATGCTTTTGACTGTCATCTCGTGACCCTGTGCATAGCCGACAACCATCTGTGCCAGAGGACCTACCTGCATTGGCTTACCTTGGAAGCGTGGGGCCTTTAACCAGGTGTAACGACCTTCGTCTTCAAATTCGGTGAACTTGGGGTCGGTGGTAGACTCCCATGGATGTTTGGACCAGTCGCCATCGTACCAGGCTCTGGCGATAGATTCTTCAACATTTTCCTTGAAGTATGGGTCTGCAAGGCCAACAATCGGTTTGACTGTGCTGAGGTCGCCGTCGAAGACAGTACCGCCTGGGAGGTCAGCCTGGGTTCCCGCTGCGTCAAGGAACATATCCGGCGCTGCCATGTAATTCGTGACACCGGCTCCGTATGGGAGCCATTCTGCATAGAGGGCACCAATTGCTACTACATCGGTCATATAGACCATCTGTATGAAGCCTTTCACTTCTTCTATGAGTTGCTTCACATAGTAGAGACGTTCCATGGTGACGCCGGTCTGGTTGTCCGGATTGAGGTTTGTGGTAACACCACCAACGGAAAGGTTCTGAACGTGGGGGTTTTTGCCGCCCAGGATGGCAAGTGCCTGGGTTGCCTTACGCTGATAATCAAGCGCCTCAAGGTAGTGAGAAACAGCCATGAGATTTGCCTC
The DNA here is from genome assembly GCA_033852035.1 of Desulfocapsaceae bacterium. Taxonomy (GTDB): domain Bacteria; phylum Desulfobacterota; class Desulfobulbia; order Desulfobulbales; family Desulfocapsaceae; genus Desulforhopalus_A. The sequence goes on along the minus strand of JAWSVG010000005.1, from coordinate 8,726 downwards.
GGCAGGCAGTTTCATAGCAGAGTGTCCCCAGTAGGCATTTGCAAAAGGTCCGAGCTGGCCACTTGCAACCAGGGCTTTGAGCTTATCTTTTACAGCAGCAAAACGTTTGGGGCTATTGCCTGGCCAGTCTGACAGCTTATCTGCAAGTTTGGCTGTGGCCACTGGGTCCGCATCGAGTGCTGATACCACATCTACCCAGTCAAGTGCCGAGAGGGTATAGAAGTGGACAATATGGTCATGGAGACAGTGGATGGACTGTACCATGTTACGGACTAGCTGCGCGTTGAGAGGAATCTCAAGGGAAAGTGCATTTTCGACGGAACGTACAGAAGCCAGGGCATGAACTGTGGTGCAAACACCGCAGATACGCTGGACAAAAAGCCACGCATCGCGAGGGTCCCGGCCCTTCAGAATGTTTTCTAGACCACGATACATCTGGCCTGATGACCATGCCTTGGTTACCTGCCCCCCGTCTACTTCGATATCTACTCTTAAGTGACCCTCGATCCGCGTTACTGGATCAATGGTAATTCGCTGAGCCATGTTTGGAACCTCCAAAAAAAATTAAACTACCAGGTGCCTGAATGAGTGTCTTGCTCAGGGGACCGGTAAGATATTGCGAGTTATGTGCAAAACAGGATACTGACTTGCTCTATGCTTCGTCGTCCTTGCCTTTTACCAGTCGCTTGCCAATTCCGACAGCCGCGTGGATACCAACTGCCGCGGCGGTTGCGCCGAGCACGACTTTCCCAACTTTATCTGCATCTTCGATTATTCCGGTTCCAGGAATTTTTACCATTGGTAAGCGTTCGTAGAAAGGAGTCATGGTGTCCCAGAAATTTGGCTCAGTACAACCAATACAACCGTGGCCAACACTTACAGGCCATACATCTACATCATTGAAACGTACGGCCGGGCAATTTGAAAATGTCTCAGGTCCTTTGCAGCCGACTTTATACAGGCAATATCCAAGTTTGTGGAACTCGTCTCCGAACTGCTCGACAAAACGGCCTTCATCAAAGTGTGCTCTCCGTTCGCAATGGTCATGGATTCGTCGTCCATACGCAAAAAGCGGCCTATTTAAATTATCAAGAGCGGGTAGCCGTTTGAATGTCAGATAGTGAAGAATTGTTCCCAAGAATGATACGGGGTTTGGTGGACAGCCGGGGATATTTACGACTGGCTTGTCTTTCACCAGGTCCTGTACGCCCACAGCTCCGGTTGGGTTTGGAGAGGCCGCCTGGATGCCACCAAAGGTAGCACAGGTGCCGATGGCAATAATAGCGCTGGCTTTAGGGGCCACTTCCGCCAGGATATCCATAGCAGTCTTGCCGGCTATCTTGCAGTAAATACCACCATCCTTGGTTGGGATAGCCCCTTCAACAACGAGAATAAAGGGGTGGTTGTTGACGGTATCGAGAAGATTGTGTTCTGCCTGGTGCCCGGCAGCAGCCATTACCGTTTCATGATAATCAAGAGAGATTACATCAAGTATCAAGCGTGCAATGTCGGGATGGGAAGCTCGGAGCAGACTCTCGGTACAGCCCGTACATTCTTGGAAGTGTAACCAGATTACTCTTGGTCGCTCACTTGTTTCAGCAGCCTCGACAAGTTTTGGGATCATAGTGTCTGACAGCCCAAGTGCAGCTGCAGCCATTGTGCATCCTTTGAGGAACCTGCGCCGATCAAGCTGCGGATCCAATGTTTTATCTATCGTGTCTGCCATATCAACCTCCTATTGTTGTGTGACAACAATTACGATTGTGCGCATAGCGCGAATTTTTCGACAAAATACGGTCGAATATTTAAAAAACAAAAAACGAAAAAATAGAGCCAGTTGGCTGGAAATGTGGGAGGAAATCGAGGGTATTTACGGTCGTTTTTATCGGGGCAGTACTGAAGAGGTAATTGTGCTGAGGTGGTTGAGTGGGCAAGATCCGAGAAAAAATAGCGACTATGTATTTGTGCCATTGTGCGGTATTTGTGCTGTTGTGTTGTGTTGGGTTCTGGTCTTATTTCACATAATTGTCAGGATAGTACCCACTTTGACAAAAAAAGGCAAATGAATATCTCAGGACCTCCGCGTTCTTAGGTATAAATACTGAATTGAGTAAAAAAGCCTGTATTTTTAAATGTGTACTGACGCACATTACGCACATTTGGTTACTTGAGCGTTGGCAGGCTTTGTGCACAGTTAGAACAATCAGGTGAGTTATGCTGACAAGGAGGGATTACTTTTTAAATCCGAAGACACCACCTTTGGTGTTTTCGGCAAAGGCAGGTTTGCTTTTGGCTTTTGGTGTTTTATGTTCATTTGAAGTAGACGTGGGAGTGTGTGGGGGGGGGGGCTGCTGCAGTTTTTCAGGTGCAAGTAGTGTGGAAGAGATGGGCGTTTCTGAGGTGGCTTCCAGGTAAAATCGATAAAAAAATGAGCTTTTGGGGAAGTAGCTTTTTTTTCGTAACCATGCTGGCCAGCTATTATGTTTTTTGTGGTGAATAAGCTGGGAAAGACTAGTCAGGAGGCTGACTATATCCTGGCGCAAAGAACGACGCAGGTTGAGCTCGATACCTATGCTCTGGTCAAGTTCCGTACGTATTTCTTTAGCAAGCTGAAAGAGATCAGCACCTTTGCGAAAGGTACTGAACAGTTGGAATCGTGATTCTACCCAGGGGGTCAGCATGAGAGCAAAGAGGAAAAAATCGGGTTGACGATGGATATTTTGGCTTTTTGAAAGAGTGTCAATACGATCTATTGTTTGGAATATCCTTCCTAGTTGTTCCTGGACCAATTCGGGTGCCAGAGAACCGCTCTTGAGCACTCTTTTGTATAAAGGGAAGAGGGTTGTGAATATTCCAGAATCAAACGCGAGTTGGAACCAAGGTGCGCTAGCTCCACTGTAGAAGTCTTTAAGGATTTCGTCGCGAATTCTGGAAGGGGGGCAAAGCGTCAGCTTGTCACAATTCGAGATGATACTGTTCCAGGTCTCTGTTTCTATTGTAAAGCCGGTCCTGGCGCTGTGGCGAACTGCTCTCATCATTCGTACAGGATCTCTACCAAATCGTTTGTGCGGGTCGCCTACAACTCGAATGACACCTTCTTCTAGGTCCTTGATTCCGTTGACATAGTCGATAATATTGTTGTTTTCAATTTCGTAGAAAAGAGCATTGATCGTTAAATCTCTTCGTCTTGCGTCTTCGTTCAAAGTGCCAAAAGTGTTGTTTGGTGCGAGAACAACCTCAGGGCCATCGATGTCATGCTCACTTAAGGAACGCAGCGTGCTGACTTCAATGGTCTTCCCCCCTTTGAAGAAAACCTGGACGAGCCTGAATCTTCGGCCGATAGTGCGGCTGTTAGGAAATATCTTACGGATTTGGCCTGGTCTCGCATCCGTACTGATATCAAAATCTTTTGGTGTTTTTCCAAGGTACAGGTCTCGTACGCCCCCACCTACCAGATAGCCGGTAAAGCCAGCTTTGTTCAGTTTTTTCAAAACATTCAGAGCGTCCTGGTCAAACATCCCGAGTGTGATGGGGTGTTCTTGGGGAGAGAGTATTTTGACAACGGAGGAATTGAGTTCTTCCTGGGTTGTGGTCGTTTGTTGGGTTGGCGCCATTATAAAGTAGGAGGTCTGTCAAGTAGCTGGGCAGAAACCTGTGTTTTCCTTGTATACTGATTCGGCCTGCTCTTTAAACTGTTTGAAGATCTCAGCAACCGGAAGAATATCTTTCATCTTATAGGTGTTTTCTCCGGAGAAAAAGAGCCCTTCTTCGATGTTGCCATTCCGTGCAGCCGTGAGTCGCTCGTTAATACAATAGTGATGGTCGCACTTTTTAAGACAAACGTGCGGACACTTTTTAACACTCACGTCTTCGCCTGTATTCATTGATTTAACAAATGGAGTGTTAAGAGCCCTGCCCGGCATTCCCACTGGAGATGAGGTGAGGACAATATCATCCTTTTTAGCCTCAAGGTATGCCTGTTTAAATTCATCGGCAATATCACATTCTTCGCTGAGTACAAATCTGGAGGCGATCTGTACACCGTCAGCGCCGAACTTATCCATCATTTCTGCCATTTCGTAGCCGTTTGTTATTCCGCCTGCGGCAATAAGAGGAATCTTTTTGATAACCTCTCTTACCGCCGGGAAAATCTCACGAAGCGGTTTGGTCGTGCCGAGATGACCTCCTGCTTCTTTGGCCTCAACAATCACGGCGGCCGCTCCGAGCCTTTCGGCGAGTTTTGCAAGGGAAGGAGAGCTCACGATCATGACGATAGGAGTGTTACTTTCTTTGCCGATTTTGAATATATCTCTTGAAAATCCGGCACCTGTAATAATCATGTCTATGCCGGCGTCGATGGAGCTCGATACCAACTCCTGGAATCCTTTCATGGCGTACATGATGTTGACTGCGACAATGCCGTTGGTCTTGGCCTTGGCCTTTTTTATATCTTCATACAACTCTTCTGGTGGGAGCCCTGACCCCCCAATTACGCCTATGCCACCACATTCGGCAACGGGAGTCGCCAGTGATGAAGTGGAAACTCGAATGGACATACCCCCTTGTATTAAAGGGAAAGAGGCAATGAAATTTGCAATATTCAATGATGGTAACTTCATGTAGAAAGCGCTCCTTGTTGAGAAAAGAACATGTATCAGAAACTGAGATAATGCAACTCTTGCCTGTTTTTGTCAAGAGCGGTGTATGCTTCAATCGATTGTAAATACGCCTTTCGTGAATCTAAAATCGAGGATCAATAGCACAGTTTTGGTGAAAATCACAGCTGAGAATTTTCGGGTGAACTTGACAAAAACACAAAATTGCGGTTATCTTCGCTGTTTTGAATTCATCATCAGTTCGTTTTACCCCCTTTACCCTGGAGATTGTTTTGAAGATCAAGGCCCTGAAAGGCTTTAAAGATATTGTACCCGGCGAAGTGGAACTCTGGCAGTACCTGGAGAAGATAGCAAGAGACATTTTTGAAAGATATCATTTTGCAGAGATTCGACTGCCTATTCTAGAAGAAACAAATCTTTTTGCCCGATCTATTGGAGAGGCTACAGATATTGTTGAAAAAGAGATGTACTCCTTTGTCGACAAAAAGATAACCATGCGGCCTGAGGCAACAGCGTCCCTGCTGCGTGCCTATATAGAACATGGACTGTATGTTCAGAAACCGGTTCAGAGGCTTTTTACCATTGGCCCCATGTTTCGACATGAGCGTCCACAAAAAGGCAGACTGCGGCAGTTTCATCAGATGGATATCGAGGTACTTGGATCTGAGAATCCTCGTGTGGATGCAGAACTCATGGCAATGGGTTCTCTGCTCCTAGATGAACTCGACCTTACTATTAGCCTGGAGATTAACTCTCTGGGTTGCGCTGCGTGTCGTCCTGGTTATCGAGCGACACTCGTGTCCTTTATAGAAGAACGAAAAGAGGCGCTGTGTGGCGATTGTAAAAGACGAAGTGTAACAAACCCGCTGCGTGTCCTCGACTGTAAAGTACCTTCCTGCAAGGCACAGGTTATTAATGCTCCATCTATACTGGAACATCTTTGTGGGGAATGTGATGATCATTTTCACAAAGTTCAGGAGGCTTTGCAGATGTTAGGTATTGAGTACAGCCTCAATAAATTTATGGTCCGCGGGCTTGATTATTACTGCCGAACCACATTTGAATTTATTACTTCTGATCTTGGTGCCCAGGCTGCAGTTGCTGCTGGCGGCAGGTACGACGGCCTCATAGAAAACCTTGGTGGGCCGAAGAACAGCCCCGGGATTGGTTTTGCTATCGGTATGGAGCGGCTTATTCTGCTCCTGCAGCAAAAGGATCAGAAAGTCTTGAAGACAGGTGAGGTGGATCTCTTTATTGTAGGAATTGGCGAAGCGGGCAGTAATTCGGGCTTTGCCCTTGCCAATGTTCTCAGGTCAAAAAATGTTAAGGTTGCCATTGACCATGAGGGGCGAAGCCTGAAAAGCCTCATGAAACAGGCGAATAAAGCTGGTGCCAGATACGTCCTCATCATCGGCGACACCGAGCTTGCCTCCGGTAAGGGTGTTTTGAAAAACATGAGAAGTGAAGAGCAGCAAGAAGTCGCGCTGACCGGTGATGCAGTGCTTGAGTGTCTTCAAAATTAATGTAGATAAAACAATGACAGCTGTTCAGAATGATAGTTGACACCTGAAAGGTATTGAACAGCAGAAAATATGATAAATTCAAGAGATTGACAGCTTATGGAATCGATGGGTAAATTGAGTCGAACGCATTCTTGTAATGACCTCGGCGTAGAAAATGTTGGTGAGCAGGTAACACTGATGGGTTGGGTGCTCCGGAGACGTGATCACGGTGGTGTAATATTTATAGATCTACGAGATCGCAGAGGAATTACACAGGTAGTTTTTAATCCGGAGATCAATCCTGAGGTGCACACCAAGGCGCATCAGATCAGGAGTGAATGGGTGCTTGCGGTACGGGGAAAAGTTGAAGCCAGACCCGGTGACATGGCTAATCCAAAGCTTGCAACCGGTGGAATAGAGATACTGGTTGATGAACTTCGTATTTTAAACAGCAGTGAGACCCCACCGTTTCCACTGGACGAGGATACTGAGGTTTCGGACAACCTGCGTCTGCAGTATCGCTATCTTGATCTTCGGAGGCCAGAGATGGCTCAAAACCTGGTGATGCGACACAAGGCTGTGCAATCTGTACGAAATTTTCTGAACGACAACGAGTTTCTTGATGTTGAGACGCCCATGCTCACACGCTCTACACCGGAAGGCGCCCGGGACTATCTTGTACCAAGCAGGGTTAATGCTGGTAAATTTTACGCCTTGCCACAATCTCCCCAGCTCTTCAAGCAACTGCTGATGATTGCCGGTGTGGACAGGTACTATCAGATCGTTAAATGTTTTCGGGATGAAGATCTACGCGCCGATCGGCAGCCTGAGTTTACTCAGATAGATATGGAGCTCAGTTTCGTTGATGAAGAACAGATCATGGCCCTTAATGAAGGGATGGTTGCCGCGCTGTTTCAAGATACTTTGGGAGTAGAACTGTCGCCACCATTTGCCAGGCTGACTTTTGATGAGTCCATGAGTCGTTTTGGCACGGATCGCCCGGATGTTCGATTTGGCATGGAGCTGGTAGATCTTACCGGGATTGCGGCTGGTTGTGGCTTTAAGGTTTTCAGATCTATTGCTGACAAGGGTGGTGCTGTCAGGGCAATTAACGCCAAAGGCTGTGCCTCCTTCACCCGAAAAGAACTCGACCTGCTGACCGAGTACGTTTCTCAGTTTGGAGCCAAAGGGCTTGCCTGGGTGAAAATGAAAGCAGACGGGGAATGGCAGTCACCTATTGCCAAGTTCTTTACTGATGAAGAGCGGGCTGAGATTGCTAACGCTACTGACGCGGTGGAAGGCGACCTGCTCTTTTTCGGTGCTGATACCCAGAAAATTGTATTCCAGGTTCTCTCTGAGCTTCGTGTGGAGCTAGCCAGGCGGCTTGATCTCCTGAAGAAAGATGACTTTAATTTTGTCTGGGTCACCGACTTCCCACTTGTGGAATACGATGAGAAGGATAAGCGTTTCCAGGCACTGCATCATCCATTTACTGCCCCGAAAGAAGAGGATATCGAGAAACTGGACACTGACCCTGCAAAGGTTTATAGCCGTGCCTATGACCTGGTCCTGAACGGAACTGAGATTGGTGGCGGTTCCATTCGTATCCACCAGAAAGAGCTGCAGTCAAAGGTTCTTGATGTTCTTGGTATTGGTGCTGAAGAAGCGAATGAAAAATTCGGTTTTCTGCTCCGCGCTCTTGAGCTTGGCGCGCCACCCCATGGTGGGCTTGCCTTCGGCCTTGACCGCTTGCTGATGATTATCACCGGCAGTGATTCGATACGAAATGTAATTGCCTTTCCTAAAACCCAACGGGCAACCTGTCCGCTCACAGAAGCGCCTGCCTCTGTTGGCAGGAAACAACTGACCGAATTGCACATTCGTCCCGATTGGAAGGAATAAAAGGTCATTCTCGGACAACCTCCTAGACGTAGAGGCGCTACAAATCAGCGTCTCTTCGTACTCGAAGGAAAACAGGGAATTTGGGGATTCCTGACTGGTAGTGACCATAGTATTTATAGGTGATGCATTCACCTATAGCTGGCGGAGAGTCTCTGTCGGCGTCACTGAAGCCGCTGCCAATTTTAAAACGTTGCCCATCTGCACGTTCCACTAACAAAGAGCCAAGACGGCCTTCATTTTTGCCTGTTCCAGTGAGCTGAGCTACGACCATGGCCTCTGCATCCTGAGAGTTTTTTACTTTAAGTATTGTTGAGCTTCGTCCAGATTCGTAAAGAGCATGGGGCAATCTGACTATTAATCCCTCACCGAATTGTGCCTCAATTCGCAAAAGTTCCTGCTGCAAATGAAATTGATCTCTGACAGGTATCTGAGGAATGACGAATGCGAATGAAGATGGATGAGAATGAAACCAGTTTCTGGCTTGTTGTATTCTTTCGTTGAAGCCGCTAGTTGCCTGCGGGACATCAAAGATGGCAAATTGAAGCTGCAGCCATCCGTCATGGGGACTCTGCTGTTTGACTATTGAAACAGTACGTTCAAAGCTGTTTCGTCCGGCCCAAAGCTCGCCTTCGAGGGGAAAGGGTGGAAGGCCCTGGGTGAATTGAGCAGGCGGATGAAAGATGTTGCCATTTTTTGAAAGTAATCT
>JAWSVG010000115.1:0-6438 GCA_033852035.1 Desulfocapsaceae bacterium | reverse complement strand
GTGGAGCTTATTATGAGCCTTCCTGAGTCAACTGGCAAAGCCGTTGAACTCTGACCACGCCCAAAGGACGTGGTTTTCTCTTACGAAATAAACAATCAAGAGAGCTACATACAATGACCTCATTAGAAATCCGGCCGGGACAACTCACGCTCAACCAGCTGCGGGCCATAGCCTTTAGCCCTGTTAACATATCGCTTGCCCCTGATTGTGTGACAAAAATCACAGAGTCCGTTTCCACGGTGACAGATGTTATCAAGCAAGGCCGGGTCATCTACGGAATAAACACCGGTTTTGGCCTGCTTGCCAGCACCATTATCCCAAACGATGAGCTGGAACATCTCCAGCACTCCATTGTGCTCTCACATGCAGCCGGGGTCGGCAAGCCCATGAAGGATTCAATTGTACGACTGATGATGGTATTAAAAATAAACAGTCTGGCCAGGGGGTATTCGGGCATACGCCTTGAAGTAATTGAAAGTCTCATCGCCCTTGTCAATGCCGAGGTGTACCCATGTGTCCCTGAAAAAGGTTCAGTTGGTGCCTCCGGCGACCTGGCACCTCTTGCCCATATGAGTACGGTGTTACTCGGCGAAGGTGAGGTTCGCTACAGAGGCGAGCGACTCTCCGGTAAAGAAGGTCTTCGTATTGCCGGCCTTAACCCAAGCCCTCTAGGGCCCAAGGAAGGGCTGGCGCTGCTCAACGGCACCCAGGCCTCAACAGCTTTTGCCCTAGAAGGACTTTTCGGCGCAGAAAATCTCTTCGCGGCGGCACTAGTCACCGGGAGTCTTTCTGTCGAGGCTGCACTTGGCAGCAGGCGTCCTTTTGATCCGCTCATCCACGAAGTGCGAGGTCACAAAAACCAGATCGATGTAGCCAAAGCCTATCGCCTGCTTCTCAAACACAGTGAGATAGAGTCTTTCCACAAAGACTGCGAAGCCGTACAGGACCCCTACTCGCTTCGCTGCCAGCCACAGGTCATGGGAGCATGTCTCACCCAGATACGCAACTCAGCTGAGACACTCTTAGTTGAGGCAAATGCTGTGTCAGACAACCCACTGGTGTTTTCTAAACAATGCGACATTATATCGGGAGGCAACTTTCATGCAGAACCCGTAGCCATGGCTGCCGACAATCTTGCTCTTGCCTTTGCCGAGATAGGTGCACTTTCTGAAAGACGCATAGCTCTGTTAATTGACACCCATATGAGTAAGCTCCCCCCATTTCTTGTGGAAAAAGGGGGCCTCAATTCGGGATTTATGATCGCGCAGGTGACAGCTGCAGCTCTTGCCAGTGAGAACAAATCCCTCTCTCATCCCGCTTCCGTTGATAGTGTACCAACTTCAGCCAACCAGGAAGACCATGTCTCTATGGCCACTTTCGCGGGAAGGAGACTTGCTGAAATGACTGATAATACTGCGGGTGTCCTCGCTATTGAACTGCTCTCAGCCTGTCAGGGAATAGACTTCAGGGCCCCTCTGAAAACCTCTGAACTGCTCGAACAAGCCAAAGCGACACTCCGAGAGGAGGTCCCATTCTATGACCAGGATCGCTACTTTGCACCAGACATAGAAAAAGCTACCAAAATTGTCCTCTCCGGCTATTTCAATAGCTTGGTCGCGACAGAAATCCTGCCAAGCCTTGCCAAGCGGTAAACGATTTTGATCCAAAAGGTCATAAAAGATATGCAGACAAAGCACTCTCAACCTCTCTATTTGCAGATTAAGCAGCATATTCTTGAGAAGATTAATTGCGGGCAGTGGCAAAGTGATATGAGAATACCCTCAGAAGCCGATCTTGGCAGCCTCTTTAGTGCATCAAGGATGACTGTCAACAGGGCGCTGCGGGAACTCACCTCAGAAAACCGGCTCATCCGTAAAAGGGGCAGCGGCACATTTGTCGCCCGGGTAAAGCCCCAGTCCGCCCTACTTGAGATTACTTCTATCGCTGATGAAATTAAGGCAAGAGGCGGGACACACCAGTGTCAGATTATCCTTTTAACCGAAGAAAAGGCAAAGCCATCTCTGGCCTCAGAAATTGGTCTGACGCCCTATGCCCCCGTCTTCCATTCTATCATGCTCCACAAAGACAAGGATGTCCCTATTCAGCTAGCAGACAGATACATTATCCCGGCTATTGCACCAGAGTATCTCCAACAGGATTTTACCAAAATAACCCCGAATGAGTATCTCCTGAGCAGAGCTCCAATCAGCCATGTACAACACGTGGTGGAGGCTCTCATCCCTGATTCCTGGGTACGGGAGCTACTCCGGATCAACGAGGCTGAGCCTTGCCTCGCACTTCATCGCACAACCTGGGTAAGTGGCCTCATTGCGACTAAAAGCTGTTTTATTTACCCAGGTTCAAGGCATAGTTTAGGAGGTGCCTACACTCCTGCCAGTACCGGCAGTATTCAGGTTTTTTAAGCACCTTCTTTCACTACAAATATTCTCTGTAACATTTTTTCCCTCACGTTCCTGCCTACCCCATATCAACACGAATTGCTCATTAATAAAAGACTAATGTCGGTCGAGATTTACATTTATTTCTTTTCTCACCACTGCTTTTTGTGATAGAATTTCATATTGCGTCTACGTCTTACAATTTACTTTCTGGACATCAGAGCCTACATAAAAGCACTTGCCCGCAAAAACATGATTACTACATGCATTGCAAAGGAGAGGTTGTATATGTTTTCCCTGCTCAAAAAATTCATGCCGTCCAAGGTTAAAACAAAACTACTGGTCACATTGGGACTCTTGATTACCCTCCTTGTCGCGATTCCAAGTATTCTCTCCTACAGATCTACTCTCGAAAAAACTTCTCAGCAACTTGAAGCCGATTTGAGGGAAACAATCAGCCAGATTCAAAATATTCTGAGCAGAGAGAAAGCAGAACAACTCAAGCTTCTTGCATATACAGTGGCAGGCATGCCCTCCATTCAGGATAATATGATGTTCCAGAGTAGGGACGATCTGCTGATTGTGACAGAACCGCTCTATACCGGACTGAAAAAAATCATTGATCTGAATGTCTTTCATTTCCATACAGCTCCGGCAGTTTCTTTCCTGCGATTGCAGAAACCTGAAAAATTTGGCGACGACCTCTCCAGTTTTCGAAAAACAGTTGTCAGGGCAAATTCGACCCAACAAGATGCGGTTGGTATTGAAGCGGGTGTTGCAGGATTGTCTATCAGGGCTGTTGTTCCTATTAAATACCTCAACAGAAAACCGGCCGGGTCTGTTGAATTCGGCATCCCTATCAACGACAAACTACTGCAGGAGATTAAAGGCGTTCAGGATATAGAAATATCCGTCATCGTCCCTGACAGTAACGGTTTCAGATATCAGGCAAAGACCCATAGCCTGACAATCCCCAAGAAAAAATTTCCTTTTTTGAAAAAAGTTATGCAGTCCGATGAAATTACTGTCCAGAGAGTGACCAAAAACGGCAAAGAACTTTTGACCGCGTACATGCCTCTCCTCGACTTTTCCGGCACTGCGGTGGGCGTACTTGCTGTTCCCAAAAACATTGGTGCTTTTCTCAGCAGTACCCAGAAGACAGCGATAACTTCCGCGGTGATTGGTCTGATCGCTCTTATTTGCATCCAGGCTTTTGTCTATTTCCTCTTTGTTAAACTCATTGACAAACCTATAAATAAGCTCATTGCGATCCTAGAATCTGCCAGCCACGGCGACCTCAGCCAGGAGGTTGACACCTCATCTTTACTTGCAGTCAACTGTTCTGAGAAAACTCAATGCGGCGTTAAAGATTGCTCAATGTACGGTAAAGAAGGATACTGCTGGGAGGAGGCAGGCTCCGCTGCACAAAACATCCAGTGCCCAAAAATTCTCAGTGGGGAGTATAAATCCTGCAGCGAATGTAAAGGTATATTCCAGCATTCCGTACAGAGTGAGTTTGATGAACTAAGCGCATACATGCATTCTTTTTTTGGCAATGTGCGTACATTGATCAAGGATATCAACACAAACAGTACAAATCTGAATCAGTCATCAGAGAGTCTGACAAAAATCTCGGAAGATATTGACAAAGGATCGACCGATTCTGCCAGCAGGGCCGAGGCAGTAGCAGCCGCTGCTGAAGAAATGAGCACAACCATGACTTCTGTCGCTGCAGCAACCGAAGAGGCCTCTGCTAATTTACATGTCATGACCTCTGCAACCGAAGAAATCAGCTCTACCGTGAGCGAGATACAGCGCTCAACGATGAACGCCAAAGACATAACCGGTGATGCCGTTGTTCAGGCCAATGATATTTCAGAAAAAGTTGACGAGCTCGGCAGTGCCGCAACCGATATCGGCAAGGTGACAGAAACCATTACTGATATTTCCGCACAGACAAACCTCCTGGCTCTCAATGCAACTATAGAAGCGGCCCGTGCCGGTGATGCCGGAAAAGGCTTTGCGGTGGTAGCAAATGAGATAAAAGACCTGGCCCGACAGACCGCTGTGGCTACAGGAGAGATCAAGCAAAGAATAGAAGGCATCCAGAGTTCAACTGAAGTGACAATTAAAGGCATCAAGTCAATATCAGATATAATTAAGGAAATAGATACCATTGTTTCGGGCATCGCAGTAGCACTCGATGAACAAGGTGCCACTATGACGGAAATGACCTCGAATATAACCCAGGCGGGTCAGGGTATAGGCGAAGTCTCAGAAAATGTCGCCCAGAGTTCCACCGTATCGCAGCAAATATCTTCAGACATCTCTGAAGTGAACAAAGCCGTAAATGATATTTCTGCAGGAACAGGTGATATTACTCGCAACGCTGAAGAGCTGCGAGGCCTATCCACTGCACTTAAAAATCTTATCGAAAAGTTTGAGATCTAAAGAAAAAGGCCGTCTGTATCGCTGCTACCAAGGCTACCTTTGCAAAACAAATCAGACCCTCGACTCCCCTGCACACCCAGCAGGGGAATCACCTGTCCTTCATCATCATTTCAATAGGACCGACATAAAGCTGAATCAAAAACGGTTCGGGAAGATTGAAGCCAGTTGCAAAATACCTGTCTCAACGTAGGCATTAATGGTGGTCACGCTATGCCGAATGCATGGTACTCTTCTCTTTGAAAGTTACAAGTGGTTTTTATTCTGCGCGTATATGAATGTATCAATAGTGACAGAACCATCAGGTTCAATATATGCTTCTTTGCTGATTTCCAAGACTTCGATACTGCTTTGACGCAGCTGATCATGTATGAATGTATCTTGATAGTAATTGAAAAAAATCGATTCTTTGGAAAAACTAGTAGATTCTAAACCCGATTCATTACCATTCATATAGCTTAGATAAAGATATCCGTTACTTGTCATGATGTTTGAGAGATTCTTTATAAAACCCGCTGCTTCCTGATTCGTCAGGTGAACAATACAAAAAGATGCAAGGACTACTTGAAATTTTGAATCTAAACGTAAGTTACGAATATCCTGCTGAAGGAAGTTGAACTTGGGAAATCTCTTTTTTGAAATATGTATAAACGCTCCACAAAGATCTATACCATTGAATGAACACGTTGCGTCCTGTTCTAAAATTGTTCCGATATTATTTCCAGGACCGCACCCCAAGTCGAGGATGCGCGCTCCCTCTGCAATATATTTTTTTTGAAAATCAGAAATTTTCTTTTGGTATATTTCATAATTATCAAATTTGCTGGCGTATTTCTCAGCATTTTTGTTATACGCATCAATGGTAAGCTGGATATGTGATGGTGATGGTTTCATTTTTTCAGTTCGTTAATAATCTCTTTGTTTTCTTTTGAGACACGAAAACTTTCCCGAGATTTTTGTATTGCTTTATTATGGGTTTTCTTGTCCATCGTATTGTTTTTCAGAAAATCTATAGTTTCACCTAGATACTTGGCCATGCAAACTGAAATTAACCACACATTGGCCATATACACGTAATATCCATTATGTTCTACAGATCGTGACAATGCATAAATTTCCTCCAGATTTCTCTTTTCCACATAGTGAGCAAGCAGTATAACAAGTCCAGCACGCACGAAGAATTCTTTCTCAGAATGTAGCCAGATTTTCACAACAGACAAAACGTCTTCTTTTTCTTTCTTTATATTTTTGTAATCACAGACTGTAGAATCTACCTGTGCCCAATTATCAACTTTATCCAGGAAGTTTTCCGTCAAAGGCAGCAATTCTTTAAATGGTTTATCTAAATAGTGGCCGAACGAAAACCGCCAATTTCCTCGATTACTTCGTTGTTCGAAAATTTTAATCCTCGGAATATCAATTATATGCCTGTGTTTAAAATTTGCGTTCGCCTCGTACTCGTAAAAATTTGCAGGTTTTCGGTCAGCCACTAAATAGGAAAGTGTCATGCCTTCAAGCATGACCATTTGAAAATGCCACTCCTTTTCTTCAAAAAGAATGAAAAGAGTGGTTAATTCTACTTTGGGATTCA
>JAWSVG010000034.1:80219-87389 GCA_033852035.1 Desulfocapsaceae bacterium | reverse complement strand
ATTGATACAACAACTGCTAATGGTCGTCTTATCTATGGCGTTTTTGCAGCACTTGCTGAATTTGAGGCTGAATTAATCAGAGAACGTACTATGGCAGGCCTTGCTGCAGCAAGAGCCCGGGGACGTATGGGTGGAAGACCACGAAAAATGACAAAAGACACTTTGAAGATGGCCATGGCTGCTATGACTGACCCGAATTCGAATGCGTCAAATGTTGCCAAAAGTCTTGGGGTCACGACAACCACACTCTATGACTATGTGAATGGTGGTGGCTCAGTTAAAGAAAAAGGACAACGTTTGTTGGATAGTGATCTTGAGTCGTAGAAATACCGATTACGTAATTGCGAGGCAAGAAAAAATGTCAATTTATAGTGGGATTATCTTGCTCTTAAAGATGTAGAAGAATCAATGGTAAATCCTCCCTTTTCTCAGGCAGCGTTTACCATTCGAAATATCGATCAGTTAGTGAAACTGGTTGCTATTATTGTGATGGGTCAAGCCACTCATGCTTCGCATATTATTCAAGATCTATTACCTGCGAGCCCTGCTTTCAGTCATGAAGATCTGAAGCCTGAAGCAATAATAAATCTCACAGTGCAAGAAGAAACAAAATCTCCACGTGAAGGTTATCCGAGAACCCAAAGAGATGGGTTATTATTTGAAGTTATTTCATGGGTGGCAGCTAGACAAGTTTGCAGCACCAACTCATACTTGAAAGGTCCTCATATCAGCTCAACATCACAAGGTGTTGATGGACTATTGATCGAGCAGCAATAGCACAATTTCACAAAGAAGTCTTCGTAACTATTGTACAATATTTTGCTACATTTGAGAGAGAATTATTGAGAAAATCTATTAACTGGCCTACTAAATTTTTGAATACCTTGTGTGGGCCAAAAGGTTGCAAACGTATTCCCCATCCAAGAATTGTCGATAGTGGTAACAGCAGTGGTTCCAAGGATACTGTGAAGAACTGGGCAGGTCGTTTTAACAGTTGGCTTTGTATCTGGTAGCATATATTGGTTCTATTACATATGCTGCAGAAAGGACTGAAAGATGAAGGGAAAGGCAGAATTCATACCTTCGTCCTGGCAACCTTTGGTACATCGACTAGTTGCCGATCTTACCTGTTCTTTGGAAAGCTCTACTTGGTTGTTACGCCATTTTGGCCTATTTCCAATGAGACCGGAAGTTTCAATCCGACAGGATAGATGTACGTGCAGATTTCATTAAATGGTTAACATTGCCAATACTAACCTTTACCGGTGCCGCAACGGGAGCTCCAGCAACCTCACTGTAGAAGTCCAACCTTGCTGGTGGTAATAAATTAAAGCTGTATATCTTTCAAGAAAAAGTGTATTATATATTGGTACATATTTTTAAAGGAGGACCTGATATGCAGAGAAATACCAGCGTAACTTTAGGTGATCATTTTTCGAATTTTATCAAATCGAAAATTTCTCAAGGGCGCTTTGATAATACAAGCGAAGCTGTTCGCGCAGGTTTGCGTCTTTTGGAGGTTGAAGAAACTAAACTGGAAGCGTTACAAGCCAAACTGGCCGAAGGTGAAGCACAGCTTGATAAAGGGCAAGGGATTGACGGTCAATCCTTTATGGATGAGTTGATTGGCTGATATGACCTATAATTTCTTTCTCCCAATGCGCAAGAGAGCTTGCGTAACATTAAAGCCTATTCACTTGAACAATTCGGTAAAGAGCAGACTGTCTCGTATTTAAAGCTGATTGAGAGAAAGCTACGGATGATCACAGAAAGTCCCAATATAGGTCGGAAACGTGAAGAGATCAAAAAAGGCTACTTAAGTTTTTTGGCCGGATCACATGTTATTTTTTACCGCAAAGCCAGAAAACACGTCGATATTATCGACATATTGCATCAAAGTATGGACCCTTACCAACACTTGGAGATACAAAATTGTTCTCCCCTGTCAGATGCCAAAAATTAACATCAACCACAGACATGCTATAATTTGTAGCTTGTCCATGAGTACTCGACCGAAGAAGGTCTTTGGTAATCTCTTCTTTGTAGTTAATTCATTTCTCCTTATTGCAATGGAAATAGGCAGTTCCACCCTTAGGATAAAGTAAAACAATTCTCTTTTGTGATTTATTAACTTTGCCAGTTCTAACCATTCTTTAATTCAGGCATTAGCAGAGGAGACTCCAGGTACATAGAACGATTTCGCAGTGATCTTGAACAAATGACATCTGGTTTTGGACGGACCTTGATGAGCAGCGGGAAAAAACTAACCCCACGTGAAGTTGAGATCTGCCGATTTGTGAAGAATGGTCTAAGGAACAAAGAAATTGCCGAAATACCCAAAATTTCGATTCGAACAGTTGAAAAACATCGCCGCATGATACGAAAGAAACTTGGGCTCAACAACAAGCGCGTCAATCTTCAGACACACCTCGCATCAATGTAGCTACACAGGTTAATATGACAACTCCTCAGCTCTCATTGTCTCAATCACTATTGTCAAACGGGAGCAGGATGTCTGCTTGAATCCCGCTGCTATCCCTTCGGTTCTTCAGTATAATTTTACCACTATGGGCCAGGATTGCCTGCCTAGAAATGGTAAGGCCAATACCGACACCACCGCTACCTCGCTCCCTGCTTTCAGCAACTCGATAAAAAGGTTCAAAGAGATGTGGCAAGTCGCGTTCTGGAACCCCTGGTCCATTGTCAATAACCGTGATAAGGACCATCTTGTCCTGCAGGGTTAAGGATATATCAACACAGGTGTTTGGAGCAGTAAATCGTGCACCGTTGCGAATGATGTTTTCAAGTGCTCTCCTGAGAAGTTCCCGAGAACCGCGCACTACAACCGGGACACTGTTGACAATTTGAACGAAGCGATCATCGATTGAAGTTTCAAAATTCACATCGCACGCTACTTCGGCTAATAATTCTGTCAAATTTACCGGCTCGGCTACCTGAAGTTGTCCACCACTTTCCAACCGTGTCAATATAATCAGTTGTCCGATCAAGTCATTGAGTCTGTTTGCTTCGCGATCGATCTGGCTCAGAGCCTTGTCGCCCCCTTTTTGACAGTGTGACCGTGCCAATTCAAGGGCAACATTAAGTCTGGCAAGTGGCGATCGCAGTTCATGCGAGATATCCCTTAACAAACGGTTCTGGGCGTGAATTGCCTTTTCGGTTCGTTCTGCCATGATATCAAATTCCCGTCCCAAATCATTAATTTCACTACCCGTTGGTCCCAGCTTACTCCCGACTCTTGCTGAATAGTCTCCCCTGGCAATTCGCCGGGTTGTCTGCTGTAGTTTTTTGAGCGGCAAGGACAGTGAGCGGGCAAGAAAGTAACATACCCCTGCAATTATAAGCAGCATAACCACTGTCTTAATAATCTGGCCGGCCAAAAACAAAGAAGGTTTTAGTCCTTGCTCTACAAACAATGGTGGTGGGTCGGGTTTCGCCAGAGGTTTATGAGGAGGACCAAATTTTTTTGTACCAATCATCACCGTACCCTCCGACTTACTGAATGAGAGATCTCTGCCCACTGTGAGTAGGCCTGGTTTCTTGTGTAGCACCGGTTGCTGAGTATGGCGTGAAGCCTTTACTATGTTTTCTTGTTCTTGGCTGACTCTCTTTCCATTTATTTTCAGATTATCCGAAGTAACGAGGATGATCTGGATGCCCGTTCCTCTTTGAACAGCGTCAACATATTTCAGGTATTCCTCCTCGCCGCCAAATCTATAAACTTGGTCGGCAGAAGTCCCGGCGGCTATAATCACCTCGCTCAGCTTCTGATCCATGGCCACTATCTGTTCATCCTGCCTTGTGTTAGGAGACAGATAACCAAAGGTTATTATTGTCAGGATGCTGAGTCCACCTCCAAAAAAAATTGTTAAGAGAAAACTAAGAAAAAGCTTCCAGAACATGCTCTTCATGTATCGTCTCCAGTTCCACCTTCCGACTCGTAGTTGGTGTATATATAACCAACGCCACGGATGGCTTTTATTCGTTCAATACCGGCATGCTGGGGACATAACTTCCGGCGCAGGCTGGCAACATGAACATCGATACTACGGTCAAACGTTGCTAAACGGCGGCCCAACACTCTTTCACTTAAAAGTTCCCTGCTGGCTACTTGACCGACACAGCGTAGCAACTCCTGAAGCAGGGAAAATTCCACTGATGTAACCGTCACCCGTTGGCCATCCTTTTTTACCTCCCGGGTACGGGGATCAAGGCTTAGGTCTCCAACAGTTATAACCTCGTCAGCGGTGCCATAGTGACAATAACCTGGGTGTTCACCCAGACGGCGGTGTATGGCTTTGAGTCTCGCCACAAGTTCTCTCGGATTAAAAGGCTTGGGTAAATAATCGTCCGCTCCCATCTCCAGGCCGACTATTCTGTCAATGTCATCCCCTCGTGCCGTCAACATGATAATCGGTATTGAGGACTGGGATCGGATGCTCCGTAATACCTCAAAGCCTGATATTTCCGGTAGCATCACATCTAAGACTACCAGATTGTGCAAACCTGACAGGGCTTGTTTGATACCATCTTTCGATTTCTGCACTGCTTCAACGGTAAACCCCTCTGAACCCAGGTAATCGGTTAGTAAAGTGCACAACTCGATATCATCATCTATTACAAGAATTGGGATCATTGGGAGTCCTGGTCAAGTTTTAACAACGTTCTAAACAGTGAAGATGTGCACATTACCGGGGATTGTTTGGGCTTTCAGTAAAGTTTTGTAAACAGAACGCATTTTCGTACTATCATTCGTATTTTACCTGTCTGGGCATGAAATCAACAGGTCAAAACAATACGACCTCAAGCCGTTTGGGTAAGCAACGCTAACATGAGGGCGAAGGCTACTTTCTGACAACAGAGAGCATACCAGGTACACAATATACAGAGCAACAGGACCTGGTGTCTGCTTAACATTTCTTTACATATATTGTCTAAAAGTTAACAAATTATAAGTTCCAGGCATCCGATAGAGATTATGTAGCATCTGAATTTTGCAATTTAAGCCCACATAATTCCGAAACAGGAGGAGACGAAATGAGTACTATAAGCGGATTAACTTCTTTAACCAGTACTTTAGCATCTCAATCGGTGCGAGAGAGAGTAGATCCTGAAGAAAAGTTCAATTCACATGATTCTGATGGCAATGGAAGTCTGGACAAAACGGAATTAAGTGAATTTGCAATAGAGCTATCGAAAATGACGAGTACAAGTTTGGATGTTGACAGTGCCATAACCACTTATGATGCCGATCAAGATGGTATGCTCAACAAAGAGGAAATGGGCACTATGATGGGCGAAATCATGGGACCTCCGCCTTCGCCATCACAGGACCCATCAGAGATGTTTGGTGATCTCGACAAAGACGGAAGTAGCACCCTCAATGTGAGTGAATTGGAGTCCTTTGCCGAGCAAGTTGCCTCTCGGAGTGGAGAGACTTTTGACATCGAAGAAGCTTTGGAGGTTTACGATGAAGATGGCGACGGTGAACTCAGTCAGGGAGAGATGAATACCATGATGGAGGCCCGTATGCAGGAGGACGGAGTAGCGGTTGAGTCGACGTCAAGCGTTAGCTCGAACTACCTGCAGCAGGCTCTACTTGCCTATCAGAATAACTCCGCATCAGACAGTCAAGAGGACTTGTTGAGGCAATTACTCGAAAATCTCTCAAATGGTTAAACATAACCCGGCGTAACATCAAACAACCCCAAAAGCAGCATTGATTATTTTGTTGATGAGCTAGACGTGAGTGGTTTCCGGGGCAGTAGCCAGTTATCAAACTGACAATTCCTGCCCTGGAAGTAATATGGGACCTCTGGAGAGAGTATAACAGAAAGAGGTTACCGATCTCAGGCTGATCCATTTTGCGCCTATTAATCACGTCGCCGTGGCGTACAGATATTTCTCTTTCTGTTATTGGGTCCGTCTGTACAAAGGTACCAAAGTTGACATAGGAATATTTTTTGTTTGATTTATGATACGCTGATAAAAATCGTTATGCAGCATAATTATAAATCTCTTCTCAACTGAACAAACACAGAATAATACTCAAACGATATTCTCAAAACGAAAGAACTATTATACCTGGAAAACGCAATACCATTATGTTGGAACCCAAACTCGAAGATTATTCCTGGCGGTTTTCAGTAGTTTTGATTCAAATAGTACTGGCTAAACCCTCTCTGCCTAAGATTGACAAGTCAACCTTAATGTCATCAGCCTTTTGTAGAGCTTGCCACAGGTCATATTGCGCTTGCTGAATTAACCAACTTTCAGCGGTTCCACCAAACAACTTAGATACTCGAATTGCCATTTCAGGGGAGATATCAGCTTTGCCATTAAGTAATGTGGAAAAGGTTTTACGTGTCACACCAAGCCTTAAAGCTGCTTTTGTAACAGTCAACCCCATAGGTTCAACACAGAATTCTCTTATGACTTCTCCTGGATGTGGAGGATTATACATAACCATTTTTATACTCCTTAATGATAGTTGTCATAATCAACGTCAAAAACGTGATTACCTTCAAATCGGAAAAAGACTCGCCAACCACCCGATACATCAACAGCCCAAAATTCCTTTTTATCACTCTTGAGAGGATGTAATCTTAGTCCAGGGAAAATCATGTCTTCTTCGCTTTGACTCCCATCTAGCCTTGCCAGGATAAGCCGTAATCGTTTAGCATGATCTGGTTCGACTCCTTTTTGGCTCCCTGTCTCGTAGAGTGTTTTTAATCCTTTATGTTTAAATGATTTTATCATGTTTTAATGCAACCCGATACGTGTCGGGTGTCAATGCGTCTTGGTTTATTATTTGGAGTAGCAGGGGCATTTGAACAGAAACTTACTGTATCGTCCTCGTCAAGTGATCTCAAACCGTAAGCTTCTGCGCGAATTCCACCCGGTTCAATATCCAGGAATTCGTTTGCTTGCTGTGTATAATGTCAGGTTCGTTTTTCCAACGTTCCATATCCGATTCAGTCGTGAGGTTCGTTGCTTCAGGATGGTAGTCCCCATACCAGGAAGGCACGGCTAGAGGGGGTGACTGCCAGCTATTCTCCATGAGTGGTGACAACCCGTCAGGTTTTGAACTGACCATAAAATACGCTTCTGATGTAATCGATCTGCAGGCTTGATGACCTTATCCATTTTTTT
>JAWSVG010000034.1:0-80129 GCA_033852035.1 Desulfocapsaceae bacterium | reverse complement strand
TACGGAGTAAGGCACTAACGTAGACAAGCTGCAAGTAAGTGCCTTAACCAAATCAGTTTCTGCTTTAGAAAACAAGAAACTGATTTATAAGGCACTAAACATCAGCAATAAACCCGGAGCCGGCAATGCTCCCCGGTGCCGGATATTATAGAGTAGTAACGGACAAATATAAGAAATAACGTTGATTATATCATGAAAAAGACGCCTTTTAAATATCTTGCGACACTTTTGATTTTGCTGCAACTCACGTCCTGTGGGTTCAAAGCAGGGCCTGATAATGGTTCGCTGGCAATCAGTGACCGACAGGAGATTGCAGCCTGGGCAAGTGGTGAAGAATCAGTACAGGCCTCATCGCTTTTCTCACTGCTCAACTCAGAACAGCTTCGTTTTCTGGTAAATGAAGCAATGGCAGCTAATCCCGGTCTGCAGCAGACGAGCCTGAGCCTGAAAATAGCTGAAGCGGCATTACGACAGAAGGACAGCCTGCGGATGGTTCAGGCTGATGCTGAACTGTCAGCTTCCAAAGAAAAAGACAATGAGGAAAATTTCACCGGTTCACTCGCTGTGAGTTGGGCCGTCGATCTCTGGGGGAAACTGTCTGATGATGCTGCCGCTGCCGAAATGAATGTAGCCGAGCAGCAATCGCTTCTCGATTCTGCCCGTGACACCCTGGCCGTGGAGGTGATGAAATGCTGGTTGCAGCTCATAGCCGAGTCTCATAGCGTCGAGATTCAGCAGGGAATGCTGGAGACACTCGAAAAAAACGAAAAATACATCCTTGAACGATATCGCAGCGGTTTGGGCACACTTGAGGATCTCGACAGTGCCCGCAGTACCAGTGCATCAGCACGTTCTACCCTTGTCAAGTATCTGGAAACCGGCAATCGACTGCAGCGAACCCTGAAAGTACTTCTCGGTAAAACAGGCCCGCTGGCCCTGGAGATCCCAGAGAACTACCCGGTGGTGCTCGCCCCTCTGGCTGAACTTCCAGCACAAACACTTGAATGCAGGCCGGACCTGAAAGCGGCCTATTACGGCATCCTCTCTGCCGACCTTCAGGCTTCTGTGGCGTATAAGGAGCTGCTGCCGGAAATCAATCTCTCTGCGGCACTCCAGGATATCAGCAGTTCTCCGTCAAGTTTGCTGTTAAGTGATCCGCTCTGGGCGCTGCTCGGGCAGCTGATCACTCCTGTTTTTTCGGGGGGACGTCTTCAGGCAGCTGCCGATGAGGCGGATCTTTATGCTTCGAAGAAGTACCAGGAATACCGGGAGACATTACTTACGGCTGTTCAGGAAGTTGAAAACGGCCTCGGTTACGAACGTGAGTTTGACCGGCGGATAAACCATATCGAATCGGCCCTCTTTAGCGCACGTAACTCTCTCGCATCATATAAACAGAGTTACCGGACCGGCCTGGTCGACATTCTCGATCTGCTGACGGTTCAGAAAAAAACCTATGAACTGGAACTCGAATTCGACAACCTTCTATACAACCGGCTGGCAAACCGCATCGACCTTGGTCTCGCCCTCGGTCTTGGAGTAGAAAAACAATGAAAAAGATAACTCAATGGCTGGCTCCTCCGCTGGCACTGCTGGTGCTGGCAGGGGTGGTGTTTATTACCGCTTCAGATATGAACTCCACCCCACCGGGACCTCCTCCGGTAAAAAATGAGATTCGCAACTATCCGGATGTCACCGTAATGGCCGTTGAGGAGTTAGGTTATAATGCTGTCATCACTGGGCTCGGAGAATCCGAACCCCATTACAAGATGACCCTTGCAGCAGAAATAAGTGCACGTGTCGAAGAGCTAAACCCCAATTTTGAGACCGGGCAGATTCTTAAAAAAGGAGACATCCTCGTCTGGCTTGAAGATATAGAATACAGGGCGGCCGTTGCCGCCGCAAAGAGCGACCTGGCCCAGAGCAGGCTAGATCTTCTGGAAGAGGAACGGCAGGTCACCCAGGCCCTTTCAGACTGGGGCTCTTCCGGCCTTGAAGGAGAACCTGATTCCAAACTGGTATTGCGGCAACCGCAGTTGACCGCTGCCCTTGCCGCCGTCGAAACGGCCCAGGTCTCCCTCGAACTTGCCCGTAAAAACCTCGGGAAAACAAAGATTACAGCGCCGTTTGATTGTCTGGTTGTTTCCAGACAAGCGACTCCGGGCAGCTATCTGCAGGCGGGATCTGAAATCGCCTCACTCTACAGTATCGACAAAGTGGAGATCGCCGTACCACTTTCCTCCTCAGAGTGGGACAACCTGCCACAGTCATCTGAGATACCCGGACATCCGGTAACCGTGATCGGCGTGGAAGACGGCCGGACATGGCAGGGCAAAATCAGCAGGCTTGAACGCCATGTGGACACAAAGACGAGACAGAGAAGAGTGATTGTCGAGATTGATGAACCGCTTTCCTTATCTGAACAGCTTCTGTCTGGGACATTTGTCCGGGTTGAGATTTCCGGTAAACGAGTCGACAAGCTCTGGAAACTGCCGGGCTCAGCACTCAGCCAGCGTGGAGAGATCTGGTATGTGACGGATCAAAACAGTCTGGCGGCTTTTTCGGCGGAACCCGTTTTCAGCGATGATACCTTCATTTATGTGCAGCCCCCTGAAGACCTTGCCGGGACAACCAGGGAAATTGTTGTTCACCCCCTGGCCAGTTATCTGGTCGGCATGAAGATAAACCCTCTTCAGGAGGAGACAGATGAACAATCGTAATCACGGAATCATCTCCTGGTTTATCGCCAATCCCGTTGCGGCAAACCTCCTGATGGTCATTGTTATCATACTCGGTATCATGCAGGCCGCATCCCTGCAAAAGGAATCCTTTCCATCAATGGAACCCGACTCCTTGTCCATCTCGGTTTCCTACGATTCCGGATCGGCAAGGCAGGCCGAGGAAGGCATTGCGATGAAAATCGAGGACCTGCTTGAGGAAATCAGCGGTATCGACACAATTACTTCCAGCTCTTCCGGCAGCGGTGCCTCGCTAAACGTCAAGATGGTGGAAGACTATGACCTGGATACCCTGCTGGAAGACGTGAAATCAAAGATCGATTCTATCTCCTCTTTCCCGACAGACGCAAAAAATCCGGTCATCAGCAAGGCCCAGCGTGAAGAACACTCGTTATGGCTGCAACTCTACGGATCAGCAGACAGGGCAACCCTGCAGAAATTGGCCGACAACCTGAAAAATGACCTGCTGGCCCAGGATTTTGTTAGCAGAGTGAGTGTTTCCGGCCTGCTCGACCCCATGATACTGATCCAGATCGATGAGGAGAGACTCCAGGCATACACCCTTACGCTGACCGATGTAGAGCAGGCGATAAACGAGGGCTCGTCGAATACCATGAGCGCCGTTCTTAAAAATGAGGATGTGTATCTTCAGCTGCAGTCGTCACAGCAGGCTTACTACAAAAAAGAGTTTTCATCGATCCCTTTGCTGACAACAGACGATGGCCGTCAGCTGTTGCTTGGTGAAGTCGCCATCATATCCGATACCTTCGACGACGACACGGCGGTCCTGTCTCGCTTTAACGGTGCCGATTCTATCGGCTTGCAGATTGTTGCCACCGATCAGGACGATATTAGTGATTCCGTTACCGGAGCACTCGAGGTCGTCGAGGAGTGGCAGAGTGGCAGCAAACTTCCTGAAGGGATCGAACTTGCAACCTGGTACGATCGCTCCAAGATGATAGAAGACCGCCTCGACCTGCTGGTCAAAAACGGTATTACAGGTATTGGCCTGGTGTTCCTTTTGCTGGCAGTTTTTCTTAATTTGACTGTGGCGTTCTGGGTGGCCATGGGGCTTCCTTTTATCTTTTTTGGCACCCTCTATTGCATGGGGATATCATTTATTGATCTCACCCTCAACGAATTCACGACTTTCGGCTTTATCATGGCCCTTGGCATCGTCGTCGACGATGCGGTGGTTGTCGGTGAAAGCGTCTATACCTTCCGACGTCGTCAAGGTGACAATCAGACAAGTACCGTAAAAGGGACAATGGAGGTTGCCTTGCCGACGCTCTTTGGGGTCTTCACAACAGTGGCGGCATTCTACGCGCTTTCACAAACAGCGGGACGACTTGGCCAGCTATACAGCCAGTTTGCAATCGTTGTGGCCATCTGCCTGGTGCTCTCCGTCATAGAGTCAAAGTTGATACTTCCTGCCCATCTCAACCATGTAAATACTACAAGAAGGAAAAGTTCAAACCCGTATATCTTACTTTGGCAGAAGATACAGGACAGCGCAGATACCCTGTTGCAGTTGTTTTCCGACAAAGTGTATCGCAAAATAATCAACCTTGCCCTGCGTCACCGCTATACCGTCACCATCCTGTTTCTCGCCCTTTTTATCCTGGTCATTTCCATGCCGTTTACCGGTAAGGTTCGGTTGAGTTTCTTTCCTGATATCGTCGGCGATACGGTACGGGCCGAACTGGTCATGCAAAAGGATGCGACTTTTGGTCAGACCCATAGTGCACTCAATCGCCTGGAGGAGCTTGCTGATCAGACGGATCGCGAGCTGCGCGGTGTCAGCCAGGTCTCGGCCATTGGCAACCTGCAGCTGCTCTCCGAGTCGGACCAGAGCGGAAAGATCACGGTGGAACTTACCGCTGACAGCCCGTATGACATCAAACAATTCACCCGCCGCTGGCAGGAACTGGCAGGTCTACCGGAGGGTGTCCGCTCGCTCTCTATCCAGAACGCCCCGAGAATGGTCAGTGCCTTGCGGGTTGAGCTGCGCAGCAACGACGAGCAGGAGCTGACGGCTGCTGGACAAAAGTTACAAGTCATGCTTGAAGATATTCAGGCTGTCAGTGGAATCGAGGACAATCTCGAGCCAGGCCTTCCCCAGTTAAACCTCGAGTTAAACCAGCAGGGCCGGGCTCTGGGGTTGACCACTGACATGCTCTCTCAACAGATTCTTCAGGCTTTCAGTGGCCAGGTTGTGCAGCAGTTTCAGCGGGGCAGCGATGAGATCGAGGTGAAAGTGCGCTATCCTGAAGAAAATCGGTCGAACGCAGCGGACGTTTTACAGGCGAACATCCGCACCGAGGACGGCACGGTCCTGCCGTTGTCGTCCGTGGCAACGATCAGTTACGGGTATACTAGGGACTCCATTAACAGGATTGACGGCAAACGAGCCGTCTATATTTCAGCCGATGTGGATAAAGACCAGCTATCCGCCACTGAACTGGTCGCAAAACTGAAAAGAGAGCTGGTCCCTGAGCTTGAGCGGGCTTACCCCGGCCTCAACATCCACTTTGCGGGTGAAGCCAAAGAGCAGGCGGAAACTCAGAATTCAATGATCAAGATGTTTCTCCTGGCCCTGCTGATGATCTATATCCTCCTGGCTATTCCGCTGCAGTCCTACATCCAACCGATATTGATCATGCTTGCTATTCCCTTTGGGGTGGTAGGGGCTGTATTAGGCCACTGGTGGAATGATCTCTCTTTGGGTATACTTTCCTTGAATGGTATTATCGCCCTGAGTGGAGTTGTGGTAAACGACAGCCTGCTGGTTGTTGCACGGTTTAACCGCCTGCGAAAACAAGGGGGTGAAAACAGAGAGTTGATCAGCAGGGCCTGTCGGGACCGGCTGCGCGCTGTACTGCTTACCTCGGTGACCACCTTCGCCGGGCTCATGCCGCTGTTGGGTGAGACATCGATGCAGGCGCAGTTTCTTATTCCTGCTGCAGTCTCTCTGGCCTACGGTATCATGTTCGCAACCGTCATTACCCTTGTACTGATACCGTCAATGTTGATGATTCAGCTCGATATTGCAAAAGTCTTCAGCTGGGTAAAAAACAAGATAACCCCATCCACCGTGGAGGAACAGCCTCTATGTTGAACGTATTGCTGATCGAGGACAACCGTGACCTGGCCGACACCATCATCGAATATCTCGAGCTGGAAGAAATCAATTGCCACTACGCAGCCAATGGAGCTGCGGGCTTGCAGTTGGCCGTGGAAACCAGGTACGACGTGCTGCTGCTCGATCTTAATCTTCCCCGTATGGACGGTTTGACTCTCTGCCGGAAATTGCGCAGTGAAGGGAACGATACGCCGGTATTGATGCTGACCGCACGGGATACGCTTGACGACAAACTGGACGGCTTCAGGGCCGGTACCGACGACTACCTGGTTAAACCTTTTGAACTGCCGGAAGTCGTAGTGCGAATCAGGACCTTATCCCGGCGTCGCAGCGGCGAGATACTAAAACTCACCTGCGGGGATCTTGAGATGGATCTGCAGGCACACAGTGTAACACGCGGGAAAAGGCCGGTTAAACTCTCGCCCATCTGCTGGAAGCTGCTCGAAGTACTGCTCAGGGCTTCACCCGCAGCGGTTTCCAGGCAAGCCTTGGAGGACAAGGTCTGGGGGGATGATCTGCCTGATTCCAACTCACTGAAAGTGCATATCTACAAATTGCGCAAGGCTGTCGATACGCCCTTTGCAGAGCAGCTGGTTCACACTATCCCCGGACATGGCTTTGTGGTCTCAGTAAATGGAAGTGAATCACAATGAGGGGGAAAATCAGTCTTAAGCTCTATATCAGCATGATTTTTCTTGTGCTGACGGGAGCGCTTATTATCGGATATTCGTTGCTCAGTGCACGCTATTATCTCCTTGGGATGGATTCTATCACAGCTACCTCAATGATAAAGGCGGCAACTGAATATCTCGATTCGGCCGGACGGCAGCAGGGCGCTGGTGTAAGCTCTTTTCAGGGATTTTTACTGGCAGAGCAGTGGGGAAACATGCCGGGAGAGGTTCGTTCCTTACTCCCTGAAGGCCCTGCAGTTCAGGGAAAGCTGATGATCGTAGACAACGCCGGTTTTTTAAAGCCCCCGGACAAGATTACCTTTGCCATGGTATACCGGCGTGATAACAGAACTCTCTATATAGCCAAACATGAGTTCCACTCCCCTGATTCTTCATCTGAAAAGAGAAGCGACACAGGCACAATTATCCGGAAGAATGCTAAACGGAACCTTCATACCTTATTTTTAATAACTGTTTCCTCAGCCCTGATCATCGGCCTGATAACCTGGCTACTTCTCCGGCAGGTCTCAAGGCCTGTATCGGCACTCGGGGAGTGGGCACGAGCCCTTGATGAAAAACAGCTACAGCTCCCGCCGCCGGACTTTCACTATCCCGAGTTGAATGAGCTGGCCGAACTGATTCGTACATCTCTCAGGTCAGTTGAGGAGGGACTGGACCGCGAGCACAGGTTCCTTCGACACGCCAGCCATGAGCTGCGGACCCCTATTGGTGTTATTCGCAACAATGTAGAATTGATACAGAAACTGCAAGAACATCCATCACAGGATAGTGTGCAGAAGCAGCAGCAGGTCCTTGACCGGATAGACCGGGCGAGCCTGAACATGAAGCATATGACGGAGACGCTGTTGTGGCTCAGTCGGGAGGAGGACCATGAACTTCCGGTACATCCCGTCCGGCTGGACAACCTGGTGAATGAACATGCGGAAAACCTGTTGTACCTGGCTGCCGGGAAAAAAATGGAAATAGCTATCAACACTTCACCCTGCATGGTTGAAATACCGGAGACGGTTGCCTCGATAGTTCTTGGTAATCTGATTCGCAATGCCTTTCAACACACCCACTCGGGTTCCGTCCGTATCGATCAGCAGGAAAATAAGGTGACCATCGTTAACACCCTCTGCCAACCCGCCCAGAAGGGTGATGACCTCGGCTTTGGCCTGGGACTCCAACTCATCGGGCAGCTCACCGAGAAAACAGGCTGGCCTTATGAAAACATACAGGGTCCATTTGGTAACACCGTATCCATCACCATAATGGGAAAACAGCGTCCTTTGGATCGGGATCGACAAGAAGTTGGATAAGTCTTCTCTCGGTCACTCGAATTCCGCACACATAAACGGGGGCGGGCCACGCTAATCAGTTGATATGCTTATGTAATGCTGTGGTGTGTAGACTGTAAGTGTTTGATATCACAAGACTGCATATTCCATTTGGGGGTTATAATGGAACATGCAACTTACACGGCAAAAAAAAATCAGCGTGTTCAGCTATTCAGACCACGTTATCAAGTTAAAACTAAAGATAAACATCCCAATAATAGTCGTTCATTGAACTTGAATGACCATTGTCACTATCTGAATTGGCAACATAGGTTCTCATCTCTTCTCGAAGATGAAACCCTCCATCGATTTCAAGAATTTTCTGTCCTTTGACAAGTATGCCAAGTTTCTCTTTAATTGTTTCAATAAAACCTTTGCTTCCTACTGCAATGCTTTTAGTCCATTGATTTTGTCTGAAATTTTTGCCATTCGCCAGTAATTCATAAATCAATTCCTTTGTGAGTTTTCTGGAATGCACTGTAACTTTCAAACCCTGTCAACTCCGCAAGTATTTGATAAGCAATCAGCATATTTTTTTTGCGAGGATTTTGGATTTCATTATTATACCCGCAGAAAGACCACTCTGAAGGGTGAGAGACCACACCGTTGCGAACCATATTCAAATCTATATATGTTAGACATTTGAATATATGTTCTTCTGATTCTATAGCCGTTGCATGGTACCGATCTAGCCAAAAAGCCTTTTCTATATCTCATTCAATTGTACCTATCAAGATACATTCTGTTACACAACAGTTACCTAGAAGCAACAGTAGTGACTGTACTGCTGTTAATAATCATTCTAACTCTGACGAGTCGAGGTGTAGAAGAGGTTTTTCTTAAAAATCAACATTGAATACTTTGAAAACTGGATAAGAAAAGTTAAGCACAGGAGGTGCGTCATGAGTATAACATTCAGTGGTTTGGCAAGTGGGGTCGATACGGCATCCATCGTTGAAGAAATCATCGAGGTGGAAAGTGCTCCGATTACAGCTGCAGAAGACAAGATAGAGTATCTTGAAACAAAACTGGAATCACACACTGAATTAAATGACTTGCTTATAAGTTTCAATACCGCAGTAATGGGTTTAAATGATGAAAGTGATTTGTCTTCCTTTGATGTCAGCAACAACGGTTCAGACTATTTTTCTATAAGCACAACCAGCCTCGCTGATGAAGGCAGTTATTCTGTTGAAGTTGTCAGTCTGGCGACGGTGCAAAAAGATATTAGCTCGGAAGGGTTTTCTGATGTGGACGAAACGACTTTGACAGGCGAGCTTCAGGTCGGCAATGAAATTCTTAAGTATGAAGATGTAACCCTATCTGAGATTGTTGAACTACTTGAGGAAGGGGATTATGCCGTATCTGCCACCATTGTAGATGTAGGAACGAACGAGGGATATCGCCTGATTCTGACTGCAGATACGGCAGGTGAAGAAATCGATATAATTGGAACTGGAAGCATTACCCTGGATACGACTGTCGATGGGCATACCGTCGAAGGAACCAAGGCCCACGCTGTAATCGACGGAGTGGATTACTACAGCGATAGCAATACTATAGCATCGGCAATTCATGGCGCGACCATCACTTTATTGGCAGCGAGTGATTCCGGTGCGGACCAAGTCACTCTCACCTCTGATGTAGAAAATGTCATTTCTACCCGGCTTGAAGAAATTGTCACAGCATATAACGAGATACAGAATTATATTGATACTATTTACAATGGTGATCCAACTTTGGCACGGTCAATGAGTTCTGTCCAAGGCGGTATTAAAAGTTTTCTTTCCAGCAACAGCCTAATCACTCTCGGCATCGAAACTGATTGGGAGGCTGGTGAACTCTCCTTTAATAACGATATATTTTCAGAAGTATACAGTGAAGATCCTGACGCTGTAATGGAGACTCTGTTTGGCAATGACGATAGTGCCGGAATAATGAACCGCCTGGATGACTATCTTGAGGAAGAACTCGATTCTATCTCCGGTTTTCTTGCAAGAAAGACATCATCATCTGAAGAACAGATTTCACGGCTTGACGACAGCATTACGGCAATGCAGACCCGACTGGATAAAAGACAGGAAATGTTGGAAGCTCAGTTTACTGCAATGGAGACACTTATCAGCAGCTTGAACAGCCAAGGGGATTTTCTAACAAGTTTTTTTGAAAGCTACAACAGCTCCAGCTAATTTGTTTTTGGGATCGTTAGGTTTTTGAGGATAGTATTGTTGCTATCGGGAAAGATAGATCCTTGTGTGTGCTCTCTCTGTTGCTCTCTTCTTTACAAAATTTTACACAAGTAAGCAGTATCTTAATATTCTTTTACGTGAAAATAGACGATAAAGAAGAAGTATTCTGGGTCAAAACAAAGAGAAGACATTTCTTCTGTTGACTAGTGCCTGACCGAAAACCTGCAAAATTTTACGAGTACGAGGCGGATGCAAATTTTAACCACAGGCATATAGTTGATATCGGAGTCTACGCTTACCTCCGAGGATTAAAATTTTCGCCCAACGAAGTAATCGGGTAATTTGGCGGTTTTCGTTCGGGGCTAACTCAAGTTCGCAATTGGAATGTCTGTCGGAGATTAATGTGAGCTTTCATAAATGAAGAGCATGAATACACAATGCAGGTGTCGCAATATTGTTGTTTATAAGCTGGCAACAAGAAACGCTACTAACCAAACTGATCACTGTCGATTTAGAGAAATGTGATGCAACAAATTATGTCAGCCAAGGATACCTCGAAATCCATCGTCTTTCTAACAGAAAACGAACACACCTCCAGCCCTCTGGTTAAGGCGATGATTCAGGAAAAATTTGTTGTTAACCTGCATGCTAAAAATCCGAAACATCTCGATAGTTATCTGGATGAGGACATGGATATGTTCATTATTGAATCCAGCCTGGTTTCCCTGAAGGAACTCGCAGTCTATACGCGTCTTCGGGAAACGTATAAAGGTCTGTTGGTTCTTCTTATAAATGAAATCGATGAAATGCTTCAGGTTATGCTTTTTGAACAAGGTGTTGATGATCTTCTGGTCAAAACCCTTAACCCGTTACTGATGTTGGCCCGAATTAGGGCGATGTTTAGACGAACAGACCAGCAGAACAAACCTTCCAGTCTTCTTTTCAATGGATTGGAAATTAATGGTAGTGCACGGCGGGTGACTTTCCGCGAACAGGAGTTGCTCATGTCTTCTAGGGAGTTTGATCTACTATGGTATATGGCCAGGAATGCTTATACTACACTGGATCGGGAACTCATCTATAATAACGTTTTTGGTATTCAGTATAATGGCTATGATCGCTCCGTTGATATGTACATATCTCGGATTCGCCAGAAACTTGAGCAGTTCACAGAACTTCCAGCAATGATCAAAACCGTCCGGGGTAAAGGCTACTTATTTACCGCTTATTGATAGATGCTCAACCCTCGTCCCCTGCTTCTCTCTTTCCTTGCCCCATTCATGTAATCGTTTCTGTCCAATCCCCTGATCATTTCTTTGATGTTGTTCTGCTATTTTACACTGTTTTGACAGGTAGTAGAATTTTTCTCTCCAGTCGATAGTATTCCTCCTCTGTCTTCGTATTATTTAGTTCGTATTGACAAGATGTTACATGCGATACTATCCCCAGACATGTGTACACCAAATAACTCTCTTTGTTACATAACAGCTGCAAACAATGAGTCGAATGAGTGCCGATACTTAAACAAGAGCGTAACTGTTCATTAGCACTTGTACATATCGAAGTCATAATTGAACTTATATCAGACAAGCCTCACCTGATCTTTGGATTCTACTGTATATGGAGACCATATACAGTGAGGTGTTGTCGACAAGGAGAGAAAGTAAATGGGATTATCAAGCTCGTTGTATTCCGCAATTAGTGGTCTTCAGAGCAATTCTCAGGCAATGAGTGTCACTGGTAATAATATTTCCAACAGCAATACTATTGGATTTAAAAGTAGTTCGACGGTGTTTGCCGACCTGTTGTCGGCCAGTATTTCGAGTTCTAGTGGCGGTGATCAGGTTGGGCGCGGATCTCAGGTTCAGTCTGTAACAGGCAATTTCAGTCAAGGTGGTTTTGAAAATACGGAAAGTACAACTGATATAGCAATCGATGGGAATGGTTTCTTCATTGTTAGTGATTCTGCTAATGATATTCAGCTGTATACCCGGAACGGATCATTCAGTTTTGACGATGAGGGTTATCTGGTAAATGGCGAGGGATACCGGGTACAAGGCTCACTCTATAACGATGCTGGCAATCTTATAAGTGGCACTCTTACAGATATCCAGGTAGATGGTGTCAGCCAGCTTGCAGCTCAAGAGACCAGTGAGATAACTCTACAAACCAATCTGGATTCTAATTCAGACATTATTGCAGCTTTTGATGTTGCCGATGCGGTTAATACTTCAAATTACTCTACCACCACTGCAATTTATGATTCTCTGGGAACTGCCCACCTGGCTACGACCTATTTCACAAAAACTGCTGATCAAACCTGGGAGTGGAATATTGCTGTTGATAGTGATGATTTGGCAGCTGGTGGAGCTGATGCTCTTACCACAATTGCCAATGGCATCATTACTTTCGATGAGAACGGAGAATTGCTCACTGGCGAAACCGCTACGACTGCTGCTATTGCCTGGGCAAATGGTTCTAATGCAAATCAGACAATTTCCTATAACTTCGCTACCACTCAGTATGATAGTGATTCCACAGTTTTTTCCCAGGATCAGAATGGGTATACATCGGGGGAAGTTTCTTCGGTTGATGTTGACAACGATGGCATCGTCAGCGCGACTTATTCTAATGGTAAAACCATGAATGTTGGGATGATTTCTCTTGCCACATTTGCCAATGTCGATGGCCTCAGTTCTGTTGGTGGCAGCCTCTACAGCGCCACGTCTTCTTCCGGTTCAGCTACCATTGGCTATGCAGGGGATTCACAAGGAACTTTGAGTGTTCAATCTCTTGAGTTGTCGAATGTCGATCTAGCTGCAGAAATGGTCGATTTGATCACCATACAGAGCGGCTACAATGCTAACTCCAAAGTTATTGTCACCACCAACGAGATGCTCGAAGAAGCACTAAACATGAAGCGATAACTATTATGGGAGCAAGTATCCCGTTTTGAGAGCAGAAAGGATGGAGAACCATGAGTCAAAACCCTGAATTAAAGAAATACTTAAGGATATTGAACGAACTGCTGATCAAGGAACGAAAGGCAATAACTACACTGGAAATGCATCGTCTGGCCAATATACAGCAGGAAAAAACCACAATTCTAAAAAAAGTAGCAGAAAGCGAAAAATGTGATGATCAGGATTGTCTGGAGTTAGCTGTCAAGGTACAGGCCAATAATCAGCGTAATCGCTGGTTATTGCAGTCTGGTCTCCGTCTGGTCAATACGCTTCAGCAAGGCGTTTATCGCCGCCTTGCTCTCACCTATGCACCGCACGGAAGATCCGTTCAAATCGATAGCGGACCGAGAATAGTGAACCAGAGATCGTAACAATAATTTTTCACCTGAATTCTGTATAGCCAATTCGGGACAGAACATTCTTCCAGATTCATGGTGTCACCGTAGCCATGAAAGAGAGTAGTATTTCTTGAACGCCGGTGCCTCTCATCTCTGGTAGAGTTCCTGCTTGCACGATTTAGATTTCTTTACAATCGGGAATAATCATGAGCAATCTGATCACCGCTCTTCACATCGGTGCCTCTGGTATTTACACAAACCAAACTGGGGTCCAAGTAACTGGCAATAATATTACCAATGCCAATACCACAGGCTACTCGAAACAAACAGCTAATGTGACAAGTTCTTCCTCGCTTACGCAAGGAGGTCTCATCTACGGAACTGGTAGTACTGTCAATACCATAGACCGCTCTGGGGATATTTTTATAACCAAACAATTAGTAGCCCAAAGTGCCGTTTACGGAGAATATGAAGCTAGCAGTAGTCCCCTGGCCGATATAGAAGCGATTTTAAGTATCAGCGAAAACAGTCTTTCCAGCGATATAGATAATTTCTTTGATGCCCTGGAGACCCTGAGTACTAACCCTGCAGGAACAACAGAACGGCAAAGTGTTATTCAAGAGGCTGAAGATTTAGCATCTCATTTTCAAGAAATAGAGCAGCAACTGGGAGATGTCATCAAAGGGATTAACTCCAGTATTGAATCAGAGATTCCTGAGTTGAATGATCAGTTGCAACAAATTGCAGACTTCAATAAAGCTATCATGATCACTGAAACGGCGAGTGGCAATGCCAATACATTAAGGGATCAGCGGGACTTGTTAGTGCAGCACGTAAGTGAAACGTGTGGCTGTTCTATGTACTCTGATGAAAATGGGATGACCTGCCTTCAGTTGGAAGGAGGTTTGCCATTAGTGACCGGACCAGCCGCGTCAATATTATCCGTTAATCAAATCGACGGGCTCTCGCAAATCACACTGAGCAGCGGCCAGTCGTCCTTCACTCTTGAGGGGGCGAGTTTTGGTGGGTCACTGGCCGGTTTGTTGAGTGTTCGAGATGAAATCATTCCGCAATATCAGAATAATCTCGATCAACTAGCGTATGTAATAGCCACAGAAGTGAACACCCTTCACGCCACTGGCATCACTCTCAACGGCAATGCTGCGACAGATCTTTTCACTCTCACGGCTTCATCCTCTCCGACCGCCAATGCATGGGATAATGCTGCTGCGTCAATTACTGTGAATTTTGATGATACTTCGCTGCTTGCTACCAGTACTACCGGCGAGACCGGTGATAACAGCCTGACTCTTGCCATTGCAGATCTTCGCGATACGGCAATCATAAACGGCTCAACTCTCACTGAAGAGTATGCCAGAATTGCCGCTGATGTGGGACTCCAGGTGAGCAGCAATAAAGACAAGTTAACAAGCAATACTGAATTATTAAATACTATTAGTGATAAACGTGACTCAGAATGTGGGGTTTCAAGTGAGGAAGAGATGCTGTTACTGATTCAATACCAATCCGGCTATGAAGCTGCAGCTAACTATCTTTCGGTCATCAAGGAAATGATTGATCAAATAATGACTATTTAGGGAAAACTTATGATTAGAACGAATGACCTCTCGGCATACCGTACTCTACAATATAATATGTCGAAAACTTCAAGTAGCCTGAATCAGCTTTATGTCAAGACCTCAACCGGTCAACAAGTGGACAAGGCCTCAGACGCCCCCTCATTAGTACGGACTATCATCACAGGTCGCAGTGACATAATCGTCGGGGAGCGGTACATTGAAAATTGCAAACATGTCCAGAACAGCCTGTCGACCGCCGAAACCGCTATAGATTCAATGATTGACCTATTGGACAGAGCAAAGGAAATTGCAGTTGCCGCGGCCAATGACAGCCTGTCGCAAAGCGACCGTGATTCCTATACTGACGAGGTAATCCAGCTTGAAGAGAACTTACTCGATCTTGCCAATATGCAAGCAGACGGGAAATATATATTTGCCGGATACAATGATCAGGTGGAACCTTTTTCCGGTTCACCGGTAGTCTACAACGGAACTGGTGACCACCAGGAGATCGAGATCAGTTCAGGTATCCGTGTAGCCAAAAATATTACAGGGAGTGAATTGTTCGTATCCCCCGTTGATATTTTTACGACTCTGACTGAGCTGAAATCAGCGTTGCAAGGAGGAAACACAACGACAATCTCTAGTCAATTGACTTCGATAGAGGATGCGGCGGAACAGGTTCGGAGGCAACAAAATTTTTTAGGCAACACCAGTGCACGAATGGATGATATCATAGCAGTACATGAGAGTTCGTTGCTTTTGGTCAACGAAAAATTGTCACAAGCCGAAGATGCTGATTTAACTGAAGTATTGTCGGAAGTGTCAAAACTGGAACTTTCCCTTGAGGCTACCATGCAGGTAACTTCCAGAGTATCCTCGCTGAGTCTGTTTGACTATTTATAAGAGAAAGAGAGATCCTTGCTCTTTCCATAGTGTGACTATGGGTGGTTGCAATCACTTTACGACTTTGATAAGCCGCCCTTTTTTCTGTATATTGCTGTGGTACCCACTCATCAGTACGCGTCCGTTGGCAATTTTACTTAACTCCTTCCGGTTAATAGTCAGGAACCCTTTGCATTTCGGAAGGATGAGTTCTCTCACTTTCAAAATTTGTCCTACTAAATCCATCCGCTCCTTATAGAGAATGGATTCTTTAAGCTCTGGAAATTGGGCAACATAGGAAGAAAATTCGTTTTCGATAGTTCTTGCTTTTTCCTGTGTTTTGTTGATTTCTACAGATATTTCATGCATCTCTTCAAAATCTGCTTTCCTTACAGTACGTTTCACAACATTGATCTGAGCAAGCATTTCCCGGTATTGCTGCACAGATTCCTCCAGCAATTTTTCTTCCCTTTTCATGACTCTCCAGCGTTATGAGTTTAAAGTTTTGCTTATATAAGCAAAACAAGTGCCTGGGGTCTGAGTATATCGGTTTTGTTGATTTTCTTTTGTAAAAAATTGTAAAGCCAAGACAGCTGTTGATTCCCGAGCAAAAAACAACAAGAATCTCAAACACTATTACCAGTGTTGTTATGAGAAAAAGAAATCCGGCTGAATTGCTCCAGCCGGATTCAGAAAGTAGACAGTCGTCTACCGCACCGAGTTATCCATTGGCGCCGGAGTCCCCTCGCGTGCGCCTCCGTTTCACTCGGATTCGTTGAGCCATTCCGAGTTGTAGAGTAACTCGGCTGTGATTATTTTCTGTTCGTG
The DNA here is from genome assembly GCA_033852035.1 of Desulfocapsaceae bacterium. Classification (GTDB taxonomy): domain Bacteria; phylum Desulfobacterota; class Desulfobulbia; order Desulfobulbales; family Desulfocapsaceae; genus Desulforhopalus_A. Next base: position 63,455 of record JAWSVG010000034.1, on the reverse strand, counting down.
ATAGTAGCCTTTCTTCAGGGCCATGGTCGCGGTGTTCAAGTAGGTCACGAGGTCACGATGTAGTCGAGCACACACAAGCCGTACCGTTTTTATCCTCAAAGAGCCAGCAATGCCATCGTTTTCTGTCTTTTTCAAAACTGAGTAGAAATTCCTGCTTATGGCACCTGTGTGTGCTGTGCCAGACGCATCCCGGTATGTAATGTCTGTGCGCTCTCAGCATATGTACGTTTTATTTTAGTACCTTACTCCGTAAAAGCTGTCACCAAAAAACAAGAAAATACGGATTCTATTTTATATCATATGCCTATTATCCCTACAACGTAAGTTATGGAAAAGAAGATGCGTTTGCCAATTGTTTTTTTCTATGAGATAAATTAGGAACGGTGATTGCGTTGCTGGATCCATTCAATCAATTCAATAATCATCTCGGCATCAAATACTCTCAGAGGAAGCACTGTTTTCAATAATAGTCTAAGCTGCGCAGGTGTAATAGCTGGTGCTTTTTTTCCCAACCTTATTTTGAGATGCCAGAGAAAGTAATGGCCAAGCATGCAAGTTAAAAAATGATGGTGCCATCCCGGAAATTTCCTCACCTCATATTGATCCATCCCTAGTTCTGTTTTTGTTCCTTTAAAGCATTGCTCAATTTCGAACTGACGGGGGCGTTGGAGATGTAATAAGAATACCCCGGTTCCTCTCCCAAGGTTCTGCGAAAAATCACCCATACTGTTTTTGTGGGCAACCCATCGTGAGAGAGGACACACGTCTTTTGGTGAATTCATATTCAATGGGCCCCTTGGTTCCTTCAGAAACTTTTCTACGATACCAAAAAAAGTTATTAATACCTTTCACCAATACCTTAAATGTAACTGGAACTTTAGCTGTATCTGAAGGGATTTTCTTTGTTTTCTTTTTACCACGGTACCTGTATGTCTTGTCAGCTATCACTGGTTGTTTCAGCCAACCCAAGGTGTCTTCTGGCACCTGGAGCAGGTATGTAATCCCCACTAGCGATTCAGCAGCTTCAGTAAATTCTGGACTGGTTCCGTACACTGAATCTGCAAGTATATATCGAAAAGGCAATTGTTTTTGGTCGGCTAGATCGTGAAGCATCTCTACCGCCAATTGCGGTTTAGTTTTAAACTGAGTGCCTTCTGCCAATTATTGTCCCAATTGTAGCAGCAAGATGCGGGGTGCTAAAACCAAGATCCCGCAGTTTATCGTCCAATTTCAGACTTCGCAATGCCTCTGCTCCTTGCCGACACTGCGGGGTCTTAGAACTTCCATACTTCCTACGTCAACTTCTTTATACAACTGCTCACCCTGCTCAGGTCCTTGTCCCTGTTGAGCCTGTATGATTAATGCTGAATAACGTTGGGCAAGCTTTTCAACCTCATCTGGAGGTGGAAAAAGACGATGTCGGCCAATAATTATTTCTTCTATACGACTCGACAATTCAGGCCACTGTTCTCTTGGTAATGAAAAATTTCTATCAAGGTTAACAAGTGTAACCTGTTTGACTTTCTTACCTATCCTGTGTGATTCAACAAATCGATAGGTAAAATATTGAGTTCCAACTTTCCGGCTTTTTATGGGTGTTCTTCGAATATACATGGCCATATAATATACAGAAGCGCGAGCAACTCACAGGTTGACGATTATGGCACTACGTTTCAGTATCTAGACACCTGTTGATTGTAACCAGCTAATATTACTGGATATAAATATCCTAAAACATGTCTTTTGAGCTGTATTTAACCGTTAACAGCAGCATGTGTCGCAAGGATGGTTAACAGCAGCCTTCACTGTATCGTATCTGTGGTGGTGCTTTAAACAGTGAGTTATCTAGATGATTGTTCGTGGGCAATGCCCTTTTCTGCTTTCAATTGACAAGCAGGATCTTGTCCACTAAAATATTATGATTATTTATATCAATTTTATCAAATAATGAGGCGCTATGCATCAACGCAAACTGTCTTTGAGAGATTTCATCTCTCGCGAGTTTTACAAAGCAGCGCTGCTTCCCCTATTGATTATTGAAGTCACTCTGCTAGTACTCTATTTCTCTATGAATGCACATATTCTTGGGAAATCGACTGCCACCTTGTCCGAAGACCGACTTTCCCATTTGCAGGGCATAGTTGAGAGCCAGGCGATCATTATCAGTGAACAGCTTCGCACAGTTTCAGATATTGCCAAAATACTCCAGTCACAGACAACACGTTTCTTTAACCAGCCAAATCAATTTCCTGTTTTCGGTTCCACTCCCCAATTTGATTTTGCCACTAACGGCGTATATCACAAACTTCATGATAACGGAGGCAGCTGCCTTTTTTATACTGACCTCACCCTCGTCGGTTCCAAAGAAAAAAACAAAGCCATACGCACGGAAGCCCTCGATCCTCTTTTTAAAAATATCCTTGAGGCAAACCACAATATTGTAGCAGTTTATTTGAATACCCACGATTCCATGTGTCGCTACTATCCGTTTTTAAAGGATATCCATGAGCAATTACCTCCTCACATGAACATCACAGAGTTTAATTTTTATTACCTAGCGGACAAGGCCCACAACCCAGATCGAAAACCAGTCTGGACGAAAGCCTACCTTGATCCCATGGGCAAGGGTTGGATGATGTCGTGTATCGTGCCCATATACAATAACGATTTTTTAGAAGGCGTCGCAGGGATTGATATTACCATTGGCAGCTTTATAAATACCCTCATGGACCTTCAACTCCCATGGGATTCCCAGGCTTTTCTGGTGGACGCCCAGGGAACCATTATGGCCATGCCCCAAAGGGTGGCAAACATTTTTAAACTGACCGAGTTGCAAGAGCACCAGTACAGCGGTCAGGTGCTACAGGACACCCCTAAACCTGATCAATTCAACCTCTTCAAATCAGTACTGACGGAAACTACTGAACCAGTCTCTCGTCTCATGCAGCAGAAAAAGGGCTCGGTTCAGTTTGAGTTAGACAGACATCCATATATGCTTTGCCAGGCCACGGTGTCAGAAGCAGATTGGAAGCTCATGGTACTGACAGATAAAGAGACGATACTTGCTCCTGTCAGCCGTATGGAACGACAGACCAAGCAAGTAGGTTATTCTGCTGCTGGCATCATGGTTCTGTTTACTGTCTTGTTCTTTGTCTATCTATTCACAAACACCAGAAAGATGTCAGGGCGAATAGCATCCACCGTGGAGGCAATGACACAGGCCATCCACCGACTCGGCACTGGGTATTATAAAACCAGTTTACAACCAAGCAACGTGGCAGAATTAGACCTGCTTTCAGACACCTTTAAATCCATGGCCAGTGACCTCGAAGTATTGCATGACAGCTTAAAAGAGGAAGTCAATCGAGCCAACGCTGCAGGAAACGAGGCAAGAGAGGCTGAAGAACGCCTTGCAGAACACCAGCTCCACCTGGAACACCTCGTTGCCTCTCGAACCCTTGAACTCACCGATACCAATAACAAACTCATAGTGGGTATACATAGACGACAAAAGGCAGAAAAAGCACTCGACCTGCAACGTTTACAGTTGCTTTCCATTTTTGACAGCATTGATGAGCCAATCTACGTTGCCTGTCCCGACACGTATGAAGTATTGTTTGTTAATGAAACATTAAAAAGATATTGGTCCGATGCCATTGGCCAAAAATGTTACGAGGTCTTCCAAAATCTCACGGCACCGTGCTCCTTTTGCACTAACAAATATATCTTCGGAAATAACACTGGTAAGACATATAATTGGGAGAGGTTTAGTGAGACTTCAGGACGTTGGTTCCGCTGCATAGACAAGGCTATCCAATGGCCGGACGGTCGTATGGTACGCTATGAAATGGCTATCGATATAACTGAACAAAAACATGCCGCTAATGAAAAGAAACATCTTGTCAAGCAGCTCCAGCGAGCAGAAAAGATGGAGGCTCTGGGTACTCTGGCAGGTGGTGTAGCCCACGATTTAAATAACATTTTAGGTGGTCTGGTAGGCTACCCAGACCTGCTCCTGTTAGATCTACCAAAAGACAGCCCATTAAGAAAACCTATCATGACGATGCAAACTTCTGGTCGTAGGGCGGCGGCAATTGTTCAGGATCTACTAACCCTGGCCCAACGAAATGTACCTGTAAAGGAAATCGCACAGTTAAATAACATCATTGAAGCATACCTGGACTCACCCGAACATGAAAGGCTGGTAAGCCAACACCAGAATATTTCCTTTCGTGTGGAGTACGACCAAAAGCTATTGAACTGCAAGGCATCCTCCATTCATCTCTCTACAATGATAATGAACCTTATTTCCAACGCGGCCGAGGCATTTTCTGATAGTGGCATGGTAACTATTTCTACCCGGAATCAATATCTGGACAAACCAGTAAAGGGTTATAGTGAGATAGAAAAAGGAGATTATGTGGTACTAACGGTAAAGGATAATGGCATCGGTATCTCACCTGATGACCTGCAACGAATTTTCGAACCGTTTTTCACCAAGAAAAAAATGGGTAGAAGTGGAACCGGCCTGGGAATGTCCGTTGTCTGGGGAACGGTAGAGGACCACTCAGGTTATATCGAGGTAAAAAGCATGGTAGATTCAGGTTCAACTTTTCACATTTATTTGCCAGCCAACAACGAGAAACACGCCCCCAAGAACAGCGACGCCTCCAATCCCAGCTATATGGGAAACCAAGAGACCATTCTGGTTGTAGACGACGAGGAGACCCAGCGAGAACTGGCGGTGAGCATGTTGACCAAATTTGGCTATACGGTTACTGCCGTTCCAGGTGGAAGGGAGGCAGTTGAATATCTCAAGCAGAACATGGTCGATCTTATTGTATTAGATATGATTATGGAACATAATATCGACGGACTTGAAACCTATAAACGGATTTTAAAAATACACCCAAAACAAAAGGCAATCATTGCCAGTGGTTTTTCCAAGACAGAGGCTTTGAAGGAAGCTCAACGTCTTGGCGCTGGAAGATATGTTAAAAAACCATACACATACAATATCTTAAATCATGCTGTCTACGATGAGCTTCATTAGGCCTTAACATTTGCCACATTGGACAATATAGGTCCGGTTTATTTGGAGCATATCTTTCCAAGCCGTTTTCTGCAGATCAATTGTTGGGGTGATACTTGAGAATTTCCCAGTGGGGGGGGATCCGTACAGACACTAAATAAAAGGAATCCTAGTATTCCTGATTTAAATCAACAGCAGTTGGGGTGATTTTTGCAAACAGCTCGAAGCCAAGATTTAACGATAGTCGAGAGCAGGATATTTGATGTTAATTTTGGCTCCATTTTAGCGTGGTAAGATAACTGATACAAAGACGCTGTATTGGAAAGGGGGCCAATATCGAGAGAAGTAGTCAGGGATTAGCCTAGAATTTTGGTTTTGGCTTTTATAATTGTAACCTAGGCATAATTTTTTCTTCGCCTCCTTTTTCTGCATAGAAGGGGGGACTTGCTAGATTTTTTCTCATATGCAACGTATAATATTATAAACTGAAACGTAGTTACGGGAGGGTTGGTATGAGATGGATAACAACAATCTTGATGGTTCTTATATTTTCGTTATTGACACTTCCTGCAATATCTTCGGCTAAGAGAAAGATTCTCTATATCGCTTCATATCATGTTGATAAGGGAGAATGGACTGCAGGTATAAAGGTTGGTATTGACTCTGTACTAGATGGAAGAGGTGATATTATCCTGAAAACACATAACATGGATACGAGGCTAACAAAGTCTGAAGAAAAGAAAAGAGGTGCTGCTCTTCAGGCCAAAAAAGTAATCGAAACATGGCAACCCGATATTGTCATAACCTCTGATGACAACGCTGCCAAGTATTTGCTCAAGCCTTATTTTAAGAACTCAGAGATACCCTTCGTTTTTTGTGGCTTGAACTGGGATGCCTCAGTATACGGGCTACCATACAAAAACGCGACAGGGATGGTGGAGGTTCAACTGATCAAGGAAATGGTCGAACACCTCTCGCCCTATGCTCAGGATAAAAGAATTGGAGCATTACGTGGAGACACTCTGACGAACAGAAAGGAGCAGACTTATTTCCAGGATCAACTTGGGATTTCCATGCAGGTACGATATGTCAATAACCTTTCTGAATGGAAGGTTGAGTATGAGGTGTTGCAGAAGAAAGTGGATATGCTCGTACTTGGCTCCCTGAGGGCTCTTGATACCCAAAATACACCGATGGTTGAAATTGCACAGTTTGTTTTGGACACGACAAAGGTGCCTACTGCTGCTTACGATGAATTCATGCAATCTATAGCTTTAATCACGCTCTCCACAAGACCCGAGGAACAGGGGCAGTGGGCTGCGGAACAGGCCCTCAATATTCTGGGTGGTGTTTCTCCTATTGATATACCAATAGTTCAGAACAGGAAAGCAAGGCGTATTCTCAACATGAAGATTGCCAAGTTGTTAGGAATCAAGTTTCCACTGGATATCTTGGAAACTTCCCATCTGGTGAGCGGTGCGAAGCAGAAGGTCTTATTCGTAAACTCGTATCACAAAGGGTATAAGTGGAGTGATGACATAGAAAAAGGCCTGTTGAAGGCACTCAGTATTAAAAGTAGCAGTAATATCGATTTCAAAGTTTTCAGGATGAATACCAAGATACAAAAGGAGCAAGAACAGATAAAACAGGCGGCTTGGGAAGCAAAACAATTAATTGAATCCTGGCAGCCTGACGTCGTTGTCGCCTGTGACGACAATGCAGCAAAGTTCTTTATTCAGCCCTATTATCTCGATTCTTCAATGCCGATTGTCTTCTGCGGCATTAATTACGATTCAAGCGTGTACAATCTACCATCAGAAAATACCACGGGAATGGTCGAAGTTGAACATCTCCCTGAAACAATAGCCCTTCTGAGAGATTACGCCGGAGGAGATAGAATCGGCTACATCGGCGCAGATGACATGTCAAACAGAAACTCTCTGACATTTCACAAAAAAATGTTGGGAGTCGAATATGTTGATGGGAGTCTGGTTTCGACTTTAGAGGAGTGGAAGAAAGAGTACATCAGGTTACAGAAAACCGTTGATATGCTCATCATCATAAATCCTGTAGGAATCCATGGATGGAGCCCTGAACGTGTAGCCAAGTTTTTACTTGATAACACAACAATCCCGTCAGGTGCGGTTGGTGAAAGTGAGATACATTACTCATTGCTGGGCAATGTGAAAATAGCGGAAGAACAGGGATGGTGGGCCGGAAAAACAACTCTGAAAATACTTCATGGAGCCAAACCATCGGGCATACCAGTGACTCGAAACGAGAAGAGTAAATTATACATTAATATGCCAATTGCCAACAGGCTCGGGATTAAGTTTCCCATAAATCTTCTTGAGCGAGCAACTATCATAGAAGTGCAATGATGAGGTCACTTGGTAAAATGAAAATACGCTCGATAACAGCAAAAACTCTCCCCCTCATTGTTATTTCATTTGTATTGATTATTGTCGGTGTTCTGTTTATCTCAAAAATGCAGCTTACAAAAATAATAGATAAGAGCCAGCATGACATTTACGCAGAGAAAGTTGACGTCATTTGGGAGACCTTAAAGAGAAATGATGTTCGTTTACAAAAAACTGGATTGGTTGAGGCATATGAAGAAGATATAAAGAAATCAACAATAGATAAGTTGAAGAACACCTACTATCGACAGTCACAGGTCACTTTTAAACCAATAATCCTTAACGAAAATTCGATGGTTATTCTGCACCCGACCTATCCTGTAGGGCATGTTTTAATAAGTGAAGATAAAAAAATCTCATCTTACCAAAATGATTCGAAAGGGCAGTTCTATGCGTCAACAGATGGCCGAGAAGTGTGGTATGTCTACAGAGTTTTTGAGCCATGGAAGTGGGTAATTGTTTATGCCGTCCCTTTGGATGAAAAGTATAATGATGCACTCAGGTTCCGTACACTGCTTCTAATTACAATGTTTAGTATTTCTTTAGTGATTGCCATTGGATTGTCTCTAATAATAGCAAAACTTATGCGTCCGATTGGTGACCTTACTCAAAAAGCTGTAGAAATTTCTAAAGGCAATTTTGACAATCCAATAGATATACACAGTTCTGATGAAATTGGTCTCCTTGCTGAGAGTTTCGACAAGATGAGAAAGGCTATTCAAAGCCAAGTCTCTAAGTTGAGTATTGAGGTGGAGGAGAGGAAGAAAATGGAGCAGAGTCTGCGAGAAAGTGAGGAACGGTTCCGAGTACTCCATAATGCTTCTTTTGGGGGCATTGCAATTCACGATAAAGGTCTGATTTTAGATTGTAATCAGGAGCTTTCCGAAATAACTGGATATCCATTTGATGAGTTGATAGGCATGGATGGGCTCAAGCTTATAGCGCCGGATTGGCGGGAAACAGTTATGCAGAATATTCTGTCAACTGTTGAACACCCTTACGAGGCTGAGGGGAATAGAAAAGATGGCACAATATATCCTCTCCATCTTCATGGAAAGCAGATCCCTTACAAAGGACGTATTGTGCGAGTGGTCGAATTTAGAGATATAACAGAGACAAAACTTGCAGCAGAGGAGAAAATCAGGCTCGAAGCTCAACTCCACCAGGCACAGAAGATGGAATTGATTGGTCAACTCGCTGGTGGAGTGGCCCATGACTTTAACAATATGTTGAGTGGCATATCCGGTGCCTCTGATTTGCTGGAGATGGCCCTTGTTGGTAAAGAAAAGGAACTAAAATATATTGGAATAATAAAGAACGCAACAGAACGGGCCTCTGGACTTACAGGAAAGCTACTAGCATTCAGCAGAAAAGGGAAACTGCTTTCTACACCAGTAGATCTTCATGCAATAGTAAGAGATACAATGGCCATTCTTGAGCGGAGCGTAGATAAGCGAATAGTTCTCCAAACAAATCTGAAGGCCGAGCACTATATGATTATTGGCGATCCCTCCCAACTTCAGAGTGGTATTTTGAATATCTGCGTCAATTCCCGTGATGCAATGCCGGAAGGAGGAGAGATACATTTTTCAACAGTCATCGTTGAATTTACCGAGGATAACTGCGAAATCGACGCCAATTTCACACCCGGAAAATACATTAAACTTTCTATCGAAGATACCGGTATAGGGATTCCTCTTGAACTGCAGTCCCGAATTTTTGAGCCGTTCTTCACGACTAAAGAAACTGGGAAAGGTACTGGCTTGGGATTGGCAGCAGTTTACGGAATGGTAAAGGAACATCACGGGAACATCCACCTTCATAGTGAGCCTGGCAAGGGAACGGTGTTTCATGTTTTTCTCCCAATATCAGAAGAGGATGCTCCTGTAGTTGCCCGGCAAAACGAAAGCATTGAATACGGCTCTGGCACTATTCTAGTAGTCGATGATGAAGATATCATCAGGGCTACCGCATCGCTCTTGCTAGAGAACCTTGGATATAAAGTACTGCTTGCACAAAATGGAAAAGAAGCGGTGGATATTTATAATCGCGAAGTTGATGAAATTGACCTTGTCATCCTCGACATAGTTATGCCGGTCATGGATGGTCGTGAAGCGTTTGAGAAGATTATAGCCATCAATCCTCACGCAAAAGTGATCATGTCATCAGGGTATGCAAGAAACACTAATATGATGAATATGGCTGATAAAGGTCTGGCAGGGTCTATCGCTAAACCTTTTAGCCAGCTTGAACTGAGCAAGTTGATCGCTGGTGTTTTGCAACAAGAGTGAGGGACTCCAAGTTTATTCTAACAGAGAAAACCTTGCCCTCAGGGCAAGGTCAGAGATCAGTGGCTTTGCCATATGAGCAGTAAGTTGTTACTCCAAGGTTGAGTAGCCTCGACAACAACTAGAACCAAAGAGTAACAGATGAGCAGATTCCGAAAACGATCACAAACGTCGTGGTATTGCTAATATCATATCGATTGGTGCCCGAAATACTGGTTCAGAGTTCTAAAGGGAGAAATTAAATCAGAAGTTGAAGAATGTGTCAAAGCCTTTTCAGAAGTTCAGAAATGTGAACTACTTGAGTTGAACATTCAAATTGACCGCGTACATCTTCTTGTGATGACTCCACCCAAAGTATCGGTTTCAAGCTAGGTAGGGACAGTAAAGGGAAGTATACGTCAGAGAACATACGGAGGCAGAATTCAGCCATGGTATTTGTCCAGACTGTCTGCGGGGGCACTACCCTGATGTGGCAGATGGTATCTTGAATGGTCGCTGATAGCTCCGTCATCCCCCTTGAATTGATAAACTCGCAAAACAAATTCAGACACTAAGTAAAAAAATTCTCATGGAAGCGAGCCTGTGAGACTCCGGATGTAGAGTTTCTACGACGCCATCTTGAGTTTATCAGTCTGTTTCATGTCCAGCTTGGGTGGGGGATGCAGTGCTTTTTCATTTTGTTGATTGGGTGAAGTGAACAGAGTAGTTTCAGCACACTACTATTTTACAACCCCCACAATTTCATTAATATCCTCAATGCCTTTATTACGCATGAATGTCTTCACCTCATGAAGAATCCTTATAGAAGCGGTGGGGTCAAGAAGATTTGCAGTGCCTACTGCTACAGCATTTGCGCCGGCCATAATAAACTCTATAGCATCTTCACCGGTCATAATACCGCCCATGCCGATAATTGGTAATTGTACAGCATTTGCCACCTGGTAAACCATTCGAACAGCAACAGGTTTGATAGCCGGTCCAGAGAGACCACCCTGTTTGGTTGAGAGAATAAATTGGCGCTTGTGAATATCGATTTTAGCACCAATTAAGGTGTTGATCAGCGACAGGGCGTCGGCACCGCCTGCTTCAGCACCCCTCGCAATTTCTGTTATATCTGTGACGTTCGGGCTAAGTTTAACTATCAGGGGCTGGCCTGCAACTTTTTTCACAGCTTCGGTGACTTTGCAGGCCATAGTCGGGTCAACACCAAAGGCAACTCCCCCTTCCTTCACATTAGGGCATGAGATGTTCAACTCTAGCAGGTCTACATCTTCGGAGGCTAATCTTTCAGCAACCGCTACATACTCTTCAATTGTTTTACCGGCTAAATTAACACCAATCTTGGTGTCAAACTGTCTTAAAAAAGGTATGTCTTCTTTGCAGAAAGTCTCAACCCCGGGATTCTGCAGACCAACGGCATTAATCATTCCACCATATGTCTCGACAATGCGGGGAGGAGGGTTGCCTAACCATTCGGTGCTGGCAACGCCTTTGACAACGACACAGCCGATCTGATTAATGTCAACATAGGGCGCAAAATCCTTGCCTGAACCGAAGGTGCCGGAGGCCGTCATGATAGGGTTCTTCAGTTCAACTCCTGCAATATTTACATTGAGCTTCATGAAAACAGCACCTCCTTCGCACTAAACACAGGGCCGTCTTTACATACTTTTTTATAGGAATAGCCCGCTTCGGTATCAGCTGAAACTTTTGTGACGCATCCCACGCATCCACCGAACCCACATCCCATTCGTTCCTCCAAAGACAAGCTGGCCTCAAGGTTATAGGTCGTGGCATAGGCCTGGATACCCTTTAACATTGGTGTAGGACCGCAGGCATAGATTGGACCTTTAAAACCTTGTTGTTCCATTAGCGCAACAACATTACCCTTAAAACCAACTGAGCCATCGTCAGTTGCGATATGGACATTCCCATATTTCGAAAAGCGATCTATCAGATACGGATTGTCTCTGAAGCCAACTACAATGGTTTTTTTGCCTTTGAGTTGTTTGCAGAGTTCAACCATGGGAGGAGTACCAACGCCGCCGCCAACGATCAAGTGCTCATCTGAGACACAGTTAGTATCAAAGCCATTGCCGAATGGCCCCATGATTTCTATGGTTTCACCTGCTTTATAGGTGGCAAATTCTCTTGTACCTTCACCGAGAATCGCATAGACTAAGTGCAGGTAACCTTTTAATCTGTCAATTTCACAGACAGAGATTGGTCGGGGAAGCAGCCGGCCCTTATGCCGACAGTACAGGTTCACAAATTGCCCTGCTTTTGTTTCAGGGACAATTTGCGGACAATCAATAACTATTTCATAAACTTGTTCCACCAGCATTTCATTGCTGATAATTGTGCAAACTTCCCTTGTTCTGGTTGTTGGCGTACACATAAGACTATCCTTTGATCTTCATGCTTTGAAAAGCAACCTTTTCGTCCATTTTTCTACTTTTGTTACGATAGGTTGTTCAGGTGGCTGGACTGCATACACTGCAAACAGAGTAGCATCTCTGTGATCCATCAGGCTGGCTGAATGATTTATCTGAGGTGTTGCCACAGGTATCTACACTTCGCCAAACAAAAGAAAAAAGGCTATTTTGAAAAATTGCTTTTCCTTCCAACCTTTGTTTAATGATTAAAGCTTTATCCTCTGGGTATCAACTATATGCCAGTGATAAAATTCTAACCCTGTTATGGTTTTGATCCGGAAAGCGAGGAACTAGACCTCGATAAAACTTATTTCTCAAAGTATCCTAGAGGTGTCAACCATTTCAGTAATGACTTTTAGATTCTTTCTCTGTTGAACCTATTTTGATATTTCGGTTGAACCACCGTTATTTCCGGACCAAACCAGAGGCTCGTTGAGAAAGGCCTCCACTTCAGTAAGAGTTTTCGTGTCGAAATACCCATTTTCTTTACTGACTTCAAGTACATCCCACCAGGTGGCAAGCCAATGAAGGCGTAAGTCGTGAGCCTTCAGGTTTTCACGTGTCTCTGCAAACATGTCATAGTAGAAGATCACGATAGTATCAGTTACAATGGCTCCAGCTCTTCGCAGGGCTTCACAGAATTTGATTTTGCTGCCCCCGTCTGTGGTGAGATCTTCAACGAGAAGAACGCGCTGACCTTCTGTGATATCACCTTCAATCTGTGAATCACGACCGAAGCCCTTTGGCTTTTTGCGAACATACTGCATAGGAAGATTCATCTTGTCTGCAATCCATGCGGCAAAAGGAATACCTGCAGTTTCACCACCGGCAACAGCGTCAAATTGTTCGAAGCCGACGTCGCGGAGGAGGATTGAAACTGAGAAATCCATTAAGGTATTGCGAATGCGAGGATAGGAAATAATTTTTCTACAATCAATGTATACCGGGCTGGCAAGGCCAGATGTAAACATGTACGGTTTATCTGATTGAAAATGTACTGCCTTGATTTCGACCAGCATCTTCGCGGTCATTTCGGCCATGAGTTTTCTGCTGGGGAACGAATTAGAGAACATAGTTTCACCTTTGCTTTAGTGTTATCGGATTGTGTCCATTCTCGAAGTTTTCTGTATGCCAATAAATAGTGAAAAGTGGGTCAAACACAGTAACAGGTCCATCCTTGGTATGAAGTTTTTTTGGAAACTTGAGTGGCTTGTGGCTTTTGTATAAGCGTATTTTTGACGGGTTTGGTGGAATCTTGTAAAAACTTGGCCCATTTAATGAGACGAATTGTTCCAGGTTATCAAGTTTTTCCTCTTGTTCAAACACTGTAGCCAGGCAGCCAATTGCATTGATGGACGTGAACATTCCAGCACAACCACATGCGGACTCTTTTGCTTTGTTTAGATGGGGGGCTGAATCTGTGCCAAAGAAAAATCGAGGATCTCCAGATACTGCAGCTGCTCGAAGAGCCAGACGGTGATGCTCACGTTTGGCTATAGGTAGGCAATAATAGTGTGGCTTGATTCCTCCTGCAAAAATCGCATTTCTATTAATAATTAAATGGTGTGCAGTAATGGTTGCCGCCAAGTGCTTTTCGGAGTCCATCACGTAGTTCACACCAGTTGCGGTTGTTAGATGCTCCATGACCACGAAAAGTTCAGGTAGGTTGCGACGCAAAGGGTCTAAAACTGTATCGATAAAGACAGCTTCGCGATCAAAGATATCAACAGCCCGAGTGGTTACTTCACCATGAACCAGTAGTGGTATACCAATTTCCGCCATTTTTTCAAGAACTGGCATGACTTTATTGAGATTATGAACACCACTGTCTGAATTTGTTGTTGCTCCAGCGGGATAGAGCTTTACAGCTTTTATCAGTCCGGATGCGGCGCCCCGTTTTATATCACTCGGCTTCGTGTTTTCAGTTAGATACAGCGTCATTAACGGATCAAAATCGTCACCGTCCGGAACTGCCTCTAAAATTTGTTGCCGGTAGGTTGCAGCCTGTTCGGGCGTGGTGACCGGTGGCATAAGGTTAGGCATAACTATTGCCCTGGCAAAGTGGGCACTCGAATAGGGCACCACTGCCTTCAACATGGCGCCGTCCCGTAAATGTAAGTGCCAATCATCTGGACGCCTGATGATCAGTTCAGTGGTAGTCATGACTGGGATCTCATCAAATGGTCATAGATAATGGAGCTTCCTAAAAGAAAATCAGAGATATCCATCGTCTCATCCGGGTTATGGGAGCCATTTTTGTTGCGAATAAAAACCATCCCGCTAGGGACACCTGCATTGGAAAAAATTGCAGCATCATGACCACCACCTGAAGGCATGATAAATGGTTCCAGCCCCATTCTTCTCATAGAGTTTTGAAGATTTGTCACAACCTTATCAGCCATCATGGCAGGTGCTGTCCAGAGCTCTTTGTCCAGTTGGAACCGAACTTTTCTGTCGGCTTCTACCTGAGCAATTTCCAGTTGAATAAGTTCGCGCATATCGTTGAGTACTGTAGTGCTCTGGCTACGACTATCCAGGCTGAATATCACTTTATCGGGGATACGTGACATTGAGTGTGTTTCATGGTCAGTTGAAACGATGCCCGAAGTGAGTACAAGATCATTTCCTTTTTGCAAGATAGTGAGCCAGCTTTCATCAAGACGTGATAGCAGGTCAGCCAATGCCATGACCGGATCGTGTCGATATGCCCGTGGTACCGCACCAGAGTGCCCGGCTTCGCCAATGCAAGTGATACACTTGTGTCGTATGTTTCCACGAATCCCAGAAACAATAGCTACGGGGGTTTTTTTTTCAACCAGTAATGGACCTTGTTCTATGTGAAGCTCAACGTATTCCAGAAGGGCGGACACGTCCATTAGTGGTTTACCCCTGCGAATGCTATCAATATCAACGCCAACAGACTCCATGTGCTCGGCCAGTGTCAGGCCATCTACCTTGTGTGTGCAGGCAAGCTCAGAGGAGTGTAGTTGTCCGGTAAGGCATTTTGAGCCGATATAGCATGGTCCGAACCAGTCACTTTCTTCAGCTCTCAGTGCGATGACTTTTACCGGCCGTGCAAACTGCTTACAACTTTGCTGCGCCTTTATCAGGCAGAGAAGGCCAGCCACGATGCCCGCAAGTCCATCGAAATTGCCACCTCTCGGTACTGTGTCGATATGAGAACCGACTAAGACATATTTTCTGGCATTTTTATCTTCAGGTAGTGAAAACATAAGGTTCTGGCCAGCATCGTGCCATACAGAAAGGCCATAACCTTTTGCGGCTTGCTCAAGATAGAGCAAAACTTCGGACTCCTTGCCTGAAAATGCCGGACGGCTCACTCCTCGAATGTCAGCACTAATGTCTTCAATGTCATTAAACAAGCGCTCAGAAACAGTGTAAAGATCGATGAGTGGTGTAACGGTACAGCCAGAGGGGCCAGTTGTTGAGCAAAGATTATTACTCGGAGACGATAGTTTTTCTCCGGATAGAGTTGTCATTTGGTTGATACCTGCTTTAACTAAAAATAAGTCGAGGAATGAACAGGGAGATACCGGGAATATAGGTGATGATCAGTAGCACTACAATGTTTACAAAAACAAAAGGCCACACCCCTTTGATAATGGTTAAAACCGGTTTGTTAAGGGTCGAAGAGGCGACGAAGATATCGAGGCCAAATGGAGGGGTTATCATTCCGAGGCTAATGTTCATTGTTACGATCATACCAAAGTGCACCGGGTCAATACCAAGTGCCATTGCTACAGGAAAGAGTGGTGGTACAAGGATGAGTAGTGCAGAATTGGGATCAATAAACATACCCGCAATCAGGAAGCAGATATTTACTATTATTAGAAAGGTGATTGGACCCGCATCAATTGCAGTAAGGAAATCAGTTATTTGTGTTGGCACTTGAGCAAGAGTTACAAAAAAAGATAAGAGCCCGCCAAGAGCTAAAAGGATAAAGATAATCGAAGTTGAAATAGCACTATTTTCAATAATTCTGAATAGATCGTTGAGGCTGAAATTACGATACACAATTGTCTCAACTACCACGGCATAGATTACGCTGACTGCAGCTGCCTCAGTAGGGGTTAAGACGCCAAAGTAAATACCCCCCAGTATAATGACAGGCATTCCAAGCGCCCAACCGGCGGCACGCATTGCCAACAGTTTTTCACGAAGGCTACTTTTATGGTTACCTTGAATCCTGTGTTTACGTGCCTCCAACCAGACCAAAAGTGAAAAAGCCAGCCCCAGAACCACGCCCACAGCGAGGCCACCAGCAAAGAGTTTGGCAATGGAAGTTCCTGTCATCCAGCCGTAAATGATAAAAGTGATAGAAGGGGGGATGAGCAGCGCGGTTTCCGCGCTGGCCACAATCAGTCCGAGGCTGAATTTCTGAGAAAAGCCGCTTTTTCTCATTTCCGGATACATCATTCCACCCATTGCAGCAACGGTTGCAGGAGCAGAACCAGAGACTGACCCAAAGGCCATGGAACCACCAACAACTGTATGTCCTATTCCGCCGGAAGAGTGGCCAATAAGGATCTTAACAAAATTTGTTAGGTGCTTTGCGATTTGGCCTGACCCCATCAGGTGGGCGGCTAGGATGAAGAACGGTATTGCCAAAAGTGTTGTATGGTCAATGCCGCCTACTATCTTCTGGATGACAGCGGGATCGGGAATGTTACTGTAGAAAGTACCTTTGATGGCCAATGCTGGGATCCCAATAACGAGGAACATTTCAAAACCCAAAACCAGCAAAACAACAGCAAGCAAAATGATGAGGGCCAGCATCACACAGCCTCCTGTGTATCAGTAACTTCTATGGAAAATCGGTCAATGATTCCACAAAAACTCAAGGCAAAGCGTAATGCCAGCAGGCTGAAGCCGACGACAGGGGCGGCATATAACCATCCCATGGATATATCTAATGTCGGGCTCTTTTGTCCTGTGGCCAGTACAAATTTTGCAAGTTTACAACCTTGGTAAATGAGATAGGTTGAAAAGCAGAAACCAACAAGATCAATAATTTTTAGTAGTGGTTTGTGCAGATGAGCTGGCAACTTCTTTCGAAAGGAGTCAATCCCCACATGTTTACCACGTTCCAAGGCAAGACCTAGTGCACCAAATACCAGAAATATGTTCATCAGCCGTACAGCTTCTTCTATCCAGGCTAGCTGACTCGCAAATGTACCACCTATCTCTCTGGCTACTACATTCAGGGAAAACAGAGCGACCATCGCAACAAATAAAGTGACGAGAGTGATCCGCTCTGTCGCCCTGAGGATCTTCAATACGAACATGAGGTAATCCCCCCTACTGCCCAACAACCTCGGCGTAGGACTTTTCATAGACTTCAACAAGAGCCTTTCCTGCTTCGCCAGCTAGTCTGGTATAGGCTGCAACTGATGGCCCGTACATTTTCTCGCGGAGCGCCGCTTTTTCTTCATCAGAGCAGGTTCGAACGTTGATCCCACTTGCAGTAATTGCAGCAAGTGCTTCTTTGACAGCTTTTGTCTTGTGCTGTTGCAGTTCTGGAATTGCCTGGATGAAGGTATCTTTTATAATTGTACGATATTCCTCTGGAAGACTACTCCACCAGTGTTGGTTAAATAAAATAACATCTTCCATAGCACCATGTTCGGAGACGACCAGATACTTCTGGACTTCATAAAACTTCATTCGCTGAATTGTATCTAAAGGGTTTTCTTCACCATCAACAACACCAGTTTGCAGTGAGGTATAGAGCTCACTAAATGGCAGTGCAATTGCGGATGCTCCAAGAGCATTAAATTGTTCGATTAAAATTTTAGAGTCCATTGTACGGAACTTCTGACCTTTAAAGGCTTCAATGTCGTCCAGAGGTTTGTTGGAGGTGAAATTTTTTCGGCCATTTGGCCAGAGAGTCACGGCAACAACACCTTTCGAGGAGAAGCTGTCAAGTAGTGCCTGGCCAAACGTACCTTCTCGAAGTTTTTGCGCTGCTGCACGATCTGCGGGAAGAAGGAATGGAATATCCATAATTGAGACGAGTGAGTTAAAGCCCCCGAGAAAGGCCGCGGGTGCTACAGTACCTTCCAGGGTGCCAAGTTGAACTCCTTCAGTCATCTGACGCTGATTGCCCAGCTGGCTCTGAGGGAAAAGCTGGAATTCAACAGCACCACCTGTTCGCTCGTTAACGAGGGTCGCAACTTTTTCCAGGTTGATATGGCGTGACTGTTGTGCTGACTCCAGGTGACCAATTTTTGCTGTATATTCGGCAGACTGAACATGAGATGCTCCTGCAGAAAGCGCGCCAATGACAATAGCAACCTTGGTTAGTCGGGAAAAATATTTCAAGCTACACTCCATTTTTATTCTCCTATTTTGATTTTGAATGTCTGGCAAATGTACCATACCGATACCGCGAGTCAATGAAAAATCGCAATAATGAGAATTTTCTCGCTGAGTGATAACTGTTGAACTAATTGATACAATTTGGTAGCGTTGTCGTAAAGATGAGACATAAATGGTGAACAATGATAGTTTCTCAGTTTGATACAATCTCCACAATTGGAGAGCGGTTAAGAGCGAGTAGGGTAAAAGCGGGCTTCACGCCTGAAGAGGTGGCACAAAAGACCGGAATCTCTCGGGCTGCTGTCTATCGTTACGAGTCTGGCCAACCAATTAAAATTGACACGCTTGCTAAGATTGCAGGCTTGCTTCAAGTGTCGCTGACATCACTTATTGGGGCCGGGGTAGAGTATATCCCCTCGGCCTTGAGATTCTTTGAGCGTATGCGTCAGTTAGAAACCAGCGCTGAGCAGTTGAGTGTTTTATTCGGTCCAATTTCGTACCTGTTGACCACTGATTCATTTGATGAAATGCTGATAGATGTTCTTGCAGAGAGTGTTCCTGAGGATGTCAGCAACAGGCCTGGAGCAATTGTTGAGACTCTCCAGATCATAGAGGTCTTGAAAGAGAGGAAAAGACTCTTCAAAGAACGCCGCCCTAATATTGTTAGTCTCGTCTCCGCTGGTGAACTTGAGCAATTCTATAATACTGGCTTTATTGGTTGCTCTAACCCTAAGGGGGTCGACATTGCTAAGAGGCGAAAGGGCGCTGCTCTGGAAATAAATAATATCATTCACCTTTTACAAGAACAGCCGATAGGTATTCAGGTAGGTGTCCTGGTTGACTCCCTGCCCGGAACAAGTTTTCAGATTTTCAAACAATCGAATTACTCCCAGGTTGCTATAAGCCCTTTCAGTTTTGGCACATTCGCAAATGTCCGTATAGGTGTTGCAGCAATTACCTCTGACCCGGAGGCTATTAAGCTACATGCTAAAATGGCTGAAACATTATGGCAACGTAGTCTGAAAGGTGGTGAAGCTGCCGATTATTTGCTGAAAAAAATATTTAATTAATAGCGCTCTACTCCCTCCTGCATCATTAGGTGCGATTTGTGCTAGGGATCACTTTGAAAAATTGCTCCTTCACCCAACTTCTTCGAGATTGAACAAACTGTCTAGTTTTACAAGCTATTTTGGTGTTTTTATTCGATTTTCTTCAAGGGCGACCCTGTGAAAACTTCCATTTTGAAAAAAAATGTTTATTTTTAAACTTAACCTTTTAGACGATAAAACAAAGAACCTTATATCTGGGAAGTAGATGCCACCAAGACTGACTTTGATGCTACGATAGACATTCACCTCGGTAGTACCGAAGAGTCTGGTAAAACAAGAGAATCATTTTGTCCAATAAGATGGTCACAGTAAGCCTGGCGTACCGCGCATTGAGGTCCTTTTTTTCAACTTTTAGAAGGGAGGGGGAGTGATAGGACTGCCGTTGTTCCTGTCTTCTTTGTTTCTTCGGTAAGCAGAGCTTTGTATTGTGCTTGTTTAGGATAAGAGAGTTAAATATGCTAGATGTGCTCATAATATCAGAAGATCACTACGGCAAGAACCTGATTGCCAACATCTACCTAAAGGAACTTGGCGGTGATTGTTTCAATATAGAGTGTGCAGGATTTGAGCCTGGCCCATTAGACCCATTAGCTATCATAATCATGAAACTTGATGGATATGACCTCTCAAATTGTGAAACTCCCTATTCAGTCTTCGAACTCTATAAACAGGGACGACGCTATGACATAGTGATCACCATCTGCCCAAAACGGATAGAAGAAAAATGTCCTCACTTTTCCGGCACTCTACTGTGGTTAAACTGGCGACTCTCTGCTCCGGATAAAATTGCCGAAAGCAGAATTGACAGATTGCAGCAAACAAGAATCCTCAGAGACAGTATAAAATCAGATGTTGCGGAGTTTGTTGATAACTATCAGGAAGGAAAATGGAGTATGCTCAAATAGTTTCCTGTACCTTATTGTTTTTTTAGTAAAAAGCGACAATTTTTTTACACGCAATTCTCTAGGAACTTGTCCGAGAATAGGGATTACGAAGTCTCCGCTATCTGCGAGCATTATTTTTTGAAAATAACGAAGAGTTTGGGGTGAAAGACCATTCTCGGACAAGCTCCTCGTCGGATACTACTGGTAAAAAATACTTATTTTGATGCGGTGAAAAATATTTCCTTACAACAGGTTGTGTTTGATAAGTGTGTCGTTTACGACAGAACTCTTATCTCTGAAATCATAGCTGACGCTGCAATGATTTTGGGCGTATCCAGCGGACTTCATGGGAAGACCGTTTTGTTGAAACCTAATTTGATCAGTGCAGGGGGGCCGGATCTTGCCTGCACTCACAGTGAGTTTATAGCCGGGGCGGCAATATGGCTTCTTGAACTGGGAGCCAAGGTTCTGCTCGGTGATTCACCCGCTTTTGGCAGTAGCGGCAGGGTATGCGAAAAACAATCTATTACCGCAGCTCTCAGTGGACTGGATCTACGCTTTGTTGAATTCACAACGCCTCTTCAGAAAAAACTACAGTGCGGCAGGACAATTACTGTTGCACATGAGGCCCTTGACTGCGACCTTTTTGTTGGCTTGCCAAAGGTTAAAGCTCACAACCAGATGTATGTGACATTGGCTGTGAAAAATATATTTGGTATTGTTAAGGGTGTTAACAAGGCCAAGTTGCATATGACCACCGGCAACTCACATGAACATTTCTCACAAATACTCTTGGATCTGGTTCGGCTGCTGCCGCCACATCTACATCTGATGGACGGGATTCATGCCATGCATGAATCCGGGCCTCTTGACGGTTCTGAGTTACCTCTTCATTGCGTTGCCGCTTCGAGATGCCCAGTGGCCCTGGACAGCGCTATTCTGGAGCTCTTGGAACTTGATAATACGAAGAGTCCTTTGTGGCGCACTGCCAGAAAAAGAGAGTACGCCGGCAGTTTTACAGACAACCTTGTTTATCCCCGTCTCCTGCCTTCACATTTTCACCAGTCAGGTTTTGTTGCCCCGGAAAGTTTAGATCCCGTCCGCTTTAGCGCTGTACGTTTTCTGAGCGGGATGTTTAAAAGAATGGGTCTGGCTGTGCGGAGTTGACCGGTAAGAGAATCAGCCCTGAAGTTTTCGAATACCGACCCTGCAACTTATGAGCGTCAGAAGAAAGGACAGCAGGACAATCGCGATCGCCCAGATCAGGAGGTACAGCATGTCCATTGAAAAAACAGGCCAGCCGTTTATGGAGCCTCGTACAACTCTATAGGTCGGCTGGAGTCCCAGTCCCATCACTAAAAACTGGTATAGAACTGAGCTGAATAGAAAAAGGATTGCTCCCGGTCCCATGGCTGCGCTCTTATTTTCGGATTTGAAATCGGCAAAATAGCAGCCAAAACCGAGGCTGACTCCTAATGTTGTCCATGTTATCACCAGAGACGTGAAAAGTGATATCCACCACATTGGTCCGGAAATCTGTAGGAAATAGTTGGACGCCGTAACAAGGGTGAAAGATAAGAGTGTGAAAGGGGGGAAGTAAAAAAGGTATTTATACCAGAGGAACCTGCCCAAAGGCACAGGAGAGCAGGCGATAAGATAGAACGCCCCTTTTTCTGCGCCAATGGAAGGGTAGGGAAATCGAGTAGCAAGAGATGCTGCTAGAAACCCGGACAACCCTATATTGGCGAAGGCGATCAGGTTGCTGATATAGACAGTCGGTAGAGGAGAACGATCTAAAGGAAGGGCCTTAAA
This sequence comes from Desulfocapsaceae bacterium, assembly GCA_033852035.1. GTDB lineage: Bacteria > Desulfobacterota > Desulfobulbia > Desulfobulbales > Desulfocapsaceae > Desulforhopalus_A. The sequence continues at coordinate 41,136 of JAWSVG010000034.1, read as the reverse complement.
GTTAAAGAGATAGACAATAACCAGAGCGCCGACCATAAAAAGCTGGGACCACTCACTAGAATCTCTGGTAAATTGTTTGAGTTCCTTGCGAAATATCCATGACCATGCTGCATTCAGGTGCTGTGGAGCACGGAATTTGCGGTGGCCCCCGAAGGATTCCTGAGATTTGGAAAAACCTGTCATGAAAAACTTTGTCATAGCAAGTTCCCCGACAAAGTAGAGCGCAAAAGGGCTCGTGAATAAAAGAGAAAGGAGTAGCCAGTCTATGTGCTGGTCGAGGAGGTAGGTGCCAATCAGGTTCGCCGCCCACCCAGCAGGAAGCAACGGGCCTGCTGGGGCTGATATGGCACTGAAATATTCGATGAACTGGCCGTATTGATCTGGATTGACCAGATTCTCAGGGCGTATCAACCTGAACACGAGATAGAGCAATAGGCCAAAGCAAAGAGAAAGATAGAGGATGATATTTTTGGTTCGTTTGGCCGGAAAGAGATATACTATGCCAACAGTCAAAAGCATTGCGAACGCTGAGGCGGTTGCGGTGACGAGGGGTATAGTTAAAAGGAGAAGCGGCCAAAAGAGAAGGCCAGCCTGAAAAACCTGGCCGTATGCACCGAAAAGAGGAAGAGAGAAAACCAGAACCATCCAGGATGTGCTGACACTGGTGGTCAGGTAGCGCATCAGATATATTTCACATGGAGGGAGCGGCGATGCAAGTATGATCTCGTTGTCCTCAGAGAGGTACAGGGTAGAAACTGCTGTTACCATGGCAGAGAAAACTAACATGGCAAAGAATGTAATCCAAATCATCTGGAATATTTTCAGACTGAGTATGATACCAAGTTCGTCCTGGCTGTGGAAATATGTCAGCACCTTAAAAGTGCCAAGGTAAATCATGAGGCAGACCAACGCTCCGATTATAACGATGAAAAGGGAGCGCAGCCACAATCGTTTGTTCATGAAAAACCGGTTGCTGCTGATCTTCATCCAGGGAATGAGGAGTCGGGGTATCATGGCAGGGTGCCGTCCAGCGGAGGAGTTACGGTGGGAACCCCATCGGTGTCTGTACGCAGGGCGTGGATAACATCTTGCAATTCAAAGGCTCCGGTGAGCTCAAGAAAGATATCTTCAAGGTTACCGTTTTTGTGCTCAGCACTCTCCCGCAGTTCGGTTACGTTTCCTGTGGCCCTGATACTCCCCTGAACGATAATTCCAATCCGGTCACAGAGTTCTTCAGCAATTTCCATTGAGTGGGTGGAGAGGAAAACAGCTGTACCTGATTGAGCCTTCTTTTTGAAGAGTTCCTTGACAATGCGAGCACTTTTGGGGTCGAGTCCCACCATTGGTTCGTCTACGATAATTACCTTTTGGTTCAGCATGAAGATCGAAGTCATTATCAGTTTTTGTCTCATGCCGTGAGAGTACCCTTCTATGAGATGATCCTTCCACTGGATGAGGTCAAAAAGCTCAAGATACTGTTCTGCGCCTTTCAGAGAAAACGGTGCGGCAGAGGTGTAGAGGCTGGCTATGAATCCCAGATATTCCGTGCCGGTAAGCTTTTCATACAGGTATGGTCTGTCGGGTATGTAACCAGTATTGTTTTTACAGTAAGCAGCATGAGCCACGAGGTCTTTTCCGCAAATTGTTATAGAACCGGCGCTGGGTTGCAGGAGCCCGGCCAGCATTTTTATGGTGGTTGTCTTTCCAGCGCCATTAGGGCCGAGAAAACCGTAGATCTCTCCTTCTGAGACATCCAGACTGATAGAGCTGACAGCTGAAAATTCCGCAAAAGTTTTGGAGAGGTTTTGTATGGTTAAAAGAGGTGTGGTCATTGTTCATACCTTTATTGGGAGAGATGCTACGAGGTTGTCAGAAATTGGCCTTTCGGAGTCTTCGTTTACCTGCCCAAACTCTTCGGAATGGTCAAAAAAAGAATGCTTGCAGGTAAGGTACTCAGGGAAGACTCCGATATCAAATATATGGCTGTGCTTATTGGGTGACAAATTCTCGATTTTAACCATAGATCCTATTCTTGGACAGCCTCCTTGTCGGTGTGGTCTGGGGGAAGCGGTTCGATAGCGAGTTTACCAAGTAGGGCTCCGATGCGGATCTGTTCCTGCATTTCGCCTTCTATGAATCGCAGGTGAGTGAGATCGGCCGGGAACTGATTGGTTGTTGTGTCAATACTTACCCAACTCTTTCCAATACAGACTTCGTTCCAGGCATGATAGTAAAAAGCCTCCTTGTGGTAGGTGACACCAGCGGTAATCTTAGTAGGGATCCCAGCAGCCCTGGCGATTGCGGCAAAAAGAGCCGCGTGTTCGTTGCAGTCACCCTGCCTGTTCTCTAAAGTTGTGAGGGCGTCAGGGAGGCCAAGTACAGGTCGTTTGGCAATGTTGTCATACACCCACTGGCCGATTGTTTGCGTGTTTATGGTTGTGTTGCTTTCATCGCTGATGATTTCCTCAGAAAGTGATGTGATTTCTGCACTGGTTGTCTGGATATATGGTGATGCTGCAAGCAGGTTGCTCATTTCGCTACAAGCAGCCGCTCCCGGTTGTTCAGGGATGACTTCCTTTGAAACCGTTAAGATGGAATTGCTGAACTGCTGTCTGCCTCCACTAAGATCAAAAGAGCTCTCTTTGGGTAAAGTAAGACGGTACCGCATCCTGTCGTCTCTTCTTGACGGCATGCTTCCTTTAATACGAACTGCGACAGCTGCGAGGATGTCCTCGCTCTTTTCTGCAAGAGCGAGAGCTTTGAATTTGGGTTCTCTTAAAAAAACAAACCCTGCCGGAGATTCTTCTTTGACCACGACACCTGAGTCATTGAGCCATGAATTTACCCGAACTCCAGAGAACGATTCGGTAAATTTATGTAGCTTTTCCACTCTGTTGTTGATAAGCACCGATTCAATCCCTCTATACTCAATGACCGATTCCTTACCCGTAAGAGATACCGGATCAAACCAGGGGAATTTTCTTTTTTCACCGGTTTGCAGTTTTTCGGTCAGGAGGTATGCTCGTCTGGATGTGGCAAGCAGTGGTGGGGAGTTGAAGGTAATGGTATCACTAATGGTGTTGCTGCCAGTTGAGAGTGTATAGTGCACCGTGTTGCTGTTGACTACACCTTTTGCTTCCATTTGGTAAAATGGTGAGGTGAAAGAAAAAGTAAAATCTTTTAGATAGTTGTTTTTTGACAGTGTAGCCTTCATCTGCAGATCGATGGTATGAACTGACTGGGCCACGTTGAGGTTCATCTTGGCTTTCTGTTCCAAAAGCCAGTCATCATTTGGACCTGGGCTGTACTTGTTGGCAACATAGCCTATTTTCTTGTTCTTGAAAGAAATAGACTGGAACTCTTCTGATTTTGCCATCGCCAGCGTTTGGATTTCTGCCAGATCAAGGGTATTGATGAAGAAGTCTCTTTTTAGAAGAAGTATAAAAAGAAAGCACCAGGTGAGGATAATTGCTGCGCGCAGCCATTTGGAAACCAGTGGGGCGGAAGTCTTCATACCGGACAGTATAGCCACTCCCTCGTCCAATGTGAATGCACTGCCGCAGAAAAGGCGCTATGTAACGAATTGTCCATATCCAACTGTCGCCCGGTGTTCCTGAACATCTTCAGGAAATGAAAATAATGTCTGATACCTTAATTTTGCAATTGACTAGTCTGCCGGAGATGCGAGGCAGCGAAGCTGAAGACGGATAACTACTTCAAAGCTTCGGTAACAAAGCAGATTCGGTGGAATTGTCAATCCCGAAGGGTAGCAACTAACAGAAAAAAGGTACTCATGAGCAGGTGAGTTCTTGAAATGATTATGATGGATGTAACGTCTTGTTTTGAAATGATAAGTCATTTTTTTTCTACTTTGCGTCTGCAAGATTTAGGTTATAAGTAAGAGGAATAAAAGATCAATGTATCGAAATTGCAAGAGTATAATTTTAGCATCACAGTCTCCGCGCAGGCAGCAGTATCTCCGGAATATCGGGTTGGTTTTTGAGGTCCAGGTCGCCTCAGTCCAAGAAGAACCTGAGGAAGATGAACGGCCAGACTCCTTTGTACTCAGAATGGCAGAAGAGAAAGCTGCTGCAGTAAGTCTGGATAACCCCGATTCGTGGATCATCAGCGGCGATACAGTGGTCTGTCTTGGAGAGAAAATTATTGGTAAACCTGATAGTGAAGAGAACGCTGTGGAGCTGTTAATGCTGCTTTCAGGGAAAGAACATGAGGTAAAGACCGGCTTTGGTGTTTTCTGTGGAGTTGAGAATATATTCATGACACGGGTTGTAACGACAAGGGTTCAGTTTACAGAATATACGGAACAAATCGCCCGTGCCTATGTTGCTACCGGAGAATGTATGGATAAGGCTGGAGCATACGGAATCCAGGGCAATGGGGGTGTGCTTGTGCAATCAATTACGGGTTCGTACTCGAATGTTGTAGGGTTGCCACTCCATGCCTTATTGGAGGTGCTCATGCAATTTCATGTTATTGAGCCAGTCGGTTGATGGAAAACCTCAGTACTGTCTTTTTACGGACCATCGAGGTTTATTGTTGAAAAAACTGTCATTTTTATGCCGTTTTCTGGTAAGATTTAGATCATTGTGTTGAAGTATCCTGACCATGTAGGGATACTTCCTGACCATGTAGGGATAGGGGGAGGCGTGTCTAGGCAAGAGCTGATGGAGTTTTGTTTCCACAAGTTTATTACGATGAATGGTGCCGAATAATGAGCCAAATTGAGCTGCAGGATAAAAGAATTGAAGCACTAAAAGCATTCAATAATACTATCTCGACAGGTCGTCTGTATCCCCCGGATGCACCACAGATCACCAATGCTACAGAGCGAGGGTACAAAGGCGTTAAAGAGTACTCCCGAGACCGCGGGCCCCTGTCATTCTCAGTACAGACTGACTCACAGAGTATCTGCGGCGTGCGCCTTGGGAAAGAAGTCGTCGACTCTTTTGCTAACCTTATAGTTTTCAGGCAGTTGCGTCTCTTGGGTTTGTCTCAGCTGGTCATGGGAAAAGACATGGACCGGTTTGCCTTCAAACAGATCCTCTCTGTCTTTAACGCCTCGGTAAAGAAGATAGAAGAAAGAGGTGGTGGAAGAGAGTTCATCACGGGGCTTGGCCTCGACAGCTACTTCTCCGACGGGGTTGAAGAGCCGGAATACACGCGGGAAGAGAGTAGTCTGCCGCCTGCTCCCGGAAAGAAGGTGAAGACTGAAAAAGAGTTTCTCGCTTTCCTCTACGGTAAGGAGAAGACACCAGAAGTTGAAGAGATTCTCAGGCAGCGTATGCAGGATAGTGAGATTGCCATAGAGATCCTGGCTTCAGGTGTTGCACACATTCTACACAATATTCAATCAAAAAAAGGTCTTGTACACCGTTCGTTTACCACGATGTTTGAGAACGCGGAAGATTTATTCGCTGAAGAACGGATGGCGTCGCTGGCTCAGGGACTTGGCGCCTTCCTGCTGGAGAGTCTGAAAACTCCGGCTCTTTGTGTTTTTCTTTCTCAGGAGTTTTCCGGGGGGTTTGGCGAAACTGTTTACGAAAGGACCGTCTCCCTGATGGAAACAGACAAAATCTCTGATGTGATAATTCTTTTCCGCGAACAGTTGGCAAAGGAGCAATTCTCTAGCGGCAAAGACTCTCCGCAGGTTCAATTTCTTGGTAATTCATTACGCCGATTAATGAATACGCCTCAAGGAAAACAATTCATTGGTTCTGAGAAAGCAAAGAGCATCATTCAAAAAGGCGAGCTTGAACGGAAAAAAACGCGTATTGAAGCAGGTATCAAGGCTATTCTCCAAGGAAATCTGGATTCCTTGAAGAGTGATGAATTTCTCATGCATCTGCCTGATGCAATCCGGCATCTTTACAAGAGAAGGGATCTCACCAATGTCCAGGTTCTTCTCGGCAAATTGATACAGCGGTTTGAGGCAGAAAATACGGAAGGTCGTATCCAACTACTGCACTGTATGACGACGATAGGTGAGAATCTGGCCACAGATGAACAGTGGGAGCTACTGAATGATCTGTTGAAGCCCTTTGTGGCGACAATTCGGCGAATACCTATTGAGGAAGCGTTGCTTGAGAGGATTGCTGTTGTCCTTCTCCTGGTGATGCAAACTAGCTGGAGGGAAAATAATAACAAGATTGGAGACACACTGCTGCTCCTGTTTTATAAAATCCGCACCGGAGAAATATCTAATGATAAAGTGGTCAGGTCTGTCATTGCACGGGTCCAGGACAAAGGCATAAAAAGATCGAGTTTGCCTGGGCTTCTTAAGCAGTGTCTTGCCTCGCCTGATGATAGAGCAATCGCTAACAGATTTATGTATCAGGGCCCTGTTGCAGTCCGTTTTGCCATTGATTTCTTAATCAAAGTTGCGGAGCTGGACAATCGATTTAAAATATTGGATTTGTTGAGTTCCTGCGCTGAAAAACTGCCTCCGATTATTCACGAACACCTCCCTGGACATATGCCCTGGTATGGCAAACGAAACCTTCTTAAATTACTCGGTGAAACCGGGAGCGAAGATGATGCTATAGAAGCAGTACCGTATCTCAAACATGATGATCTACGCGTACAACGAGAGGCATTTCTGACAATTTACAAAATTGGTGGAGCCCAGAGAAAAGAGCTGTTCCTGAAGGCTTTCATGGATCCTTGTGAAGTAACACAAATGCAGATTATTTCTGCGTTTTCCGGTTTCTGTGACGATGAAGTTGTGTCGTTTCTGTGCACTTTACTTGCCAGTCATAAACATATCTCTGACCAGAATCGCAATGACTATCTTGTGCAACTGCTGGAAACCCTTAACCGGTGCTCCAGTTCCGTTGGGTATAAAGAGGTACAGGGATTTTTGAAAACCAGAGGACAGCGCCAGACTAAAACTCTTTCCGAAGAGGTCTGGACCGCCGCCGAAAAAACAATTCAGCATCTTGATACAAACATCAAAGAGGAGAAAAAGAGAGTTCGGCAGGCTGGCAATATACGCAAAAATGCGATGAAGCAGGTAGCGGCCGCGGGAAAAAAAGGGCAGGAACTGAGGATGATAACAGGATTGCCGCAGGAGCAGGTAATCCGGACTATGCTCTCAAGTGGGGATAAGGACGGCGCAAAAAATACACTGCTTCAGCTCATTGAAAAGACATGCCGGGCTCACAATTTCATTCAGACAGAAAAGCTGAGAGAGTGGCTGGTTAGTATCGACCCGATGGATATTGAACATATACTTCAGGCGAGCGAAGTCATTGACGAGGCAAGGTCGTCTGCAGTGGATAATGGTCACCTGGAAATATGGGAGAATATCTACGAGAAACTGACCACAGATGAGTTTGACAGGCTCCACAGCTCCCTTGAGCATCAAAAAATGGTATACGATGAGGTCATCGTCAGGCAGGGCGCAATAAGAAATGTACTCTTTTTCGTCAATTCAGGTGAGGTGAAATTGTACTTCGACGGTAAAGATAACGAGGAGCTGGTTAAAATTGTAAAAAGTGGCGATGTCTTTGGCTGTGGTTCTTTTTTTGATGTTTCGGTCTGGACCCTGTCTGCAGCCTGTCTCAGTAAAGTCGAATTATCAGTTCTGGACCTTGAGAAGATTCAGGAATGGAAAGATACAGCCCCTGATCTTGAAGCTAAGCTGAAAGAGTTCTGCAACAAATATGAAACAATAGAAGAAATTGTAGAACGAAGGTCGAAGGATCGTCGTCAATACGAAAGACATCAAATCGACGGCAAAGTACACGCACAAATGCTCGACAGTAATGATAAAAAGATGGGGCTGAATTCAACTGCCGCACTCTCGGAAATCTCCCGGGGGGGCTTGTCATGCGTTGTGGAACTCACAGAAGGGGTTAATACTCGTCTGCTGCTTGGTAGAAAAGTGCAGTTCCTGCTTCCCTCAGGGAAAAAAGAAGGCGCCGTTCAGGAAATGGGTGGAGACATTCTGGCGATAAAGGCTGACAGGGCTGGTGAGAACCACTATTGCCTTCATATACGCTTTGATGACGCCATCGGGAAATTGATGCTGCAGAATATTGTTTTGGCCTCCCGAAGGCAAAAATAGAAAGCCGAGCTCAAGCAGAACGTTGTTGCTCCGTAACCTCACCTCTGTCAGTGCGCCAGGGGCCCTTAGCTCATGCATGGTGTACTTCTTACCCTTTTGTTCCCTGGAATAATTATGGACGCAGGTAACGATATCATCTCGAAGTTTTATAGAAAGCACCTGGGTGGTGACGAAAAGGACGTCATCAATGTCGATTGTCCGTTTTGTAAAGACCGCGGCTTTGAGACAGGACGCCTGGTTGTCTTTCTTAAGAAAGAAAGCTTTTTCCACGGCTACTTCCGTTGCTTAAACCGTTGTGTCGCAGGCGGTTTTCCTCCCTGGTTTGCAAGACTGGCAATCATTCCGCCCGACCAGGTACCAGGCTATAGCCCAACTCAAGACACTGTAGCTGTCCAGCCAGACTATCCCGCAGAGAATATAAATAATGAAACCCGTTTGTTCATGGATAGAATGAATGACGCCGTGTATGAGATGTTTTCGCAAGCTGGTGTGACAAAATTCGTACTCTCTGAAATGCAGGCAGGATACAATGGGCGCTATCTGGTCTACCCATATGTTCAAGAAGACGGCAACTGTTATACTGCTCGCTGTGTCTATCCGGATAAGCCAGAGGATTTCTTTTGGCATGGGAGTGAGACCTTTGCCCGAGAGCCTTTTAACCTTTTTAATGTGCAGGATATTAAACGCTGTGAATCCGGAGCCTTGTTTGTCTGTGAGGGAGAGACGAATCTCATTGTGTTAAAGCAGTTAGGGTTTCCTGGGGTCGCTGTTGCATACAGTAAGGATCTTGAAAGTCTGACGGCTGAAATATTTGACAAGATCAATACCGTATTTATCTCTGCTTCCAACTCCCCGGAATCAGAAACTGCCGCCAGAAACCTTGCATCAAGAATAGGTTACAAAGCAAGAATTCTTTCCTGGCAGCACAACGCGCCCAACCGCTATGATCTCTTTCAGCTGGCCAAGGATTCTGGAAAATCTTTTGGGAAGAAAGTCAGTGCAATGGTGCAAAGTTCGAAGGCATTTTCTCCTTTTACCTCTCCCCGGCATGAGCATGCTCTCTTCCTTCAGACCCTGGAAAAACAAAAGGGAGAAGAGTACAGCAGGCTTTCCTCCAGTTTTCCTCTGTTAGATGCCGCGATTGGCGGTGTCCACGGCATCAATGTTTTTGGCGGAGCTCCAAAGGTTGGAAAATCGACCTTTATGATTCAGATAGCATCGCAGATGGCATTGAAGAATATTCCAGTACTCTATTATGACTTTGAAAATGGAAGGCAAAAGATATACCAGAGAACAGTGAGCAGGCTCAGCAGGTTGTCGACGGATCAACTTGCGGGAGAGAGCCTGTCGGCGGATCAGTATCGTCAGTTCGAGGAGTCTGATGAAAAACTGAAAAAAATACTTTACTACTGGCGGGTCATAAATGACAGGACGGTGACTCCGGAATTAATGCGAAAGCATATTGACTTCATTCGACATGAGACCAGGAATGAATATACCGTCGTTGTGATAGACAGTCTGCATAAATTGCCGTTCAACGAGTTCACGGAACGGCGTACCGGTATCGATGCGTGGTTGCGTCAAATGGAGTCTATTCGTGACGAGATGCAGGTTTCCTTTCTGGTTATTTCTGAGCTCTCACGCGGTGCAGCAGGCGGGTATAAAGAGGAGCCGCATCTGGGTGTGTTTAAAGGATCCGGCGATATCGAATATAGCGCGGACAATGCGATGGTTCTCTACCCGGCACCTTCTTTGGGAACACAACAGTCGGTAAACCAGCTCTGGCTTGTAGCAAGCAGGGAACATAGTCCAGGCAAGATCGCAGAATATAAATCGGACTTTCCTTTTTGGGGTTTTACAGAACATCCTTGCCGAGAAACGAAGGGTTAAATTGAAATAATTACTATTGAATATGAGGATTTGTCTGATGAAAAAATGCGCACTGGTCATACTTTTTATCTTGGTTTGTTTTGTCGCTCAGAATACGGCAATGGGATCCGGGCACCCTCAGTTAAAAGCGTTTGTTCCGGCCAAAACTGGACAAAAGCGTTTTGTTATTGTGTTGCCCCACAAAGAAAGAGGTGAAGAGGAGAGTTTTAAGGTCGAACTCATCCCAGGTAAAGTTATGCTGACAGATGGTGTCAACCAGATGCGACTGGGCAGAACTATTGTCGCGAAACCTCTGGAGGGCTGGGGTTACACCTATTATGAGGTGATGGGGAAGGACATCTCTCTTTCTACTATGATGGCTGCTCCGGAAGGGGTTGAGGGAAAAGAGGAATTTGTTGCCGGTATCTCTCTTTTCGTACCCTACAACAGTCGGCTGCCTCTTGTGATATATGGGCCTGATGGTATTGAGGTCCGGTTCCGTATATGGCGGACAAGCCTGGGCTTTGAGGTGGTGCCTCAAGGATAGCTGCCAGTTTGCATGGAGGAGGTGATCTGAGTGGAAAGGAAAAGAAAGTTGTAGTTAGATCTCTTCCGCTTCCTGCCATTCTTTGAGAGCTGTGAGCGACCTTTTTTCACGCTCTTCTCCCCTGAATTTTTTACGGATTTTCTTCTCCCAGGGGGGAAAGAGACCAAAGTTCACGTTGGACGGCTGAAAACGTTTTGGGTTACTTTTGGTAAGGTGATTTACAAGAGAACCAAGCGCAGTCTCCGGTGGAGGTACCACTGGTTCCTGCCCAGCTGTCAGCCTCGCGGCATTTATTCCTGCAAGCATTCCCATGGCTGCTGATTCTACATATCCTTCAACACCTGACAACTGACCCGCCAGCAGCAGATCGTGCCGGGCCTTAAACTGCAGGGTTGGCTGTAACAGTTCAGGTGAGAGTATAAAAGTGTTGCGGTGGATGGAGCCTAAGCGTGCAAATTCCACATTTTCCATACCGGGAATAAGGCGGAATATACGCTTTTGTTCACTGTACGTGAGCTTAGTTTGAAAGCCTACCATGTTGTAGGCCGTACCTTCTCTGTTTTCTTTACGCAACTGAACAACGGCGTAGGGGGCTTCTCCGGTTCGGGGGTCGGCCAGACCAACCGGTTTCATAGGGCCAAAACGCAGTGTGTCCTCACCCCTTGAACATATAACCTCAACCGGCAGACATCCCTCAAAGTATTTCACGTCCTCAAAATCTTTTAATGGGACATAGTCAGCGTTTGACAGCTGATGAATGAAGTGGAGGTAGGTCTCTTTATCCATTGGACAGTTCAGATAGTCACCGGGGCCGTCGTCGTAGCGTGACTTTTGATAGACGATCTCCATGTCGAGTGAGTCAGCTTCAATAATAGGGGCAATCGCGTCGTAAAAAGCAAGACGTTCCCTGCCTGTTAAAACGGCAAGGGACAACGCTAAAGGTTCGGAAGTCAGCGGTCCTGTGGCAAGGACGGTGTAGGTGTCGGCTTGGGCTGGGATTTCGAGAATTTCTTTTCTGATTATATTTACAGAAGGATGTTCTTCCAGCATTTCAGTTATTTTTCGGGCGAAAAGTTCCCGGTCAACGGCCAGAGCCTTACCGGCGGGCACAGAAGTTTCGTCAGCTATTTTCATCAAAAGTGAGTTACAACGTCTCATCTCTTCTTTCAGCAGACCCACAGCAGAGGTGCTGTCAGCCGACCGGAATGAGTTACTGCACACAAGCTCTGCAAGGTTTTCAGAATTATGTGCAGGGCTGAAGGTGTCCGGCTTCATGTCTATGAGTGTGACTTTACCGCCTCTCTGAGCTATTTGCCATGCTGCTTCGCAACCAGCAAGGCCGCCGCCAATAATCGTTACTTTCTGTTTTGACATATGAGGTTTTTCCGTAAAGTGTTGATGAGCAGCGACCTGTTGTCACTGTGCCGCGATACTTACGTTATATAGTCAGTTACGTCAATCTGTTTTCACCTTGATCCTGGTGCCTGGAGCCGACCGTTCTTCTGTACAATACTGAGTGAAATGGCTATTTTTGACAAAGGTCAAAGTATTTTTGGAAAAAACACCTAAAGTATTCTCAGGAAAACGGGACAGCGCCAGATGAACTCGTACTGTGCGACTAAAAACAGCGGATGTGCTAACTTCAAGTGAACATCCGTTACGGTTAGAGTCATAATGGGCAACTCTACTATAATAATGGCGGATCAAAATTTGGCAAAAAAATATCTGAAAAAAATGCGGGGTAACGGTCGGAGTATGGGAACGGTTTGCGTCTACAATATTTTCTGGTCATGGCTGGGGAGTTTTTTAGGAATAGCAGCTGTTGCATACATAAGCCAGCAATTTCTTGAGGGGATGGGTTTGACCATGCTTATTGGCTCATTTGGAGCCTCTGCGGTCCTGATCTACTGTGCTATTGACAGTCCTCTTGCGCAACCCCGAAACCTGATAGGCGGGCATGTCCTGTCTGCTTTAATTGGTGTTGGCTGTCGATTGGTTTTAAAGGATGACCCCGTGATAGCCGCGGCTCTGGCAGTTTCTCTGTCCATCGCGGTAATGTTGATGACTAGAACAGTTCATCCCCCGGGGGGAGCAACTGCACTTATTGCCGTTATCGGTGGTGAGGAAATTTACGCCCTTGGATTTTGGTATGCAGTACTTCCGGTTGGCGTCGGTGCTCTGGTAATGCTGGTAATTGCACTTTTGGTAAATAACATTTCATCACAACGTTCATATCCAAAACACTGGCTGTAAAGGGAGAGATAGATGCGGATTGTACTTTTGCTGCCTGTACTACTCAGCGCCATGTTGGCTGCTGCCCATTTTTGTCGCTCTGGTATTGTGGCACTGGCACTGCTGAGCTTCCTCCTGCCTGGCTTGCTATTCTATCGTAAACCGATCTCAGTACGAATAATGCAGGTTTTTCTGGTACTGGCTGCAGCTGAGTGGGGGAGAACTCTGCTGAAGTTTATACAGGTGTATCAGGACAATGGATTATCCTGGCACCGCCTGGCAGTTATCCTGGGGAGTGTGCTGATATGTACTGCAGCTTCAGCTCTGGTTTTTCGTTCCAAGACTCTCAGGTCACACTATAATATGACTGAGGAGTAGGCTGCTATTTGCTTTCTATTGTTACGCTGACATTTTTGCGCCCCCACTTCAGGGCGTCGTTATGGGAGCCATAATAGAGGTCGATGCGCTTTGGGCCTTTTATTGCTCCTCCCCGGTCTTCCACCACCCCCCAACCATAACCGGGTACATACATTCGGGTGCCAAAGGGGTAGTACCTGGTGTCTGCAGCAATCGTTCCGTCATGAGGTAACAGGTACCAGGGGAAAAGAACAATTCTTACTGGGATCATCCACGGCCTGTAGAGGCTGTCCATTGAAAACAGGCCCTCCTCAGGTTCTCTCGGTTTGGTTCCACTGGCTGTCTTTCCATCGTATGTCGCCCCAGCACGCTTACCAGCACTGACATAACGATTCCAGAAATCCAGTTTGAGACAGCTCCAGTTCCCTCTTTCCCAACTGCAGCAGGACGAGCAACCGCAGTAAGCAGTGACCTCCAATACCTTGCCAACTGGTTGTTTCGCGCAGCCGCTTGTAAGAAAGAGCAGAAGAAAGAGCAGCACAAGAAATGTGCGGCATTGAAGAAAATGCACAGGGATCAATGACCGCAGGTTTTGTAAGGACATATTACGCACTAAAAATTAATATTTAAGGGCAAATAGTATAGCATATACTGTACCACTTCTCATGGCGTTGGGGGAGGATTTCTTGAAGCGAGTAGGGGCAGTCCATCGACGCGGGGCAGTATCTTTTGAAACCTAAATCTTGCAGACGCAAAGAATACACATCGGGCTCCAGTAGTAGGCACTGCAGTTACCTTATAACTTCAGGCTGCCTCAGGTTCTGTAAAACCATTTCTTTATGTCTCCTTTGGGAAAAATTTTTACAACTGGCCTGCCATGGGGACAGTGTGAAAAGAGGTCAGCTTTCACCATATCGTTCAAAAGCTTGTCTATTTCTATTGTGGATAATGTTGTACCAGCCTTAACAGCAGCCTTACAGGCCATAGTGGCAAGAATATTATCGAGAAATCCACCGGAGTTGCCATTGCTTTCACTGCCAAAGTGTTCAAGGATATCAAAAAACAAGTCGCGAGGGCTGGTTGTTCCGGCAAGGGCTGGGACTGCTGAAATAATGTATGTATTGCCGCCAAACTCCCGGATTGAAAAGCCCATCTTTTCAATCTCTTTCTGATTTTTTTCGACCAGTTGAGATTGAAAGAGAGAGAGTTCCACCGTTTCGGGGAACATCAGGTTTTGACGCACTATACTGTTTGCCAGAAACTGTTTTTTCAGTTTTTCATATAAGAGTCTCTCATGTGCGGCGTGTTGGTCGATTACCAGCAAACCTTCTTCGCTTTGACAGAAGATATACAAGTTGTCATATTGCCCTACGACGATCAGGTTATGTTCAGTGGGAGAATAGTGCTTGGTGGCGGCTTCTTCAACCACCGGGTGCTTTGAAATATGGTTGGTGTTCTCAAAGAGCGGTTGTTTTAGAGGGGCATGGACACTTTTGACCATGGGTGATTCAGAGTCAAGCTGATGTACCACAGGTTCGCGCAGTTCGAGCTTCTCATCTCCAGTCTCTTCCTGCTCAGGGTAAACAGTAGGAGATGAAACTGGAACCTCGCGCTTGTTTTCCATAGTGTATCTATCGATTGGAATGGGTGATGGTTCGGAGATCTGACTCTTCCCAAATAGTCTGGCCTTCAGGGTGGTTTGATACGCCGTCATGGCCTCTGTTACAGCTTGACTCAGGAAGAGGTGAATATCCCGGGAGTGTCTGAACCGTACCTCCTGCTTTGCCGGATGTACATTTACATCAACTTCCTCATCAGGTATCAGGAGATGAATGAGGCCGGATGGATTTTTCCCTTTCATCAGGAAGCCACGGAGTCCGTCACAGATAGCGTGGGTCATGAGTCGGTCCCTGACCGCTCGACCATTGACAAAGAGACGGAGCCTGGCCGGGCCGGGGCTACCCTGCTCCGGAGGAATGAGAAAACCCGATACGGAGTGTTTGCCGGAAGTAGTCTGTCGAAGGTTAAGAGGCAGCAGGGGACCCTGGTAGTTGCTTATTGTCCGGAGTCGTTGTTCTATGCCCAATGTGCTGTCGAGGTGGAGAGTTTCTTTACCATTGACCCTGAGTATAAATGTAATATCCGGAGAGCAGAGACCGTAGTTTCTTATGATCTCATCAATATGACCCAACTCAGTTCGGACCGTACGTAGAAATTTTCTCCTCGCCGGTGTGTTACCAAAGAGATTTCGTACTTCAAAAGTTGTTCCTCTGCCACAGCCGAAATCGTGAACTTTCAACAGTTTCCCATAGTTGAAGACGACCCGCGTCCCTAGCTCGGATTTTTCAGGTCGGGACGTAATGGATAACTGAGAGACAGAACCAATGGACGGAATCGCTTCTCCCCGAAAACCAAGCGTTCCTATGGCGCTTAAGTCAGCCTCGATTTTAATTTTTGAAGTACCATGCCTTTCAAGGCTCATAAGGAGGTCATCCTCGTCCATGCCTTCACCATTATCGATGATACGCATCAAGCGGGTACCGCTGCCTTCAATTTCAACTTCGATGCGTTTGGCTCCTGCATCAATACTGTTCTCTACGAGTTCTTTGACTACAGATGCTGGTCGTTCCACAACTTCACCGGCTGCAATCTGATTGGCGAGTTGCTCTGGGAGGATTCGGATTTTTGTCATGGTTGGGACTTTCCTATTGCTTGTTCGCTGGCAGGTGTTAGACTGTGTTGCTATCAAACAATCACATAGAGTGTTTTTTTATTTTGTACTGAGACCTGAAGTTCGTTTGCCAAATATTACCTCGTTCGCCAATAGTGTCACCTCCTAAACCGAAAACAACCAGAAAGCCGAGTTCTGCCAGGAAAACGACAACGGCAAGAAAGAAGCCTCCTGCGTCGCGCGCGCGGGTCCGCAAAAAGGTCTATAACGAAAAACATATCTCTATATTTCTTCTTGCTATTGGCCTGCTGCAGTCTCTTTTTCTGGGGAGTTTACTTTTTATTCTCATAAGTCTTCGGATTCCTGACATTAGTACAGTTGCCAATTATACGCCTGCACAGGCGACAGTTATTTATGACAGCCGTGGTAACATCGTTGACCGTATGTTTACCGAGAATAGAACTGTAATACCTCTTCGGGCAATGTCACCTCATTTAGCTCAAGCTTTTGTTGCTGCTGAGGATGGTCGATTCTTCGAACATGCCGGCCTTGATTTTTTCTCGGTGCTGCGTGCTGCAGTTATAAATATCCGTGACGGGGCCAGGAGTCAGGGGGGGTCGACGATTACCCAGCAGGTAACAAAATCTCTTCTTTTGAGCCCTGAGAAAACCTATATCCGAAAATTTAAAGAAGCCATTCTGGCGTGGCGAATTGACACCTTGCTCAGCAAGGAAGAAATTCTTTATATCTACCTCAATCAGATATATCTTGGTGAGGGGACGCACGGTGTTGAGGCAGCGGCCCAGGTCTATTTTGGTAAAACTGCCGGGAAACTCACCCTGGGTGAATGTGCGTTACTTGCTGGTCTGCCCCAGGCACCAAGCAGGTATGCACTTTTTGACCACCTGGATCGAGCGGTTAAGAGACAGAGGTATGTTTTGAACAGAATGGCGGCGGATGGGTACGTGACTGCCGGGGCGGCAAAGGATGCTTTTGACGAGAAGATACGACTCAACAAGAGGGCTCAACGGCTAACAGACGAGAATGGCTATTTTCTGGAGGAAGTAAAAAAGAGATCTCGTGCTTTCCTGGGCGTGGCCCTTCAGAAGGCAGGTGTGAGGATTTATACTCATCTTGATTCAACCATGCAGAAAAAGGCAGCGGCCGCCATTGCCAGGGGAGTGAAGGCAAGTGTTGCCAGGCAGGGGAAAAGTGGTAAAAGGAAAAACAACGTTACCCCCCAGGCCGCGCTGGTCTGTATGGAGACGGGCACCGCCAAAGTTCGGGCTCTGGTTGGCGGTACATCCTATAAGAAAACTCCTTTTAACCGGGCAATCCAGGCCAAAAGACCCGCCGGCTCAACCTTCAAACCCTTTGTCTATGCTGCTGCCCTCAATAAGGGCTGGACGCCTGGCTCTCCCATTGATGACGGACCGATATCGATACGGGGAAGGGATGGAGAAAACTGGAGTCCAAGAAACTATTCAGGCAGATACCACGGCCAGACGACTCTTGCCCACAGCCTGGCACATTCTTACAACGCTGCAACGGTCCGGCTGATGCAGAAGGTTGGTTATAAAGAGGTGCACAGGGTAGCAAGAAAGGCAGGACTGACCACGGACCTTCCTCCAGATTTATCACTTGCCCTGGGAGCTGCAGACGTCTCTGTTCTTGAAATGACAGCGGCCTATACTCCTTTTGCCGGAAACGGAACATTTCTTGAGCCGTCGCTGATTGATAAAATTGTACTTGCCGATGGTTCAGTTGTCAGGCCGACTGACGGGAAGAAAAGACGTATCGCTTTATCCCCAGAAGTTACCAGGAATATGCAGATAATGCTGGCTGGTGTGGTGAGGAGCGGTACCGGCACTGCGGTTAAAACTGTTCCTGGTGTTCGTGGAGGAAAAACCGGGACGTCTGATGATTACCGCGATGCCTGGTTTGTTGGTTTCGATAAAAAATACACAACGGGGGTATGGGTTGGCAACGATCGTAATCAGTCCATGGGGAAAACAGAAAGCGGAGGTAAGGCAGCCGCCCCGTTGTGGAAAGATTTTATGTCGGTATTATACCGGAAGTAATCAGTAAATGTATAGGTTTACCCTCGGCCTGCCTCTTCTTCAAGAAGTCGCAGCCTCAATATTCTGAATGGATAGATGTGTGATCCGTGGTCCGGAGTTCTGGCGAAGTCTGCTTCATTCTCCACGGGTTATAGATTTTTATTCCGGCATGTTTGGCCACTTTGTTATGACGCCTTTGTAGTTTTCAAGAGTGTATTCTTTTTCATCTTTTCCTTTGATATAATAATCGGGCATCAATGGAATTTTACCTATACTCGTAGCGATCACGTACATAGGTTGAGCAAGACCCGTTGTATGGCCACGGATGGCATCTCGAATGAGCTCTGCACCTTTTTCAACGGTTGTCCTGAAATGATCGATGCCTGGGGCTGGTTCACAGTAAAACACATAGTAAGGACGAATTCGTACCCGTAGTAATTTCTGATGCAGTTCGCGGAAGGTTTCTACATCATCATTAATTCCTTTTAGCAATACTGCCTGATTGCCGACATTGATACCACACGTAAGCAGATCAAACACAGCTTCAGCTGTTTTTTCTGTGATTTCTTTGGGGTGATTGCACTGGGTGTTGATCCAGATTGGAATTTTGTGGTATGGGCTCAGTATTTTTTTTAAGTCAGGGGTAATCCTGTGGGGTAAGACGATGGGGGCCCGCGTTCCGAATCGAATCATCTGGAGATGGGGGATTTCCCGTAATTTTCGAATAATATATTCTATTTTTTGATCAGAAAGAACAAACGGATCCCCCCCTGTAACCAATACATCTCGAATTTCTGTATGCTCACGAATCCATTCTAATCCTTCCTCTACATCCATTCGAAGCTGAAGATCTCTGTTGACCACAAGTTCGTTTCTAAAGCAGTGACGGCAGTAGTTAACACAAACATCTGTCACAGTAAAAGCCACCCTGTCGTGGTATTGTCGTGCGATGCTATCCGGCCGAACTTCGGCTGTGTCTCTGTTTTCTTTCCATATGAGGTAGTTTTCTATTCCGTATTCATTAACAGTTTCTTCCAAAGAAGGGAGTACTTGCCTACGAATTGGGCATTTGGGATCATTCGGGTCCATTAGAGATGCAAAGTAGGGTGATGTTCCCCACTTGGTATTCAACGTCTCAATAGCCTCCCTTTCTTTTGGGGTGATGTTGATATACTCTGACAATCTTTCCAGGGTATTGACACTGTTTTGGAGTTGTTCAATCCATTCTTCCATCTATCTTCTCCTCTCTATCAAATGGTTGTTGTAAAGGTCGTCAGCATTTCACCCGTCAGGTTTTTTGTCGACATTAGTCGAGTGTTACATTTTTTCTCCCGACTTGTTTTCCGTTTATCGGGGTTAGGTTCTAATTGAAAAACTATAATAATAGGTTTAGCTTGAGGGTGCTTTGAAAAAGTAGATTTCTCTGAGTCTCGTAGGATCGCTTACCGGATAAATACCAAGGTATGGCTCAATTTGTACCACAGCATATAGTTGATATCGGAGTCTGCGCTTCCCTCTGAGGATGAAATTTTAACAATAACGAACCTCATCCTCTCGTCGTGATGAGCCAAATTCACTGACGCCCAGAGCATCCTGAAGAAGCACCCCATATTTTAATAGGCCATTTGACTGAAAACGCTGGTTGGCTTGAGGACCTTGATCTAATCTAACAACAATGAAGTGAACAGAAAATTTCGACCAGGCAGAGAAAACTTGAATACTTGACTTTGTTAAACACACATGTTTCTTTTTAATTCGTATTCTTCGATAGGCATCTATGTGGAAGGGAGAACAAGATTCTCACATCATAGATATTTACTGTCCCTTTTAATGATCGCCTGGGGATAAAACTATGCACTTGGGAGTAGCATGATGAAAAAAGTAGTTTCGTTGATACTTGTAAGCTTAATGATTGCCATGTCTGGAACAGCTTTTGCCGAAAAATTGTATGTCGGTACAGACACAGCTTTCGTTCCTTTCGAGTATAAAGGTAAAGATGGGAAATATACAGGCTTTGATATCGATCTGTGGGCAGAGATAGCAAAACGTATAGGTGTTGAATATGAATTGAAGCCCATGGATTTTAATGGCCTGATTCCTGGCCTGACTACCGGAAATCTCGACGTTGCCCTGGCAGCGATCTTTATCAAATCTTCCCGGGAAGAGAAAATTGATTTTTCTCACCCTTACTTCAGAGCTGGACTGAAAGTCATGGTACCGGCAGACAACCAGGATATCAAGTCACCTGCAGATCTGAAAGGTAAAGTTGTTGCTGTCAAACTTGGCACCGCAACTGTTGAATATGTTGAAACTCTTGGCGCTGAAAAGATCGTTAAGTTCCCGAATATCGATCAAGCTTATCTTGAAGTTGTAACCGGTGGCGCAGATGCCGCAATGCATGATACACCGAATGTTCTCTATTACGTCAAAACTGCAGGTAACGGTAAGGTTAAAGCTGTTGGACCTGATGTCAAAGCAGCTCAGTATGGCATCGCTTTCCCACAAGGGAGTGAGTTACGTGACAAGGTAAACGTTGCGCTGCTGCAGATGATGGAAGACGGTGCTTACGCTGACTTGTATAGAAAATGGTTTAGTGCTGATCCGGAATAGTCTGAAGGAAAAGAGTAATCTGACCTGAGGTGGATCCAGTTATTTCATCACAGAAAGAGGATTGGAACAGGACCCCTTCAACACAAGCTTATACTGAAGGGGTCTTTGTTTGTGATAGTACTTTCACAGCTAAAACTTTCTACAGAAGTGTCAAATCATGGAATTTGAATTTTCAGTAATTGTCGAGTCTTTGCCTGCTCTTCTTGTAGGAGCCAAACTGACCTGGATCATCACTGTTCTTGGGATTGTGGGTGGTATGATTTGCGGTATTTTAGCGGGTTTAGGGCGCCTCGCAGGAACAGAAGCTCTGGGAGAAGAGCCACACGGAATTTTCAAACCGATGAGTGTCTTGATTCGCTATATATCCGGTGGGTATGTTGAGACGATTCGTGGAACACCGATTATAGTCCAGGCAATGTTTCTCTATTTTGCTTTTCCCATGCTGGTGAAAGGGATCTTCGACATTGAACGCTTTCGTATCGAAGCTCTAACTGCCGCAGTCATAACCATTATCTTTAATGCTGGAGCCTATATTGCGGAAATCGTCAGGGGAGCGGTCATCTCCGTTGACAAAGGTCTCCTGGAAGCAGGAATGTCTCTTGGCATCAGTCGTTTTCAACTGATTGTATATGTCATCGGTCCAATAGCCTTTCGAAGAATGATCCCCCCCCTCGGAAACCAGTTTATCATTAGTCTAAAGGACACCTCACTTTTTATTGTGATCGGAGTTGGTGAATTAACAAGGCAGGGCCAAGAGATTATGGCGAGTAATTTTAGAGCGCTTGAAATCTGGTTGACGGTGGCTGTTATGTACTTGATGATGACAACAGTGCTAGCCGTGACGTTACGCCACATCGAGAAAAAGATGAAGATTTTTTGAAAAGCCACCTCTAAAAAGATGAGAAGATGATGTCAAACATAATTGAATTGAAGAATGTGTGTAAATCCTTTGGTAAAACCGAAGTTTTGCATAATATTGATCTCTCTATTCAGGAGGGAGAGGTCGTTGTGGTCATTGGCCCGTCTGGCTCTGGCAAATCCACTTTGATCCGCTGTATCAACTGTTTGGAACTCATCTCAAGTGGCGAGTTAACTGTTGACACTATCGGGATCCCTGCTGAGAGAAGAAAGGTACGTCAAATCCGGCTGGAGGTGGGAATGGTTTTTCAGCAGTTCAACCTTTTTCCTCATTTGACGGCACTTGATAATGTCGCTTTCGGTCTTTGTAAAGCCAGAAAAATGGACAAGACAAAAGCAGCAGGAATTGCCAGAGATCTACTTGAAAAAGTTGGCTTGGCTGCATTTGAAAATAAGCTCCCTGGGCAGCTTTCTGGCGGACAGCAGCAACGTGTTGCCATTGCCAGGGCATTGGCAGTCAGCCCCAAGGTTCTGCTGTTTGACGAGCCGACTTCGGCTCTGGACCCGGAAATGATTGGCGAAGTACTCGATGTTATGAAAAACATAGCTAAAAACAGCGGCATGACCATGGTAGTTGTTACCCATGAAATGGGTTTTGCAGCGCAAGTGGGTGACCGACTGATCTTCATGGATGATGGAAGAATTGTCGAGCAGGGAAAACCTGGTGAAGTGATGAAAAATCCACTATCGGATAGACTTAAGGATTTCTTAGGACATGTGAAACACCACTAGGAGC
Source organism: Desulfocapsaceae bacterium (assembly GCA_033852035.1). GTDB lineage: Bacteria > Desulfobacterota > Desulfobulbia > Desulfobulbales > Desulfocapsaceae > Desulforhopalus_A. Next base: position 19,050 of record JAWSVG010000034.1, on the reverse strand, counting down.
TTGTCCGAGAATAGGATTTTTGGTTAAAATCGAGAAATTATCCCAAAATAAGCACAGCCATATATGTGATATCGAAGTCTACGCTATCTGCGAGCATTATTTTTTGACAAGCCCGAAGAGTTTGGGCAGGTAAGCGCAGACTCCGAAAGGCCATTCTCGGACAAGCTCCTAGTACCTTACTCCGGTAAAAGCTGTCACTCAGAGTATCCCCCTCAGAGTCTATCGCTTACCTGAGAAGCACCCACAAGGTACTTACTTGACCACCTCAATTCTATTTCGTCCCATTTTCTTGGCCCTATAAAGGGCCTCATCAGCTCTGCGGTAAATATGGGACAGAAAATTTTCTATATCAGGCAGCTTTTCTGAGAATTCAAAAATGTACAGTCCGATACTGGCTGTAATCTTTATCTCACTTTCCCGATAGCGGAAAACATGGTCCTCCACTTTTTGCCTGATCCTCTCGGCAACAAGCGTTGCTACTTCTTCATCAATATCGAGCAGTACGGTTCCGAATTCCTCACCACCGTACCGAATCACGAATTGTTTCTCCTTGCCGATTGCAGATATTTGATTCCCCACCAAATCATACGTTCTAACCATCCCACGTAGAATCTCTCCAAGGGTTTTTAAAACTAAATCTCCCGCTTCATGCCCAAACCCATCATTCACCTGCTTAAAATGATCTATATCCAACATCATCATTGCCATGGATACATTCTCATCCTCGCGCCGGTTGCGATATATTTCTTCGGTTAAACGTTGATAGAAGAATCGTCGATTGTACAAACCTGTTAAAGGATCGGTAATGGATTCATGCTCTTTTTGTATCATACCGCCATGATAAACACTGTTCATAATCAGATTGCCCATCTGGCTTTTAAATACCTCGAGCAATTCATGATCCAGAGAATCCAGTATGGAGTGTTTTGCTCTGATATACATCCCACCAATTTTCGTACCGCTGTTGACAAAGGGCAGATAGCATTGGTTGTCGTCAACGACCACCATGTTACTTTCGAAGGCTTTCTCAAATTCAGGAGTAGCATCAATAATCGTTGCGAGGTCATCATAGAGTTCGTACTTACCGGCACCGTATGCTATCGTATCTAATCTTTCAAAAGGAAAAATGACGCAATATCCGTCATGTCCGCCTTCGATAATGCCAAGCACCTGAAAGAACAAACCAGACACTAAGTTCTCCAGTGAATGAGGCGGAATCTTAGAAAAGGTTGAGACAGCGTGCAGGATATGACGCAGTCCGTTTCGCTGCTTTTCAACGGCCCGGACATAATCCTCAACTTTTCTCTTCCGGTTCCATGCACTGACCATATTGACAGCGACCTGCTCGAGTTCATCAACAGAAAACGGTTTTTTTACATAGAGCAGTTCGTCCTGGTGTTCATCGGTGAACAGGGATCTGATTTCTGTCACGTTCCTGTCGGTATAGGCCGTTACCACACAGCAGATAATATCCTTGTCAAGCCTGCGAACCGCCTCAATGGTTTCATAGCCATCCATCCCGCCAGGCATCCGCATATCAAATAAACCGGCTGCAACACGCCTTCCTGCTTCCTTTTCTTTCTCGACAAGCTGAATCGCTTCCTCCCCTGATGATGCCAGCAGCAGAGTAAAATCTGGCTTGCCCCTTAAACCTGAGCCCTCCACCCTCTCTCCTTTTCCTGCAATATTAAGAATTTCAGCCAAAGGATCGAGGGCTGGCGGCTTCAATATCTTTTGATAAACATCCCGGACACTTTGCTCGTCATCAACACAAATAATACTATTATTTGTCCACTTGGGTGTCATGTTCTTTTCCTTGACTAATAAAATTCACTTGGAAAGTCGTGCCCTGTCCAGGCTCCGATTGCAACACTATCAAGTCACCGCCTAACTGACGGGCGATTTTTCGGCTGTGGCTTAAACCGATGCCTGTTCCTTCCCGGCCTCTGGTGCTGAACCCGAGCTCGAATAACTTATTCAGGTTTTCAGGCTCAATCCCTGAACCTGTGTCTTTGAACTGTACCTGAATCTGATCTTCATTCCAGGTCAGGCTGATATGGATTTGTTTTTCCGTACTACCACTATTGACGACAATAGCCTGGGCAGCATTTTTAAACAAATTAGCAAATATGGAATAGATTTCCATGTGATCAGCATGAATAGTGGGATGCACTTCATATTCTGTTTTTACCTCAATGTTCCTTTTGCGTAACCCGTCTGCCTGATCTCCAGCAACTTCATCAATTAGTTGCACCAGATCAACCTGCTCCAGAATTGTTTCTCTTCTGGACATTTCCCTTAGATTATTAACAATCTGGATTGTACGCTGGATAAGTGTAAAAATAAACGCCCGACTTTCGCTATTCTCCACTTCTTTGTCCGAAATTGCTTTTGCAATTTTCTCCATAAGCTCCAACTCTTTCTGCCCTTTCTGGGCAACCAGCTGACTAAATTCATCCGTACCGATTTTGCTGTTCCATTCGTGGGTTATCTCGCCCAGCAACTGATGGATTTTAGCTATGTTTTTTTCATCTTTAGCCATCAAATCCAGACGGGCATAAACGGCACTGATCGGGTTAAGGATTTCGTGGGCGATGAGCCCTGACATCTGTCCGACAACGGCCATTTTTTCGGTCTTGAACAGCTCTTCCTGGACGGTCTGTAATTTTTCATCCGCCAGTTCTTTTTCTTTCTGGGCAGCCCTGATTTTTTTCAGCATGGTATTGAAAGAGTCCACAAGTTGGCCCATCTCATCACCAGACTTCCACTTCACCTGTTTGTCAAGATCGCCGCTTTCCAGAATGTCAGTGGTTACCTGATTAAATTTTCGAATAGGTTCAAGAATTTTCAGCCCCAGCCGTCGTGAAGTAAATTCACCGCAGGCAAGAATAACCAGTATGGCTAGTAGGCACCATGAAATAAAGACATAAAGTAGTTCAACGATGAATCCGGTTGGTTTTAATACAAACAGATGCCAGTTCGGCTTTAAGAGGTGAATTGCACTGACCAGGTATGACTTACCATTGATTGTATTCCACCCCAGGTACGCAGCATGGTCAAGCGGTTCTTTGAAAATATCTCTGACGGTCTCCGCCCCACGGACCAGGGTTTGATTCGGATTCTCACTTGCTGTGCTAAATACAATCCTGCCGTCATGATCTGTTATCACAACAATTTGTTGTTCTTCTTGCTGAAACACCTTGTTCAGGGATCTGCCAAGTGATTCCAAAGTTACCGATCCCTGAATAAGACCGAGGTTGTTGTCAAAAAAGTTCATCTGCTGATAATAGAATCTGAGGGCAGGCTCTTTCAGCTCCTGATCGTAGCTCACCATGCCCATCATAACTTTTTTTGGGCTTTCCTGTGCGGCTCTGTAACCATCTGTTACGGTAAACGGTAACTCCTCTTCATCAAGGTCTTCCCCGGTGACCGCGACCTCCTGAATTCCGTCTTTATCAACAAATACCAGCCTCTGAAACTGCATTAAATGGTCCCGAAACAGTTCAGTTAACAATTCTGTTCTTCCGGTATGGTAATATTTATTAAGTATTTGTAAATCAGCTACATCTTCAAGATGTTGACCCCGAAGGTTAACAACAACCCTGACTTGGTCGGCGACCATCTGTGCAGAAGATTCCATCTCACCCACCAGGTAGCGATGCATGATATACATTCCTATACCAATTGCAATCCCGCCGATGAGCACTCCCATACAAAGCCCCACGCCGATGCGAAGCAGAAACAGCTTTTTACTGATGGATAAATACGCCATTTATTTGCCTCTATTGGTGTCAACACCTGGGATGTTGTTAACCGTTTCCTCCGTCATTCAATCGGAGTAACGCCCGATGAAAAAAGCATTTTTTTGACAGCATCACCCCTGATAAAGGTGAGAAAAGATTCAGTGGCCTTACTCACCTTTTCAGGCTTCACAAGATACAATGTAGTGAAGAGGGGATAGGACTCGGTGGTGTCGCTAGAATGTAACGGTGACACATTGTCCAGGGAGAAGATAAAGAGTTCCTTCTCAAGGGCTGTAGAAAGGGGTAAAAAACCAAAAGTATACGGATTTATACTGATAGCGTCCACGGTTTCCGGGGTGGTTAAAAATATCTTGCCTACGGACTCAACGTCTTTGAATGTTTGTGTTGTGGTTATCAGCTTCTTTTCCAGCACCTTCCTTGATGAATCTCCGGGTTCCCGGTCAACCGGGTAAATCTTGTGGTCATCACCCCCTAGATCTTTCCAGTTGGAGATCTTTCCCTGGTAGATAGCAATGACCTGTTCCATGGTAATGTTCTCAACACCTGTGAGGGAGGAATGGGAGACAAAAACAATGGGTGATATGGCAAACGAGATTTGGCTAAAACCGTGGGTGGACTCTTTGGGTTTAAGGGGCCTGGCGGTTCGGGCCAGATCACAGCTTCCCTTGACCAGTGCCTTGATACCGCCTCCGCTACCGACACTGTCAGGAATCACAACATCCACAGATGAGTATTCTTTTTCAAACAGCACAGCCATTTTTCTCAAAAGCACCTGGCTGTCTCCAGTTCCGGCAATTACAAGTTGTTCCTCTGCAAATACTGTATGCCAGGCTCCCAGACATAAAAAAACTCCTAGAACGAATGTTGTAAGATACTTCATATTTCACTCCTTTTGAAAATGACTCAAGAGTTGATATCGGAGTCGTCGCTTAGCGGTGAAGGATTGTTTTTTTCCTAATAACGCAGATATTGGGGAAAAACAGTAAAGCAACGGGTTCATTAATCGTGCACATACAACTCATCAACCTCGTCCCATGTATCGGGATTCCCCCCCCGGAGCAGGGTAAGTTGCTTGTAATAATATATTTGCCCAGATATAAATTGTAAGCGAAAATCTTGGCATTTTTGTGAGTTGTCAGGAGCTAAGGTACACGCTTCTTGGTCAGGCATGGACAATATTTTATCAATTTCCTCCAAGAGTGTTTTGGAAGTTAAACGTAGGAAGTCGGCCACCGGGATGATAACTGGCGGAGTGTAATTAAGTCTTTCCAGGCGAGCTGCTGTTTGTTCAATGACTTCTTGACCTGCTATATCTTCCAGTCGGATTACTTCCTCTTTGAACTGTTCGATTTTTTCTGAGAATGTGTGATTTGTCATCATGGTTCTCATGGTTTCAGCAAACTTTTAATGTAATACCTAAAGTTGCAATTGACTGGTCCGCCGGAGATGCGAGGCAACGAAGTTGAAGACGTATAAACATACTTCAAAGCTTTGGTAACAAAGCAAATTCGGTGGAATTGTCAATCCCGAAGGGTAGCGAGGTAGCAGAAAAATATTGTTCATAAACAATATGCGTTTCTAAATTGATTAATATGGGTGCAACATATCGTCTTGCAAAGACAAATCTATTTTTCTCTACTTTGCGTATGCAAGATTTAGGTAATAAAGGAAACAAAGCCGGACCTTATACAATCTGGCTCTGTTTCCTGTCAACTACCAATCAACAATAGGTACGTTAAACAGTACTATACGTGGTTTATTAGATCAACCTACCAAATTGGCAATAAGAGTTGCTCTATAGTTCTTCTACGCTAATCCCGAGAGCTTTGGCAACTCCTTCGCCATATGCGTTGTCAGCTTTCATGCAGTTGGCAATGTGACGGATTTTGACTTCTTTGGGAGCATCCCCCATCGCTCTGCCTGTATTCTCGCAAAGCACTTTTTGTTGGTCTGAGCTCATTATCCTAAACAAATTACCTGGTTGAGTATAGTAGTCGTCACTGTCCTCGCGGTGGTTCCAATGATCAGCAGCACCTTCTATGGTAAGAGGAGGCTCAGTGAAATCTGGCTGTTCCTGCCATTCGTCATAACTATTAGGTTCATAACCCAGAGTACCTCCATGATTACCATCCACACGCATCGCTCCATCTCTATGGAACGAGTGGAAGGGACATTTCGCTTTATTCACAGGAATTAAATGGTGGTTGACTCCAAGTCGATATCTCTGTGCATCGCCATAAGAAAATAGTCTTCCCTGGAGCATTTTATCTGGTGAAAAACCGATACCAGGGACGATACTTGTCGGGTTAAAAGCAGATTGTTCTACTTCAGCAAAGTAGTTTTCAGGATTTCTATTCAATTCTAAAACGCCAACATCAATAAGGGGGTAATCATCATGAGGCCACACTTTGGTTAAATCGAATGGATTAAACTGGAATTTTGCAGCATCCTTTTCTGGAACAACCTGAATTTTCAGATCCCATTTTGGAAAATCCCCATTGTCAATTGATTCCAAGAGGTCACGTTGATGGCTCTCTCTATCCTTACCTACCAGTGTTTCAGATTCTTGATCGGTTAAAGTTTTGATCCCTTGTTGAGTCTTGAAATGAAATTTCACCCAAAATCGTTCATTGCTATTGTTAAGTAAACTATAGGTATGACTCCCATATCCGTTCATATGACGATATGAAAGCGGTATGCCTCGCTCACTCATTGTAATGGTAATCTGGTGAAGTGCTTCTGGAAGCAATGTCCAGTAGTCCCAGTTATTACCGGCGCTTCTCATGTTTGTTCTTGGATCTCTCTTTACTGCGTGGTTGAGATCTGGAAATTTCAGAGGATCTTTTAAGAAAAAAACTGGAGTATTGTTGCCAACCAGATCCCAGTTCCCCTCTTCAGTATAAAACTTCATCGCAAACCCACGAATGTCGCGCTCTGCATCAGCCGCACCTCTTTCTCCAGCAACTGTTGAAAATCTGACGAACAACTCTGTCTTTTTACCAATTTCTGAGAAAATTTTTGCTTTAGTGTAGGCAGAGATGTCGTTTGTGACAGTGAAGGTACCATAAGCACCAGATCCTTTGGCGTGCATTCGCCTCTCAGGGATTACTTCTCTGTCAAAATGAGCAAGTTTTTCTTGAAACCATACATCCTGCATCAGTAATGGTCCACGTGGTCCAGCCGTCATGACATTCTGATTGTCTGAGACAGGTGCTCCGTTGTTGCTCGTCAGCTTAGTTTTCTGATCCTTCATACTGATTCTCCTCTTCTAATTGACGGTTTGACGTGAAGTTGAACTCCACGCAAAAGGCTGGGTTTTCTGTTGCTCCCACCTACCATTCTACTTCTCTTTACAACGCTACCTGGTAAAACTATTCAACAGCTTGAAACAAATACACAATATCAAAATAAACTATACATTATGTGAAAATTTCAGCTCACTGAACACCACATGATGATACAGGTAGTTTGTAGATAATTGTTGTCCACAATACAGCAAAAAAAGCTACCCTCCTTGGCAGTTTGGGCAAAGCCCGAAAAAGTCAAGGCGGTGAGTGATGATTTTAAAACCTGTTTCCTCCATCATCTTTTTGGTAATTTGCTCTAAGTCTAGCTGTGATGGATCAATAATTGTTCCACATGCAGTACAAATAACATGGGGGTGAGGAAATGGTTTTTTACCATCATATCTATTGCCATGCTCGCTGAACTCTAACTCAAGCACCTCACCTTCTTTTTTGAGAAGATTGAGCGTTTTATAAACTGTCGCAAAACTCATTGTGGGATAATGAGTCAAAAGCTCGTTATAAATATTTTCTGCAGAAGGGTGATCATTACTGTGAGCAAGCACATTCAAAACAGCATGTCGCTGTGGCGTTATGCGACAATCGATATCCCTAAGGCGACCAACCATCTGCTGTAGTCTTGTCTGTGGAGCAATGTCATCGCCTTGAATCTTCATAGTATGTCCGATATGTATTGTTAATTGAGAATAATTATCCTCACTGTCGAAGGAATTGTCAACCATCAATACGAATCAATTTTAAACCTGACCATTACATTGCCTTACGAGTTACAGATACGGGCTCGGGTGAATAAAGCAAGAGGTACTGCCGCATATTTTTGATCCATATTTCACAACAAAAGAAATCGGAGAAAGAACCGGCATGGACTTATCGACTGTGCACGGTATTGTAAAAGATCACGGTGGGGGAAGTTAAAGATTATAGCGAACTTAGTAGAGGAACAATATTTAGCGTTTTTTTACACCCCAAGGGTACTGGACTGAGTGATAGCTTTTACGGAGTAAGGCACTAAATAAGCCTGTATCATTGAGTGAACTGGCAATCAGCATTCGCAATGTACTGGATGAATGACCCTGACTGATTCGGGAGAGTCTGGCTCAAAATTTAGAGATCCTTGTTATAGTTGTAGAACAGTTGTCGCCAAAGTTAAATTACCGTTACGACAGAGCCCTCTTTACCGCCTGGCTCAAGGTGGTCATTGAATATGGTTTCTGTACGAATTCCTTTGCGCCCAACCTGAGGGCCTCCTGTACCTCGATGTCCTCCGAATAGCCGCTTACTATCAAAGCCCTGATGTCCGGGTGCACTCTGTGAATCGTCTCGTAGGTAACCCTGCCATTAATTCCCGGATCCATCAGCATATCGATCAGCAAAAGATCTACTGGAGTTTCATTTACGAATTCGATGGCCTCTTCGCCCGAGGATACCGCGTTTACCCAGTAGCCCAGATCTTTGAGCATTTCTGAGGCGATATCCCGTAACATCTCCTGGTCGTCTATAATAAGAATGTGCTCGCTGTTCTCAGATTTTTCGATATGATCTAGACACTCATCTTCATTGAAGATTTCTGCCTTATTGTATGGAAAGTAAAGACTGAAACATGTGCCGCTATTGTTACTTTCGACGGTAACCGTGCCACCATGGTCGCTGACTGTGTTCCAGACGACGGTGAGGCCTAAGCCAGTTCCGCTTCGTCCCATTTCTTTCTTTGTATAAAATGGTTCAAAAATACGCTCTTGGTCTTTTTCCGATATCCCAGGTCCTGTGTCTACTACCTGCAATAGGACATAGTTGCCTTCACTCAGACCGCATTTTTCAACATCTTCTTTTTTCATTACGCGGTTGATTGTCTTTATCGTGATGATTCCTTCAGTGTCGAGAGCTTCAGATGCATTTCCTACAAGATTCATCAAACATTTTTTAACATGCACGGAAGAACAGAGAATGGTTGGTGCCTCAGCCTCCAGTTGGTGTTGAAGCGTAACCCCTGTGTTTATTGACAACAGCTCCCTGCATTCCGGAGAATCGAGGTGTTCCCTAACTATGGTGTTGAGATCATGACTAAGTTTATTGGAGGCTGCGCTCCTGGCGATGGTTAGCAGATCAGCCACAACGGTTGATGCTCTTTTACCGGAATCATGGATAACAGATAAGGGTTTTCTCAAATCACTATCTGGTGGCAACTTGTTCATAATCAGCTCCGGATAGCTCACAATTCCTGATAAAATATTATTTAAATCATGGGCGACACCGCCTGCAAGCGTGCCGAGTGCCTCGAATTTCTGAGCTTGTCGAAGCTGTTCCTTTAGTCTTTCACTCTCTTCTTCCGCTGCTTTTTTTTCGGAAATGTCTCGGACCACAACCAATACAGCCTTCTTTCCGACAAAAGTGATTAACCTTGCCGAGACCTCAACATTCAACAAATAACCATTTCTATGTCGGTAGTTGCTTTCGCTGATAACCATTTCGCTCGAGCTTGAAATGCTCCGGATGTAATTATCGATCTTTCTGTGGTCATGAATTACAAAATCATACACTTTCAAGCCATGAAGTTCTTCCTTTGAATAACCAATCAAGTTACGCAGTGACTCATTTGAATCAAGGACCTCTTTTGTAAGCGGATCTGCCAGGTAAATACCTTCTAGCGCTTGATTGACAACTGCTGCATACCGCTCTTCACTCTCTCTTAATTTTGTTTCGATCAGCTTGATATGGGTTATATCATGGCCGACGCCGACCAGTCCGATAGTCTCCCCTTCACGGTTTTTCAAAGGTTTTTTAGTCGTGTTGAGCCAGTAATTCTTTCCTTTGAAAGGGAATTGTTCAATAAGGTCGGTTAGCGGTTCTTGGGTTTTGAATAGCTTTTTTTCCGATTCCGAAAATATTTGCGCAGTCTCCTCGGGGAAAAAAGCGAAATCGTTTTTACCGACAAGTTCTTCGGGCGAATCGGTACCCATAAATTCCGCCACAGCCCTGTTAGCAATTATAAAATTGCCATTAAGATCTTTTACATAAATGTAGGCGGGAATACTGTCTATTATTTTTCGGAGAAATGTGCGCTCTTCTTCTATCTGCAGTTCCCCTTGTTTCTTTTCGGTAATATCCCAGAAGACACCCAGGGTTCCAAGTACTTTATCCGGGTTTAAGTTATCCAGCAGGGGGGTCTTGACAACTTGAATGTAGTGCGTCATGCCACCGAGAGACTGCCAGGATTCCTCAATGATTCTCGTTTTTTTGCTCGACATTATCATCCTGTCGTCGGCCAGATATTTCTCAGCAAGATCATTGGGATGGATGTCTTTGTCTTTTTTTCCCAGTATCTCTTTTAGGGATTTACCGACATTCTGGCAGTAATTGAGATTGGCAAAAATAAACCTCCCTTCTTGGTCTTTTGCATAAACACTGAATGGAACAGAATGGATAAGAGAAGAGAGTATTTTTTCATCAAAGGGGAAGTGGAGAATTTCAAGGTTGATTCCGGGCAGATCTTTCGGTTCTGACTTTATATTATTTTCCATGTCATTAATTTATCCTTGATCGCTGATTCCTATCAACCAATACATACGCATTTAAATATCAAAAGAAAAGATCAGACTCTATAAACGACCAACAATATCTCCCTGATTTTTAGTACCTTACAAATTATTTTCTGCGTTTTTATGGCAGAGATAAGCGTAGACTTCGAAATAATTTTGTGAAGGTACTTATCCCGATTTTTTTCCCGTTTATCGGGGTTATGAGGTGTTTTTTAATATCTGAGCAAGGAGCTGACTCAGGTCAGATGCTCGGTATGGTTTTTTAATAAACCCCTGAACATCGTATCTCTCTAATTCATTGCCCTTCTCACCTTTGGTAAATCCTGATGCAATAATAATTTTACAGTTTCGGTCTATCTCACGCAATTTTGGGATTGCATCCCGTCCATCCATTACCGGCATAACCATGTCCATGAGCACGAGGTCTATTTGAAGGTAGTGCTGCCTGAAAACGTTCACTGCATCCTGACCGTTTTCAGCAAGTAGGGTGGTATAACCCATTTCTTCAAGCAAATGTTTTCCAGTTGTGCGGATAATATCTTCATCATCAACGAGGAGTACCATGCCAGAACCAGAAATGATCTCGGTATCTTGTTCTGATACGTGATCATGGACTTTTGATGAGGGGAGCATCAGGTAGAAGGTGGTACCAGTGTCAACTTCACTTGATACGGTTATGAGACCATGGTGATCCTTCACTGTTCCGTAAACGGCAGCCAAACCGAGACCGGCCCCTTCACCCGTTTCTTTGGTTGTGAAAAACGGTTCAAATATCTTCTGTATATTTTTATGGGGGATCCCACAGCCTGAATCTCGAACTTCAATCTGAATATATTCCCCAGGTTCAATCTCAAATGTACTTTCTTCGCAAAAACTTTGGTTAAGCCGGATGTTCTTGGTCTCGATCTCGATTTTTCCACCTTTCGGCATCGAGTGGCTGGCATTTATTCCTAAATTCAATAAAGAATTCTGTAAGACAGAACTGTCGCCGACGATGAATGTGTTTTCAGCTCCTTTTTGAATAGATATGGATATCCTCTTGTCAACGGTTCTGCTAAGAATGGCAACGGCATCTTCTATCAAAAGCTGAATGTCTATGGATGTGGAAGCTATTTTCCCTTTTCTGCCAAAAGTAAGGAGTTTGCTTGTCAAGTCGGCGGCACGTAAAGATGCCTTTTCAATTATCGAGATGTATTCAAGGCTTTTATCATCGGGAACGTCTTGGCGTAATTTAAGCAATTGTACAGCTCCGAGTATGCCACTTAACATGTTGTTGAAATCGTGAGCTACTCCACCTGCAAGCTGCCCGATTGCATCCATCTTGCGACTATGGTTGAGTTCCACCTCCAGTTCATATTCTTTGGTCACATCGTCGATTCGGATGACCGCTCCTTCCACACCATTGGCAATAAGTGGATAAATAGTCACATCCTTATAGAGCATTCCTGTTTTTGTTTCGAAGGGTTTTTTCTGTTCCTGTATGACCTGCCGGGTTTGAATACTTTGAACGATTTGCTCTTTTTCAAAGGTCATCCAGGGAAGCAGATCGGAAATGTATTTGCCTTTTGCATCTTTTACTGGAATCCCTGTTGTCTTTTCTACCATCTTATTCCATTGAGTGATACAACCTGCGCCATCAACCCCGATAAGTTGTGATGGCATAGAATCGATAACATTGCTCAGATAATTTTGCAGATTGCGTATCTCAGCCTCGACCCTTTTCTTTTCTGTAACATTGATGGCTAAACCATTGAGGCCTCGTACGATATTATTTTTATCAAAAAACGGTGTAAGGACACTGTGATAAATAGCCCCGGCGACCTCAGAGTCATACTCACAGGATTCACCTTTCAATCCCCTTTGTATTTTCTCAACAATGAATGGACTGTCTTTATAGAGTTCAAAAGCAGACATGCCGATGGTTTGACTGGGTGTGAGTCCTAGTGAAGAAAGTTCTTTGCCTTCAGAAAGTGTAAAAACCCCTTTTTCGTCAAGCGACCAGATAATGACTGGCAGTGTGTTATAAATAGCCTGAAGTTGTATATAATTCTGCTGTAAAGCTTCTTCTGTCTGTTTGCGGGTAGTGATATCTTCTGTGAACATTACCAGCCCACCTACTGAACGATCTACCCTATACCATGGGTGTAATTCATACCGTAACCATTGAACAGAACCGTCTTCGCGAATAAATTTGTCATTATCATTTTTATAGATTTCACCTTTTAGAACTCTTTGATGGTCATCTTTGCAATTCTTCCCTATTTCAGGGAATACCTCATAATGGCAGCGCCCGATCAAATCCTGATCAGCCAGATTGTAATCAATGAGCCATCGTTTACTGGCCACCATATAGCACATATTTGTATCAAACAGAGCAATTGGTAGAGGTGTGTTTTCAATGAAAATCCTGGCCTTCTCTTCACTCTCTTTTAAGGCGAATGCAGACTGTTTGCGCTCGGTAATATCTGTATGTGTTCCGGTAAATCGTGTGGGGTCTCCTTGTTTGTTGCGGGCAACTATTTTCCCTTTTCCATGAAGCCACATATAAGAGCCTTCTTTCCGTTGAAACCTGAACTCAACATCATATTCCTGTAACTCTCCAGATAAATATTGTCTGACAGACAGTACCGTTTGCCGAATATCATCAGGGTGGACTCTTTTCTCCCATTCCTCAAATACAGCGGGGAATTCATTGGGCTCGTACCCAGAAATACTATAATAACGGGAATCAAAATGCAGTGTATCGTCTTCTAAGTCCCAGTCCCATATGCCTTCGTTTGAGCCTGACAAGGCAAGATTCAGTCTTTCCTCGCTAATTTGTAGAGCTATTTCCGCCTTTTTACGTTCAGTGATATCCCGTGCAATGCCACCAAATCCACTTAATGAACCAGACCCATTATAGTGAAATGATAATGACCAAAGGACTGTATAGGTCTCTCCAGTCTTGGTGTTTACTTGTCTGTTTTCCAGTTTAAGTTGTTTCTTTTTTTGAACTACACAGGAGTTAATCTTTTCAGATGTTTCTTCTCTATCGTCTCCATGGGCAAATTGCCAGGCAAACCTGCCTATGCATTCTTCTGGTGTGAGACCCCAAATTTTTTCAGCGACATGGTTTACGAAGGTAAAGGTACCATTTTTATCAGTATGAGTTATGAGGTCCTCCGTTCCTTCAATCAACTCACGATACTTTTCTTCGCTTTTTCGAAATGACACTTCAACAGCATATCTTTCTCCTTCCCTGTTAAGCAAAAGACCGACTAAAAAAATTCCGCAGAAAATTGCTGAACCATAAGGCAATGCCATTGCTTTCATTAATTCCCAACCAGTTTGAATATCTTTAACAAAAAGAAATCCCGGGAGGATAATTATCGTTGCAAAAATTGCACTTGTAGTAGACTTTTGGATGGAGGAAAAGCATCGAGGGAATGTATGTAATAGTATTCCGGCCGTCGCCGCGAGGCAGACTCCTATCAGGCCGGCAAAAACTCCGTCTCCGCCAAGATGTATCCGGTACATTCCTGTAATAATAGCACTCACAACAGCAGATAAGGGTCCCCCAAATGCTCCGCTGAGTGCAATGATCGCGTTCCGCTGGTCTACGATCACCCCTTCGAAAACCGGTATCTTTGCGTACATACAACCAATTGCAAAAATACCGAAAGAGAGTCCTACTATTGTTTGACCTCTAAACCAGATTAATTTACTACATTGATCAAGCAGGTAACCATAGACAGTAACGAGAGCTAGAAAGATTGCTAAATTGTTAAATAAAGAAAAGAATAGTTCAACGCCATGAATCATTTGAAATTTCTCCTCGTGAAAGGATGTAAAGTTCTAGTTCTCATTTTAGTACCTTACTCTGTAAAAGCTGTCACAAAAAACAAGAAAATACGGATTCGGTTTTATAGCATATGGTTATAAGCACTCACAAGGTACTTATACCCGTCGAGCGAGGTTAGGCATAGATTAAAAATTACTTGTGTCGTTACACGAACATAGTATGAAGTGCGGACGATTACTCCAGGCTACTCCCCGGACACTACATACCTGTCGCGCCCAGTCCCCTTGGCTTTGTAGAGTGCCTGGTCTGCCAGCTTAACGAGTTCACTTTTCTGGGTTGAATGTTTTGGGTAGAAGGCCGTTCCCACGCTGATGGTAATTTGCGTAGTTTGCTCTCATCGCATTGAAAGTGATGTTCCTTAACAGCGACCATGAGCCTCTCAATTGTCGTGACGGTCTTAGCGTGTCTTGTCTCAGGCATTATAGTGACAAATTCTTCACCGCCATACCTGAACAGCTTACATGGTGACCGTAAAACTGAATCCATTACGTTCCCCAGTGTTTTCAGGACATAATCTCCGAATGGGTGGCCATAGTTATCATTTATCTGCTTGAAATGATCAATATCCATAAACAGCAAACAAAACGTATGGTTCTATCTCGCCGACCTGGAAATTTCTTCATCGAGAGATGGATAGAGCTGTCGGACATTATACAGATCGGTAAGGGGACCCCGGATAGTCATTTTTTCCAGCTTCTTGATAAGCAGCTGATTCTGTTGCTCCAGGTAGCGCTTCTGCAGAACCCTGCTTATGGCTGTAAGCAGGAAGTCAAGATCTTCAATCGGCTTGAGAAAGTACTTATAGGCACCGGCCCTGAGGTAGTCGATGGCTGTTATCTCGTCACTCTGTCCGGTCAGGATGATGACACCCACTTCGGTCCCTTTACCTATTTCTTTTGTTGAGTAAAAAGGGTCAAATATTTTCGCCCGTGCATCGGCTGGGATTCAAGCTCCACTGTCCCTAACGACTATTTCAATATATTGCGGATTATCATGGGCGACCCTGGTAATAATCCGGATGGTTTCCTTCTCTGATTTGGAGCCGCCAACGCACCAATTGAGGCCAGTTCGCTGGATTGGACAAGCTGTTCCTGCGTCATCTTGAGCTTCTCATCTGAGACAGACAGTTCTTCCTGAGCCTGCCGTAACTCACTGACATTAGCTGCAACGCAGACAAGGCCCTGCCTCTCTTTTCTCTGGTTGTAGATAAACGAGCCGGAAAAAAGTACAGGGACCTTCTGTCCCCTGGCTCATCTGTATCATCACCGCTCAACAGAATCTGGATATCCTGTCCAATGAGTTCCTCCTGGGTATACCCGAGGAGCTGTTGTGTTGCATTGTTTGCCGATTGAATGATTCCCTGGGGCGATGTGACAACAAGGCTCTCTGTCATACTGTTGAGAATATTATCCCTAAAATCCCTGGAGGCAGTTGTCTGACGCAGTTTGCAGGTGAACAAGCTCATCTATGGTCGTCAGGACCTCATCTTCATACTTTGCCATCTTTTCGAGGAACTCAGTTACCATGCGTGCACCGTCAATGAGCTGTTGAGAGATCCGTTCTATATCCCGGACAGTGTCGCCAAACCGCGTCCTCCATTCTTTATCTGTAGTCCGGAATGCCGCTGCTAAGAGAGACTCAGTGATTTCTTCAATCTATCCTTCTTCACCGGAGGCAACATATCCCAATATTTCAGCAATAAGTCGTTTCGATAAGGATTTCAGTTCGAGAATGGCTATGATGTCAGGAATTGTATCATCAGTGACCGTTCCAAACTGGCTCTTTACTCCATTGAAGCTCATAAAAACTAAGCCAATGAACATTATGAAGAAAAGGACTACTCTCCCAAAGTTTATTCGTAATTTTTTGATGATGGAAAAGTTTGAAATCATCGTTAGGCTCTTTCTTGGCGGTGATATGGATAATAGATGATGCTGGCTTGGATTGTTTTTTATCCTATATTCTTCTTCCTGTGAGCACCCCTAACCGTTACTCACTATTTTTAGAGAAACTTTGTTTTTCCGATACATATACATATTCAAGCAAAATCCACTCTCACTCATTAAGCACTTTCTGCAACGCTGTTGCAATCTTGTGCAGTTCAAAAGGCTTAGTAATTACCCCCTCAAAGCCATATTGCCTGAAATTTGCCATGACTGGGTCCTGGGAATAACCGCTGGAAACAAGAGCCTTAGCCTCAGGGGCTAAATTAAGGAGTGCCTTGATGGCTTCCTGCCCGCCCATTCCGCCCGGAATTGTCAGATCCATTATTACCGCATCAAAGGGTTTTCCAATTTTCATCGAGTCGCTATATCTATTGAGTGCCTCTTCACCATCAGCCACACATTCTACTCGGTAGCCGAGATGGACCAGCATGGCACTGACCGTTTCTTGGATTAATTGTTCATCATCCATAATCAGTATATTGCCGCTACCGCTTTCCACTTGTATGGGGTTTTCTTGATATATGGGGGGATCGTTGTCAGAAGCAGGGAGATATATAAAGAAACTTGTACCAACATTTTCTTTCGACTCCACTGTGATATGACCTTCGTGCCGCTGGATGACGGAGTAGGTAATTGCTAGTCCGAGACCGCTGCCATCATCCTTTGTTGTGAAATATGGATCAAAAATGTTTGACAGAGTCTTTTGAGCGATACCAGTGCCGTTATCCTCAAAAGTGATGCAGACATATCGTCCGGCTTTCATGGGCAAGTTACTGAGTTCACCAATTTGGAGATTAGTGGATGTCACCTTTAAAAGACCGCCCCTGGGCATGGCCTGGATTGCATTTACTGCAATATTGTGCATTGCCCTGCTCATCTGCGATTCATCAATATCTACTGCCCATGTTCCTTCATCCAGCAACAAGTGCTGACGTACTTTGGTACCGCTTAAAGTGAAAGTTACAGAGTCCCCAATAAGTTTTTCTAATGATACTGTGTTCTTTACTGGTGCGCCGCCGTGGGAAAAGGTAAGCAATTGCTGGGTTAAATCTTTAGCTTTATTGGAGGCCTTCTCTGTCTTAACGAGCCGATTGTGAACAATACTATTTTTGTCAACCATCTCTTTTAGCAGTGACAGATTTCCAAGTATTGCTGTGAGTATGTTATTGAAATCATGAGCAATACCTCCGGCTAGAATACTGATGGATTTGAGCTTTTGGTTTTTTAGCAGCTCTTCTTCCATGCGTTTACGTTCAGTGATGTCCTTAATAGTTCCAACAAGTAATTTGCTCCCTTCTACTGATTGAAAAACGGCCTTTTTAGTTAGAATTATGTGCTGCACACCGTGGGCATCAGTCATGAGTTCTTCACTTTCATTCACCTCTTCTGTGGTAAAGATAAGGTCATCTGCCTGCCAAAATACGTTGGCTTCTTCTTCCGGTAAAAAATCATAGCCCGACTTTCCCAGCATCGTTTCACGCTTATGGCCCATGAAGCTGCAAAAGGCATCATTGAGCATTATCCAACGGTGCTGAGCATCCTTTACAAAGATGGGGTCACCGATATTGTTCAATGTTGCTTGTAAGAACTCCTGAGTCCTTTTGGTCTTCTCTTCACTTTCCCGAAGGGCAGTTTCTGATTTTTCCATTTTCTCAAGATTACTTTCCATCTCGCCATACATCTCAGCAAGGTTTGCTGCCATATGGCGAAAGGAGGCTGTAAGCTGGGAAATTTCGTCTTTGCCTGCAGGCATGGGCAAAGATGTCTCCCATTGCCCTTCGCTTACATGGGTGGCTGCTTGAGAAAGTTGGAGTATCGGCTTTACAACTTTTTTAATGAAGAAAGCAAATATCAAAGCTCCAAGCACCAAGCAGATAAGTATGATGACGATAACTTTAGTAACAAACTGTTTTTGTGCGGAATAGATTTCCTCGCTTGTAATTGACAAGAAAATCATCCAATTCCATTGGGGAAAATAGGAAAAACAAAGAACGTGTTCTTTGCCGAGATAATTAGTTTTCACAACACCTTTTCTCTCTTGAATCAGCCTGGGAATACTACCCATATCTATCTGTTGTCCTTCTGATTGCGCGTCGCCCAGTACAATTGTACCTTGATTCGTGACAATAATAAGCTTCCCTGTTGCTCCGTGCCCATATCCGGAGAGTTCTGCGAGAAGATCTGATTGGGCCAGCAGGACGTAGCTGCTGACATTTTCCAGTTGATTTTCCACAAGGATTTCATGGGATCTTTCAAATGTAGAACGAATGGACTCAACTTCTCCCTGCATGAGTTGGCTGTTCAAGGAATACGTTGCCTGTCGGATAGTACTCACGCCAGCAATAGTTATTGCTACTCCAACCAAGGCAAGTACTGCCAATGCAATCAAATTGATTTTATAAGTTAATTTCATCTATAGATTTTATGCTTTCATCCATCTTTTCTGTTACTTGCTCCTCTTCGGGATTGACAATTCCACTGAATCTGCTTTGTTACCGAAGCTTTGAAGTAGTTATCCGTCTTCAGCTTCGCTGCCTCGCATCTCCTAGGAGCTTGTCCGAGAATAAGCATCTCGGAGTGTGACGCTTACCTGTCTCAAATTGAGGGTTTTCGGAAAAATAAGCACAACCATATAGGTAATATCGAAGTCTACGCTAT
>JAWSVG010000114.1:0-5904 GCA_033852035.1 Desulfocapsaceae bacterium | reverse complement strand
TTTCAGGTGGCCATCAGGGCCACATCAACATCAAAGCTATCGTGTAAGCCATGACAGTTCTTGAGGGCTGAAGAGATAGGACAAATGCCGAAGCTCTTACCCTGAATTTTTTTTTAGGAAAGGAGTATTTAATGAAGAAATATGGGGCATTTATTAATATTTCAAAACAGTTCTGCATTGGTATTTTAACTGTTTCCGGATTGAGTTGTTGGCAGACAAGTGCGTATGCGGAAACCAACATTTTATTATTTATTCCCGGAATACTCGCTCATCATGGAAGTTCTTCCTCTCCGTCTTCTTTATCATACCCAGTTGTCGATACTGGCCAGACTGTTTGTTATAACAACACAAGTGAGATCACTTGCCCCGACTCAGGTGAAAACTTTGGGGGACAAGATGCACAACATAACGGTTACAATCCAAGTTATTTCGATAATGACGATGGTACTATCGCGGACAATGTGACAGGTCTGATGTGGCAGCAAAGCCCTGACAGCAATGACGATGGCAACATTGACGTAAACGATAAGCTCACATACCAACAGGCTGTAGACGGAGCAAGCTCTCTTTCACTTGGAGGTTATAACGATTGGCGACTTCCTACAATTAAAGAACTCTATTCACTTATCAATTTTAGTGGCAAAGATCCCAGTGGGTATGACGGAACTGACACCACAGGCTTGATTCCATTTATAGATACTGATTATTTTGACTTCGCCTATGGCGATACCAGTGCGGGAGAACGGATTATTGATTCCCAATGGGCCAGCAGCAACCTCTGTGTAGCCGATAGTCAGACGTTATTTGGCGTCAACTTCGCTGATGGGCGAATAAAAGGTTACGGTCTTACACTTTTGGGCTCAGACAAAACTTTTTTCGTAGTCTATGTACGCGGTAATACCAGTTACGGCCAAAATGATATTGTAGACAATGGAGATGATACTATCTTAGATAATGCAACCGGTTTGATGTGGACCAAGTACGACAGCGGTGAAAAGCTTAACTGGCAGGAAGCTTTAGCATGGGTTGAGAATAAAAATCATGCTAATTATCTGGGTCACAACAATTGGCGCCTACCCAATGTCAAAGAACTACAAAGCATTGTCGACTACACCCGTTCTCCTGACACAACAAACTCTGCGGCGATTGATACATCGTTTAACACCACTGTTATTGTTAATGAAGCAGGACAAACAGACTATCCTTTCTTCTGGAGCAGTACGACCCATGCCAACTGGACGAGCAGCTCTGGTTGGAGTGGAGCATATGTTGCTTTTGGCCGATCTCTTGGTTACATGAACAGTGGCTGGACTGACGTGCATGGAGCCGGCTCACAACGAAGCGATCCCAAAGAAGGCGATCCTGATGATTATCCTACCGGCCATGGACCTCAAGGAGATGCTATTAGAATATATAATTTCGTCCGGTTGGTGAGAAATTAACTTCCTCCCCCTTGCCTTCAGATTTAACAATGCCACCCTTAGTGGCCAGTGGAAACCTCTGTATTTCACATAATCTTACACCAATACATTATTCCTGTTAGCCCTTGAATGAGGGGTTGGTCGTTTCCTGTAAAACTCCTGGTGAGAAGTTGCTCCATTTGTGATTTGCAAGGTGATTGAGAGTACTTTCCAATCTGTAACCGTTGGAATCGATTGCACAACTCTTAAATCTTCTTTGTCGAGAGCAACGACCTCTGTTGGCCGTTATTCCAATTTATCTCAAACAACACGGTTGTGTGGTAGGATAGAAACCAAAATAAGATCAGGTTTTATTGCTGGTTTTCTCTGCAATATGCTTGAATTGTTCACCACATTTTTTAAATGCTTCCACCAGTACAGGTTCGAAGTGACTGCCGGAACAGTTTACTATCTCTTCATAGGCCATTACATGGGTCCATGCTTTTTTATAGGGTCTATCACTCGTTAATGCATCGTAAACATCGGCAATTGCGGTGATTCTCGCGGATAGTGGAATATCAAGACCTTTCAGCCTATGAGGGTACCCCTCTCCATTCCATTTTTCATGATGATGTATAGCAATATCCCTAGCGAGGGCTAGATAGCTGTCTTTCCCGAATTCTTTTCTGAATATTTCGTTGGCATTCTTCAACGCCTCTCCCGCTATTGCTGTATGGCTCTTAACAACATCGAACTCATCAGGGGTGAGCTTACCGGGTTTGGTCAGGATCTCAATGGGGATAGCTGTTTTACCTATATCGTGGAGAAGTGCGGCAAAGATAATTTCTTCAATATAGCCGGGGTGGCGCTGGATATATTCTGTGTATTGATTTGATGCCGCAACTAGATACTCCAGCAAAACTTTGACATATTGCTGTATCCGGGCCAAATGCTCTCCCGTATCTAGGTCGTGATATTCTGCCAGTGTGGCTAGGGCTTGAACGGAAATCACCTGAGTTGCCTTAATCTCCCGTGTCTTTTCAACAACAGCACGTTCCAGCCACTGATTAGTTTCGGTTAGCTCTTCCTCAGCCCTTGCTTTCAAAATATTCGCCTGGCTGGCCTTGACGAGCAACACAACAAAAATGAGTGTCAGGAGGAGCCATGTTGTTAAGGAAATAACTTTAAAAACGAATTCATTCTTGGAAATATTATGGTTTTGCTCTGTGATGTCATAATATATTTCAAATGCTCCGTAAAAATCAGAATTACTGATGATAGGCACATACACCTCAGCAACGCTGACTGATATAAGTGTGCCTTCCATTGAGGCTTGATTTTCAAGGGCAATTTTTGAGTAAATTTGTCCTTTCGCAACCATTTCATGAAAATAATCGTGCGTATTGAATTCGCCAATTTCCATGTCCTTCGAGGAATACAGCACTTCACCGGAGGAGTCGAAAAGCTTTATTTTTACCAGGCCGAAATTATTCATTATTTCTTGTAGGTATTCCCCAATGTCATCCGGCAGAGCCAAACCTTCTGGTCCTTTCAGAATGTGCAGCGAATTCCAGAGATGATGCGCTGTTCTGGTAGCTTCAGACTCGATACTCGCCATTTGCATTTTCTGAAAAACAGGAAAAACAATTTCTTTTTGAATCAGAAAAAGACCAATGGAGATGAGGAGGAAAATCAACAGAATGAGCCTGAAGAAGGGTGTTTTGAAAATATGTATGACAGCGTGTTTGAGGAGAATATTTTTCATGATCACTTCTTTTCACGTATTAGCTGCGTTGGCGCACGATGCTGGTACCTTCATAAGTTTGCGCTAAGAATTGTGCCCTCCCCCCAAACGTCCATCATTTTTTCGCAATCTGATCACCACTAATCTTCAGCTATTATTTTCACTACGGGAGACAGTTTTTTTCCACAGGTTTTTGATGAAAATCAATCTGTCCCCTCAATTTGACCTAACTACATTCCATTTACAGTTCTTGCTGGGTTTTATTGATAATCAGATTTCATAATATACCACAATGTATGATACGCCACATAACATCATGAAGAAAAATATGTAAAGTCGAAAAGGTCCTTGAACCTAGTCTTTCGACTGAAATTATTCTCGAGTGTGACGTACTGTTACAGCAGAAAGAGTGCCGGCTATGCCGAACTCAGCATAATACCGGAGAGTGCAGAATCCAGGATGTTTCCTGATACAACTCGGAGAGGTTCTGGATTTGCCCTAAATTGATGTTTAGTTAAATAATCTGCCAGTGATTGAATAACAATGAAACTATTCGCGAAAATGAAAGGAGACTAATCTTTCCAACAAACACCCGCGAATGGATAGTTTCTTCAGGAATATGTGCTTATTTTATGGATAATGTCATTTGCTCATTGACAGTATACACAACGCTTAGCATTCAAGCATTTCGAGGCCCAAACATAAGAATCTATGACATTACAAGTCGTTTTACAATGTTACGTGTTCAGCTTGGGACCCCTAAATAAAGGAAAATTGATATGAAAAAGGCAAAAAGAAAGAAGACGTATTCAGTCAAAGGGAAACTCATTGCTGTCGCGTTGCTGTTTCTGGCAAGCATTGTTGTCACCGAGTTGTTTGCAATCAGGACAGACTCACAAGTGGTCGGCGCAGTTGATGTAATGAGGATGAGACAAGAACAATTGAGTCTTCTTAGTGACACTAAAGTTGCTCTAGTTGAGTTTACCTTGGCAGCAATGGATGCCATTGTCGATAAAAACAGCGGTGAGGTCGAAGCTGAACTAAAAGAGGAAATGACAACTGCAAGCGACTTCTTAACAGATGCTTTTCCCAAACTTGAAAAGCTTGCAGATACTGCTGAAGAAAAACAACTCGCCCAAATCCCCAAAAGCTTGTACCCCAAGCTGGAAAAAGCAATCATAATTGATCTGCCAAAACTCATTTCAACTCAGGCTGGCGAAACAGCATTTGCCGAAATGGATGATCTTGTAGATGGGCTCGGACGCAAAATAGATGAATCGCTGACAGCGATCATCTCATCCGTGGAAGAAGAAAACAATGAAGCTGTAGAGACTATGTAT
Source organism: Desulfocapsaceae bacterium (assembly GCA_033852035.1). Classification (GTDB taxonomy): domain Bacteria; phylum Desulfobacterota; class Desulfobulbia; order Desulfobulbales; family Desulfocapsaceae; genus Desulforhopalus_A. The sequence goes on along the minus strand of JAWSVG010000114.1, from coordinate 1,420 downwards.
TCCCAGATGACCACTGCCTCGATGACCAGGCGGATCTTTGCCTCAATCATGCTGGGTGTAATTGGTTCCACCTTATTTTTCATCGCCCGTAGTATCATAAATCCAATACTTGCGGCTCGCCAGATGGTCCAGGATGTTGCAGAGGGTGAAGGTGATCTCACAAAACGTTTGGAGGCGGGCGGCGACGAGATTGGCGAACTTTCCAATTGGTTTAATGTCTTTATCGAGAAACTACATGGCATCATCAGTCAGATTCAGAATAACCTCAACACACTTAACAGATCCGCCGGTGATCTTTCAACATTATCAGAATCACTTGCAGCTGGAGCAGAAGATGCAACAAGTCGTTCCAACACGGTAGCTACAGCTGCAGAGGAAATGAGCACCAACATGAGCGCAGTAGCTGCTGCCAGTGAACAGGCTTCGGTCAATGTGAACATGGTCGCATCTGCTACAGAGGAGATGAATGCCACAGTCAATGAAATAGCCAGCAATACAGCCAAGGCAAGACAGGTCACCGAAGAAGCGGTAGCCAAAACTGACACAGCATCAAAGCGGGTCGATGAACTCGGTGAGGCAGCCAACGAGATTAGCCAGGTTACCGAAGTTATCACCGAGATATCCGAGCAAACCAACCTGCTGGCACTCAATGCCACCATCGAAGCAGCGCGAGCCGGCGAAGCAGGCAAAGGTTTTGCGGTTGTTGCCAACGAGATAAAGGAACTGGCGAAGCAGACAGCCGAGGCAACTCTTGAAATCAAGCAAAAGATTGAAGCGATCCAATCTTCAACCAACCTGACAGTTACAGAGATCACTGAGATCAATAGCATAATAAACGATGTCAACGAGATCGTCTCCACCATAGCAACAGCCGTGGAAGAACAGTCCGCTTCAACTAACGAGATCTCGACCAATGTCTCACAAGCGGCACAAGGCATCAACGAGGTTAACGAAAACGTCTCCCAGAGCTCAACAGTAGCAGGAGAGATTTCACAGGAAATTAGTGGCGTGAGCCATGTGGCTGAGGAGTTGAAAGCCAACAGTACGAATGTGAATCAACAGTCCGGGGATCTCAATTCGCTTGCCGGGCAGCTTACTGAAATAGTTAATCAGTTCAAACTCACATAAATTGTTACACCCCACATGGTGCAATGGCATTGGCTTGCTAACCTAAGAACAAACCCAGTTCATGTCCGAGAAGGAAAAGATCAATTATACTTTCCTTCTCGGGTTTTCCACAGCCACAGAGATGAAGGAGGTTTCAGGCCACGGTGGGGGCATGTATGTGGTCAAGGCCAAACTTAACATGGTCCTTCCGGATTAAGCGTACTTGAAAAGATAGCAAAAAAAGTGGACATGTAGTCCTTATCAAAGCAACCAAGCAAAAGATAAGGAGGGTTCTACATGTCCACGAGTTTAC
>JAWSVG010000033.1:0-41065 GCA_033852035.1 Desulfocapsaceae bacterium | reverse complement strand
CTTCTCCTCAACATGTACGTGACTGCCTGTTGGTTTTATTAGAGCATAACGACCAGATAGAGGAGGGGGATGGAAAAACCAAGGCCGGTAAGGAAAATGGCCCTTTTTGTTTGTCTCCCCTTGATCATAAGTAGGCCGTCAGGGCGAGAAATATCAAACCGATGCCGTAGATATCAGCAAGCCAGGTCCAGGTGCCCTTGGCCTTGTTGAGATGCAAGTAGTTAACGATAAAAAGAAGAGGTTTTCGCTGCACTTTCTCCATCGTCAACTCGCCGGTTTTTAGCTGGATATCGATTGTGTTTCCTTCGACGAAGATACGCATTGTACCAGGTGAGACCAGAGCAGCATTTTTATACAAGCCTTCCTCCCTAACTGCTTTAAGCACTAAGAGGATATAATCCATGTCCGGTTGTGCTCCTGTAAGCAGAGGAGGGCCGGTAGCAGAGAGCTTTTCGATGGTATAACTGGGATTGAAAGTGTTTGAAATATGGTTGACAGCAATACCGCTTATCCCATAGATCAATGTCAATCCTACGCAGAGATAACCTACATCCCTGTGTAGAATATAGTTCCATTTTCGCCATTTCATAAATTATTTGATTACAGCCCCAAGACCTTTGATCCGGTAGAATGTTTCAGGACCGGTAACTGATGCAGGGTCAAAAGGGATGCCCTGTTCTTCGGCTCTGTGTTTTCCCATTCGGATCGCCTGATCCTGACTGAGCTGAACCTTGTCGACGGTGCCCTCTACCCTGGCAATGCGGCCCTTGACTTCTATGGGGAATACAATCTCGCCGTCAACGACCTTGACCTGGATTTTCTCAAAAGGAAGATCACTTGCGAGATCCATCCAACAGCCTCTTTTGGCGCAGACATTTTTCACTAGTCCCTCAACGATCACGTCTTTTCCAAGATATTGGTCCGGGTTTTTGTTGATCTCTGATACTTTTGTCACCGTATCTATAGTGAGAGGTGCTCCGAGTTTTAGCTCAGTCGCCTGGCTATTGAGAGGCAGAAGCAGACACATAAGAAGGAGAAAATATCGCACTGTTTTCATGAATTGAGTGGTCCTTAGCTAGAAATTAAAGAGTGACGACCTGATGTTCCGCATCAGCCCAACGTCTGGGTGCACGTCTGCATTGTATTGATTTACTGCAGCTATGTGCTTACCCTCAAACAATGTGAAGCTGAACGACACAGTTTCTTATTATAAACATAGTTGTATAAACATTAAAGAAAGTTCTTAAGTAAAATATGGCAATTGAAAATTATAGAGCAGATATTCAGGGAATGCACTGTGCTGCCTGTTCTTCAAGAATAGAGAGAGTGGTCGGGAATCTTACGGGAGTTGTCGACTGCTCGGTTAACCTGGCTACAGAAAGGGCCACGATTGATTTTGAGCCAGGGGAGGTCGGTCCAGGGGTTATAGAAGAAGCGATCGCAGGCCTGGGTTTTACTGCTGTTGCTGCATCTCAGGAAGAAGCCACCGGACAGACTCGGAATAATCAAGAAAGAGCTGCAAATGAATTACGGGCTATGAGAGGCAGTCTCATGCCTTCTTTTGTTCTGGCGGTTTTTATTATGTGCCTCTCCATGGCTCACATGGTAGGCCTCGATCTCCCTGTTTTTTTACATCCCAACCACTCACCGTTTACCTTTGCTTTTACCCAGTTTCTCCTTCTTCTGCCGGTGCTATATTTTGGGCGAAAATTTTATATAATAGGCATCCCCGCACTGTTACACGGTGCGCCCAACATGGACTCACTGATAGCCATAGGAACTGGTGCCGCGGTTGTCTATTCGAGTTGGAACCTCGTGGAAATAGCCCTTGGTATTGATTCGGTTGCACGAGCACATGATCTCTACTTTGAATCAGCAGCAATGCTCATTGCCCTGGTCTCTCTTGGAAAATATTTCGAGGCAAACTCCAAGGTGAAAACTACGGATGCGATCAGGCAACTGCTGCAACTTGCACCGGAAACAGCAACACTTGTAGATGAAGATGGTCAGCGACAGATAGCTGTGTCTGAGATCAGGGTAGACAATCGTTTACTCATACGGCCTGGCGAACGAATTGCCGTTGACGGGGTGATCATAGACGGTGAATCCGCGGTTGACGAGTCAATGCTCACTGGAGAAAGTATGCCAGTCATGAAGTCCAGAGGAGACACAATCTATGGAGGTACCCTGAACAGTAATGGCGCACTGACCATGGAAGCCAGGAAGGTTGGGCTGGACACCATGCTTTCCAGGATTGTTAAACTTGTGCAGGACGCTCAAGGAACAAAGGCGCCTATTGCCAGCCTTGCAGACCGGATAAGTCTCTATTTTGTGCCGACGGTAATAGCAATAGGAATGCTGGCCGGGTTGAGTTGGTTTTTTATTGGAGATGCCGATTTCAGTTACTCACTCAGGATATTTATAGCAGTACTTGTCATAGCGTGTCCCTGTGCTATGGGTTTGGCGACACCGACATCCATCATGGTAGGGACTGGCCGTGGCGCCCAGCTTGGGGTTTTGGTGAAAACCGGCGAAGTGCTTGAACGGGCGGAAAAGGTCAACTGTGTCGTCTTCGATAAAACAGGAACACTTACTCGTGGTGAGCCACAGGTAACAGATCTGCTTATTCTGGCAGATCTGGGTAGAGCAACAGTTTTACAGTTGGCAGCAGGGGCTGAGAGTCGCTCGGAGCATCCTTTGGCGAATGCCATCATTCAGGCCGCTTTAGAAGAGGGGAAGATTGTCCCAGAGCCCAAGAGCTTTACGGCTACTCTTGGCCGCGGGATCAGTGCTTCCGTCGTTTTGGAAAACACAACCTATGATCTGCTGTTTGGGAATCGTGATTATTTGGAGGAGTACAAGGTACAAGGCCTAACAGAGGGGGTTAACCTAAAAGCCAAAGCATTCTCGGATCAGGGAAAAACAGTATTGTATCTCAGTATTGCAGACACTCTGGTGGCTCTGTTTGCGATCTCGGATCCATTGAAACCCGAGGTTCCCGCAGCGATTCGGCGCCTTGATGCCTTAGGTATGAGGGTAGTTATGCTCACCGGCGACAATGAAAAAACAGCACTGGCAGTCGCAGACCAAGCTGGGATAAAAAATGTGGTGGCTGGAGTATTACCGGACAGTAAGGATGGTGAAATCATTCGACTACAGCAAGAAGGCGCTGTTGTCGCCATGGTAGGGGATGGTATCAATGATGCACCGGCACTTGCCAGGGCAGATGTTGGGATAGCCATGGGAACGGGTATTGATGTGGCTGTGGAGTCTGCTGATATTGTTTTGATGAACAACGCTGTTTCGGGAGTTGAAACTGCAATAGGTTTGAGTCGAGCGACACTACGGAACATTCGACAAAACTTGTTTTGGGCCTTTGCCTATAATATCGTCGGTATTCCTGTCGCGGCAGGTCTGCTCGCAATTTTTGGCGGACCGACCCTTAATCCGATGCTGGGGGGGGCTGCTATGGCCTTGAGCTCGGTTTCGGTGGTCAGCAATGCACTTCGACTGCGCTGGTATCGTCCTGCAGAGTGAGGCCATATAATGGCAATTGTATAACTCTGCTGATTATAGATATGATGGTTGACACCGAAGCAGACAGTTGCTGGTAACATTAAGATATATGTGAGTGAGAATAGTAATGGTGGTTGTTCATTTCAGGCTGACGGAAGCGGGAAGAGTAGAAATTGAGATACCCAAGGTCGAGAGGCTTGAGGACGTCTTGGAGAAGTGTGCCGCCAAGGCAAAGATACAACTTGGCGGCATCATTGCCGTACGAAACGGCAGTGTGATTCAAAAGAGTGATTTGGTTGGAAATGGTGATGAAATCGATATATTTCCTGCCATATCAGGAGGTTGATTAATTTTTCTTCCGGGAAAGATTAAAAATCCTTCTTTCCACCATACTCAGAGTAATTAAACTCAAGTATTGTCTTGAAAAGACCGACTGCTACATCGACCCAGTTGCTATCTTTTGTTTCCTCTACCTCGGAGGTTTCCTGTGGTAAGTTGTTCTCTTTTTCCATAATCCTTCCTCCCGATGTTTATAATTGATGAGGGACATTTTAAAAGCAATCCTCAAAGTGATACCAATGTATCAGAATAGAGAAAGTTTGAGAAGCTCTTAATATAAACTCTGTCCTTTTTTTAGTACCTTATAAATTATTTTCCTGTGTTTTTCTCCTGAAAGAGATGATGCTTTTCAGAGCAAAGGAGGTTTTTGTGTTACAGTCTATACAAGCGTTAAAAAAAGTTACACTTTCGGTTCAGGCAGGGAGTGAAGCTATGAATTTCAGCCTGACACCGTCCTCTGTAACAATCGAGTTTATTTACGGTGTCGCTAGTGACGGCTTTAGTCCTTTCGAGGTTGTACTTGGGGATAAGGTTTCAGGTGATCGTCTCAGTTTTTCTGTCTCAAACTCTGAGGTTGCCGATTTTTTTGGTAACCTCTTCCCTGGGTTGCGTCAAAAACTTGGTATCCATCTTCTGCCCGAGATGCTTTTTCTGCAAGTAGATGTAAACTCAGTGGCAGCAGCAGATAACCGTGAAGTGGTGCAGGCTCTTGCCGGCTCACTGGCACACGGAGGCTGCGGCGGCGGTTCCTGTGACTGCGGTTGCTCATGAGCCTTCGGAGCGGCCGGAACTGACGCGATCACACACCGCGACAACGAGGGCAAACACAATGTCGAGGGGGAGTTGTTCAGCAATTGATTTATCGAATAGAATTTTGGCTTCAGCAGGAAAGTCCTCGTCTCCAAGCCAATAGAGAACGACTACGGGGATATCAGGTGTGATTTGGAAGCGAAAAGCGGCATCGCCCATATCGATGGCGATTCCACCCTGTTCTTTGCACCAGGCTGAAAATGCATCAAGGTCGTTGCCAAAGGTCTTACTTATGAGGTCAGTGGGGACGAGGTGTGGGCCCCTGAAAAAAGTTGGTCCACCGGGGAGGTCTTTTTCTGATATCCATTCGTTTATTAGAGGAAAATCTTTTATACGTAGCAGGTAAAAAAGAATAAAAAGGTAGAAGTACTCGTGAGGTTGTGGGTTCGTTATAGTAGAAGTGTCGAAGCTGGAGCCAAAAGGGTCGATGAGGTATCTGTCACCCCATATAGTAACAGCGTACTGTTTTTTGCCCAGGACATAAGTAATGTGCTCGTTGCGGCAGATCACTTCAGGAAGGGCGGTTTGCAGCTCCAAAAAGTAGCTGTTATCCAGTATTTCAATCATTGTAGGGCTCCAATCGGTAACGTTATTGTTGTGACCTGACATTCTTGACCGGTCCATGTTTGCAGAGTATCATATATCTCAGTTTTGTGTACCTGATCCAGGATTATATTTTACCACCTAAATTTTGCAATTGACTGGTCCATCGGAGATGCGAGGCAGCGAAGCTGAAGACGGAGAACTACTTCAAGGCTTCGGTAACAAAGCAGATTCGGTGGAATTGTCAACCCCGAAGGGTAGCAAGTAACAGAAAAATGGTACTCATGCAAACAGGTGAGTTTCTTTAATAATTTTGTGAAGGTACTTATACCCGTCGAGCGAGTACTGAAAAGAGTCCCGACTTATTTCCCGTTTATCGGGGTTAGGGGTGATGAAGTTTCTCAGGTGGAGAGGTAGTAAATAACTTGCCCGGCTTTGCGAGACTGGGTACCATGCAAAGAGTTAGTTTTGTAATCACCTGTCTTCAGTCACCTTGTCTCCTGCTCTGTTTTAATCACTAGGCGGCAGGGGAGGGCAGTGAGATTAAATAAACCCAGGTAAACGGGAAATAAGCCAGGATCAGTACCTTCTCAAAAAACATTTGTAACAATAAGAGATACGCCTCGATTTCGAGTCAATTTATAAGGTACTACAGGGAAATCATGTCCAATATAGTTATTAGCGGCACTGGGCTGTTTACACCACCCCATGTTGTTACCAACGACGAACTTGTAGAAGCATTCAACGCCTATGTAGATGAGTACAATAGCGGTAATAGTGAGGCGATTGAGTTAGGCGAACGTGTCGCGCTTCAATATTCATCCAGTGAATTCATAGAGAAAGCATCAGGGATACAACAACGATATGTTATGATTAAAGAGGGCATCCTCGACAAGAAACGAATGATGCCGATAGTACCACGTCGTGAAGTAGATGACTTAGCGATAACTGCTGAGATGTCTGTTGGTGCAGCCCGTGGGGCGCTTGCACGTGCCGGCAAGGATCCTGGGGAAGTTGATCTGGTCATTTACGGAGCCTCAACTTCTGAGCGTCCCTGGCCAGCTGTGGCGGTTGAAATTCAGAAAGAACTTGGCTGCAATGGGTATGCTTTTGATATGACGGTTGCCTGTTCTACCGCCACTTTTGCCTTGTCTACTGCTGCAGATGCTGTCTTGTCAGGAAGTGCAACCTGTGCCCTTGTTGTTAATCCAGAGTATGCCACTCCCCAGATTGACTATCGGGACCGCGATACCCATTTTATTTTTGGTGATGTGGCAACAGCCTGTATTGTCGAGAGGGAAGAGACAGCGTCGACTCAAAATGCATTTCGTATTATAGATCGTAAACTCACAACCCGCTTTTCCAATAATATCAGGACCAATGTCAGTTATCTGGTTCGCCACGAGGCTGACATTACTCTTGAGCGATTATTCGAACACGATCAATTTTTTAACCAGTTTGGAAGAAAGGTGTATAAGGAACTGTTGCCAATGATTCGCGATTTTGTCAGAGGGCAGCTTGACTCCAGTGGGATGGATATACGCAGAATTCGGCGGATGTGGCTGCATCAGGCAAACCTTAATATGAATAAATATGTGGCGCGTGAACTGCTCGGTCGTGATCCCGAATTTCTTGAAGCGCCAGTTATTCTCAATGAATTTGCAAACACTGCCTCTGCGGGATCGGTCATTGCTTTTCATCGATATCAGGATGACTTTGCTCCCGGAGATATTGGGCTTCTCTGTTCTTTTGGCGCAGGGTACTCCATTGGCAGTTTCATAATTGAGAAGGTGTAGGTGACGGTGTTAGGATGATTAGAAAGGTTCTATTTGTTGATGATGATCAAATATTGCAAGTTGCGATGGAAAAAGCTTTTTCATCGTATAGCGAGAATTTTTCGGTGGTTATGGCCAGCGATGGGTTTGAGGCTGTAAAAAAGCTCGAAGAACAGGCCTTTTCCCTTGTCGTTATGGATATGGTAATGCCCCGTATGGATGGTATGAGCTTGCTTGCACATATAAAGGAGAAGTACTCGGATCTGCCCTCTATCATTATCTCGGCTCTGCCCACCGACGAAGTTAAAAGCATTGCTGAGAGCTGCGGTGTGCTCTTTCACTTTAATAAGCCATTTCAGCCGGAGCATCTGGTGCGGGTTATTATGAATACCCTCCGAAACGAAGCAAATGGCGGGATCATGCATGATGTTTCACCAACCGTGTTTCTTCAGCTGGTGGAGATGGATGCGAAAACCTGTACTATCAGGGTGCTGGACAAAGCGACCCATCAGGGCGGCATTCTTCATTTTATAGATGGTCAGTTGTTTGATGCCCGAATAGGGGAGTTACGTGGTCTTACGGCAGCCCACGCAGTTTTTTCATGGGACCTGGTGACGATCTTCATCGGCAAAGAATGTCCTCCAAGAGAAGACATCGTACAGAGCGATTTGCAGACAATTATTATGACGGCCGTCAGTCAAAAGGACGAGAGTGAAGAAGAACCCGATGATGACTCGCTCTTAGGCTATACACTCAAGGTATTGCTTCAGGAAAAGGGGGGAGATAATTGTGAGCTCGAAGATATTGCAAGCGATGCTGACGTCGGTGCCGCGAACGAAGTCCTGACAGTCATAGGCTCATCTTCAGAGTTTGGTGAGTTCAAGTTGGGGTATCTCAGCGACAGGCAGGAAACAGACAGAGTCATTCTCGCCCAAAAACCGAGCACGGTTTTACATCTTAGGCAGGAGGGTGCACAAGATAAGATTATTGCGACACTTCTTGATCAAAATCGATGAACCTGTCGAAAGAGCTCATGGGTATTGCGGGCTAACGGTTTTGGGCAATGACCTGCTGCAATTTGGCACTGTCCAGCAGCTTGTCAAATTCAATATGGAGTGAATACTCGTTGCCAATAAAATCATGGCACCGTACAGCGATGATCGTACCGTTATAATAAAGAGGTGCCACCGGGCTGCTGGTAGGGAGTGCTATCCTGATTCTTTGTCGCAGAAGTGCGATCGCCTTGTTCTTTTTTGAAAAACGCAGGCCAAAAGATATTCCCCCCTTGGAGATATCAAGCAGGTCGCCTTTGGTTCTACTGCCAACCTCTTTGCCTTCTTTGTTAATCAGTATGATGTTGGTCTGCCCTGCAATTTTCTTTCTGTCATACCCTCTCCTCGTCTTCTTCGTTTTACTGAAGATGCTGTTTATTGAAAGAAAACGTGACGTAAAATCGAGCAATTTGGACTCGAGCCCGGGATGGCTTTCTTTGAGTGTTTGTAACCTGCTTTGGGAAAGGATCGAGACCTCTGTGCCGAGGCTTTTTACGTTCACCGTCCAGACAGAGACTTCAAAGAACGTATCGGCTCCCATAATCTCACCAGGACCAAGTTCCTTGAGGGGAACGTTTACTCCCTGGGATATAGCATAAAGTCGAACACTACCCTTGTTTATAAAAAAAAGAGCGGAGTGAAACTCTCCCTGGTTTATTATCATTTCACCACTTTTAAAACTTTTCCTGCTCATAGCATGATAGAGCGAAGAAAACTCATCCGGCGTAAGAAATTTGGTGAGTTTGCTCCAGGTTTCAAAATCCTCGCTGTTTATTGATGCGTTTTTACCGTCTTCGATTATCTCGGCGGCGCGGATGATTTCAGCTATGGCCATGCTGTCGATTTGCATGAGCCATTCCCGAAACTTTTCAGCCTGGAAAAAATTTCCCTGTTGAACTGATGCTGCGATCAATTGCATGATTAAAGCAAACGCCTCATCTTTACGGTTTTCTTCAAGAAGTGACTTGATTTTTCCCCCCTGGGGAAGATTGATTTTTGGCTTCGTCGAAACTGCAGGAGAAGAAGTAGGAGCCTCACCTTTAGTCGTGGTGGTTGCGCTTCTCCGCGAAGGGGGAGTAGTTGTTTCTTTTTGAGTGGTTGTGGCGGCGGGAGCAGTCTCAAGCTGTTTAAGCGTGAGTGTTACAGCATTGGTAATGCTGTCCCATGGGATCGTTTTGTCCTCGTCGGCAATCTGCAGGATTCTATTGAGTGGTTCAACAGCCGCACGGCTGGCGCAGTGGCCCAGCGCCTGACAGATGAATAACAGGAGCTTTCCTCTTATCGTTTGAGAATAGCCAGCTTGTTTTTCAAGAAGGGCAATGAGCGTGCCGGCAACGTCCTCGTCAGCAAAAGATACTAACTCTTTCACGAGCTGAGGTTTGAGTAGATCGCTGGAGGTGGCAAGCATCTTAAGTAATACCTTACGGCACAATGCGGGGTCTGAGAGTTTGCTTTCTAGCTTGGCGCAGGCGGTTTTGACCTTTTCAGTTTTCTGGTCACTGGTCATGCCAATAATCACATAGCCAATGCTGGTGTGGTGAAGGTAATAGAAACCTTTTTCAAATACAAGTATTGCTGTTAATGGTTTGTCTAGTTTCTTAATGACATCAGACCACAGTGCAGCCTTTTGATTTACCGCTCCGAGATTTCCAGACTGACTCGAAAACAATACCCCTCCAAAATTAGAGAGGAGCGTTACATCCTGAATCGAATCTAACTGCGATATTTTATTTAAAAAATTGATCATAATTTTGCTGCTAATTAAACCCTAAACCGTAGACATCTAAACGAAAGATGTTTTGTAAGCTAATCCCGATAAACGGGATAAAGAACAAAATCATGCCTGCTGGGACGGAGTAACATCCAGGCCAGCATTTATATGGCCAAGCATAGTGGTATTCATTGTTGTTGTCGGAGAACTTTTTACTGAATTGTAACTATTTATGATAGCTCTGGCAAGTTATTACAGTTACTTAAAAAAACAGTAGTCTTGAGAATTGATACAAAAGAGACAAGATTTGTAGATGAATGGTATGTAACTGCGTTGAAAATGGGACAGTTCAGCTCGATGCGAGCCATATACCGACAGCGATCATCAAGGTGCCTGCAATCCTGTTAAGCAGCGATGTGCCACCTTTTTTACTGAGAAAGGAACGGAGGCGTTTACCTCCTGAAGCGTAGAGTACCATACAAAAAAACTCAATGACTAAAATGACAATGAGCAGCAGAGAGATTTGGGGGACGATGGGGTAGGATTTGTCGATAAACGGTGGGAGTAGCGAAATCATAAATGCCCAGGCTTTAGGGTTAGCTATGGCGGTGATAAATCCTTGTGTGGCGAGCTCTTTACGGCTAATCGTCTTCGTTGTGCTTTGGTCCCCGGAGATGGCCATCTTTCCTTTTGACTGCCACAGTCTGATGCCGAGATAGCCAAGGTATCCACCTCCAGCATATTTTAACAGTATGAAAACGGAAGGGTAGGCAAGCATTATGGCGGCGACACCAGCGACTGCAGCAATGGAGACGATTGCTACACCCAACAGTTCTCCCCACATCATCCAAAACGTGCGTCGCAGACCAATGGACATGCCGAGAGTGAGAGAGAGCGTCATGCACATCCCGGGGGTAAAGGAAACCATAAAAAATGTCGGGATGAAAAGTGCTAGTAGCGATGTGTTAATCATGGCAGCGAATTAAACAATAAAGGCAACACCAAATAGGTATCTTTTCGTTCAACGTCTTCCATTGTGCCAGAAAATTTATGCACTTGATAAAATTTCTGACACTGGTCGATTGAGAACGAATGATCTCATTAATCGAGCTTCCTGCAAGATTGAGGTATCAGTCTCAGTCAAGTATCTGACTGAGAAAGAGCTGTGTGCGTTCGTGTTGTGGATTGTTAAAGAACTCCTCGGGGTCATTTGATTCAAGTACTTCGCCGCCATCCATAAAAAGAACACGGTGGGCAACACTTTTGGCAAACCCCATTTCGTGACTTACAACCAGCATGGTCATTCCCTCCTGTGCCAGACTTATCATTACATCAAGGACCTCTTTTACCATCTCTGGATCAAGGGCGGATGTCGGCTCATCAAAGAGCATCACGTTTGGCTTCATGCAAAGACTGCGGGCGATGGCAACTCTTTGTTGTTGCCCTCCGGACAATTGACCTGGGAATTTCAAAGCCTGTTCTGCAATGCGTACTTTTTCGAGGTAATACATTGCTATTTCTTCAGCTTCTTTTTTCGGGGTTTTCCTGACCCAGATAGGTCCCAGGGTGAGATTTTCAAGAATAGTGAGGTGAGGGAACAGGTTGAAATGCTGGAAAACCATACCAACTTCAGCCCGAATCTTTTCTATGTTTTTGAGGTCATTGGTAAGTTCGATGCCATCAACAATTATTTTCCCCCGCTGGTGTTCTTCAAGGCGATTGATACAGCGTATAAGAGTTGACTTTCCAGAACCGGAGGGCCCACAGATAACAATCCGTTCACCTTTGGTGACCGTCAAGTTAATGTCTTTGAGGACGTGAAAATCCCCATACCATTTGTGCATACTTTCAATGGTTATAATCGGGGCGCCTTCAGCGCTACTTGGCTTGGTTTGCTTGGAGTTCATTAATTCTTTCCTGGTCGCGGTTTGTCGTTCTGGTAGAAGTTATAATCCTGTTACGAGATTCTTTATGCTGGTCAGATAAGAGGAGTGTGCTTTTTGAAAAAATCATTCACTAACACCGGTAAACGGTAAGTAGTACCTTGTGACTGCTTATAACCAGCTAATATAAAATCGAATCCGTATTTCTTTGTTTTTTCACCCCTCAGGTAAGCGATAGACTTCGAGGAGGTACTGAACTGAGTGACAGCTTTTACGGAGTAAGGTACTAAAAAAGAAAATAGATGTTTGCCTGCTGTACTAAAGGCCCGTGTCGAGTTCTCGTTCTAGCCGTCTGCTGTAGTTAGACATAAAGAAGCAGCATACAAAATAAATCAGGGCTACAAAAATATATGCTTCAGCCGAATAGCCCATCCACTTTGGGTCTGTGAGGGTAGTCTGGGTCGTTTTCAGCAGGTCGTAGAGGGCAATAATCACCACCAGAGATGTGTCTTTAAAAGCAGAAATAAGAATACTCACCGAAGGAGGAATAACAATTTTTAAGGCCTGGGGTAGAATAACCTTTCGCATGGTCTGGAAATAATTGAGACCGAGGGCCTCGGCTGCTTCGTACTGGCCTCTATCTACACCCTGCAATCCACCCCGGACAACTTCGGCGATATAGGCTGCTGTGAACAGAATAATCGCAATCTGTGCCCTGAGAATCTTATTGATTACCATCCCTTCCGGAAGAAAGAGAGGAAAAACAACAGAAGACATAAAGAGCAGGCTAATAAGTGGAACACCACGTATAAGTTCAATATACACGACGCAAAATGATTTAATTACTGGCATTTCAGACTGACGACCAAGGGCCAGAACAATTCCGACGGGGTAGGCTGCTGTGAGGCCGAAAACCGATAGTAAAAGGGTCAGAGGGAGTCCACCCCAGTTATCAGTTTCAACCATTGTCAGTCCAAACAGGCCACCTTTGAGTAGGAGCCCCATGGCAAACAGTCCAATCGCCCAGCCGTACGCCAGGGACTTTTTCCAATGCTTTCGGTTCTGGCTGTAAATGAGCAGAGCGATCAGTATGAACACAGCGAGAAGAGGGCGCCACTGCAGGTCATGAGGGTAAAAACCAAAGAGGATGAATCGGATATTAGCAGTGACCACGGACCAGCAGGCACCCGTTCCGGCACTGCATTGTTCACTGGTTGAAAACCAACTACTGTTTATAAATGCCCAGTTGATAAAAGGAGGGATGGTTTTCCAAAGGACAGAGGCAAAAACTATGGTCAGGATCGAATTAAACCAGCCATCAAATAAGTTGCCTCTCATCCAACCGATGATACCAACTTCGGTTACAGGGGGCTTGATTTCTGTTTTTGTGTTGGGTCTTAGGGTCTCTTCCATGTCGGCTATCTTTCTACTAAAGCGATTTTTTTATTATACCAATTCATATAAGCCGAAGTCGACAGACTGAAAATGAGGTAGACGATCATAATAAGGGCAACACCTTCAATAGCCTGCCCGGTCTGATTGATCGTGGTTCCGGCTACAGATACAAAGTCGGGATATCCAATTGCCACTGCCAGTGAGCTGTTTTTCGTGAGATTGAGCATTTGGCTGGTAAGAGGTGGAACAATTACTCTCAGGGCCTGTGGGAGTACCACCAGGTTGAGGACATGGTTTTGTTTAAGACCGATGGACATGGCGGCTTCTTTTTGCCCTTTACTGACTGACTGGATTCCTGCACGGACAACTTCAGCCACAAATGCGGCTGTATACAGGACAAGTCCAAGTAGAAGTGCGGTGAACTCGGGGCTTATGGTAAGACCGCCCTTGAAATTAAAACCCTTAAGCTCCGGAACGCTCATCTCAACAGGAGCACCACCCAGCCACCAGGCACAGACTGGCAGGGCAATAAACATGGCCAGAGAAACTCGGAACATGGGGAATATTTGGCCACTCTCGGCCTGTATTTTAGTAGCCCATTTTCGAACAAAATACACGATTATAATGGCTGCTGCCAATGCTGCGAGCGCAAACTTGAAACCATCGTGCATTACGGGGACGCCGAAAATCAGACCACGGTTGCAGAGAAAAACTCCGGCGATGGGGTTGAGTGCCTGGCGTGGAGATGGAAGTACCTCGTAAAAAAAGGCGTACCAGAAAAACAGTTGAAGCAGGATGGGAATATCCTGAAATAATTCTATATAAGCCGCTGAGAGTTTTGCTACAAGCCAGTTTGAAGAAAGTCGAGCAATACCAAGAAATGTTCCAAGTACGACTGTGAGTATTATGCCTATAAAAGAAACAAGGAGGGTATTGAAAAAACCAACCAGCAGGGCTTTTCCATAAGAATCAGCAGCGGAATATTCTACAAGGGATTCTCCGATTTCAAAGGAAGATTCTTTTTCCAAAAACTCGAAACCTGTGGAGATAGATTGCCGTTCCAGATTGGCGAGAGTGTTATTTACCAGGTAGTAGCTGAGTAGTCCCACTCCGATAACGGTTAAGATCTGGTAGAAAATGGCCAGTTTTGTCGGGTCTCGAAAAAACGGTATTTTCCCTGGTGATGTCGTGTCCATGTTCACCTTTATCTACCGCCCTACCCGCTGAGAACCAGAGGGAGGGCGGTCATCATTAATAAACTCGCACTTCAATTACATTGCTGCCTCTCGGTCTCAAGTATCTGATATGATCAGGAGGCAACAGGGTGCTGCAATGTTGTTTACTTGAAAGGTGGGGAGTACATTAAACCGCCATCTTTCCATTGGGCATTGAGTCCACGCTCAAGCATCAGAGGGGTATCGACGCCTACATTTCTTTCAAAAATTTCACCGTAATTTCCAACAAGCTTAACGATGTTGTATGCAAATTTTTCATCCAGCCCAAGAGCCTTGCCGTTACCTGGAGAAACTCCAAGAAAACGTTGTACCTTTGGATCATCGCTTTTGAGCATCTCGTCTACATTTTTAGAAGAAATTCCAAGCTCCTCAGCGTTAATCATGGCCAAAACGGAGTAATTAACAATGTCTTTCCACTGATTGTCACCGTGACGAACGGCAGGTGCGAGAGGTTCTTTGGAGATAATCTCAGGAAGGATCATGTAGTCAGCTGGCTTTGGAGCAACCGCACGAATACCGGCAAGTTGAGAAGCATCAGAGGTCATGCAGTCACAACGTCCTGCAAAAAATGCCTTGGATAATTCAGCAGTGTTTTCAATAACGACGGGATTCATTTTCATTTTATTGAAACGAAAATAGTCAGCTACATTTTGCTCTGTGGTCGTTCCTGGAAGGACACAAACTGAAGCGCCGTCAAGTTCTTTCGCACTGTTGACTCCGAGTGCCTTGGGAATCAGGAACCCCTGTCCATCGTAGTAGTTGACCTGCACAAAGTCGAGACCGAGGTCGGTGTCACGGCTGAGGGTCTGGGTGGCATTCCGGGTAAGGATATCGATTTCACCAGATTGAAGAGCTGTAAATCGTGTCTTCGCTGTCAGCGGGGTGAATTTAACCTTATCTGCATCACCAAATACAGCGGCAGAAACTGCACGTGCCGTATCGACATCCAAGCCTTTCCAAACTCCTTTCTCATCTGGTTTACCAAAGCCGAAAAGGTCGCCATTGACGCCGGCCTGGATAAAACCTTTGGCCTTGACGTCATCAAGAGTTCCTGCCATAGCAACGCCTGCTGATAGGACAACTGAAACAACCAGAGCTGGGACAACTCGTTTAAACTGTCTCATTGAACGTGTCTCCTTTAATGTTTTGAACTGCTTTAATGTTTGTGACTGTCTGACAACAGTCAATAGATGATTAACAGCCCGGCCCAAATATTGCAATTCTGGACAGACACTAACCAAAAAAACTCGTAGAGATAAAAAAACTAGTAGAGATTTTAATGGGCTTGTAAATACACTCAAACGTTATTGCAATAATCCTAGGTTGTGTCAAGAGACGTTGTGGCAAAAAACAAATTTACGGTAAAACTCACAAATTTGTGTGAGAGCTGACGTCTTTGTGCAAGAACAGTTCCTTCGATATGTGCTGCTCGAGTTCACTGGCTGGAAACGACAGAAAAGCAAAGAGGTGCTTTTCAAAAATCTGTGTATTCCTGAAGTTTTGGCGAATACGTTCTTCTTTCTCAGGGTTGTTGTCACCGTAACGATCAAGGATGTAATCCAGCCTCTCCGCCAACGAGACGAGTTGGTCATGGCGCACACGTTTATCAGAGTAGTATACAATTTCCTTGGGACCAAAGGAACCCTGCTCATAGAGTTCCGTGTTGAATTCTGACAGTAGTACATGCTCTGCCACGATCTCGCCGAGCTCAGGGTAACCAAGATCCTCACAGATTTTTCGGCCTTGTTCCGCATGCTGGCAGCCGTTTTTAAGGCAGATCGTTTTGGCTATATCGTGCATCAATGCACCCGCAATGACATCGTTTTTCTTTGGTACAGGGGCATCTGTCTTTTGGTAGCGCTGCAGGTCGTCTGTCAGCGTTACCGCGACTCTTGCGACGACAAAAGAGTGCGCCCTGATGTTATCGAGCATTTCGTAACGATCAAAAAAATCAAGACACTGACAGATAGACGGAACATGCATGGCTTACGAATATGTGAAGTCTCGTTGGAGAGGATTCAGTAGAAAATCATGTAATGTTCAGCATGATCATCGACCACTCAATTCATGTACGGCATCGACTGCTATTTTCGCCTGCGCCGGGGGAGTGAACTGGTGTATTCCATGACCAAGGTTGAAAATATGGCCTTTGGCATCTTTGGCGTCATCAAGCAGTTTGCCAATTCTTGCACGAAGCTTGTCTTCGGGCAGGAGCAGTGCAAAGGGGTCAATGTTGCCTTGTACGGCTTTATTCCCAACCTTTTTAATGGCATCGCCTATATTAATTCGCCAGTCCAGCCCGATAACATCGGCCCCCGAAGTGACTGACATGTCGAGTAGGGTCGCACCATTATTAGCAAAATAAATAAGCGGGATATCATAATCTTTAAGGCTGGCAAGAATCTTTTGAACGTAGGGCAACGCGAAATCACGAAAATCGCATGGCGCGAGGATACCGGCCCAGCTGTCAAATAGCTGGAGTGCCTGGGCTCCGGCCCGAGCCTGGGCCTGGAGATAGAGGATGGTACTGTCGGTAATCTTCTGCATCATGTTGTGAAAGAGCTGAGGGGCTGAGAACATCATTTTCTTTGTTTCCCAGAACACCTTGGACGACCCGCCCTCGATCAGATAGGTGGCACAGGTAAAAGGTGCGCCAGCAAAACCGATAAGGGGGACGTCTAACTCTTTTCTGAGCAGCCTGATTGTTTCCATGACAAAACCGGTGGATTCATCTGCATTGGGAACTATAAGCTTATCAAGTGTTGCCTGGTCTCGTACTGTTTCTGGAAAGACGGGACCGTGGCCTTCGTGAAACTCGAGAGGGGCACCCATGGCTTCCATGAGAATAAGGATGTCAGAAAACAGGATAGCTGCGTCCATATTAAGAATATCAATAGGTTGCAGGGTGACCTCAACACAAAGTTCTGGAGACTTGCAGAGTTCGAGAAAGCTGACATTACCTCGGACTTTCTGGTATTCAGGAAGATAGCGCCCAGCCTGTCTCATCATCCAGATGGGGGTGTAGTCAGTTTTTTCTCCGCGACATGCTTTTAGAAAGGTATCGTTCATGGGATCCTTGTTTGGGTTAAAATACAGTAAAGGCTAGCTTGAAAAATTGCTTTTCCTTCATATTAGTCCGGTAAGCAGGTTCACGAGACTCCGAGAAATCTAACTTTCACGGTATCCTCAAAATAGAAGTTATTTTGTTTGAGAGCCGGGGACATAGCTGCAAAGAGGCTCCTGGGCAAGGTAGTCACCTGTCATCGCGTAGGCTCTGGCCCTGCAGCCTCCACAGACATTCGTGTATTCACATCGCCCACAATTATCTTTATAGCCTTTAAAGTCACGGAGTTGAAGAAATAAATCAGACTCTTGCCAAATCGTTTTAAAAGATGTGTGGTTAATATTGCCGGCAGATTTAGCGAAATAACTACAGGGAAGCACCTCTCCATCAACGTCGATCAAGCATATAAGCTGGCCCGCAAGGCATCCTTTGGAGCCGCCTGTTGAAAATTTCAGGCTTCTGGCCTTAAACTTTTCTCCCTCTTCCTTTGCTTTTTGCCGCACAATTCGGTAGTAGTGAGGGGCGCAAGTTGGGCGCATCAGCAATTCATTCTCCTCCTTTTCTGTCTCGTAATGCCAGTCCAGGATCTCGTCGTAAATATCTTCGGGTATGAGTTCTTCGACAATGTCTTCCCCTCTCCCGGTAGGAACAATCATGAACATGTACCAGGCTGTGGCGCCAAGACTTTTGACAAGGCGATAGATTTCGGGGATTTCTTCTCTATTTCTCACAGTAAAAGAAGAGTTGATCAGAAAGGGGATATCATGCTTTTTGAAGAGTTGGATCGCACTCATGGTGCCGTCAAAAGCACCTTTCTGGCTACGAAAATCATCGTGGGTTGCTGCATTGGCTCCGTCCAGGCTGAGGGAGACCATCTTAATATCTGTCTCTTTGATCTTTTTGCAGGTCTTCTCGGTTACAAGGGTTCCATTTGTTGCAAGACACATTCGAAAACCCTTGTCAGTACCGTATTGAGCGATATCAAAAATATCCTCGCGCAAAAGAGGCTCGCCGCCTGACAATACCAGGACAGGACTGGCGTAGTCAGCGATCTCATCCATGGTTCTTTTGGCTTCCTGCAAAGAAAAATCAGGGTGCTCACCTGCCTCAAGTTCAGAGGAAGAACGGCAGTGCACGCACTTAAGGTTACAACGTCTGGTGATTTCCCATGCTATCCATTTTGGTTGAAAATCCATCTACTTGCTCCTGGATATGTTACTTTTTAACGGGAAACACCGTGAAAAAGAAAATGTGAAGAGTATGTTCGTCTGTGTGGTTTGTTCGAAGAAGAATAGAGCAAACCTTTGAAGTTGTAAATACTAAGTATTTTAGTCCGAAAAGAAAGAGGGGATTGTGCGAATTGAACGGACTTCATTATAAAGATGAGAATCGATAGATTCCTTCACTATCATTCTTTATAAAATACCTCAAATGACGTATAGTGTTTTGCTGTTTTCCTGATAGTTGCGGGAAAATTTAATTAAAATACATACAGTGCAGAAATAGGGAAGGAAATATGACGCACTGTTTACACCATATGAAGGGATATTATGCTGATTTCACCGGCTAATTTAAGCAGCCAGGAAGGTGAGGAAATATACGCAGGCCTCCTTGATAGATTTCAGGACGCTGATGATTCATGCCGCACGGCTGTAGAAGAAATTCTTCAGGCGGTTAAAACAACAAAAGATGAAGCCGTACTTGCATATGGCCGTGAATTCGACAGCCCTGATCTCACTGCTGATCAATTACAGGTGAGCAGTAAAGAGTTGAAGGCTGCCTATGAAAAAGTCGATGAAGACTTTATGGACAGCCTTGGCAAAGCTATCGAGCGTATCCAGGGGTTTCACGAGCGAGAAATGGAAGATTCCTGGTTGCAGACACGAGACGATGGAACCATCGTCGGCCGCCTTGTTCGCCCAGTTGACTCGGCGGGGTTGTATGTTCCTGGAGGGAAGGGAGGTTCAACACCACTTGTGTCATCGGTGCTGATGAACGGTATTCCGGCGGGGATTGCCGGTGTGCATCAGAGGGTTATGGTCACACCTCCTTCAGCAGATGGCAGCGTCAGCCCCCATCTTCTGGTCGCCGCTCAAGAGATCGGTGTTACTGAGATTTATAAGGCCGGTTCTGCCTGGGCAATCGCAGCGCTCACCTATGGAACAGAGACTATTCCCAAGGTGGATGTTATCGTAGGACCTGGCAATCAGTTTGTTACAGAAGCAAAGAGAATGGTTTCAGGGCTTGTGCGCATTGACATGATTGCAGGACCTTCAGAGGTACTCATAGTGGCAGACAAGACAGCCAAGGCAGTTCATGTCGCTGCAGATATGCTGGCCCAGGCCGAGCATGACCCCCTTGCCCTCTCCATTCTGGTGACTACCCATGAACCTCTGGTAGGGGACGTCCTGACAGAGCTTGAGCACCAATTACCGCTTTTAGAAAGAGAGGATATTGCCAGAACATCTCTGAAGAACAAGGGTGTTATCCTTATAGCCGCAGATCTTGAAGAAGCTATCGACGTTGCAAATGGTATTGCCATAGAACACCTTGAGCTTATGATCTCTGACCCCTGGTCGCAAATTCCGCACATCAGACATGCAGGAGCTATCTTTCTGGGGAGTCATACTCCTGAGGCCGCAGGAGATTATCTGGCAGGTCCTAACCACGTACTTCCCACCATGGGCACGGCTCGGTTTGCCTCGGCCTTAGGTGTGGAAACTTTCTTAAAAAAGAGCTCCATCATTAGTTATTCAGAGCCCGGTCTCCGGGCTGATGCTGATCACATAATGCGACTTGCAAAACTTGAAGGGCTTGGCGCTCATGCCGCTTCTGTAGCCGTTCGAACCGACAGTCAGGGCTGAGAACGAATGAAAGTTGATTTTCAACTTCGCCTGGCAGAGGGGCTTGAAAAACTGAAAATTGAGCTCGGCAGTGATTCCTGTAAGCAGTTAGAATATTACTATACAGAACTGAAGAAGTGGGCCAAAAAGGTCAATCTTATCGCCAGAATGACAAGTGATGAGCAGATCATTGAAAACCATTTCCTCGATTCCCTGATGATTCTTCCCCTGCTGGAGGCGGAAGAATCGCATCTTCTCGACGTCGGGACTGGTGCAGGCTTTCCAGGCCTCGTCTGCAAGATTGCAAAACCGGATCTGGAGGTCACCCTGGTTGAACCGAGACTGAAGAGGGTGTCGTTTCTAAAGCATGTTGTTCGTTCCCTGGATTTGCAGGGTGTGAACACTCTTGCCTGCCGTGTGGAAGATGAAGAACAACTGCCTTCCGCCACTGGTTTTAGTCATATTACCAGCCGTGCCGTAGCGGACATCGCCTCTTTCCTGGCTTTAGTGGAGAGGTTTTCGCCATCTGGTGCACGATTGATCTGCATGAAAGGACCCAAATGGCAGGAAGAAGTTGACAGTGCCGCAAAAGTTTTGCAGAGCTCTTATGAGCTTGTACAGGTGTATCGGCAGGTGCTGCCGTTTTCTTCTGCAGAGCGGAATCTCCTGTCTTTCAGGTACAGATGATTGCCAGCGTCACAAAAGTCGCTTTAAAAATGAAGTAATTGCATTGCAAGGTTAATATTAAAAAAAGGTTTGGAAAAAATGAAAAAAATTGCAGTCCTGGCTGGTGACGGAATCGGCCCTGAAGTTATGAAAGAGGCCATTAAGGTTCTTGATGCGGCACAAAAGAAATATTCTTTCGAGCTTGAATACGAGTATGCAGATGTCGGAGGCGCTGCGATCGATAATCACGGCGAGGCCCTTCCAGCAAGTACCCTGAAGTTGTGCGAAGAAAGCGCTGCGATTCTTTTCGGTTCTGTTGGCGGTCCGAAATGGGAGACACTCCCACCAGAACAGCAGCCGGAGCGCGCTGCGCTACTGCCCCTGAGAAAGCATTTCGACCTGTTCTGCAACTTTCGGCCTGCCAAAGTGTTCAAGTCATTGACTGGAGCCTGTCCTCTGCGGGCTGATATTATAGCTGACGGTTTTGACATCCTCTGTGTCAGAGAGCTTACTTCAGGAATTTATTTCGGTACCCCCAAAGGTCGTGAAGGTGAAGGGGAAGATGAACGCGCCTATGATACAATGGGGTATAAGCGCTCAGAAATCCAGAGGATTGCCCGCATGGCCTTCGAAGCGGCCAGGGGGAGAAACAAACGAGTAACCTCAGTAGATAAGGCAAACGTATTGACAACAATGGTACTCTGGCGTGAAGTCGTTATCGAAATATCCAAAGAGTATCCGGACGTAGAACTGAATCACATTTATGTGGATAACGCTACTATGCAGCTGGTGAAAGATCCTCATCAATTTGATGTGATGTTGTGTGGAAATATGTTTGGTGATATCATCTCTGATGAAGCTGCTATGCTTACCGGATCCATGGGGCTTCTTGCCTCGGCTTCACTCAATAGCGCAAAGTTTGGTCTCTACGAACCAGCTGGAGGCTCAGCGCCGGATATCGCAGGTAAGGGTATTGCAAATCCTATCGCGGAGATTCTCTCAGCCTCCATGATGTTGCGATATAGTTTTGGTATGGATGAAGTGGCAGATGCCATTGACAAAGCGGTAGCCGACACGCTTGAGAAGGGAATAGTAACCGCGGATCTCACACAAAATGTCTCTTCTGCCGTGGGAACTGCTGCCATGGGCGACGCTATTGTGGCGGTACTATAGATGAGTCTGTTGATGTACTGTTTCGTAAGTTGAAGGCAGGTGCAGTTTGAGGACTCATCACTCTGAAACTGCCATCTGCCCTCAGGTCTTCAAGAGGACTGGTATGACCAACAAAGACAATGTCGTTCTGGTGGCAAACGAAGCCTCCACTGAACTTGGAATGAAGCTTGCCGAGAGGCTGTGGATGCCGTTTACGGAGATGAACCGAAAACGTTTCGCTGACGGAGAATGTTATCATGCCTTTCCTGAGTCTATTTCAGGAAAAGATCTTGTTATTCTCGGTGTTACACATGATGATAGTGCCCAGCAGGAGCTTTTGGATTTGATTTCGGGCGGGAGGTTTGGCAATGCCGCTTCCATAACGGTTGTCATCCCCTATCTGGGCTACTCCACTATGGAGAGGGTAAAACCAAATTCCTTCGAAATCCCTAAAGGAATTACCCGTACGCGGCAGATCTTCAGGGCTCGACCTGGCTGTGTGACCTTTGTCGACCTCCACTCCGAGGCGGTTTTACATGCACACGCCGGAGAAATACGAACCCAACATGTTTGGACGGACTCCCTGGTGGTTGATAAGATTCAAAAGAGCGGTCTGCAGGACTATGTTCTTGTCTCTCCCGATTATGGTTTTTCCAAGAGGGTGGCCAGGCTGGCAAGTCTACTGGACTGTCCGCACACCGCTGCGGACAAAGATCGATACGATACCGATAAAACCATTGTCGGCCAGGTCTCAAGTGTTGTGCAAGGGAAAACTGCAATTATCTGTGACGATATGATTCGTACCGGAGGGTCTATTATTCAAACGGCAAACAGATGCTTTGAAGCGGGAGCACACGATGTTGTGGCCCATGCAACTCATCTTGTCCTGGCTGGAGACTGCGTAGAAAAATTCAGAAAGAGTCCGATCTCAAAAATTATCGGTTCGGACAGTTATCCAGGCAGAGAAAGTGATGATCTGATTGAAGTGTATACTCTGGCTCCGTTATTGGCAGAGGTTGTTGAGAATTATTTGCACATATGAGTATTGGCGACGTGCCGGACATGCTTTTTCAAAATGGGAAATTGCCTGCGCAGTCGCCGACGCTATTTTTTGAACGTATCAGTAGTTGTTTTTTTGCGTTAGAATTTTGCTGCCGGGTATGAAACTGGTCGGCTCAGCTTTACGCACGGCAGGATAATGAAACGAGAAGTAATTGTAGATCACTTAAAACAGTCTCTTCTGTTTAAAGATTCAACATCAACTGAACTGACCGCATTTTCCGGAGTTGCTCGGGTGCTGGTTATCCCTGAGGGGCAGTATGTCTATCGTCAGGACGATGCCAGTGATGTGTTTTATCTTGTTGCTGTGGGTGAAACAGAACTGGTCCTTACACGGGATAATGGCAGTTCAAGTATTGTCGGACGTATCGGAGTCGGGGGGCATTTTGGTGAGATCGGCATCCTTACTGGCAAGACCCGTTCTCTTTCAGTGAGAGCCATGTGCGATGTGGTGCTTATCTGCTTTGACAAACGCTATTTTCGCACGGTACTTCTGGGTAATGCAAAAATCCAGAAGTTGCTTGATGCTGCCCTTGCAGAACGTCTTCGTGTTTCGTTTTTAGACCAGGCAGATACAAAAAGTGAGTACCTCGAAGAAGAAAAGACAAGTGCTGACGATGTAATATTATTTAAAGATAGTTATGAACGTTCGGCTGACATCGGCAGGCTTATGCGGCGTCCTCGAGGTGATCTCAGAGAATCAAAGAGTGGTAAAAAAATCGCGGCTACTATTCATGAGCTGGCGGGACATAGCGAATCCTTTCTCATAACAGGGGAGGCTGGAGTTGGCAAATCAATAATCTGCCGACAGATTCATCGTGATAGTAGCCGATCTGGTAGTCACTACACTGAAATTGATCTGAGAGAATATGAGCCTGTTCATCTGGTAAATACGTTGTTTGGGGAAAAGCAAAGTTCATTCCCTTTTGCTCAGTCAAAAAAATCTGGTCTTTTCGAACAAACATCAGGCGGTACCCTGGTCTTAAGACACGCTCACCTGATGCGTGAAAAGTTGCAAAGGAGCCTCATTGAAGTCCTCCAGAGCAGTACCTACACCCGGGTCGATGGTGAACGTATCCTGGCTATGCAGTCCCGCATTGTCTTTGCAAGCCCCTTTTCCCTTGAACACTTGAAACGTACGGGGAAAATCCTTCCCGCTCTGCTTGAGATCCTTGAGAAGAATTACCACCATATTTCTCCATTGCGTAAACATAAAGAAGATCTGCCACGGTTAGTTTCACATTACCTGGAGCGTTTTAGTAAAGAGTATGGGAAAAAAATCACCAAGTTCACTCCCGAGGCTATGGGGATCTTCTTCAATTACGATTGGCCCGGCAATCTGACTGAACTTTCAAGTGTTATTCGCCGTGCTGTTATGCTCGCCCAAGATGACCAGATTGTGGCTGAAGAGATCTTACTTGGTCTACCGAAAACTGAAGGGAAGTGGGAGTATAATATCCTGCGGATTGACTTTGTGAGAAAGATCCTCGAGAGCTGGGCCTTTCCACTAGTTCCAACCGTCCTCGTCGGGGTTGTATCATTGGCAACGCTTCTGTTTCTACTGTTTGGGCCGTCTGATCCCGACTCCAATGCTGGGCTCACCCTTGGCTGGTCAATCGGTTGGCCAATCATGTTCTGTTCCTTCTTTTTTCTCGCCCGAACCTGGTGTAGTGTTTGCTCTCTTGCTGTTCCCGGCATGTTTCTGCAATATTTAGTGAAACCGAAGAGGAGAACACCTGATTTTATTAAAAATTATTCCGGCTGGATAATGGCTGTGTCCTGTATCCTGGTATTTTGGGTGGAAATTGTCTGGACTGCCTACAGAGATCCCTATCTAACCGGAGCAATTATACTGTTTATTGTTTTGTGGTCGATGATTTTCAGTGTTCTTTATTCAGGCAGGAGCTGGTGTCGATATGTCTGCCCCCTTGGAGCAGTCAATGCTATCTTTGCCATGCCGGCAGTTGTAGAGCTGCGCGCCAACAGTCACGTCTGTATGAATCGGTGTCAGAGTCATGCCTGTTTTGCCGGTGATGATGAGAGCGATGGCTGCCCTATGTTCAGGCATCCTTATCTGGTCGATAATAATAGAGACTGCATTATGTGCGGTAAATGTGTCAAAAGTTGTGACAACAGCTCAATTCAGGTCAATGTTCGTCTGGCCCCTCAGGAACTGTGGGCACTTGAGACACCGAGGCTTGCAGACAGTTTTCTGATCGTCTCGCTCGGCGCAATGTTCTTTCCATTTATTCTGGAGATCGAATTCTCACTGTTGGTGAGCTGGCTCGGGGCGCATCTTGAGCAGTGGGGGATCTTTTTAGCGGACTCTCTTATCGGCACTGTGATCTTCTTTTCTACGATTCTTTTTTTTCAGGTTGGCTATTACCTCATGGTTACGGCTCAGTCTGCATACGCTAAACTGGATAAAGGGGAGTTGTTGTCCCGCTTTGGATATGGATTTATTCCCCTTATGTTAGGGGGGTATCTTGCAGTTTATCTAGAATTCTTCGTTGTTGGTGCTGGTAAAATAGTACCTAATATTCAAGAGCTTTTAGGCTTGCCGTTCTCCTATGAAAATATACAGCTTATCAGTTCTGATAGTGCTTTTGTTCTGCAGATTATCTCTGTATTGGGGGGACTGCTTGCCTCTTTATATGCAACGTTCAGAGTCATGAAGCGCAGTCTGGTCGGTGCTCCTGTCACCAAAAAAGTATTGGCTATCCCCTTTAGTTTTCTCATCATACTGGCATGTCTCTTTATTTACATGGTCTAGGAGCTTGTCCGAGAATAGGTATTTTGGTAAAAATCGAAGAATTTTCAAAAAATAAGCGCAACCATATACGTAATATTGCGAGCATTATTTTTTTACAATTCTGAAGAGTTTGGGCAAAAGGGCATTCTCGGACAAACTCCTAGGGATTCTCCGCCAGGATCCTGGCGCTTTTGACTGCGAGTTGGGCGAGAAAATTGTGTAGATAACGTGCACGTTTGTACGTGCAAAATCAATTGAAAGTAGTAGTCTTGTCGCAATAGATGCAACCATGTAAAAAGGCAGCTCAAAAACATTTTTTTAACTATTGTTTAGCGCCATACCACCTGAATCCAGGCGTTTTATAGTTTCATGTTACATTCTCTTGTTTGTTATGAAAATAATAAGATGTGCATTTGTATTTTTGTTTGTTGTGTTCTTTTTTTCTGCCTCATGTGCCACAGAGAACACTCCAGTCGAAAGTACGTACCCTGATTTGCTCGAAGATGATTTTCTGGGTGATGAATTCGGTGATGACCCGTTTCTTGAAGACGGAGATGATGGAACCGAGGTCTTGACCATTCACGATCCTCTGGAACCGATGAATCGTGCCTTTTTCGGTTTTAACGATACATTCTATGAATGGTTATTACGGCCAGTGACAGACGGTTATATCTGGATGCTGCCCAGAGAACTACGGGACTCTTTTGGTAATTTCTTCTATAACCTGGCGATGCCGATCCGGTTGCTTAATACCTTGCTACAGGGGGATTTACAGGGGAGCGGAGTGGTACTACAGCGGTTTCTGGTTAACAGTACTTTGGGTGTGTATGGTCTGGTTGATGTAGCGTATCTGGAGTTTGATTTAAAGCCGGAAGAAGCTGATTTTGGTCAAACTCTGGGGAAATGGGGGCTTGGGGAAGGGATTTACTTTTGCTGGCCGCTGTTTGGTCCCTCCAGTGTGCGAGATTCTTTTGGTTTGGTAGTTGATGCCTTTACCCATCCGATACCATATTTTCACCAGAACTATTATCTCGACCTTGCGTATTATACAACAAACAAACTCAACACCCTCTCTTTAAGTCCTGACCTTTATGAGGACTTAAAGAGATATTCTCTTGATCCATATATTGCTGCAAGACAGGCTTACTACGACTACCGAAGAACCTTTATTGAAAAAGATCAGACAAAGAACGTTCCGTAAGGGGAATCAAAAATCGGGCAGAATGTACAGACTACATACGTTCTACCCGATTGGGGGGGCTTGGGGATGTGTTACGTACCAATGTTAAAGCATGTACCGTGCCATATTCCTGATTTTTGTCTGTTCTTATGTAAAGTCCTGAAAAAACGGCAAGGTGGGATATCGCTCAATCGAGTGCTAAGCCCAGAGTGAGAGAGAGAGGTTACAGTTGGCGGTTTGTTGTTACATAAATGTAATCAACGATGGTGGGAATTGTAACTCGGGTGTCGTTGTCCGGCGGACTGGTCAATTGCACAATCTAGGCTACATTGTTCAGGATACCGTCCTTAAGGGTGAGACAGTAGTCCATTCTGTTAGCAATCTGGATATTGTGCGTCACCATCACCATACACAGCTTACGCTCCGTGCAAAGGTTGTGGAGCAGGTTAAAAACCAATTCACCAGCCCGGCTGTCCAGATTCCCCGTAGGTTCATCTGCAAGCAACAGGCTAGGGTTCCTGATAAGGGCTCTGGCCAGTGCGGCTCTTTGCTGTTCGCCTCCTGATAATTCATTCACTTTATGGTGTAAACGATGGCCCAGTTCTACCTGGTTCAGCAACTCTCTAGCGGCTGATGTCATTTCTTTTCTGTTTTTACCGGCTATAAGTGCCGGCATCATCACATTTTCAAGAGCTGTAAAATCGGGGAGCAGGTGGTGAAATTGAAAAATGAACCCCACTGATTCATTGCGAAACTGTGCTATTTCTCTGGAGGATCTTTTCGAGAGTGGTTCGCCACGGTAAAAAAGCTCTCCTTCTGTGTAGCTGTCCAGAGTACCGAGGATTTGCAGCAATGTTGTTTTGCCAGATCCAGACGCACCTATAATTGCGGTCATCTCTCCCGCCTCCACTGAAAGGTTGATACCTTGCAGTACCTTCAGGGTAGTGGTGCCTGAAACATATTCCTTGGTTATATTTTGTGCCGAAAAAACACTCATTATGAAAGCACCTCAGCAGGCTTGACCGTTGACGCCTTCCAGGAAGGGTAGAGGGTCGCAAGCAGGGTGATGATAATAGAACTTACGGCGATTATGGTGACGTCCAGGGGGAGGACCTTGATCGGCAGTGTGGTCATGGGGTAGACATTTGAAGGTAGCTCGATAAACTCATAACGGGAGAGGATCTCGCAAAGACCAAGGCCGCCAGCCACACCGAGAGTGGTGCCGGTGAAGGCGATGACCAGTCCCTGTAGAAAGAAGATTTTCATGATAGACCCGGATGTCGCCCCCATGGACTTGAGTATGGCAATATCCTTGCTTTTTTCCATGACCACCATGACCAGTGCACTGATAATATTGAGTGCTGCTACCAGTATGATCAGGGCCATGGCGATGAACATACCGATCTTTTCCAATTTGAAGGCTGCAAAGAGGTTTTTGTTCATCATCATCCAGTCTTTAGCCATGAACTCGACGCCAATTTTTCTGGTTATCTCTTGAGCGATCAGGTTCGCTCGGTTGAGCTCCTTGTTCTTCACTTTGACTTCAATACCGTGGGCAATATCTTCTAGACCAAGAAAGTTTTGCACATTGACAAGGGACATGTAGGCAAGAGACGAATCGTACTGAAACATCCCTGTTTCAAATATCCCCGAGACTCTGCAGGTTTTTACCTTTGGGATAATTCCCATCGGAGTAAGCGGTCCGGAAGGGGAGATGAGCCGAACCTTGTCATTGACACCAATTCGTAAGTCAGCAGCAAGATTTTTGCCAAGGATGATATTGGGTACTCGCACATCTGCTTCCTGGTCGAGGTCATGGGTGGAGCCGGAAATCATTTGCTGGGAGAGACCGACAACATTTTCAGCAGTTTTTGGATCCATACCACGCAATACCATACCGCTGCCACCCCTGGTGCTGCTGAGCAGAGTTTGAGCATAGAGATAGGGGCTGGCACCTGTAACATTTTTCACTGTTAGGATACGGTCCCGGACGAGTTCATAATTCTCAATCGGGCCGCCAAAGCGCTGTACAATTATGTGGGAGTCGACGCCCAGGATCTGATCTCGCAAACCGTTGGTGAAGCCGGAGTAGACGGCAAGCACAACTATAAGTGCTATGACACCGACAGTTACACCAGCGACTGATATAAACGAGATCAGTGAGATGAAACCATGTTTATGTTTTGCTCTGAGGTATCTCAGGCCGACAAACCACTCAAACATGATCAGGACTGCTCATTTTCATCGTTTTCCCTTTGTAATTTTGCCTCAAACTTAAGGTGGGGAAAGAGGATGACGTCACGAATAGATGGCGCATCGGTGAGGAGCATTACCAGTCGGTCGATGCCTATACCTTCACCTGCAGCTGAAGGCATACCGTATTCCAGGGCTCGGACGTAGTCGCTGTCCAGTTCGGGGTGGATCTCGTCATCATCACCCCGGTCGGCAATCTGTTTCTCAAAACGTTTGAGCTGGTCCATCGGGTCGTTGAGCTCGCTGAATGCATTGGCAAGTTCCCGGCCGGTGATGAAAAGTTCAAAGCGATCAGTTATAGTCGGGTCATTCTCATTCCTTCTGGCAAGGGGAGAAACCTCCGTAGGATAGGCCGTGATGAAAGTCGGGTTGATGAGTTTTTCTTCAACCAACAGCTCAAAAAGCTCAGTTTTTGCCTTTCCTGGACCAGCCTGGGCTTCCATCTCAATACCTTTTTCCTTCGCCAGAGCCATGACTTTATCGTCGTCTGAGAGCAGCTCTTTTTCTATGCCAGCAACCTGAGTGAGTGCCTCATCCATGGTAAGGGTTGTCCAGGGTGGTGTCAGATCCACCTCTGTGCCCTGATAGGTGATCTTCATCGTGCCGTTCACCTGTTGACATATAGAGGAAATCATGTCTTCAGTAAGGCTGATGAGGTCTTCAAAGGTAGCATATGCCTGATAGAATTCAAGCATGGTGAATTCCGGATTGTGTCGGGTGGAAAGCCCTTCATTGCGAAAATTACGGTTAATTTCAAAGACCCGTTCAAAGCCGCCGACCAGCAGTCTTTTGAGGTAGAGTTCAGGGGCCACGCGAAGATAGAGGTCCATGCCGAGGGCATTGTGGTGGGTGGTAAAGGGTTTGGCGGTAGCCCCGCCAGGAATCGGGTGCATCATGGGAGTCTCGACTTCCATGAAATCACGTTTGTTGAGGTAATCGCGGACCAGGCGTATTATTTCCACCCGTTTTTTGAATGTTTCTCTGCTTTCAGGAGTAACTATAAGGTCAACATAACGTTGGCGGTATCTGGTTTCGACATCCGACAGTCCATGCCATTTATCAGGAAGAGGGCGGAGAGATTTGGAAATCATAACGATTTCTCGAGCCTGAACAGAGAGCTCCCCCACCTTGGTTTTGAAGAGAGTGCCTTTTACCCCGACAATGTCGCCAATGTCCCACTTTTTAAATGTCTCGAAAACGTCGTCGCCTAGAATATCCTTTTTAACGTAGATTTGTATTGGCCCGGTTTTATCTGTAATAGTGCAAAAGGCGGCCTTGCCAAATTTCCGCATAGCCATAATTCTTCCGGCTATGGAGTAGCTGGCTCCGCCTGGTTCGGTTTCTTGAGCTTCGAGTGTTTCACCCTTGGGCAGAAGTTCTTTCACAGCATTTGCTGGTTTGAATGTATTACTGTAGAGATTGACGCCCAGCTCTGCCAGGGATTCAGCTTTTTCTCTGCGTTGTGAGAGGGTAAGATTTTCTTCGCTCATGATAAATGCTCTTTAGAATATGTGGATAGCTATAAAAAAAGCGGCAGAAATCTGCCGCTCACTCATTCGTTGAAATAACAACGTAGCATTACTGGGAAAAGGTCGATCTGTCAATTGTTTTCAGAAAAATGAAAAACCGGATTTTTCAGTACAGATAAACAATAGCCTCAAATGAGAGAGGCTATAACAGGCGATTTTCTTTGTTCATGGCATAAAACATAAGGCCATTGAGGACCAACCCGTGGTGAATTTCGCCACTTGTGACCATTGTAAACACCTCTTCCTCAGGTATGTGCAACACCTTAATGTCTTCCATGTCGTCCATACTCGGGTCAGCAACTTTTCTTGCATTTTCAACGAAGACCGTATAACAAAGATTGTCCTGGATCGCAGGGTTCGGACACACCTTGCCGATAATCCTGGCATTCTCACCCGCATAACCGGTTTCTTCAAGCAGTTCACGCAGGCCGGCATCCAGAGGAGGTTCTCCAAAATTAACGGCACCTCCTGGGATTTCCAGCTCAATCTGTCCGGTACCAAAGCGATATTGCCTAATGAGAATAAGCTCTTTTTGGGCAGTACAGGCTACAATATTGACCCATGGTGAGAATTCAAACCTGTAGAAATCATTCTCCTTGCCGGTTCGATCGCATTGTACTCTGCTGCTGACAAGGTTTGCTACTGGCGTGGAGAAAAGTGTCTTTGATGAAGAGACGCACCAATCTTTGTCTCCCGGGCGTGGCTTTGTATCTGGCATGGGGTAACCTTGTAATTTTTTGATTATCTGGGATTGTTTACAGTAGGCAATTTAGTACCTTACTCCGTAAAAGCTGTGATAAAAAACAGGTAAGCGCAGACTCCGAGAAAATTCGGACTTAATTTTATAGCATATGATTATAAGTACTCACAAGATACTGACTTACCGTTTACCGGTGTTAAAGCATGCTGATTACAAAAGGTAGCTAACATATTTTAAGGGTAACAAAAAGAGTATATATGCTTTATTCTATACCATGAATTTGAGGGCTCAATTATACACGTACCGGAGAAGACAATGGATGTTTTAGCTAAACCTGCGTTACAGGCCATATTTTTTGACTTTGATGGCGTTGTCATCGATTCTACATTGACAAAAACCCAGGCTTTTTACTCTTTGTTTGCTGGATTCGATGATGAGATTGTAGATCAGGTCGTGGCCTATCACCAGCAGCACGGCGGTATTAGCAGGGTCGACAAAATTGATTATGCTCACCGCAATATTATAGGTAAACAGCTGGAGACGGCAGAAGTCGAGCAATGGGCTACCCGCTATTCTGAGCTGGTGTTTGAAAAAGTCATTGGCGTAGAGTGGATACCGGGCGCGAAAGAGTTTTTAGAAGCCAAACCAGACGGAGTGCCCTGCTTTGTGATATCCGGCACGCCTGAGGGTGAACTGAAAATGATTCTGGCGCGAAGAGAGATTTCATATCATTTTTCAGAAATTCTTGGATCCCCCGTAAGAAAACCGAACCATATCCGAGATATTTTGTCTGGGTATCAATTGTCAGCAGAAAGGTGCGTCTTTATCGGCGATGCGCTTACCGACTACAATGCGGCTCACGAAACAGGTTTACATTTTATTGGTATTCAGGGGGAAGTGCCTTTTCCAGAAGGGACTGTTGTTTTGAAGGATTGTTGCCATTTACATGAGACTATTACCTCCATGTTTTCGTAAAAAATAGTATTTGAGAGGAATGTATGAAAATGCGCAGTTTGTTATCGTTAGCTCAATCCATGGTACTCTGTACTGTGGTTCTTGTCTTTTTCTCCGGCTGTGCCGTTGTCGGGCTCACAATCCCCGATGAGAAACGGATTACACTGGTGTATAACCAGCAGGTTAACGGCAATTTTAAAGATGATCCTTTAACGGTTGACTACAGTTACAGTCTTGCCCGGAATAAAATTGTAATGTCAGGGTATGCCAATTACACCAATCGCATGGATTCTCTGGATGTTCGGGTATTATTTTTGGATGTGGCAGGAATTGTTCTGAAGCAGGTTGTGGTTTACTCATCTGGATATCGAATGGATGTAGATCGCCGATCTAACCTCGAGTTTGCTAAGACGATTGATCTTCCTGTAGGTGTGGTGGGTATCTCTTTTGCTACCTCCGGTCAACCCCGTCGAAGCCACAGGTAGTTGAGGGTAGAGATGGCCAGCAAGGCTGAATATTAGGTGCCGGCCAATAGTGTCAACGCTTATACTGGAAGAATATTTTCCCACGGCGAACATTGAAATAACTTTTCCTTATCAGTTTGAGACTCCTCACACTACCAACTTAGGCAGGGTCTGAGAGAAGTTGGACACAGAGAAGCGTCCCTTTTGTGAACCGTACCGTCGAATTATCCCCTGTATGTACATTACTCAAGCCGAGACTGGTGCCAAATCGAATGGTTTGGTCTATCAACGGGTATTTGAAACCTGTCAAGTTCACCTCCTCCACATCGCCAACTAAAGGAAGCAAGGATACCGTCTGGCCGGCCTTGCCTTTTAAAGCATAGATTTGTTGAGGACGCAAAATATGCATTACGAAGTCGTCTCCCAGTAGTCTGATGTCGCTGTTCGCATATTTTTCACTGGCACCCAGCATGATGTTTGAAAGGCTCATGTCCCACCGGCCTCCGAGTGCTCCCAGCATCCAGACAGTTGATGCGCCTCTGGAGATGGCCAGGTCGAGCGCGAGCTCAAGGTCTGTTGCATTTTTATTTACAGGATATCTGTGTATTTCAACATTTCCACGTTCGTAGCTGGCAAGGACTGCCATATCGATTGAGTCAAGGTCTCCAACCAGAATTTCGGGGGTGATGCCAAGGTCGCTGCAGTGATTTGCACCACCGTCCGCAGCAATGAGTAGACCTGCCTGCTCAAGCAGCAAGTCGAGCTGAGTGTTTTTCTTCAGAGTTCCGCTGGCAAAAATAAGAGCGATCATTTGAGGAGTTACTCCATCTCTTTGAGGTAACGGATAAGGAAGGCATCCATGATAAGGTGGATAATGTGGTGCAGAACACAGACAACCAGTGCAATACCATAATCAGGAAAAAGAGAGACTTGAAGAATTACCGAGAGTGGCAGGGTCTTTTGACCACCCATCAGCACAACACTTTCTCTCCTCCCCTTACCAATAGCAAAAAAACGTGTAGTGACAAGACCCGCCACAATCAGTATCAGATGGTAAAAGAAAGCGATCGCAACCACAACATGGATTGAGTCAAGCCCTTCGAGGATGGCCGGTCTCCCGCCGCACAGAGCCATCCAGACCATTACCAGGATACTTGTCTGATTGCATGCTCCGGTGTAGGGGAGAAAAGCCTGGACTTTGCTACCGGTGATGTTGCGCACAATCAACCCTGTAAGCAAAGGAAGAAGCACACGGGTGGCTATTGTAATCATCATCGGAATCTGGTTGATTTCGATGATGCGACTTTCACCAGTCAAACTAAATAACAAGCCGAGGGTAACGGGAATAGTGACCACTGCCAGAGAGTTGCCGATAATGGTTATAAGAAGGGCATGGGCCAGGTTACCGCCTGCTGCTCCGGTCATGACAACGCCACTGCTGAGGGTTGAGGGCATTGCCGAAACGAGGAGGAGGCCAAGGATGACACCTGTTTCAATTGGCAGTATTGAAATTGCCAGTGCCACTAAGGGGGCGACTGCAAAGGTGAGGATAAGGGCGAGAATTGTCCCTTTATAATCGGCAAAACCCTTCCTGACTTGTCCGGTGTTAAGAGCCAGGCCGGAAAAGAAGAATACCAGAACAATGAGAATATCCGGGCCATAATGCGCTTTAAGCCAGAGACCCGGCGGTATAAGTAGTCCGATGGGGTTGGCCACAGTGAGCAGTGTAATGAGCACCAGGCCAACCATAAACCAGTTTTTAGTAATAAATTTCCGCATACTGCTTGTCTTTCTCAGGTCTATCCTAGGAGGTTGTCCGAGAATGCCCTTTTACCACATATTGTCGTTATGTCAAAAAAATAATGCTCGCAATATTAAGTATATGGCTGTGATTTTTTTCCAAACATGTCTAGATCTGCGGCGAAAAGCCTATTCTCGGACAACCTCTTAGCTAGAAGCCCATTTTTTTCTCAAGTTGTACGATCTCTTCTTTCAGTTTTGCCCTTTGCTCCTCTGTGAGATCGTTGCGTTGCAGCTGCTGACGCATGCCCAGCAGGATCATTTCCTCCCGGTGTTCATTGCAGGTATACTTTGAGGACCGTGGTTTGATGTCGTCTGTCATATAGAAAATTTTAAGGTTACTATCTTTTGAATGCCGTTATAGAAAAACCAGCAGGAAAATAGAATAAGAAAGCTGGCACAACCTCCAATCAGTTTTCGGTACACTCTGTTGCTTAAAAGGTGACGGCCTCTGGCAACGCCAAAAGATACCATGGAGTACCAGGCGAGATCTGCAAGTATATGTCCTGTGAAAAATGCAGCAATGCCGAGTAGTCCGAATTTGAATGAATGCATTATGTAACCAAGGCCGATAGAGGCCCACCATATAAGCCAATAAGGATTGATTACACTCAGAACTATTCCGACCATTATGAGGTTTTTGGTCTTCCCTGAAGGTGGGTCGTATTCCAGACGAAGACCAGAGAGTGAGCGAAGCATACCGATTCCCATCCATAAAAGAACAGTGCTGCCTATCAGTGAAATGAAGATGAAAACATCGTCTCTCACCAGGAAGGGGGCAAGGCCTGAGAGGAGCCCGGCGATAAGGACAAGCTCAAGAAGGCCATGACCGAAGATCACGAGGGGGCCGGTTACTCCACCTCGCTTTGAACTCTCACTGATTGTAACCGTTAAAAGGGGGCCGGGCATAACGGCGCCTGACAGGGCCAAAACAAATGAGGTGCAGAAAATTGTGATGAGTGCAATGTCCATAGGTCACAGTGTTCATAAAAATTTCGGGATGGAATGACCCAGTTGAATATACAGGGAGGGTGGGCAATAGACAAGGTTCGATTTAATTCCCATTTACCGTGGCTATAGTATGAAATTATTCAGTTGAGTTCGTAATAAACGAATGTTGGTGAGAAAGGCCATTCTCGGACAACCGCCTAGGGCATGAGAACCAGTGCTGATGGGAGCAGGGCCAGTTCGATTCTGTCCCCTTCTACTGGAGGATGCGGATCTAACGGAAGGTCAAAGGCAAGAGAGTACTCAGCTGTTCTGATTACCATGTTGTAGCTGCTCCCCTGAAATTGTCTGCTTTCTACAGTGCCGCTCATCTTGTGAGTAAAAGCAGAATCATCATGACTTGTCGAGAGTCGTGCACCATCCGGTCGCAATAGGAGGGTGCAGGGCCCCTGGTTAGTTTTGCTCTGGCTGACCAGTTCAAACTTGCCCAGTGATGAGCGGAAGATGTTCCTGTCGTCCAGTTCCCCCTGGATGAAGTTACGGAAGCCAAGAAACCTGGCAACGACCTTGTTTGCAGGAGTTCTGTAAATCTTTTCAGGTGTACTAAACTGTTGAAGGCAGCCGGTGTGCAGCACAGCTATTTTGTCAGCTACACTAAAAGCCTCGGCCTGGTCATGGGTGACGAAGACGGCGGTGACGTTCAGGGTTTTTAATATTGTTCGAATTTCTCTGGTAAGTCTGTCCCGTAGGGTCCTGTCAAGTGAGCCAAGAGGTTCGTCTAATAGAAGAAGCTGGGGTTCCGGAGCAAGGCTCCGGGCAAGGGCTACGCGCTGACGTTCACCACCGGAAAGTTCGTCAATCTTCCTGTGCTCAAAGCCTGATAGCCTAACCAGTTCAAGCATCGCCCTGATTTTCCTGTCCTGATTCTCCTTTCCTGTCTTCTGCATCTCCAGGCCGAAGGCAACGTTCTGCCATACAGTTCTGTGGGGAAAAAGTGCGTACTCCTGGAACATCATGCCGAATTTCCGTTTGTGTGGGGGGATCTTACAGATATCTTGTCCACGAAACGTGATGGAACCTGAGATGTCTGTTTCAAGTCCGGCGATTATTCTCAAAAGGGTTGTTTTGCCTGATCCTGATGGGCCAAGGAGACAGAGGATTTCGCCTTGCATCAATGAGAAACTGACATTCTGTAAGAGAGGTTGATCGTCGTACTGATTAGAGAGGTGCTGAACCTCAAGTATGGTCTTGTCGGATTGTGTCATGTCTTCCCGGAATAAAATAATTTCGTTAATGGGTACTTTGGAAAATTGGATTTTCCAGTGTAGCCTCATGTCAGTTGTCTCGTTTGCCGATGAGCCAGAATACAGAACAGGTAACCATCATCAGAATAGAACTCATTGCCATAGCCTGTCCATAATTCATCTCGCCGGGTTGCCCAAGAAAGCGGAAAATAGCAACGGGCATGGTAGCGGTGTGCGGGCGGGTAACAAAGGCTGAAGCACCAAATTCTCCCATACTTATTGAAAAAGCAAATACTCCACCCACAAGGATTGCTCTTCTGATAATTGGAAGTTCTACTCTATGCCACACTTTGAACGGTGAGGCACCAAGGAGGCTTGCCGCTTCTTTGAGACTTTCGGGGATTTGCCTGAGGCTTGGTAGGATGCAGCGAACAACGAATGGAAAAGCAACCAGTGCATGGGCAATGGGGACGAGTGCAATTGAGTCACGCAGGTTCAGAGGAGGTGTGTTGAGACTGATTATATAACCAAACCCCAGGGTGACTGCGGAGGTCGCAAGAGGCAGCATGATGATCGCATCCCAGAGGGAGGATTTTCCTCCAGGCTCTGAAGCAATAAAGCTTGAGGCCAAAAGTCCTAAGGTGACAGCAATGGTCATGGCAGAAAGGGCAAAGCCGACGCTGTTGCCTATAGCGGCCAGAGGTTCAACAAAGAAAATAGAATGACTTTCCGTGGTGAACAGTGCTCTGTAATAAGCAAGAGTCAGGCCATCTTCGCCGGTGACCGAACGTAGCAGCAGTGCAAGGAGGGGAGTAATCAGTAATATCAGCATGAAGAACAGATTCGCCCGAACAAAAAAACGTTGTCCCTTTGTTTTTGCCTGTATAGGCATTGTGGTGGGTGTGTCCGCATAGAAACTGATCCTGGAGTGAGCCACCAATCTGGCGTGGATCCACATAAGGAGAAAATTAACCACAATCTGGATAAGGGAGAGCGCAGCTGCCATGGGCAGATTGAAAAGCTGTACGGACTGGCGATAGATCTCTACTTCAATTGTTGAGTAGCTAGGTCCACCGAGGATGAGAACCACGCCAAAGCTGGTAAAACAGAAAATGAATACCAGGAGTGCGGCCGAACTAACAGCGGGCATGAGTAATGGGAGGGTGATCTTGCGAAAAGTCTGCCAGGGGGAAGCGCCAAGCATCTGGGACGCTGAGTGCAGATTCGGGTCGAGGGCGGCCCAGAAACTGCCGACTATGCGCAGAACCAGTGTATAGTTATAGAAGATATGAGCGAGCAGAAAGAAGAATACTGTCTGGTCAATTTGGATAGGCGGCAGGGAGAGATTACAAGTTGTCATGGCCCAAGTGTTGATAAGACCATTGGGGCCAAGCAATGAACGGAATGCCGCCGCCGTGACTACCGTAGGCAGCACAAAGGGAACCATTGTCAGGGCCTGAAACAGGCTTTTGCCGAAAAAATTATATCTGGCAAAGATATAGGCTCCTGGTAAGGCAAAAACCAGGGTCAGCAGTGTTGAAACGGCCGCCTGCCAGGTGGTGAACCAGAGGATTTTTCCGTAGACAGGACTGCTGATCAGTCTGCTGAGTTTTTCCGGTGGCCAGTCGTCCCCTTGGAAGAAACTGAGCAGGAATATTTTAATAAGGGGGTAAAAATAGAAAAGCACCAGGAAGAGAAGAGGAAGGGAGAACAGTGACCATCTCAACAGAATATTTTTCTGCTTCATTTGCTGTCCCCCCCGTGTGTTCTAATGCCGTTTTAGCGAAGAACAGTGTTTGTCCATGCCTCAATCCAGGCTTCACGGTTGTTCTCAATTGCTTCTGGGCTGACCACTGCGGGTTGATCGGCCAATACCGCGTACTTAACAAAGACCTCGGGAAGTGTAGCATTCGAATTGGCGGGGAAGACAAACATCTGCAAGGGGATGTCTTCCTGGAAAGGTACGCTCAACATAAAATCAACGACCTTTCTTGCATGTTCTGGCTCTTTAGTGCCCTTCAAGATGCCGACAAACTCAATTTGCCGAAATGCGGAATGTGCAGTAACTACAGCTTTGGTTGGTGCCTCTGTCAGTTTCTTCTCTGAATAGTAGACAACCGCAGGCGGGCTTGATGCATAGCTGACCACGATAGGGCGGTCACCCTTTGAGGCCGAGGTGAAGTGGCCGTAGTAGGCGTCCTCCCAACCATTTGCAACAATCACCTTATTCTCCCGCAGACCCTTCCAGAAATCAAGATAGCCATCTTCTCCAAATCTGCCGATAGTCGCAAGCAGAAAGGCCATGCCGGGAGATGAGGTGGCTGGGTTTTCGACCACGGTTAATGCCTTGTATTCAGGTTTTATCAGGTCGGCGATATCGGTGGGAGGTGTTCGTTTGTTTTTTGCAAACCACTCTTTGTCAATATTGAGACAGACGTCACCATAGTCCACAGGGAGCAGTCTGTTCTCTTTGTCGAGTTGAAGGTGTGCGGGGATGTCAGCAAGAAGAGGGGAAGCGTAAGGCTCGAAGATATCAGCATCTAGTGCTCGAGACAGGAACGTGTTGTCAACACCAAAGAACAGATCTGCAAGAGGGTTGCCTTTGGAAAGAATCGCCTGAATAAGTGCAGCACCGGCGTCCCCTGATTTTAAAAAGCGGAGAGTGATGCCGCTTTCTTTCTCAAAATTTGCAACGACCTCTTTACTGACATTGAAGCTGTCGTGGGTCATGACCGTAATGGTTTTTTCAGCATGAACTGTGGTTATCATTGACATCATCAATAACAGTGAACTGGCTGCAACTACGAGTAACCTTTTCATGAATACCTCAAAATAAAATGAAGAAATGTTATTTTCGGGAAGCGCACAGAATAAAAAACCGCCTCCAGATCGGAGACGGTAATAACAATACATTTCCCTCCGCCGGCATTATCCGGATCAGGTTAAGCGGTCGGGTCTGTATTGTGACCCCTCTCAGCCCGCCAAGTCGAGCTCCCGCATCCATGTGGATAAGATAGGTCATCTGTAGAACCATTGCAATGTTTCTGTTGTCGTGAAATTAATCAGGGGGGTTACTATTAACAGTTTACAGGGTCGGGTTCAGCAGGTCCAAAGGGCTTGCGACAGGATTTCGCATATCTTTAACCACATGGGTGTATATCATGGTAGTTTCAACTTTTGAGTGCCCAAGGTATTCTTGAATCTGCCGCAGGTCGACACCATTGAGTAATAAATGGGTTGCAAACGAGTGGCGAAAGAAATCCAAACGTTTGGATTTCCTGAGTTATCCAAACCTAAATAAAATCCAAACCTTTTTCAAAGATGCCTGATATTTAAGGTTTTTGGTAGTAAAAGGTTTTGATTTTTTTCTCATGACATATGATCTTCTTATCAAATGAAAAGGAGGTCATACAAATGAATTTACAAAACCTACGGGAAAATTATCCCCAATTGATTTCCTACATGGAAACCAATGATTACTCAAAAACATCCGTTGACAGGTTCAAACGGGAGATAATAAAAATTATAGCGGCTGTGGATTCAAAGGAATGGTTATGCTATACAGTCGTATATCTGGAGTACACCAAAACGTCACATCCCCCTGATTTTCTTCGCAATAAACGCACCATAATCGGAGCCATTGAGCAGTTTTATGTTCATGGCAGATACCCGGATGGAAGACGCAGGCATAGAACAGGAATTACAAGCCCTTGCAACACTTGAAGATGAGAAAGGACAAAAATGTATCAAAGAAATGGAAAAAAGCAAAAGGTGGACTGGCAGAATTCTGTGGTGTTAAGTCAATGAAAAATTAAAGAAAAAAATCCAAACTTTTTTGTATCAAAATATTTAAATATCAATAACTTCCATGAAAGGTTTGGATTTTATTAAGGTTTGGATAACGCAATGTGTGCACGCTGGCATGTTTATAGATTTCACATTTTTTCAAGTATGTTTTCATTGTTCGGCGTACAGCGCTGGCAGATATATGGTGGCATCGCACAATGTCGGTTCGAGGGTCTACCGAAAGCTTACCTGAAGGAAAAAGCCACTGCCAGGCTTTGGCCGTCTGAGCGTGAGGGTATTTTCTTGCAAGTGCACCAGGAAGAAAGACCGTGCCTTTGCCGGCGTTTACATCTTCATCATGGAGCAGTAAAACTTTTGCAATATGCTGGGTGAGTTCATCCTTAATTGAAGT
>JAWSVG010000032.1:0-31088 GCA_033852035.1 Desulfocapsaceae bacterium | reverse complement strand
TACACAAGTGCATGCAACTAATCAATACAGAGCGGTATAAAGAGTTTGTTCAAGGAAGCACCTTTCGTTGGAGCAAGTGACAAGGCTGATTACCTTCGACCTGGACGATGTTAACCCTTCAATGACAAGTTTCTAAAATTACCTTCTCTTTGGTAAGCTCTACTTTGCAGTTACTCCATTTCTGATGAATTCCAAAGAATATGCAATTATACCATCACAAGAACAAATTTAATTTAAAAGATATGCAGCCATGCTCTGGCAAATTTTTGGCAACAAAATTTCGATTTAACAGTTTTTAATTTATCTGAACGACTTCCGCAGACCAATGGACACGGTCAGATATACTACTGCAGCGATAGTAATTATTACTGGACCGCTGGGTAAATCCATCTGATAGCTGACACTAAGGCCAACCAGGATAAAAAATGCGCAGAACAATATGGCAAACAACATCATTTTTCTGATACTTGTGGCGAAATTTCCAGCTATCGCGGCTGGCAGGGTCAGAAGCGCAATCACCATGACGATACCAACAATTCGGACGAGTAAAACAATAGTCAAAGCAGTAAGACAGAGTAGTAACAGATAAAGCCAGCGGGTACGAACTCCGCGTAATCCCGCGAATTCATTATCAAAGCAGATTGCCAAGAATTGATTGTAAAAGACTCCAACAATACCGACAACAACCACGTCTAAGACAAGAACAAAAAAGATATCATTTCGAGTAATAAGCAAGATATTGCCAAAGAGATAACTCATAGGATCAGTGTAGCCAGGCGTTTTGGCGATAAAAAGCAGACCAATTGCCATACCAGCAGACCACAAAGCGCCTATGACACTATCTTCTCGTTGTTTCGCAAAAAAACTCACCAATGCCAAGACCACAGCAGATAACAGGGCCACAAGAATGGCTCCCTGTAGAGGGCCAAACCAGGAGATCCCCACTGCTTTCTGAAGATAAAGGCCCATTCCCACCCCGCCAAGCATGCAATGAGAGATAGCCCCGGCAATATAGCTGATTCGGCGTACCACTACATAGGTACCGATAATACCAAAAGGAATAGAGGCGAGTAAACCGGCGATCACTGCATAGCGAAAGAACGGCAGGTTGGGGTCGCTGAACGCAGTAAATACCTCAAACATGTCGATGGCCTTTATTGCTGCAGCTGTGATCATGACGGATCATTTGCAGATCGCCGCCGTACATGTCCCGAATTAAATTACCGGTCAGTTCACTTGTTGGATGAATGATCACTTCTCTGTTCACACAGGCAATTCGAGTGAAAAAGGATGATGCAAAGCCAACGTCATGGGTAACCATCAATATGGTCATTCGCTTATTGAGTTCTCTGAGTAAATCAAAAAAT
Organism: Desulfocapsaceae bacterium; assembly: GCA_033852035.1. GTDB lineage: Bacteria > Desulfobacterota > Desulfobulbia > Desulfobulbales > Desulfocapsaceae > Desulforhopalus_A. The sequence continues at coordinate 29,721 of JAWSVG010000032.1, read as the reverse complement.
TGCGTCTCCGACTCTCTATCTATGTTGGCGGTAGGTTCGTCCAATATGAGGATTTCCCCACCGCATGCCAGCGCTCGGGCAATCAGCACCCGTTGCCGCTGCCCACCAGAAAGCGCAGAAAAAGAGCGCTCAGCCAGATCAGCCAGACCAACTTCACTCAAAGCTTCCAGGGTCTTTTCCTTATCCTCTTTGCAATAACGTCCAGTAAGTGATTTGCCCATTCGTCCCATACAGACAACCTCCTGTACTGAAATCGGAAATTGTCTGTCATACTGTGAAAATTGAGGAACATAACCAATATGCTGATGTGCCTCATCCGGACGTTTCCCAAAAATTTTAATTAAGCCAGCTTCAGGTGAAAGAAGACCAATAATCAACTTAATTAAGGTTGTTTTCCCTCCGCCATTTGGCCCGACGATGCATACAGAATCGTAGGGTTTAATTGCCAGATTGACTTCATTTAGAATCTGTCGATCACCATAACAGAACGAAACCCTTTGAAGCTCTATAGCAGAAGTCTTTTCGGTCATAAAACTCCTATCGTTATTTGGCCATGGCGGTTGATATTTTATTAGCAATGATCTCAAGATTTCCTTTAACATCTTCTGCCAATGAGTCCAATGGGACGACTTCACCATCAATGGCTTTGGCAATCACCTTCGCACTGCTGGAATCGAACTGTGGCTGTACAAAAATTACCTTCACCCCATCAGATTTTGCCTCATCAATGAGGTGGGAAAGTTGTTTTGGAGTGGGGAGTTTCCCTTCAACTTCTACAGCCTCCTGAGTCAGGCCATAGCTCTTGGCAAAATAACCAAAGGAAGGATGAAATACAAAAAATGTTTCTCCAGTATACGGTTTTAACTGAGTGGTGATTTTTTGATCAAGCGCATCTAATTCCTTGGTCAATTGATCGAGATTTGCGGTGTAGTCTATCTTATTTTCTGGATCTACTGCAACTATGGCTTTGGCAATTTCTGCAGCCATTATTTTCAGGTTAACGGGCGATAGCCAAACATGGGGATCAAATTCGGCATGATCATCACCAGGTCCTTCTTCATGGTGCTCATCCTTTTCATCACCATCATGATGTACTGATTCATCTTCATGGTGATGATGTTCTGCCATAACTATTCTTTCAACACCTACGATACAGCTAACAACCTGTAGCTTTAAAGAGCTTTGGCTGATTTTAGCAACGATCTGTTTTTCAAACTCAAGGCCAACGGTAAAATAGAGCTTAGAGCGACCAAGCGCCTCCACCTGTTTCGGAGTTGGATTAAAAGTATGCGGATCTTGTCCTTTAGAAATAAGAACCCCCGTCTTAAGATGTTGCCCTCCTATCTTATCAGTAAGCCATTTTTGTGGCGGAATGGAGACAAAAACTTCAACATCAGCCTGAGCCTTTTGTGCACCGAGGAAAATTACGCCGACGAATGTAAGCAAAAGTGCAGAACTCTTCAACATAGTAACTAATCGTGTTGTTTCCATATTTCTCCTGACTCTTTAAATTATGACTTAATGTAAGTCCCCACAGGTATCTGTTTGACAAACAAAATGTACAGCATCGCATTTCTCGCACGTTTCCAGAGAATGCAAAGTAAGAAAATGCTGCATGTGCTTCTGCTGTTCACGAGTCAATACGCCCATTCCATTACATAACGGACACTTCCCAACCAGAGCTGTCTCAATAGCCTTTCTGATGAAATCTGATTTATTCGGAATTTTATCGAGATCTTCGGCTAATTTCCCATCTACTTTAAAAGTGATCACCCGTTCTTTTTTTCTCATTTGCTTTCCATTTATTAAAATATGTATTACTAAGTAATACTTATTGCCGCAAGGGTCAAATTATTTTTCGTTTGCTTGACAGTTTTAACTGTAATAGAGTTCTGCATTTTCAGCTCGGTACCCTTTGATTCTAAAAGTTTAAAAAAGATACGTCACTTGTAATTATGAAATCCATTCTGCCTGATCTCCCAATATATCAACATAAACCAGACCGGAAAATTCCTAAATTGTCACAGGAACTTGGCTGGGGACTAGAGATAGTATTTCTTACTTATATCTGTTTTTTGTTACTTCTGGGACAGACTCCTGCCTGGAAAAGTCTGGTTGACAATATTTCGATTAACTTTCTCGCAGTTATCGTTGAAGCCTTGCCTTTCATGCTCATTGGTTCACTTGCTGGAGGCTTAATTGAAGTTTTTGTTCCTGTTTCACTGATTGACAAACTTTTCAGACAAAAACCGAAAAGGGCAATTTTTCTAGCCGGTGGCCTTGGCTTACTTTTTCCAGTTTGTGAATGTGCTATAGTCCCTGTAGTCAGACGATTACTGGCAAAGGGAGTACCTTTTTCGGTCGCGATCACTTTTTTGCTCGCGGGTCCTATTGTTAACGTGATTGTGGCTTGGTCTACGGCAATTGCCTACTCATATAATTGGGTTGTTGTTTTGATCCGACTGGGCAGTGGATATGTAATTGCTGTAACAGTTGGCATGTTACTTGGCCTGTTTTTTAATCATAAAAATGGCATCCACCAGAGTCTGATTGAATCCAGCCAGGTACTCTGCGGTTGCGGTCATGATCATGACAGCGACCGCAAAAACCATTTAATGACGAGGTTGCGTCACGCCATGGAACATGCAAGTGACGACTTTTTTGCTGTTGGTCGTTATCTGATTATCGGTGGGTTTATTGCTGCAACCATGCGTAGTTCAGTATCCCTAGACTCTTTCACGACTCTCACAGAGAGCCCATGGATTGCCATCCTGATCATGATGTTGATGGCGGTTGTCTTAAATCTCTGTAGCGAGGCAGACGCATTTATATCAGCAAGTTTTCGTGGGATATTGCCAGATAGTGCTCAAATGGCATTTATGGTACTTGGCCCCATGTTTGATATCAAACTCTTGCTCATGTATCTGAGTGTCTTTCGCAAAAAGGTTATTATTGTTCTCAGCCTTACAATTATAATTACTGTATTTCTAGCTATGATGGCTTTGGAAATATTTCTTCCTGTTTTTATGTAGATCATTATCATGACCGTCAAAATATTTAAAATCTTAATTCTAGGGGTGTGGGCAGTTTTTTTCACCCTGCTTATGACTATCGGTCAGAAGCATCTTGCCTACCTGCTCAATCCTAATCTTTGGTGGCTCGTAATCTGTGCTGCTTTGATTTTTATTGTGTTTATCGCTGTGAATTGCGGAAGAGCCACTGGCAACAGACAAGAAGACACGTTTTTCTGGCAATTCCCATCTCTTATCATTCTGCTGATTCCTCTTTTCTTTTTTTTCCAATTCAAAGATGCACGATTTGACACTGATACATTTAGAAAAAGAAGTATATCCACAGCAGAAGGATTTCGTCAGAGTGAACGGGTTGTTTCTGAACTAAAAAATCAGGAAGATTCAAGCGAAACATCTCTCACTCAGCTAAATTTTAACAATGAAAAATATCTCGGGAAAAAGGTCAAAGCAGTATGTCAGACCTTCGCTGATGATCGTTTGCCGGAGGGTATTGTTATGTGCTACAGATATCTCGTGACATGCTGCGCCGCTGATGCCATGCCTATTTTTGTATTTATTGAACATTCCGAAAACGTGGTCATCGAAAATGATAAATGGATTAGAGTAAAAGGCATGCTCTCTATGAAGAAGAACTCAGGAGTTGAGGTTCCTTTAATTTCTTTAGACTCTTTAGAATATGTCGAGGAGCCTTCCTTCCCATACCTCTTTTAATTGAAGCCACCTTCCACACCACCAATCCTCAATGTAGGAGAATTTTGATGTGAACTTTCTTCTATGCGAGTTATACGGTTAATGTTAGCCCGTTAAAGTTGCTGCTAAACTAATAATTACAAACAAAAGATGTTTCATGTATCTGAAAAAATGGACAATTCGCAAAACCCAACAACAAACAATGTAAAATCAGAGCTTGTCCATGAAAGGTTACAGGGTCACACAAGATCACGGTGGCAGAGGCTAGCTTTGGCAATGTTCACCATTTAAGCAAATATGCAAATTCACACTATGACTGTAACCTCTGTTATGGTTTTAGCCAGCGGAATAGTGCTACTTTATAAGCCATGGTATTGGCTAGAGCCAGCTCTATCCTTTGTTATCACCGCTTATATATTGAAAAACTGTTGGAAACTGCTTCGAAAAACAACTAGAATACTGATGAACACAACTCCTCCGTGAATTTTAACTGAATGAAATCAAAGAGAAAACCATTGTTTTCGACTTAGTGAATGGGGTTCATTATCTGCAAGTCTGGAATATCAACTCCTCACCTGTTGTCTTTTCCTGTCATATTGTCGTGGATGACATTCTGACAAGCCGTACTGAAGACCTTGGTCGACAAATTTGCCATGTACTCCCGCAAACTTTCAATATCAATCATGCGACCCTACAGTTTGAGACACCTGCCTGTGGGAATGGGTACTTACTTTGCGAAGCTGATTTGTAATGAGTAAATTGTTATTTCTGTGCAACAAGATTGCTCCGAACTGAGTAGGCTCGAATACAAAAGATATAATGTCTAGGACATAAAACTTATATATACTGTCAATACTGGATATCATATCAAGAATATAAGAAATTTCCTGTGGTAACCGCAGACTTAGGGAAGAAGGTTATCCACTCAGCTTAACTATGCCCCACTTAGCGACCAAGCTTGAGGTTTTCATGGATAAGGTCAAATTACCGATTCTGAAAATGTTGTTAGGATTTGATAACAGTTTCAGTTAAAAAATACATTGAAAACCGTTTAACTGCCCTAAAAAAACCTACCTAATGTAGATTTACTGTCATTAAAGAAAACAACTCCACCTTAGATTTATTGAAAAATGGTTGACTATCTTCATAGTGTCATATATAAATATGACACTATGAAGATACATGTACAGACAAAAAGTCATATAAGCCTTAGAGAGCAGATAAAAAAACAGGTTCTTTTTCTCATTGAGAATCAGAGTCTGTTGCCGGGGCAAGCCTTATTATCAGCAAGAGATTTATCCAATCTCATTCAAGTAAACCGGAATACAGTTACACATGCATATAAGGAACTTGAGTCTGAAGGCATACTGGAAATCGTTATTGGCTCAGGTACCTATGTCAAGCAAGGTCTAGTCCTGAAATCAAAAAAGCAATTAGACCTGGTATTTAATGATTCCATAAAACAATGCATGCAGCTTGGATTTTCACAAGTTGAAATAATGGAATATTTTCTCAGTCGCTTCTCAACATTTTCGACAGAGATATTGGATAAACGGGTGCTTGTTGTCGACTGTAATGACGGTGTCATCAATTATCTCTCTAATAGAATTTCAGAAGACTGCGGTGTCCAGACTACCGGCATTTCAATACAAGAAATTGAGGATGATCCAGCAGGAGCTATAAGAATTATCAAAGAAAAGGACCTTATTGTCTGTGGGTTTAACCATCTCGAGGAGTTTCAAAACGCTGTTGCTATAGATGATGTTGAGATTGTCGCTGTGCTGCTGCAAGTAGACGTTCGTGTAATTAACACATTAAATCAGCTACCAGAGGGGACAAAAATTGGATGTGTATGCGAGAATCAGCGTAGCACCAATACACTTTATAACAGTTCATATTTCTCTGGAGGCCGTGAGCTAAAACGTATTTTAGTAGGGTCAGATAATTCTAAAGAATTAAAAAAACTGGTGAGAGAATGTGACACCATTTTCGCAACCAATTTCATTTATGACAAGGTAGAGAAATTGATCTCTCAGGACCAAAGGCTTGTAAAAGTTGAAATTAGTGTTGATTCCTCAAATATTGATCTGATCAGGGAAAAACTATTCAAATAAATTGACACGAGCCCTTCAAGTAAGTTGAGCCACCATTCATACAGGAGATCAATCATGCTTGAAAGTAAATTTATGCTATGGATTGGAATGATGTTTCCTTTAGTTTTCTCAGCGGGACCTGCTAATGTCACCATGGCATCCATGGGAGCACGGTTTGGGGTTTTCAAATCTCTACCCTTTATTTCCGGAATCAACTTGATTGTCCTGCTACATGCAGTGGTCATAGGCTTTGGGGCCGGTACTTTTTTGGAAATGTACCCGGATGTTTTCAAATATTTGCAATATGGGGGCTCGGTTTATCTGATTTATCTCGCGACCAAATTTTACAAATCATCCAGACCTAATGTCAAAAAACTGCCTGACAACATCCCAAATTTTATGGACGGCGTTGTCCTGCAACTTTTGAACATGAAGGTAGTAGCTGTAACTGTGGTGATGTTTTCACAGTTTTTGGATGTTGATTCTGGGCAGCTGTCTCAGGTTCTGACTCTATCGCTGGGCATTGCTTTATTGACCACAGGGGCCACCATCAGTTGGGCCGCTGGTGGTGCCTGGCTGATCAAAAAGTTTGCGTCTGAAGACTCAGCGCGGCTCCAAGGCTATATTTTCGGAACCATGCTGGTGGCTGTTTCTGTCTGGATGTTGATTTAGAACCAGTGGGGGCAGCCACTGGTTAGGAGTGCTTAGCCCAAATTTCTCATAAGCATTGTGCCAATTTGATTAATAAACAATAAGAAGTTGAGATCAAGACAGAGTGACAAAAAAGGCATTGTAATAGGCTGAAAAGTAAAGAGGTTTTCAGTGAGGCATCCACCAGCATGCCCCTATACAATAATCGAGTGAGTCAATACATTAACAATCCATAAAGGCGATTGAAAATGGCACGAATCGGCATCCTGACATGTTCAAACTGTACTCAAGACACCAATTGTGCATCTGCTCCATGCCTTGGAGATATGAGGAAAAGAAGAGCGCTATTTGAAAGATACAAAGATGAAAAAACGCTTGATCTGATAGGCATTATAAATTGTTCAGGATGCCCAACCCTTGCGGCACCTGAGAAGATTTTAAAAAAAGTAAACTCCTTGACGAACTACCGACTTGATGCACTGCACTTCTCTTATTGCATGACGGCTCTGTGCCCATTTTTGAAAAAATACGAAAAGATCATTCAGAAACATTACCCTGAGTTGACGATCATCCACGGTACCCATAGTCCAAAGGATAAACGTGTTTTCCAAGCAGAAGTTAAAGAACTCCTGTGTCCTACAATCTCAAACATTCAAGATATGAATGACGTGATTATCGGACGATTACAAGTGAAAACACCATGAGTAATATTGCAAAACAATAACTCATATGACTCAGAACAAAGTGGGTTTTTACTTACTTGTCCTAATACAGAAATGGCGCTTGGCTGTCCAGTCGGCGGATGCATAAAGCATTTAGGCGTATTTGAAAGGTATCAAAGGTGAAGAGACAATCCTTGTTGGGATAAACAGTTGCAATAGATGTCCAACCATTCTAGAAGCAGAGGTAATACTTCCAAAGGTGGAAACTCTTGTGTACTACGGGGCCACCCACATTCACTCTGCTATTGCATGACTGCAGTCTGCCCATTTCATCAGAAAGTACCAAAAAGTGATTGAGGAGCGCTATCCGGACATCGCATTGGTAATGGGATCGCATGTGCCTGGTCAAACTGATCCCGAGTTTCAAAATCAAATATGTAATCAACTTCAAGAGCGATATAAAACTCAGATTCCGTGATATCGAAACTATAAGAGTATTTTCAATGGATCTTAATACAGCGTTATTATTTTTTCTGACAGTTTTTCCATTAATCTGCACCCCCGGCCCGGACATTCTTTTTACCGCTTCACAGGGGATCACCAAAGGGAAAAGGGCTGCAATTCGAGCTGTGATTGGTGTTTTGCTTGGGTACGCAGTCCATGCAATCCTCTCTGCTTTTGGTATAGCTGCCTTAGTTTCTGCATCACCCTTTCTTTTCAATACTCTTAAATGGTTCGGAGTTGGTTATCTTACTTTTTTAACAATACAACTTTTCTATTCTGCCTATCAACGAAAAGATGGCTTAGATCTTCCTGATACAGGCAGCACATCTATATGGCGTGGCTTTTTGACGAGTTTTCTTAACCCAAAGGGGTTGATGATTTATCTGGCCATTCTCCCACAGTTCATTTCACCAGAGAATAACAGTGCAACCCAAGCACTTACCTTATCAGCTATATTCATCTTAAGCTGCGGCGTTGTATATATCCTAGTGGGCTTACTGGCTGCGCAGGCCCAAGGCTTAACTTTATCAGATAATAGGCGTAGAAGACTGGAAACAGGTGCGGGTGGAATGCTCGCCTGGGCGACAATAAAAATGGCAACCCAAGTGCAATAAGGTTGTTGGCATTGACCTATAGACGGGTCAAAGTCTTTTTTTGAACACTTAGAAATTATCGTAATATTTCGTGGAAGGAGGTTCACCACTTCTCCTAGTCATTTATCAAGAAAAATGCAAGCATCAGCACAAGACAACTCGATGTCGCCTTGATTTCATACGGGGCAGCGTAATTTATGCAAATGACGCGTGGCACTACCTACCGAAATATGCGATTTATGGACAGGCACTATCTAATCAGCTAATCTTATACGCATAGTAGTTTGTCCGGATTCGCTCTCGTGGACCAGTGGTGGACTACGTTTCCTGAAGTCTTCGAACCGAGACGTCAGTGCTCCTGGACCAAGAGATCATGCACTATTTCGGCTGCGATTTCTATTGATTTGTCCGGCTGTGATTTGATATTCATTTCGTACCCCATCTCAGGAAGACTTGGCAGCTCATTCTCTTTTACTTTCAAGACTAACTCAGGTGGACATAGGGACTGTGGTAAAACAGTGATTACAGTACCAATCTCTGCGGTTTTCCGCAGTGCCTCAAGGCTAGCACTGGTCATAATCACAGCAAACTCACGCTTTGACTTCTCAATTGCTGCAATTGCAACCTTTCTAAATGAACAGGGACTAGGAAGGAAGGCGAGTGGTAAAAGGTCAACATCGAATACATCATTTCGCCCTGCCCAGACCAGCGGTTCGCTTCGAATACACTCACTAGACGGTGGAGCTTGTTTCCGGACCACGAGATCAAGATCACCAAACTTTAGCTTCTCAGTTAAAATTCCTCCAAGTCCTATTTCAACGTAAAGACGCACTTTTGGGTAGTGTAACCTGAATCTACTCAATAAGACGGCTAGTCGTTCATACGCAAACTCCTCCGGAACACCTATTCGAACTTCGCCCGTAATTTGCTCTAAGGATATACTTTGTTCGGCCTCCTGGGCCAATTCAAGCAATTTTGAACAATATGTCAAAAAACGCTCTCCAGCTGGTGTCAATTTCACTGATCGCGTAGTCCGGATTAATAGCTGCCTCCCCATCCGTTCTTCTAGCCTCTTAATTTGGTGGCTTATAGTTGATTGAGTGACATGTAGTCGATTAGCTGCAGCAGTAAAGCTTCCAGTGCCTGATACTGCTCGAAAAGTAGCGACTTCATCCAAGTTTAACATGAGTATTTATGTAAATTTTCGTTTAATATCATTTAATATATTCATTTGTTTCATATATGAAGTTGCTATATAGTAAATTCTATCGACAATTACAAGAGCTACAAATGGAGGCCTATATGAACTCAATCGAAGTAAAAAACATTTTCACAGCCTTATCTGCAGCTATACCAGACCCCGCAGTTGGGATTAGCTTGGCCCACTTGCTCGGTGATGAATTATTCTCTTATTATGTCACTGAGGTACCTCCGCAATACCATCTTGCGGCTCATTTCCATCGAGAGAGTCATGAGCTTTATCAGGTCATTGAAGGCAAAGGGGAGATTTGGCTGGCCGATGTCAAAAAGAACAAGCTGGATACTCAAACAACACAACACAAAGTTTTAGCCGGTGATACTTTTCTAGTTCCTGCTTTGACAGCACATCAGCTGGTCAACTCAGGACCTGATCCACTCATCATGTTGTTTGGTTGTCCACAGTCGCATATTACATCAGACAGGAAACTGCTCGAAAACCTTAAATTCGAAATCAATGGAGAACAGTAATGCCCTTTGTCAGAATATATATTAAAAAAGGTACTACGGTTGAATTTAAACAACAGATAAGTCAAGCTGTACACAGATCACTTATTAACGAATTTGCCATCCCCGAGGACGATCTTTTCCAGGTGATCGAAGAAATAGAGCCTCGTAATATCATCTATCCAGACCAGTACTTTGGAATCCAACATTCTGATAATATTATTTATATACAGATCACGGCCAAATCAGGAAGAAGTCAGCTTGTGAAGCAATCCCTTTACCGCTCTATCGGAAAAGAAATCTACTGTCGAACACAGCACAGCCCTGAGGACATAGTCATCATATTAACGGAAAATAGTGAAGCAGATTGGTCCTTCGGAAAAGGTGAAGCTCAATTAATTTAGTTCTTCGGCTGAGTGAGTTGACTCTGAGCTGAAGCACGATTAATGATGGACACCTTTTCACGCTATTGGATGGAAAAAGGTACCCGTCCATCGCATTCCGTGATTAAAAAATGGCTGATTTGCATCATTTACCTTGCCTACTCACAATATATCACCAAACCCGTGAGGCTGTAAGATCACAACAGCCATATCAAATAAAGCAAAAAACAGTTGTTTGTCTATTTGATATGGCAGCCTAAAGACGCCTCTTTATCAGTATACTTCTTTAGTGATTTTTTTTATTAAAAACCAGGAGTAATATACCAATAACGCAAGCCAGCACACCTACAGAAGTAAAACCTTGAACATATAACCCTTGCTCACCAGCATACCCCAAGATCAGTGGGCCTGTGAAATAACCACATCCCCAAAACAAATAAAAAATTCCAGATACAAGCCCTTTTGATTTATTCCCAACCTGGTCATTAAGGATAGCCATAGAACCAATTAGAAAAAGGCCAAGACCAAAGCTAGCTACACAAAGAAAGCTTATCGCAAATGGAATAGTGAAATGAGGAAAAAGTGTCAAACCTAAACCGAATGAGATCAAGCCTGTAACCATTGGCAAAACTCGCCCTCTTGTATCGGCAATATATCCACCGACCAACTGAGCAATAGAAATACCAATATAAAACCCTATGAATAGCCAGCCAACCGAATTCTGGCCAAACAGGTCGCTGTCAAGAAGAAATGATGGGATTATTGTGATGTAGATTCCGTAGCCAACACCATAGACAGCTATTCCTGATAACACACAAATGATCCTTCGATCTTTGATAAGCAGAAAAAGCTCTCGATTGTCAATACCCGAGCGTGTTTCAGGTGCAACGGAATGGCTATTTCTCTCACTGCCGATCAATAAAGTCAAGATTCCGGCTACAAAGCAGAGTGAAGTATATATCATGAAGATTTGACATTCGGACCAGTATCCATGAACAGCTAACCCCAAAATACTTCCAGATGTTAAGCCAATATGCAAAGAAGCATTGTACCAACCAATTACACGGGCTTTATATGCTGGTTTCAAAATTGACAGTAAAGCTGGAGCCAGAGCCCATAAGGGTGCTTCGCCAATACCTTGAATTAGACGACCTCCAAGAATCGAATTTGAGGAATCAGCGTTTAGGTAGAGGAAACCAGCCGCTCCGCACACGAAATACCCAAATGCGATGAATATTTTATAGCCAAATTTATCGGCTAGAAATCCTATGGGTACTTGGAAGAGTATGTACGAACAAGCGAATGCCGATGCAAGCCATCCAACTTGAATAGTGGAACCTGACAAATTAAGAATCTTGCCGGGAAGCAGGGGCGTGATTAGGCCAACCCCAAGCATAAAAATATAAATAGCGCAATTCAGCGCAATGATCTTTCTTTTACTATCCATTTGCTACTTATCTCCAGTTTTACAGCACAGAAATACGTCTATGTGTTTGAACACACTCGTGCTGTACCCTCTTCATTAATGATGAGAGTAAGTTATCTCTTAAATGCCCTATGACAGAAGGATAATTAGGAGATAGGTGGTGGAGGGAGTAGTAGCTGTAATTGGATATTCATTTTATTATTATTGTATGCGAAAGATATACTCAAGAAACTATCCAAATATTGTTATTTATACAAGGACTTTAAACAAGAAGGTGTTGTATAAGTTGAGATGTGCTAGAGTCATTATCGAACTTCAGATTTGATGTGCCAACAAAACATCTGGTTTTATGCTATTTTAAAACAATTCACCTGAGGAGGCCAGCATGGTTTGCGGTTTTGGCAAGTTGACCATAATTCCTGTCATCCTGAATATTGACACTGTGAAAACTCGCTCTATTTTCAGTAACAACGGGGAACGACAGTGCTTTCGTATCAAGTGTTGATATTGGTTTATCGGATCGGCGACCGTATTCCCTGGCTCCATCTTCCTGAAGAGCAACAGGAAAAGTCACAATTCGTCGCGATAATAGGATTTTAAATTAGTTTATCTGGCAATATTAATACTATAGTACCAGATAGACTGGTGTTTGATTCTTAGGTTGGAGTTGTTTCAAGGAATTCACCCTGAAAATTACAGGTGCTATTGCTGTTTGGATAAGGTCTGTCGGGCACCGGCACGTTGAGGTGAGAGCAAAGAGGTTCCCAACCATCCCCCAACTTGTAAATCAGCAAGCGTTCTTCTGCTATATTATTCTTAACCGCCGCGACGTTAGCCTCATACACAGCTATGCAATGATCTCGATCATCTGGCTTGTCGTGGAAGACTTTCGGCCCAATTAGTTCGGTATTTTTGGGCGTAGCCTCAGTTTCTACATAAGAAAGTATGCCCTGCAAAATGGTTTTCTCAAAGCTCTTCCACCAGCTTTCGGCTGAGCGCCAAGTCAGAATCACCTTTGCCTCTGGAAAGGTATCAACCAATTGTGGCCAGTAATACGCTGAGGGCCAATCCACACAGGAAGAATAGCCGCCCAGCAAAAGATCCCAATCTAGTGTCGCCCCCGCCACAACCGACCTCCAGAGACGTTCATGTTCAGGATCTTTGATGAGCTCTCTCATATGATGACAAGGGCCAAAACCGAGTATCTCAAGTGCCTCACGCATTGAATCCGTACCCGTGCGACCAAAACCGGTGCCTATCACTTTTAGTGAGGTCATTCGTCCTCTCCTGTCAGTTCGGATGTAAAGAAAAACGGACTATATTTTAAGTTTGTAAATTTGTATCACTCAATTCTCTAAATATTCATGGCGTATAGCAGAAAAAGTATGTCACATTGTGGTATATTACAAGCCATGCTTGATTGTATTCAACCAAGAGACACAAGAAGGCCAACTTATTTCCCACTTGAAAGAGCTAAGGTTGCCAATGGTTTTGTATGGTTGTAAGATAGCGCGTGTATTTTAGTTTGGAGATAGGACGAAGCAATGACATCAAGGCAACAACAGGATTTAACATGGAATCATCCTCTTATTGGTTATTATTTATATCTGCAGCCATTGCGATAAATATCACGCCTGGCCCAGATATGCTCTACATTCTCTCGAGGACAATAGCTCAAGGTCGAAAGATTGGGATTGCATCATCTTTTGGGGTCTGTAGTGGGGCCTTCGTACACATTTTTGCAGCAGCATTTGGCCTGTCAGCTATCCTTGCAACCTCTGCCATGGCCTTCAGTGTTGTTAAGTATGTCGGTGCAGCATATCTTATTTATCTGGGGATACAGGCACTAAGGTCGAAAGGAATTTCTTTTGACATTCCTGTTAAAGAACAGGAGCAATCAACATTCTGGAAAGCTTTCAGACAAGGGGCGTTGATCGATATCCTAAACCCCAAAGTCGCCATTTTTTTTATGGCCTTTTTGCCACAATTTGTTCGGCCGGAACTAGGGCACGCACCGCTTCAGATTCTTATACTCGGTTTTCTTGTAAATTTAATTGGCGTGGTCGTCGAGTCTATCCTCGTTGTAACTGCTGCTCAAACAACTACTTTTTTTCGCAACAACAGTCAATTCGCTACCGTACTTGACCGTGTTTTAGGCTCTATGCTTATTGGCCTGGGAATTCGCTTAGCCTTCATTGAGAATCATACAAATTAGTACAGTACAACTTGAAACAGCCTCATTGTCGAAGAAGAAATTATTGAATGAAAGAGAGAAAGATGAAGCCTGTAATACAGAAAGAAAAAACGGGGTGTGGTATCGGCAGATTCAAACAAAAAAACTTTTTTTTTTATAGATCTGCTCTGAATCCTTGCAGAAGTAGTCTTATCATAGCGACACCACGCTCAAGTCCTTCTTCATATTTTTCTTCACCAGTGATCTCTAAATAATTTGGCCAGAAGAGTGTCAGCATCCAACTCATTTCAGCAAGCAGTTGCCTCTCATCAACATTAAGGGTGCGCAAAGCACCCCCATTGACTGCACCGTCGATTAGAATACGAATCAGACCTAAAGTCTCAATGTGAACCAAATTGAAACGCACTTTCAACTCAGGACTCCGCATTAACAAAATCGGCAGCTCTCGCTTAAAGAAAATGAATCGTTGATTAAACTGCTGAACAAAACGAAAAGTTTCCTCGAAAGCCTGCAGTCCTAACTCATGCGCTCCTGCAGCGATAGGCCTGAACCCCTCTCTACTTTCGACCTCCATTATACTGAAAATATTTAGTATAATCTCTTCGCGGTTACGGAAATGGTAGTAGAGATTCCCTGGGCTTATCCCCATTGCAGACGCAATATGGTTAGTAGTGATGGCTGCTGTACCCTTTTCATTAAAAAGAACTATAGCTTTAACCAGAATTTTATCTCGTGTTTTTAGTTTAGTTATTGCTGTCATAGACGACATAATAACGTATTTTCTATACGTGGTCCAGATGAGCCCTACGCATAGTTTTCATAGCTTTACCGAGAAGACAAAAAACACCGGGGAGTCGTCGTAAACCATAGCGAGAAAAGGTTCTTATTGCTCGATGTGGTGGGATGGCGCTCTGCCAGAGACGTGCAAACTCGGCATAGAAATCCTTTAAAGGCATGCGTGTTGGTAGAACCGTATGAAGAAAATCGTACATCTCTGGACGATACGGAAGTATCTCTTCACGACGTTCTTGGTGCATTATAGTTCCAGGCAATGGCGTTAGAATCGAAAAGGAGGCGTGGTGCAACTTCAGGCGTCGTACATAATTGGTCAAGGAACGAAAATCATCCCTAGAAAAATTTGAGTCTACGACAAAGGAGGCATAAAGTAAAATTCCCAGCTCCTTCAGGATTCGTACAACCTCTTTCTGTTGTGCAATGGTAACCCCTTTATTCATCGACTTCAAATGGGCGTCCGAAAAGCTTTCCATACCAACGAACACTTGTTTCAACCCGATATTTCGCCATTTTTCAAATAGTTGAGGATGTTGAGCGATAGTATCAACCCGAGCATAAAGAAAATAGTTTTTGTGGATTCCGTTTTCAGCGATAAGGTCAGCCAATAAATCCATCCGTGTTACATCACACATAGACTCATCATCGCAGAAGAAAACGTTTTCCTCTCGAATCCCCTTAAGCTCCTCAACCACTTTTTCCATGTTTCGTTTCAGATACTTGCCCCCCGTAAGCGACCATAAGGCGCAAAAATTACAGCGGCCAACACATCCCAGAGAAGTTCGGATTGAGGCCAGAGGTCGAAGCCATTCACTGAAATATTGATTGCGATAACGGCCTGAAAGGGTTCTATCAGGAAGAGGCAGATCGTCCAGACCACAATGAGGACGCGCAGCTGTTTGCTCCATGTGATCGCCAGGGATAGCCAAGCCGTCAATGGTGTCAAATGTCTTTTTGCTTTTAAATTCACACACTATTTCTCTAAGTGTTGTAACTCCCTCACCGACTACAATAAGATCAATATCTGAGATATTGAAATCGATGGGACGTACGGTAGCATGATGCCCTCCGACTATTATCAATGGTACAGGATGAAGCGTTTTGAATTTACCGGCAAGTTCTTTGATGATATTGACTTGGCTTGTATACCCTGTAAGAGCAACAATGTCTGGCTGGAAGCCTTTGCCTAGAGCCACAACATCTAATTCGATGCGGCCATCAAGCAGCAAGACATCATGGCCATCTAGTTTCAACCCCGCCCCAAGATACTCTAAAGCCAAGGGCTCATGCATATAGACACCATCGATAAATTCGATACCACTCGGCGGTTGAACAAGCAAGATTCGCATAACGTTCTCCTTTTTGTATTGAAGTCTGGCTGGTGAATATCGCTGCCCAAAACAGTTTAGAGTATTTACTCTAATACGTCAAGTGTCCATTACAGATGTGAGTTCTCCAGACTCAACCTTACACTTGGATTACACCATGCCGACACCACGCCGGCACCATGGAACTGTGAAACAAAACTTCAATAATTTCAAAAAAGAACTTGCCTGAAATAGAGTATTTTCGATGATCTCTGTTTTAAAAGAATTTTGTGAGAAGCTTCAACACGAGCGAAAGGCGTTATAGTTACAAACTGAGTATCGTTCAATCTCGAACTCGATATTTGCGCTGCCAATAAAGAATGTTTGCAACGTTATTGAGGCTAACACTATTTCTAACTACCTTTGACCGAGACCTTTGAGACCTCCCGGCTTCGCTTAGCGCTACTTTTGCGTCTGGAATAGAACGATCTCCAAAGGGGACGAGAAACAATGGCTGGTTGAGTGAAACGGTTCCAACCAATCTTAAGGAAAAAAGCTTTTGGATATACTTATTGTGAAGGTCATCTCTTCATCCTTCTTCTTGTGAAGAAACAGGATGTTGTTGACCTCATTAGGCACCAGCAATCGAGTGTCATGTTGCTGTTACTTCAGCAAATATCCCTTTTCTTTAAGAAACGAAAGCATATGTGGCCGAGATTCCTTTTTCAGCATTTCAGAGATCTGTCCACTCCATGTGATATCTTTGGACCCACCTGTTCGAGTTTGGTAGTATTGACGAACAGACCTATCATATTCATCGATGAGGTCAGTATCTAAGCTGTCATCGTAAATCTCTTGCTTTAAAACAGCAGGCAGAGGGAGCCGCGGCTTGAGTTCTGGGTCCTGTGCCGGATATCCTAGACAGAGACCAAACACTGGATAAACAAGATCTGGTAATTCAAGCAGTTCGGCTACCTCAGCTATGCGGTTTCTGATGGCGCCGATATAACAGGTACCAAGTCCCAAGGACTCAGCAGCAATAACCAAATTTTGAGCAAACAAAGCGCAGTCCAACGAAGCAGTGAGAAATTGCTCGGCATACCCCGATTCAAACGGAGAATTGTGCTTGTCGCAGGCCAGCCGGTGTCGTTGCATATCAGCACAAAAGACTAGAAACACAGGCGCCCCATTAACATATTCCTGATTGGCTGCACATTCGCAAAGTTTTTTCCGGGATTTCTGATCACGTATCTGGATAACCGTACAGGCTTGAATAAAACTTGATGTAGCTGCACACTGTCCGGCTTCTACAAGTGCCTTAACCAAATCCTGGTCAACGGCTTTCTCTGAATATTCACGGATAGATCGATGGGATTTCAAAAGTTTGATTACACTGTTCATATCTCGAATTACCTCCCTTGATTTATGAGTCTGTTGATTTATAGGCTGGCCACAATTAAGCCAGACAAAACGTCCACACATAAGCAGCTGTTATTAACAGCATATTGCACTACAGCACAATCTTGTGTAAAATTTTATCAGCGGCGTCATATGTATCGCAGCGACGCTCTGCAACCTGCAGCATCAGCTCCTCATATTCTTCAATTTCTTGCCAATTTGATGTGATTCTGTTCTTAACGGTATGAAGGACAATATCAATAATTTCGTTTCGCATGCCCATGCGTCGCTTCGTCTGTAGCAGGTCATTTTCTTGAAGAAAGTTGCGATGTTTATTGATCACTTTATACAGATCTTCAAAACCTTCAAGCTCAGTGGCGGTGGTCATAAGAACTGGAATTTGCCAATCTTTTGAATGATTTAGTTCAAGCATATTCTCCACCTCTTGAACGACCTTTTGGGCACCACCCAGGTCGGCTTTGTTCACGGTGAAAATATCAGCAATTTCCATAATTCCTGCTTTCAAAGTCTGAATCGTATCACCAGCTCCCGGCGCTAGAGTAACCACCGTACTATCGACTGCATACATAATATCAAGTTCTGACTGGCCAACTCCAACTGTCTCTACCAGTACTATATCCAGACCAAAGGCATCTAGTAATTTAATAGTATCTTTAGTGGCTCGTGCAAGCCCGCCCATACTTCCCCTTGTTCCCATGCTACGAATAAAAACACCTTCATCCATCAGGTGTTCTTGCATTCGAATACGATCACCCAAAAGTGCACCACCGCTAAAAGGGCTTGTTGGATCAACTGCAATAATTCCAACTGTCAGCCCACATTGTCTTATCACTTTGGTCAGCGAGTTAACCAAAGTGCTTTTTCCTACTCCAGGGGGGCCTGTTATGCCAACCACGTAAGCCTTTCCTGTATGACGATATATCTCTTTGATTATTTTCCGCTTTTCCTCTCCTCCTTTTTCAATCGCGGAAATACTCCTGGCGAGTGCATGGGTATTTTTATTCAAGATTTCGTCAACAAGCATCTGCATATCACTTTTCCATTTTCACGTTAACACTAAATGTAGACCGACCATTTGGATTTTGGGATTATTTGATATCAACTGCGTACCTTCCTGCTGCTGTCAAAGTAGTTTTTATTTGGGTACAAATTTCCGTAATTGTGGTTCCCGGGCCAAAGACACCTTCAATTCCCAATTCTTTGAGAGAGGCTATGTCGTCGTGGGGAATTATTCCTCCCAAAAAGACAGGTATTTCAGATATCTTTTTTTCTTTTAGCAGCGCTATTATTCGTGCACACAAACGATTATGCGCACCAGACAAAATACTCAACCCAATTGCATCCACATCCTCCTGGAGTGCAGCAACAACAATCTGTTCAGGGCTGTTTCGTAAACCGGTATATATTACTTCAAAACCAGCATCCCTCAACCCTTTGGCAACAATTTTGGCCCCTCTGTCATGTCCGTCAAGTCCTGGTTTTGCAACTAAAACTCGAAATGTATTCTTTCTCATCTTTGAGACTCCTTTCAGCTCTTGAGTATTGTCACCGCACTATTGGGTCCAGCCCCCATGGCATGAGCTAACCCAACGTTGACGCCTGTTACTTGCCTTTTACCAGCATCCCCTCTCAACTGCTGAGCCAATTCATAAACCTGTCCACCGGCAGTTGCACCCAAGGGATGTCCTCTAGAAATAAGACCACCATCAGTGTTGACAGGAAGAGTCCCGCCCAGATCAAAGACGCCTTCTTTCAAAAGACGCGGAGCCTCTGCCTCGGGGCATAGTCCAAGTTCTTCTATATCCCAAAGCTCCCCTGGAGCAACCGCATCATATACTTGAGCTATATCTACATCTTCGGGTCCGATTCCTGCGGTTTCGTATGCCTGTCTTGCTGACAGCTGAACCAGGTTTTCGGATGGCGGGTAGTGAAGGCTTTTAAGGATGTTTCCCGGTGGATATTGATCTCCATAGAGCCCGGTAGTAAGGACGGAAGCAGCAATAGCAATTGGCCTTTTTTTGTTTCTTAACTTGTCCTTACTTGAAATTACAAATGCAACAGCTCCATCTGACAAAGGACAGCAATGCATCAGGTGTAAGGGGGTAGAAATCATACGTGACTGCATGATTTCTGCCATTGTTACTGGCTTCTGAAATCGAGCATTGGGGTTCAAAGCCCCATTTTTACGATTTTTTATAGTAACTTGGGAAAAATCCTCAATTGTGGAACCTGTCTTTTCCATATACTGTTTTGCAATCAAAGCATAATTGCCAGGTTGCAAATTGAATCCAAGATTTAACTCCCAATCACGAAAGGCGGTACTCGGGATAGGCCCTTTAGGCATTTTTTCCATCCCAACAACCACCATGGTATCGTAAATTTCTGCAGCAACAGATTGGTAGGCCAGCCGTAGAGCTGAAGCGGTACTGGAGCATGCATTTTCGACGTTAACAATAGGTACACCACTTAGTCCAACTTCTTTGACTACCTGATGGCCTGAACCAGTCCCCTGATAGACACTGCTTGAGAAAACAGCCTGGATGTCTTTCCACTCCATTTCCGAATCTTTCAGAGCTTTGAGAATTGCTTCACTTCCCATATCATAGTAGAGACCTTCTTTGTAAAAATCCCAACGGGTAATACCCATACCAGCAATGAAGACCTCTCTCATTTCACTTAAAGATTTCACCTTTACAAATCCTCTATTCGTCGATTAATTCAAACATATAGCTTATGATGTCACGACCTTGGTCATCTTCAGCTATTTTTTCTAAGACTAACCCTACTTTCTCACCTATTTGTAATTTGTTTAAATTACCTGAAAACTGGGTCTGAATTCTCACCCCCTCTGGTAAGTCAACAAATCCATATGCATAGGGAACGGCTCCTTTGTAAAATCCTCCAGCAGGACCTTGAATGGCTATGGTAAAGTTGGATATCACACCCTGAACATTTAGTTTAATCTCCTCAATACCGGTTTTTTGACAATGAACACAAAAATCTCTCAGTCTCTTTGGGAAATATACCTCGCCACATTGAATACATTTGGAACCGATGAGGCTTGGCTCCTCTTCTGAAGAATCTGGGATACTATAAAGGCCTTCGGTTAATGGGATTGAATTTACATCAAGCAATTAGTACCTCCATTTTTTGTTTACTCAAGTTACTCTGATATTAGAAAATTGCAGGATCCCGATATTCACCGTAAACTTTGCGTAAGATATCACTTATTTCGCCTACCGTAGCGTATGCTTTTATCGCTTCAATAGTTTCAGGCACAGTATTCCGGTTTTCCCGAGCCGCTGTTTCCACTTTAGTAAGAGCTGTATTAACAGCATTTTCGTCTCGCTTAGTCTTTAACTCTTGTAACCGTGCAATCTGGCGTGCTTCGATAGCCTCATCCACCTTAAATACCGGGATTTGGGTTTCTTCCTTTGTCTGGTAACGATTTGCTCCTACAATAATGCGCTCTTTGTCTTCAATTTGTTTTTGATAATTGTAGGCCGATTGGCCCAATTCTTTGTGAAAATATCCTTGTTCAAGACAAGATATGACCCCGCCCATGCCTTCAATTTCTTGAATTTTGACCAGGACTTGCTCTTCAATTGTGTTTGTGAGGGCTTCTACGGCATATGACCCTCCTAAAGGATCCACTGTGCCGGTGACTCCCGCCTCATTGGCTACTATCTGCTGTGTACGTAACGCAACAGTTGCGGCCTCTTCGGTTGGGAGACCTAGTGCTTCATCATGAGAGGATGTAGCAAGGGTTTGTACTCCTCCGAGTACAGCTGCCAAGGTTCCAAGTGTAACGCGGGAGATGTTATTCAGGGGTTGCTGTGCTGTCAGTGCTCCCCCAAGGGTATAGGCAAAGATATTGAGTTGCATGGATTTTGGATCTTTAGCGTTAAATCGATCTTTCATCATGCGAGCCCATATCCTGCGAGTGGCCCGGAACTTTGCTACTTCTTCAAGAACATCTATGTCGGCAGCCAGAAACATGAAGAGTTTGGGAGCAAAATCATCAATGGACAAGCCTCTGTCGAGGATTTCATTGATATAGGTAATGGCGTTAGAGAGGGCAAAGGCAACCTCTTGCACCGCCGTACTGCCACTATCTCTTATGTGGTAACCGCAGATAGCCATTGGCGTCCATGCAGGCAAGTTTTTGGCACAATACTCTACAACATCCGCAGCCAGCTTTAATGAAGGTCTAGGTGGGTATATATATGTTCCCCTGCCGATATATTCCTTCAGTATATCATTTTGAATAAGAATCCGAATTTGGTTAGGGTCGATCCCGTTCTTTTCTGCAAAGGCAATAAAGAGTGCAGCAGTAATTGGTCCAGTTGAATTTGCAGTGGTTCGTAGCTGCCTGACTTTCTCAAAAGGTATTTCGTGGAAAAGATTTTCAATATCCTCTAGCGAGTCTATCGCAACGCCAACCTTACCTACTTCACCTTCTGCCAAAGGATTATCTGAATCCAATCCAATCTGAGTTGGTAAATCTAAAGCAACTGAGAATCCGGTTTGACCTTGTTCTATCAGGTAGCGAAAACGTTTATTGGCTTCTTCAGGGGAACCAAAACCGGAATACTGCCCCATGATCCAAAAATCACTTCTGTACATTGTCGGATTGATCCCCCTGGTGAAGGGGAACTGCCCTGGAAAATTAAGTTGGTCGAGATAATCTTCGTTGTTGGTGTCTGGTGAATATACACGATTAAGGGTCAACCCGGATTTGGTGGTGAACTCATTTTTTGTTTCTGGATATTGCTTTGTCCATTCATTTACGACATCCTCTTCCCACTTACATTTGACCCTGCTAATTTTATCTGACATGCAACCTCCTGTATGCGCACTAATTAACCTTTCTACTGTAGCCTTCCCAATATTTTTCCCGTAGCTCTCGTTTCAGAATTTTTCCATTGGGACCTTTAGGAAGTTCTTTTAGAAAAACAAAGGATTTGGGTCTTTTATAGTTGGATAATTTTTTTTCACAGAAAGAAACCAACTCTTTTTCAGTCACTTCCATTCCCGGCCTGTTGGAGATTACTGCTTTCACAGATTCACCCCAATGGTCGTCAGGGACACCAATCACTGCGGCTTCAAGTAATGCAGGGTGTGTATAGAGCACCTCTTCAATTTCTCGAGGATAAACATTGAATCCGCCGCTTATGATTAAATCTTTACGCCTGTCAACGATAAAAATATAGCCCCCTTTATCCACAGTGGCCATGTCACCGGTGTAAAGCCAACCATCACGAATAGTTTCTGCTGTTACCTCTGGTAATTTCCAGTACTCTGTCATGATGTTATCGCCAGCAATGATGATTTCGCCTATATCTCCTGGTGTGATATCTTTTCCAGCTTTATCAACTACACGGACGAAAACTCCATATGCCTCCTTCCCCGCAGACTGTAGCCTCCTCATCTGCTCTTCTGTACCTTCCAGTACATGATCCTCTTTTGATAAGTACAAATCTGGATTGGGCGCTTCACTGAGGCCGTATACCTGGACGAATATGTTTCCAAAAGTGCCAAGCGCCCGCCTCAAAGTTGCTTCTGGCATAGGTGCTGCTGCATAGACAACGGTTTTCAAACTGCTTAAATCATAATTTTCCAAATTAGGAAATTCCAGCAACATGGTGATCATTGTAGGCACCATCCATGTGGTTGTTACCTTCTCTTTCTCAACAGTTTCGCAAAATGCTTCTATGGTGAATTTTGGCAAAAGCACATTTTTCGCCCCACGAATAAAATGAGGTAGAATTTTTGTTCCACCACCGTGTGCAAGAGGCGCCACGGAAAGCAGAGAATCATCTGGGCCAACCTTCATTTCATCGATAAGTACTGTTGCTATCGTAGATAATCGGGAGCGGAACGAAGTAACTGCACCTTTAGGTTTCCCAGTCGTCCCTGACGTATAGAGAATTTGATGAGGATCATCATCGGTAACGTCGATGCTGGTATCACGAGCACTTTCAACTTTCATAATTGTTTCGAAACGGGAGGCAAAAGGTGCATCTCCTAGTCCAACCATGATGAAATTACGGACGGATGTAAAATTCGCCATATTATTTTTAATATCTTCTGCATATTGGCTTTCGAATACCAACGTGTTTGCCTCTGCATTGTTAAGCATATACGTGTATTCTGAGGGATTGAGGCGAGGGTTTATCGGAAGCCTGACGAAACCACCTTTTATCAATGCAAAGTCAGTTTCGATAAACTCGTGACAATTTGTAAGCAAGACTCCCACTCTATCACTCTTCTTTATTCCAGTTTTTATTAAAGCTCTGGCGAGTTGGTTGGAGCGAGCATTTACCTCGGCAAAAGTGAAGCTTTGATCTCCAGAGGTAATTGCGGTTTTTTCGCCATAGTAATACCCAGCGCGATTGATCATATAAGCGATTTTATTCATTGTCGTGATCTCTTAGAATTTGGTAGAAATTAAACAAAAGATTTAGTGAGTCGTGTCCACTGTTGATGACACCAACTGATAGATGTGTCTACAAGTAGAAAATGTCTCTTGGAAATATTCTGTTGGTGCTTGAAGTTATGGAGAAGGAGATCTTTTATTTTCTCCAATAAACCTGTAAATTTGTTGCCGTTTAATGGAAAACAGCAGCAGAATTAAAACAAAAATTGCAAGTAAACTGATCGTTTTATCTGGCCAGAATAAAGCCACCGATGTTGCGATAAATAAGACTCTGGTCAATACTCCAAGTTGTTTTGAAAAGTAACCCTGAGCTCCGACAGCCAGGGCAAAAACACCTAATGCTGCAAGGGCTGAAGAGTAAAGTATTTGTGAGGCACTACCTTGCCCAAGGAGCCCCGGATTGAATACAAACATATACGGCAAGGTATAAAGGACAAGACCAAATCTCACTGCTTCAATTCCAGTTTTCATTGGTGGAGATTTGGCAATAGCTGCTGCCGTGAATGATGTGGTGCAAATTGGAGGAGTTATTAGAGATAAAGAGCAGAAATAGAAAATAAAAAGATGAGCAGCAATAGGGCTTACACCCATGTTTATCAAGATTGGAACTTCCAGGGCCGCTAGTATTATATAGGAAACAACGGGAGGAAGTCCCATTCCCAAGACAATGGATATAACCATTATCCATAGTAGTGTCAGTGGGAGGCTGTTACCTGAAAGAAATGTTATGAGGTCAGAAATCTTACTACCAGCACCGCTTAGAGTTAAAACTCCCAGTACTATTCCTGCTGCCGCACAGGGTACCGTGATTACAACCATCGTTTTAGCTCCTGAAATCAGAGCCTGCGAGATTGCCTTGAGGGGTAAATTCTTTTTTAGGAACGAAATGGTCCACAGTGCAAGTAATGAATAAGCACATGCATACATTGCTGTAAATCTGGTAAGCATGAGTACGATAAGGAGTACAATTGGAAGCATATACCAGATAGTTTTCTTAACGGCAGGTAGGAATAGAGGGATTTTTTCTTTTGGAAGACCTTTCAATCCTTTCTGGCCAGCGTACAGATCGACCATAATATATAAGCCAAAATAGTGGAAAAAAGCTGGTATGGCTGCAGCAAAGCAAACATCGATATAATTGGCACCCAACATTTCAGCCATTATGAATGCAACAGCTCCCATTATTGGTGGTGTTTTGTATCCTCCCGAGGAAGCAACAGCTTCAATGGCCCCAGCGACAAAGGATTCGAACCCTGATTTTTTCATCATTGGGATGGTAATTGCTCCGGTAGTGGCAACATTTGCAGTCGAACTCCCGGAGAGCATTCCCATGAAACCACTTGCGCAGATTGCAACTTTTGCAGGTCCACCCCGCCGTTTTCCGGCAACGGACGTGGCTAATTCTAGGAGCATGTCTGATGCCCCTGTAGCACCAAGGAAAGCTCCGAAGAGTATAAAAACGATCACCAGTGTGGAGCATACTCCCACAGGAATGCCGTAAATACCTTCGGTTCCTGCATATACCTGAACGAGAATTCTTTCCACGCTATAGCCTCGATGAGCCATAAAGCCTGGGATATAATTGCCAAAATACGTATAAAGCAAGAATATGAGTGCAATTATTGAGAGTGATATTCCTACTGTGCGTCTCGTCAACTCTAAAATGACAACAACAATCGAAATTCCCATTATCATGCCAACAGGTGTCAGAAATGGGGAAATATATAAATCTTCCCAATTTACGATAAGATAGAGATTAGAGGAAATCAGCATGATGGCCAGTACTATGTTGGTTAGTAACTTTGCCAAACCCAAACGACTCTCAGACGATTTGTTGTAGAAAAATATTCCTAGAATCCCTACTGCTGTTAAATGAATTGTCCTCTGCTCTACGGTTGGGAAGGTACCGAAAAATGCGGTGTACAAAGAAAAGAGAGAGAGACTCACCGCACAAAAAGTTGCAAATGACTGGAGCGCTGAATTGATTTTATCGATCATTGGACCTTCCTTTGATTGAGAAGCAATGAGGATTATGAGCATCTCATCTTAACTAAAATTGGAATTCGCTCTTTTGGAAAAGAGGCGTATTACGCATAGCATAGCCAATCTTACCCAAGCACGACTTCACGCCTTTGCTTAAAGACAACTTTTGAGGTGAAGTCGATTTTTCCTTTACACTTTATCCAGAGAGGATGCAGCTATGCTCCAGTCACTCCTCTTTCTGTAAAGTACTTTAATGCGCCTGGATGTATCGGAATAGCCATACCCTTAAATACATTTTCTATCTTAGCTCGTTTAAAGACAGCACTTGCATTGCACACAAATTCGTAATTTTCCCACACAGCCTTGGTCGCGTTATACATGAAATCATCATCTAGATTAGCGCCACAACAAAGAGTATAAGCCATATGCACTGCCGGAACAGACTCTTCCTGCCCTTTGTAAATTCCTGCTGACAAGTCGTCCGTATAGAGGGTTGGGTCCAGTTCAATTATTTTGGTCATCGAACTTTTTTCAATCGGAATGAATACTATTGAAGTGGATTCCGCCATCCGTTTAAATCCTGGTACACCGGATCCCATATAATACGCACAGGCATCAATATGTCCGTCTATCATTTTTTGAACAGCATCAGAAAAACTTATACGTCTAGTATCGAAATCTTTTCCAGGAATGAGACCATGAGCAGGGAATATAACTTTTTCATTATCTGAATTTGTCTGTGAACCTGGCGTTCCAGTGGCCACAACTTTTCCCTTGAGATCTGCCATAGTTCTAATGCCGGTTCCCTTACGTGCAGCAATATGTACGATTGCCGGATATGCAGAAAACCACCCTAGGACAGCCATTTTCTTCTTAAAGGGATCTTGGCCATTAAAGCCCTTGTGTAGTGTGTTCGAAAGAGACCACCCCAGTTCCATTTCATCTCTGTCTATCCTCATAATGTTTTCTTTTGATGCTCCTGGTGTAACTGAGCCGGTGACATGATAACCAGGGGTATTTTCACTGATAACTTTTGCCATGGCCACTGATAGTGGATACCAGGAGCCAGATGCACTTGCAGAGCCGAAAGTGAATTGTTTTGCTTTCGCAGCGAAGGAAAGGCTTGGAAGATGGGTCATTGCTCCAATAGAAGCCAAAGTAATTGCGCTATTTTTGATAAATTCTCGTCTTGTGTCCAACCCGCAACTTTTTTGCTCAAATAATTTGTTCTTTCCCATTGTGTTATCTCCTAAGTTTAGTCCTCTGGTTTTGGCACCCTTGATGCGATTCAACAATTAAATGACACGTAAATGTTATACGCAACGTGTTTGTTGTAGCTAAATAATTAGTTATTATTACCTCGATGAAATTTCCCATTGGAAAACAATATCAAACAATTACAATTTCTACACTCCCTCAGAGAATAGTTCTTCCTCCATCTACACAAATTGTTTGGCCAGTTATGAAATCAGATGCATCAGAAGCTAGAAAGATGAAAGCACCAATCAAATCCTCCGCTTGACCGATTCTCCTTAAGGGAGTCGATTCAATAATGCTTTTGTAGACCGCTGGGGCTTGCAATTTTTCTGCAACGAGAGATGTATCCATGTATCCAGGTGCAACACCATTCACATTAATGTTGTATCTTGCCCATTCTTCCGCGCATGCCTTGGTCAGCATGACAATACCCGCCTTTGTCATTGCATAAATTGAATTAGGTACTCCTGATCTCATAAGAAACGCAGTGGTGGAAGCAGTATTGATGATTTTTCCTTTTCTGGCAGGGATCATAATTTTTGCTGCGGCCTGACTGCAGAAAAAAACACCCTTTGAGTTGACATTTTGGACAAAATTAAAATCCTGATGGGTGACATTAATAGCACTTTTGTGAACATTTACCCCTGCGTTGTTTATTACGACATCAAGTCCCCCAAAATACTCATTCGCAGTGTTCATCATGGCTGATACTGCATCAGGTTCACTAATGTCGATTTCAACATGCATTGATTTTTTCCCTAACTCATTAATTTCATGAGATACTTCACTTGCCATTTTTCCATTTATATCTGCCACACAAACATCAGCTCCTGCACATGCTAACCCTAGAGCAACCCACTTGCCAATTCCCCGGCCAGCACCAGTTACAACTACAGATTTTCCTGAGAGATCCCAAAAAGAAAGGTCAAATTTTTTTTTGTCCATTGTAACCATTTATTTCTCTATCAATTTTCAACTTCTATTTGACAACGTGACACAGAGTATTCTTTATTGCATACACGTATATATTATTGTATACACTTTTGTATTAGCGCAAAGTAAACCATGTGTGTTTATAATGTCAAGAATTAAATTTATTGTGATGCAAAGGAGATTTGAAATCCTTTTTACGCGATAAAAAATCAAAAATGCAGTAGCCTTTTTGATTTAAGCGCGACTATCACTAATATTTAGATGAGGTAAATCGAGTATGTCAATGCAGGAGACCATATTTAATCAACTCAAACAATTTATCATAAGTGGAGAGTTGAGCCCTGGTGAAAAGCTCAATGAGCTTGATATTGGGGATAAGCTTAAAGTGAGTAGAACTCCTGTTAGAGAGGCCTTTAGGAGACTCCAGGTTAACGGACTAGTCACATTTGTGCCCAACAAGGGTGTTTTTGTCACAAAATATCCTCCTGAGGAAATTGAAGAGGCATATAACATTATCAGTATTCTTGAGGGATATGCCGCAGAACTCGCTGCAAAAAACATAACGGAAAAAGATCTAAAAATACTAAGAAAATATCAAGATAACCTAATCACATTTTCACTTGAACAAAACAATCGAGAATACGCTGAGGAAAATTACAAGTTCCACGAATATATAACCACCCTGAGCCACAGTAAAACACTAGTACAAACTATTTCTGCACTACGTTCCAGAGTGTTTAAATATCGCTTTATTAGTGTCACAATTCCGGGTCACCTTGAAAAATACGCTACAGACCATGAACAAATAATTCGTTTTTTAGAAAAAGAAGACTCCACAGGTGCAGGCATTTGCATGAAAGAACACGTCGACTTCGTCAAAAAAATTCTCGTATCTTTCCTAAAAGAAAACAATAACTTTTAAATCTCAGGGAGTCTTGATAGGGATATTGTTATATATTGCCATATCATATGCAAAAACACTCTCAAAACTCTTCAGGTTGAACTTCCTACTGTATTCAAAGAAGGATGTGTTCGCAAAGCCTAAAACCAAATAACGCTGTTTCGATCTCTGTGAAATCAAGAATAGCCTACTAACTAGAAAAGGGCTCTTTGGAGTCAAAGATGTTTCCAGATTATCAACCGAGAAACATGCTCCATTTTAGAATGATTTCATGGAAGACAAAACTTTCATGTCAACCACCAGGGTCAGTCTCAAATAACCTTCCTATCGGTGAAGATTATCCCTGATAGGGTAGCTGCCTACTCCCCTGGAATTGCCTTAAGATGGAGTAACTGCAAAGAAGAGATTACCAAAGATAAGTTAACCTCAGCAATTCCCGCTCAATATTTAACTAGTTGAAATAACGTGAATAATAAAATCGTCTTTCGTAAACTTTGGAGATGGCCACTTGCCCTAACTGACTGAAATATAACGAAAATAAATTTCCGGAGATGTCATTATTTACTTGACAAAAGCCGCTAGTGAAAATCGCGTTTTCTATGAGATATATTGACTCTTCTTCCTCAGGATTAAGAAACACTTCCGAATCAAATATTAATTGAACGTATTCACCGTCAACTGCTTGACTATATTCTACTTTTTTTGCTTCAAATTCCATATTCTATTTCCGGTATAACGTGAAAATCACCGGTTCATCC
>JAWSVG010000031.1:0-20766 GCA_033852035.1 Desulfocapsaceae bacterium | reverse complement strand
AGCGATTTACTGCCACGAACAGCACAGAGAGCCTGTTTCCATTTATCGCGTACGACAGCTCCGCAATCAAATACGAAACGAATCCAACCAGCGGTCGGCGGTAGTGAAATCTCTACCACAACATCGAAAAAAGAAAACAAAACAGCCGGAAGCGATTGAAGAAATCACATGCAATTTCTTAACCGGACATTACTGATAATTTGTGTATATCTGAAGGTATTGAAGCACTCCACTTGTTAAAGCGCCTCCTCACACGATACGTTTTCAACGTAACGTATTCCTTGTGAAATGTCAGGAATTCCCTTTCACCGTTTTCTTTGAGTAAATTTGGTTGGTTATATCCGTACAGGAAGACATCTGTTGCTGGCTGAATATGAGTCCGGTTTGAAACCGATCGCTTTCGCTGCTTAAATCCAATTTAAGTTCACGTCAGACTTGACCTTCTTGTTCAGCGCACTGTTTTAATGGATCAAAAAGATACTCCAACCCATTCAATTTAATCTCATAGACAATGGCCAACATCTCCCCCAGCTTACCCTTAGGAAAACCCTGCTGCGCAAGCCACACCACGTAGGGCTCTGGCAGATCGATAAGCAAACGATCCGTGTATTTCCCAAACGGCATCTTCATAGAAGCCAGTTGGAGAAACTGTCTGTGGTCATTGGCAGTATCCTGCATATCGCTTTTCATTTTTTTTGTACCAGGTAAGTGAATGTCAAATCAGTCAGAACACAATTCCTACAATCACTCATCTTTTACCGCGAACAACTCTTCAGCCTCTCAAAAAGAGAGACCGCCCAGCAGTTATGCCAACCGACAAGGAACAACACTTTCCCCATCGACATCAACGTCCATCCAGACAGGAAATTTCTGCCGGTATTCTTTGAGGGCACGATATGAGAGGTGTATGGTCGAAATATCTTCAACACCGCTTTTGCTGTATAAAATCTGCCCTTCCGGGCTGTAGACCGCAGAGTCACCACTATACTCATGCCCGTTTCCGTCAAGACCAACCCTGTTGACCCCCACCACATAGGCCTGGTTTTCAATGGCTCTTGCCACCAGCAGAGATTGCCAGTGGAAAGATCTTTTCCTTGGCCAGTTAGCTACGTAGAGACAAATGTCGTATTCATTAGCCCTGTTTCTCGTCCATATTGGAAACCTCAAATCATAACAGACAAAGGGTTTTATGCTCCAGCCATTCAACTCAACTATGAGAGTTGTCTCCCCTTGAGAGAATGCTCTGTTTTCGCCAGCAAATCGAAATAAGTGTCTTTTATCATACCAGGAAACTTGACCCGATGGCCTCAGCCAGACTAAGCGGTTATAGTAGGCCCCGCCCTCTTCAATGATCACACTTCCCGCGATATCAGCATTCAGCCTTTGAGAACTGCTGCGCATCCACGACACTACTGGCCCATCCATCCGTTCAGCCAGCAGTTTCGGCTCGAGACTAAAACCGGTTGCAAACATTTCAGGCAGAACGATAAGGTCCGTTTTTCCTCTTAAACCAAGCGAAGCTCGCTCAAAATATTTGAGATTCGCCTCAACATCCTCCCAATGCAGGTCAGCCTGAATTAGAGTAACTCGTAAATCATCTGGTACTTCACTCATTCTAGCCTCATCCGCGTTACGTCAATGTTCTCGGGACAATACTACGCAATAATACTAACTCACGTTACCTCTGTGATTTTTTCACAGCATCGACAATAGGGATTGCATAAGGTTGATGCTCACGCAGACTCTCTGGAAAACTATCTTTTGCGTTCCTGGCTTCATCAATAGTTTCATACTCACCGTAAAAGACAAAAATAATCTCTGCCTTTATCCCTTTCTGAAAAATAAAGAAGTTGTTTGCAAGAGTTCTATATTCATCACTTGCAAGCATTCTCTTTAAATTTACCTCAGCATCCGCAGAAGTAAGAACCATCAGTTGCACCGTATACATCTGGTTTTTACTTTGACTCTCCCAGACGGTACCCGCCAAGACACGTTTTTGATACACCAGATCGACTGTATCTGTATCCTTTGCGATGACCACGTTAGCTACCTCAGTACGGGGTTGCACCTTAATGGCAGTTTGTGCAATCACCAAAGGGGCAGCTATACTTTTTTTCAGAGGAGGAATCTGGCGAAGCTGGATAATCGTTTTTTCGGTTGTGGGCTGTTCTTTATCAGCTACTGCTGTTTCCTGCTCCTGGTCTTGCCCCTGATTCTCTGCCACCTCCCCAGAGGGCGTTTCTCTCACAGAAGTCACGACAGGCTCTGTATTTTTTGCAACTGAAACAATCTCAGCGGCCTCGGAAACCTTGTAGGCTTCGGGAGTCTCTGGGGCCTCAGAGACCTGTTTCGTTTCTTCCAGTCTAACAGCGACCTGTGGGGCAGGAGTTTGAGGCGTTTCGACTGCAGAAACAGTCTTTTCCATATGTTGAGGCCCAGGAACTTCCAAACTCTTGTCCGTAGCCGAAGACTCCCTTGTAGGCTTTTCAGTATCTTTATAAATGACCTCAGGGGCCTTTTCAATAAACGCAACCTGCGCGTCACTAAATTCTTGCTGGTCAGTCGTTTTCACCTCTTCCCCCGGCCAAAGAAAGAAGAGAAGTATCAATCCACAGAAAACCAAACCACCAATCCACGGCAGATACGATGTGTAGTTTGAAAACAACTCTACGACATTCCCCTTTTTGCTGTCATACCCATCAAGATCAACATCCTCAGAAACACTATCAAGCAGAACCATAAAAGAGGTGTCATCTCCTTGGTTTTTCAAAGATTCTTCTGCCAGGATATTAATCATCCTGACATTACCTTTTGAAATAGTATGTATCTTCCGTGCGATATCATCAGTAAAAGAACCGACGTGTTCCTGGTCAGCAAGTCTCTCCGAGCACAAGCGAAGATATTCAAACGTTGCATCTTCCGAGAACGGAGTGAGCTCAAAGCGCAGCTCTTCATCATTTTGAAACTCGCAGATGGTAAGTTGCTGACAATTCTCGATAAAATTATTTCGACCGGCGAATACCATATGTGCAGAACAGCCTGCCGCTATAATCTGATCGAGCATCTTGCGAATCCGCTCTAGAGTAGCCAGATAAATATTCTCTGCCTCGTCAAAAATGATTGATAAATGAAGTGATTCAGCTTTGAGGTAGTCTGTTATCCGGCTCAACGTTTCTCCTACACTCAGTCCTCCCTCCGAAGGCCTTTCCAGGCCCAGTTCCAGAGCCAAAATCTGGATCACATCCTCATACGATTCAACGGTCTGTGCAAAGAAAATAGTTTTGCTGCCATCTGGTGTTTCGTGTTCCAGCATGCGGCACATCATGGTTTTTCCACACCCATCTTCTCCGATGAGGCTAAGAACGGCACTCCCTTTTTGCATAGACTCCTGCATCTGAGACAACAGCTCACCTCTCCTTCCTCCTGAGAAGAAATTTGCGACGGCAATCTCCTCCTGGAAGGGTGAGAATGAAATACTACCCAAGTCTTTTTGCATTTTTATTATAAATATTTGATAGTATATTCTGACGATTTTGAAGAAAATGCTTTCTCCGCTTAACTAAGATAATAATACTACACTCTTGCAATAAAAAAAAAGGTTTCATCCAAAACAACCATAATACATCGTCCTTTGGTTCTCTTCCGTTGTACCGCCATTATTTAGTAATCGTAATTATCGTTCAATATTAGAAAGTTGCAGAGGAAAGGTTCAATATGTAGCCTGGATCTTTTTTTCTCCCCGGAACAATGGTAGAGTAAACTTGACATGTTAAAATTGTTTACCAGGGTTACCTCTCATCTACAGTAGACAAGCGAAGACACTGAGCATAACAATCGAAAAACCAGGTGACATACATTAATGCCCGTATTCCGACTCAGCGATCAAATTGCATTCCCCCCTCCTCGCCTTGCGGAAGCCAACGGCCTCATTGCCATTGGCGGTGATCTTCGCGTCGAAAGACTTTTATCGGCCTACTCCAAGGGGATTTTCCCATGGTTTTCAAAGGGGGATCCTATACTTTGGTGGAGTACATCGCCTCGACTGGTTATCTTTTTAGATGAGTTTCGAGTCCCCAAAAGGCTCACTCGATATATAAAAAACTCAGACATTAGAGTTACACGGGACACCGCATTTACACAAACCATTCAAGAATGCGCAGAAATCCGTACTGAAACCGGTGACGAGACCTGGATTTTACCGGAGATGCAGGCTGCATATGTTAACCTGCACAATCTCGGGCATGCTCATTCTTTTGAATGTTGGCAGCAAAACCAACTGGTTGGAGGTCTTTACGGTATCGCCCTGGGAAAAGTCTTTTTTGGCGAGTCAATGTTTTCCAGGGTAAAATGCGGTTCACAGTTCGCCTTGGTGGCACTGGTTGAATTTCTAAAGAGTACACATTTCACTATGATAGATTGCCAAATGACCACTCAGCATTTATTACGTTTTGGGGCAAGAGAAATACCCAGAGCAGAGTTTCAGAGTCATCTGAAAAACAATATCAACTCATTTACTCCCCAAAAAAGTTGGACACATGAAAAAGAACCCCATACACAATAACTGTACGACCTGTGGCAAAAAGAGAAAACTGACCCCCTTGAACGGGGCACTCATCTGCTCAACCTGCAACAACACGATTGAACTACTTAAAAAAAATCCCAATTATATCCGGCAGTTATCTGATCTTGCCAGTATTTCAATACACCTGGAATCACAGCCCCAGCAAAGAGAGCAGGAACTTCCCGACGTTCTTGATGCAGTTCGTTATCGTACAACAGACAGAGAACGAAATACCTGGTATGTTTCCATCAGTGAACTGGCTGGTGACCCTGTAGAAATATTTGCCTCCACCGCATTTGACAGAGACCAGCACCTGCAATCACGAATTTCAAACCTCACGACAATCACAAGACTCATCTCACTCATTCTTCGTCACATATTTATGGGAGAGCGTATCACGCTGGAAAAAACGCTCACTCAGCTAGGAAGAAGTTCCAGGCAGCCAAACGACCTACCTGACATGCTGGGCAAGGTACTCTCGAACTACAATAAAAAATCTGCAGAGGAAGAGAAAGGGGAAGGGGCTGGTCTATAATAGGCCTGTCCAATGGCATTAAAGAGAACACGGCCCTACAGGCGCCAAGGCATCAGCCTTCTAAATAGAATTCATACTTGACATTTGATTTATCAAAATGCCGCAGGACCTTCTGCAGGCCATAAAGATTGACAACCTTGAAGGTGAGCTCCCAGGCCTGATGAGGGTAATCGTACCGGGACAGTACCTCAAGGTCCTGCATTTCCAACTCTTCAGGAGCACTGCCTACAACCTGCATTATCTCCTTTCTTGTCGCTCTGGGAACGAGGAGAATCTGCAGTTTCCTGACATTAGTATCTCGTAATGTCCATGTAATATTAACAGCTTCTTCACGCTGAAAGCCCAGTTTAAGAAAACGTTCGCACTTTTTATAGTGAACAGACAATCCCTTAGCCGTAAGCAGAGCACAGTTATCCTTGGCGATGGGGTTCGGTTTACAGCATGATGAAAATTTGACTGAGACGGGGTCCAGTGTTGTCAACTCTATTTTATTAAATGCGCCAGTCGGTGTAACCAGAGGAGAAACTCCGCCATAGAGGATGTTTTTTATATTCTCGACAACATTTCTCAGCTGCAGACTCCCTTCACCGAGCCGGGTGTACAGTCTATCAAGGTCGGCCAGTGAAAAATGATCCAAGAAGTTTGTTACGTTGGTACTTTCGAGAACATCAAAAGGAATACCATAACGTAGCAGTTCCTGACGCAACATGGATTTTCCAACATTGCGTGTCACTTTTCTTCGCCGCACTTTGAAACTTTTTGCAAGTTCTCCTCTGGCACGGGGCGTCTTGCAGAGCGTCAGCATACTCTGTTCGAATCGTATCAGTTTATCAGAACGAATAATTCGCACCATGGCGCCGTCGTGAAGGACATGATCGGCTGGTACCTTTTTCCCCCGAATATTTGCCCCCGCACAGGTCAGGCCGATTTCAGTATGCACCCGAAAGGCAAAGTCCAGTACGGTGGAGTTTACCGGCAGGCAGATCAAATCTCCCTGGGGGGTATAGGTGTAAATTTCCTTCCGACCACTTGCCGCAATTACATCTCGATACGATACGGAGTCATCCGAACCCAGAACATCAAACATTTCCTGAATCTCACGTATCAACCGCCCCTGCTTCGCAGCTTTGGAACTCCAGTTTTTAAAAAGTCCTTTTTGCGCCTTGCGCTCCATCTCTGCGGTGCGGATTTTAAAAAGAAACTTCTGTCCCTGGATAATTGCTCTGGCATGCAGGCCCTGGTAGCCGGTGGGTTTAGGATTTGCAATAAAGTCGCGGATCGTTCTCGGAATGGGTTTAAATGTCTGGTTAACAATTCCCAGCGCGCTATAGCAGGATTGAACATTGTCCACAATAATGAGAATCTCCATGGGAGTGTCAATTCGCTTGACCAGTATTTTGCTGACGATATCATAATAAGCCCACATTTTTTTGGTGCGGACTGATACTCGACAGTTGAGATCATGACGGTCTGCATTTTTTCTTACTTCTGTAACAATTGCATGACCAATAGGCGAATTCTGCAGCTGCCTGATGTGATTATTGAGCTTCGCTCCCTGTTTGGGGTATTTATAGAGTAGAGCCAGATTATACATCTGCCTCTTCATGTTGAACAAACCAAAAAAAGTCGCCAGAGGAGCGTATATGTCTATTGTTTCATCGGCGATACGTTGACGCTTCGCCTTAGGCATTGCTCGCAGTGTACGAAGGTTATGCAATCGATCGGCCAGCTTGACCAGCATAACCTCAGGTCGCAACGCAGCCCCGGTGAAGATCTTTCTATGGGTATTCTTGGAGTTAGTTTGTTTGTCCCCGGAAACATGGGTGACCTTAGTGCATCCCTCCACAATGGCCTGTACATAGCTGCCGAACTTCTGACCTACCAACTCGGCGGTTACTTCCGCAACATCTTCAACTGTATCGTGCAAAAGGGCGGCTGCCAGGATTTCAGGATGTGTTATATCCATCTCTTCGGCCAGGATTTTCGCAACCGAGCAAGGATGTAGAATATATGCATCCCCCGACCTGCGCCACTGATCGGCATGAGCCTCCACGGCAAAATCAAGAGCATCCCAGAATATTTCCACCCCGTCTATTTCTCCGAGGATCTCTCGCATTTGATTGTGGTACAGTTCTAAGTCAAACGAAATTCGACGCATATTCTCCAATATGTCTTGTTAAATCAGTTTATCCCCATGGACAGGACAAATAAGAGTCTTACAATAGGGTCACCTGTAACCTTGAAAGGCCCCTATCTCTTTTGCACTTAAGAACGCTAAGACAGATACGTATAGATTATCGAAAACCTACGACCGAGTTGTGCAGTCATTCCTCCGTTTAACTTAACAAAATCCCCTGCCTGAGAAAACAAAAAATAAAAAATGTCTAAAAAAAGAAAATCTTGTCGCTCCGCAAAACCACCTAGAACTTCCCCACGAACCAGTGCACAAAGCAAACATAAGCGTACCACAATGTGGGAGAACAACATACTCGCATATCTCTATTCCATCAAGGGATCAATCTTGCTGGCCGGCATTCACCGGTTGTTGCTTGAGCAGGGAATAATCAAAAGAGACATTAAAAAAACCATAGACTCGGCCCTTCAAAGTGGATTGATCATAAAAGACGGCAAGCGCAGTTACAAGCTGGGTAAGAACGCGATGCTGTACGAAGGGACTTTAGTACAACACCCAAAAGGTTTTGGTTTCATAAGTGAAGCACGCTCGATTTCCAGAAATCCAAAGCTGAAAAAAGACCCCTTTATATCCCTCTCAAATATGGCTTCCGCTCACCATGGAGATACTGTTCTGGTGAGGGTTATGCGAATTCGTCGCGATGAGCGCCCGGAGTCGTCCATACTCAAAGTTCTCTCTCGCGGAGCAGATACCATCACCGGAATATTTTCCCCGGAAAACGAAGGGGGAATGGTGTACCCGGATGACCCGAGATTCCCCTTCACTGTTCGGGTCGACAAGATCAGTACAAAGGATGCCCAAGAAGGAGACGCTGTCATAGTAAAGATAGAAAGGGACCACAGACCGCGAAAAATACTGTCCGGAGCTGTCATAAAAATCCTCGGGCCCGCCGACGAAATAGACACACAGATGAGGATGGTCATAGAAACGTTCAGTCTTCCCCATGAGTTCGACGATCAGGTACTACAGGAAACGAACAGCCTTGCCGAACCATCCGAGCCATATTCCAACAGAGAGGATCTGCGCTCAACAAACCACCTGACCATCGACGGTCAAACTGCAAAAGATTTTGACGACGCGATTTGCATCATCAAAACACGAAAAGGATTTAGGCTCTATGTATCCATAGCTGATGTGAGTCATTATGTGCAACCCGGATCAGCCATCGACAAGGAGGCCTACACTCGCGGCACTTCCATATATTTTCCAGGAAGGGTCATCCCCATGCTGCCCGAAAAACTGTCAAACAACCTCTGCAGCCTGGTTCCTGATAAAGACCGATTGGCACTCTCTGCAATCCTTGATTTTGATCGATCAGGAAACGTACTAAAGCAAAATTTCACAAGATCAATAATCCGCAGTAAACAGCGTTTTACCTACAGTACGGTAAAGAAAATCCTCGTCGACAAAGACCCTGCCGTTCGTAGGGAACACAAAACTTTTATTACCCAGCTGAAGTGGGCCCAGGAGCTGGCGACAGCGCTAAAAGAAAAAAGAAGAACTCGAGGTTCGATAGATTTCAACCTCCCCGAACCTGAATTTAAGCTGGACGAGAAAGGTAATGTAGCGTCGATTAGGAAAGCGGAAAGAAATTTTGCCCACCAGCTCATCGAAGAATTCATGCTTGCGGCAAACGAGGCTGTAGCTGAATTCTTCAGTCAACGATCGATTCCGGCAATCTACCGGGTACATGAGCCGCCGGACCCTCTTAAAACTGAAGCGTTTCTGGAATTCACCCAAAGCCTGGGCATCAACCTCCCGGCCTTTGAAAATACGCCATCCTGGTATGCTCAGGCACTCAATCAATGCAAGGATTCCCAGTTCGAATATATTGTTAACAATCTGCTTATCAGGAGCATGAAACAGGCACACTATGCAGCAACAAACGTTGGCCATTTCGGTCTGGCCTCATCTGACTACACCCACTTTACCTCCCCCATCCGACGATATCCTGACTTGATGGTTCATCGCCAGTTGATACAGCAAATTCACCACTCCACACCTGACAAAAACAAGCAGAAAATCACTCAGGGCTTGAAAGAACATGGAGAGTTTCTCTCCGCTCGCGAAAGAACGGCTGTGCTCGCAGAACGTGCCATGAATGACCGGTTAAAAATCAGCTTCATGAATAAAAAGGTCGGAGAGACGTTTGATGCCATCATTTCCGGTGTCAACGAATCTGCTCTTTTTATTGAGATTACAGCACATTGTATAAGTGGATCCATAGCTGTTGATCGACTGCAGGACGATTATTATATCTATGACCAGAAGAAGCATCGACTTTTCGGAGAGACAACCAACAGGGTCTATAGCATAGGAGACCCTATAGAAGTCACATTAGTGAACGTTGACAGTTACCAGAAAAGACTCAATTTCTCCCCGAGAAGCTAAACCGAAGAGCTCCTCAATAGAGTTTTGCAGGTTAAGGTGGCACCTCAATTTTGCAATTAACTCTTCCACAGCCAACGACAGCTAGCAATGCTACAAAAATATAGCAAACAGAACAATTTGCAGGTAAGTTCACCTTAATAATAGTCATATTTAACATTTTTAGGCCGTCACCTGTTGTTTACACCTCTCCAGACTACATGTTTTCTATGGACCCAACCACAACCACTATACAAGCAGCCCCCTCCCAGGATTCTCTCCTTTCACAGGTTGCAATTGTTCTGGTTCGGCCTAGAGTACCTGAAAACATCGGTGCTGCAGCCAGAGTAGCCTGGAACATGGGAATACATCGACTCATCCTGATACGGGATACCTTACCAGAACGTGAGCCCATGGCCAAAATGGCAACCCACAAAGCAGCACACCTTATCGAGAACCTGACAATCTACCGAACCCTCGAGGAAGCCTTACGTCCATTTTCTGTGGTCGTAGGAACCACAGCTAGAAGGGGAAGACAGAGATTTGTCACACAATCTCCAAGAGAGGTTGTTGACAAGATCCTCCCTCAACTGGCGGCCAATCAGGCGGCCATTGTTTTCGGCCCTGAAGACACGGGACTCACCAATGATGAGCTCAAACACTGCACCATGAACTCAGCCATTCCCACCGCTGATTTCTCCTCCCTAAACCTGGCCCAGGCGGTTGCAGTGCATTGTTATGAGCTGCATTATGGAATAGTTCACGCACAAAAGAACATGGTATACATGCCAAAACTCGCGACCTCTTTTGAGCTTGAGAATATGTATTCTCATCTGGAAAAGTCTCTTTTTGCAATAAATTTTATAGATGAGATCAACTATTCTCACTGGATGTTGAACATACGTCATCTTTTAGGTAAAATACAATTGACTAAAAAGGATACAAATATCATTAGAGGTGTTTGTAAAAAATTCCTCCTGCACCGCAAGACCAACAGACACAACGGTGAACGATGAAAGCTGACGCCAATACAGTGGAGAATATTGTTCCTTCAAACAAGTTCTATCCACCTCATATTGACAAATCACAATCCCTTCTCAGGTCAGCTCTCATTGAGAAAAAGCTCCCTTCCCAAAATCATAATAAAAAAGCCGTTATCATCGAAGCGCAGGCCGGGCAGGGTAAGACGACACTGGCGGTCCAGTTTCTCGAGTATTACAACTGTACATACATCTGGTATCAGATTGGTATGGAGGACTCTGACCCAATACAGCTCCTCTCCTCGTTGCTCACAAATCTCAGTACAAATTTACAGGACTTCAATTCCCCAAAACTGAAGAGCATCCTGACAAAAGGTACCATTGGTCCCCTCGACCTGATACCATGTGCAAACATACTTCTGCATGACCTGGACAAGTATTTAACCGACGATATTTACCTCGTATTCGATGACCTTCACCTCATTGCCTTCGATGGCCTTACAAACCGCTTGTTTGAGCACATTATAGACACCTCTCCCCCACAGGTTCACTTTATTTGCCTAACCAGACACCCTCTTGAGATAAAGGGAAAGACAATCCGAAACGGATCCCAGATAACCTACCTCAATACCCAGGATCTTGCGCTGAATAACCTGGAGATTGAGGCGCTGTTTAACGGTATCTTTAATAAGGTGATCAGCAAGCAGGAGGCCGCGACCATACACCGGCTCACAAAGGGATGGATAATGGGTATAATCCTTGCGAGCCACCCGATTTCAGGAAGGAAGGATTTTTGGCTCAATGTCCCGGACACCGCGGTCTCCTCCAACCCTAACACCGGACATATGCTTGATTATTTCGAGGAAGAAATATTCGCCCAGATCCCCAAGGACCTTCACGACTCATTTCTACTGCTTTCTTTCCTGCAGGAGATTCACAGTGACCTGGCAACCGAAATTACATCTGTGGATGATTTCGGTACCATCCTGTCCCAAATGACCGAGGACAACTACTTCATCTACCACCTCGATGACAAGCATTCCACCTTCCGTTTTCATCATTTTTTCCAAGAATTTTTACAACAGCGAGGACGCGATCGCTTTTCACAACAAGAAGTCGCAAAAATCCACCGCCAGGAAGCTGATTTCTATCTACGAAAGGAAATGATCGAAAAGGCCCTCACATGCTACCGCAATGGTGAGGATTATCGCATAATGGAAAAGGTTCTAAAAGAACACGGAATGAGCCTTATCGCCAAGAACCGGACCCTCACCATCCTGACCCTGCTGCAAACCATTCCAGAACAAATCCTCTTTCAGCACAAATGGCTGACCCTCTATACAGGTCTGCTCCAGGTCGATTTTGTCCCCCAGAAAACGCTCCTCTTTTTTGACGCCGTCCGAGATCACTTTGTAAAAACAGGCGAGGAGACCGGCGAGCTCCTGGCCATGGCACAAACAATTTATTACCACTTTGTCGTTTCCGGGGAGTATAATAAAGGTGCGGAACTCCTTTCCCGCACAGAGTCCCTGTTGAGGAAAAATGAAGCGACTCTGCCAATCGCCATAACTATCATGGCAGCGCGAAATCTAGCATCAGGCTATTGTTTTTTCACCGGTGAAATGAAAAAAGCTTCAGAGTTCATAGACAAGGCCTGTGCACTGGCACAGCAACATGATCTTCACAATTTCATTGCGTCAACCAGGTTCATCAAAGGCTACATAAATCTGCTCTGTGGCAACCGGGCTACTTTTCTGCGTGAAGCTGAAGCATGCTTTCAACTCATCCATGACCCTTTGGTTGGAGAATCAAACAAATTAACCATCCGAGTAATGCACCTCTGCTACCTCTCTATGGCTGGAAATCACAATAATTTCCGGGCTCAGCAATTGGCACTGCAACAGTCCATCGACAACACTGTCGTCAATCAGACCGTGGCAGCCCCCTATCTTTTTGTCTGGGGAAGCAGCAACCTTTTCTCCCTTGGCATGCCCCAACAAGCGCTCGAACTCCTCGACAAGGGGCTTAGCGTCACATCTACCTCCATGATTGACCATATGCACAGCCAGCTCCTGCAGTGGAAAGCCTTCGGTCTGGCCCTGACCACCCCATCTGAAGAGGCTGCTGAACTCATTTCTGAAGCTACAAAATTACGCAGTAAAGCCGGAGGATTATTTTACACAGCCTTCCACTTCATAGTCGCTGGAGCAGTACACGTCCGCCTGAAGAAATATAAAAAGGCTCAGGACTTTCTGGAGAAAGCGCTCACCATTTCCCAATCCATCCCATCAACCTATCTTGTCGTCTGTGCCCTTTTCAATCTCAGTTACCTGAAATATAAGACAGCCGGTGCCGATGCAGCTTTTGACGACCTGAAGAGGGGCCTGTCCCTCATGTCAATCAACGATTACACCCATTTTTGGACATGGGAACCAGTAATGATGACGGAACTGCTGTCTCTTGCGGTGCGTAACAATATAGAAGAGAGTTTTTGTGAAAAACTGGCACGTACTCATCTTGACATGACTTTTTCCGACCGAGGAAATGCACTTCTGCTCCTGCACTTCACCCTTTTAGATAGTTTCCAGATAACATTTCGCAACAAGGTAATTTTCACAGTCAAAGACCTTACACCTTTTCAACGAGAGATGCTGGGGTTGATCATCACAGCCAAAAAACAGAAAATTTCTAAAGAAAAAATTGAGCTGGAACTGTGGCCTGACAGTTCACCCGAAAATGCGCGTAAAAGCATGGATTCGCTGCTGACAAGACTCCGCAAACTTTTCGCTCCGCACCTCCCTGACGATGTAAGCGAGTACCTCAGCCTGCAAAAAGGCATTCTTTGTCTTACCAATAACCAAATAGACGCTTTTGGTTTTCTTAAAGCTGCCCAGGCAGGTCTTAGCCATAGCTGGAATAATGAATGGTGGCAAGCTCAGAATGCTTTTCAAACCGCCTTCAGCTTGTGGAAAGGTGCCCTCCCTGAAGACATTTTTCGCAGTGAGCAGGTTTTAAGTTTTAACGACATGTTACTGGACCAACTTGTAGAAATGGCCATTGTCTGGGCCAAAAGCAGGGCCTCGGCTGGTAAGCCGGAAGAGGCCATCTCCATTGTAGAGCAGGTCTTACAAATAAATTACCTTGAGGAAAACCTGACAATTCTCCTCTACAGATTTCATATTCACAACAACAACCCCCTGCAGGCAAATGAGACCTTGGAGCAATACAGAACAGCACTGGTTAAAGCGAATTACACCGAGCAGGAGATTTCTTCATTTATCGATGAGATCACACGCCGAGATGGTTTAAAAACTCTTTCCGGCAGTTCAATTGTCACACAC
Organism: Desulfocapsaceae bacterium; assembly: GCA_033852035.1. Classification (GTDB taxonomy): domain Bacteria; phylum Desulfobacterota; class Desulfobulbia; order Desulfobulbales; family Desulfocapsaceae; genus Desulforhopalus_A. The sequence continues at coordinate 6,788 of JAWSVG010000031.1, read as the reverse complement.
TGACAATGTGGTGACCATAGCACAACAGTCGATATTGTAATTGCAGTTACGCTTTCAGATGAAGACCCGAAAAGCACAGAGTGACGCAGCAATGGGACAACGATACCTTTACCAATAAAAACAGAACTTTACATATCACACCCAAACAAATTGCTACCTGGCACCCAATTTGCTATAGAACATCAAAGATTATGTATAGATGGAGGACTAAATGATATCCGGCTACCAGTCAGCCCTCTCCGGGCTACAGGCCTTTGGTAAAAAAATACAGGCAAACGGCAATAACATCGCCAACAGCAACACGGATGGCTTCAAAAAAGATCGTGTGACCACGGCAAACGTTGCCCCACAGGGTGTCAAAACCTACGTAGACAAAGTAAATACCCCCGGTGCCATTGTTCTGAAAGAAACGGGTGGTGGTGAACAATTCGTCGAGCTTTCAAATGTTGACCTTGCGAGTGAAATACCGGACATGAACATGAACAGTCTGGCGTACAAAGCTAATTTAAAAACAATTCAGGTCGTCGAAGAAATGACAGGTTCTTTACTCAACCTTAAATCGTAAAGTAAGCTCACTCTCTTCACCCTATATTCAACCCCTGCAGCGGACATTTTCCGCACAGGGGTTTTGTTTTTTTACAGTATCTGGCTGCAACTGTTACGATCAAAGCGTGAAATTCGTTAAAAAGCTCCCTGTCCTGGGGCAGACTAGCAACAAACACGTCTTGCATGGCGTGGTAGTCAGTCTCTTCGTCGACCATATTATGGCGACTGAATACCCTGTGAGTATAGGCGTCAACAACAAAAACAGGGTAGCCGCAGCAGTAAAGCAGTATCGAATCCGCCGTCTCTGGCCCAACTCCTTTCACGCCAAGCAGTTTTTCTCTTGCCTCCCAGACATCATCTGTCAGAAAACTGTTGAAATCTCCGCCATACTGGTTCTCGATCATATTCAAGAGATTTTTAAGCCGTTTGGACTTCAGATTGTAGTAACCGGATGATCTGATATAGCCCGCTATCTCTAAATCGCTCAGCAGCGACAGCCTGTCGTAGTCGAGTAGTTCATTTGCCCTGAGATTGTCAATTGCCTTCTGCGCATTGCTCCAATTGGTATTCTGGACCAACACCGCCCCAACCATCACCTCAAAAGGTTCCTCAGCCGGCCACCAGAACTGAGGACCAAAATGGTCGTACAGGCGCTGGTACGCTTCTATGAATAAATTATTCACCACAACTGTACCTACTTTCCGCCCTCATCCATGGGGTCGGCATCTCCAAGGCAAATTCCGATCTCTCTTGCCGTCATTACCTTATCACTTGCCAAATCGACTTTCTTCCTCATTTTAATTGCGTCAGCAATGGGAACAGCGACCATCTGAGAGTCTTTTAGAGCGACCATATGATCAAAGATTTTTTCGTCCACCAATCTCACTGCAGCAGCGCCAAAACGCAGGGCAAGCAGTCTGTCAAAAGTTGTCGGAGAACCGCCTCGCTGTAAATGGCCTAGTACGAGAGAGCGGGTATCCTTATCTGTTCGTTTGCGAATCTCTCCAGCGACCCATTCTCCAACACCTCCAAGTACGACTTCGTCGCGACCAAGTTCCCCCTTACCTTTATTGAACCTTTGTCCATCTTTAGTGACCGCTCCTTCTGCGACAACAACAATGGAGTAGTTTTTGTCCCTTAGGTCATTGTCAGATATTTTCTCACACACCTCTTGTATATCGAATGGAATCTCCGGTATCAGTATAACATCTGCCCCTCCTGAAACACCTGAGTACAAAGCAATCCATCCAGAATCCCGCCCCATAACCTCAACAACCATGACTCGGTTATGAGATTTGGCCGTGGAGTGAAGTTTATCAAGGGCTTCTGTGGCCGTCGAGACGGCTGTATCAAAACCAAACGTTCTGTTGGTTTCCTGAAGATCGTTATCAATTGTTTTAGGCACACCAATAACCGGCATTCCTTTCTGCGCAAACTGATGTGCAATCTCTAAACTGCCGTCACCACCAATAGCAATATGGCAATCAAATCCCATTCTATCAAAATTCCTAATTATTTTATCAGAGATATCTATTACTTGAACCTCTCCTGCTAAATTTTCAACGGGCCGGGCGAAAGGGTTCCCTTTATTGGTAGAACCCAGAATAGTGCCGCCTGCGGAATATATCCCTTCAACATCTCGAGGGTATAAGCGAACCATCTCGTCCATATCAAGAAATCCACCATAGCCATTTTTGCTTCCATACACTTCCCACCCTTTGCGGTAACAACTGTGAACAACCGAATATATGACAGCATTCAAACCAGGAGCATCGCCACCACCGGTCGATATGACTATTTTTTTCATTGCCCAACCCTCTTTTGACTCGATATAAACTCTCAAATTCGGTCGCAATATACCGCTCCCGTCTCCCTACAAATTATGCATAAATCCCACATAACTCAACCTGGATTATAAACAAATAACTCATGTATTACTCAATATAATATTTGCATAAGAGGGTTTTTCAACAAAGAAAGACATCCTCGGAGCTTGTCAGAGAAAGGCCTTTTGCCCAAACTCTTCGGAATTGTCAAAAAAATCAATGCTCACAATATCATATATATAGCTGTGCTTCTTTGTGAATTTTTCTCGACTTTAACCAGATAAGCGTAGACTTCAAAAATCCTATTCTCGGACAATCTCCCAGCCTGACAAATGGAGATAAAAAATAGTGCTACAAACCCTCACAAACGTGACTATTCAAGGAAACACTTGAATATTTTTTACGTCACTGGATAATTTGGGTTTGATGATATTGACTATTCAATATCTCAGCTTATCTTGTAGGCAAATAGCAATACTTTTCTTGTGTACACTTAGGAATAAACAAGAGAGGGTGTTTGACCATTAAAACTTCAAGGAGGCGTTTCATGTCTGATCTTACAGTGACAGACCTGGCTGTTACAAAATTAAAAGAATATATGCAGCAGAACAATATTGAATCTGCATTGCGTGTTGCACTTATGCAAGGTGGCTGAGCAGGCCCATCTTTGGGACTGGCTCTGGATGAGCCAAAAGACAACGATAAAGTTTTCGATAATGATTCTCTCAAATTTCTTGTTGAAGAGAGCCTGGCAGATACCTGCGGCGGTATTACTGTTGATTATGTAGATGCTGGCCCCCGTTCCGGCTTTGGCATTACCTCTGTCAACCCGATTAGTACAGGCGGCGGTTGTAGCTCTGGATCATGCGGATCTGGAAGTTGTGGTTAATAGCAGCAACTTCAAAATAGATTTTTTCAAAACGGATATGCTTGCTTTGTAGATAGTTATTTTTGAAATAACTTTTTAAAGGGCACACTCTCAATGAGAGTGTGCCCTTTTTTCTGTCCAGTGTCAAAAACTTGACACCTCTATCTCAACTCCTTATTGTCTCTCCATGTTCAAAACAACATCCAGACAGGTTGCTGTCAGGAAGACCATCTAACAGGAACGGTGAGGCCAACAATGCAGTTTGATACATTTACGCTCAAGTCACAAGAAGCTGTGCAGGCTGCCCAGCAACTTGCACAAAATAGTAATCACCAGGTGATAACGGACACGCACCTGGCAAAGGCAATTATAACAGAACCCGATGGAATTGTTGTGCCCGCTTTACAAAAAATGGGGGCAAATCCGGCGGTACTTCTAGCAGATTTCAACCAATTTCTTGACACCCTACCGAAAATATCTGGTAACGGCGCTGGGCAGGGCTACGCTTCAGAGGAGCTGAAAAGAGTCTTCAACGACTCCTTCGCGATTGCAAAACAAATGCAGGATGACTTTGTCAGCCAGGAGCACCTCTTTCTGGCGATGTTGAAAAACTCGTCCCTTTCAGTCAACAAACTGTGTACAAACAGACAGATTGACGAGAAAAATTTTCTCCAGGCTCTGTCTACACTACGTGGGAGTCATAGAGTAACAGACCAGTACCCGGAAGAAAAATATCAGGCCCTAGAAAAATACGGCCGCAATCTGACTCAGCTTGCAAAACTGGGAAAGATTGATCCAGTGATCGGTCGCGACGAAGAGGTGCGCCGGATTATTCAGGTACTTTCAAGACGTACCAAAAACAACCCAATCCTTATCGGTGAACCGGGGGTTGGTAAAACTGCCATCGTCGAAGGGCTTGCCCAACGAATTGTCAATGGTGATATTCCAGCCACTCTTAAAAACAGACAGGTTGTCACACTCGACCTGGGCGCCCTCGTAGCCGGCTCAAAGTATCGTGGCGAATTTGAAGACAGGCTGAAAGCTGTTCTCAAAGAAGTAGAAGAAAAAGCCGGTGAAATTGTACTTTTCATTGACGAAATCCATACCCTGGTTGGTACGGGCGCATCGGAAGGGTCCATGGATGCCTCCAACATGTTGAAACCATCACTTGCAAGGGGCGAACTTCACTGCGTGGGCGCAACAACCCTTGACGAATACCGCAAATACATAGAAAAAGACACCGCCCTTGAGAGACGTTTCCAGCCTGTTCTTGTTCAGGAACCAACGGAAGAAGACACCATCGCAATCCTGAGAGGAATAAAGGAAAAATACGAAATCCATCACGGTGTCCGCATACAGGACAACGCAACAGTTGCGGCAGTTACATTATCCAACCGATACATCACCGATCGATTCTTACCCGACAAGGCAATAGACCTGATTGATGAGGCTGCTTCGCTCCTGCGTATTGAGATAGACTCTATGCCCACGGAAATAGACGAATTAGAACGACAAAAAATCAAACTTGAAATTGAGAAGGAAGCATTAAAAAAAGAAAAGGACAAGTTATCAAAAGACAGGCTTGATGACCTGAACAAGAAACTTGCGGATTTGAACGACACCCTGAAATCCTTGAAGGCCCAGTGGACTATGGAGCGAGACACCATCCAGCACATCCGATCCATAAAAGAAAGAATTGACGAGACCCACATAGAGGAACAGAGGGCCGAAAGAGAAGGTGACCTCAGACGGGTGGCAGAGATACGTTATGGCAAAAAAGTTGAGCTGGAAAAAGAGCTGAACGATGCCAATAAAAAACTCCAGGAAATACAGGCGTCGCAAATGATGCTGAAAGAAGAAGTCGATGAGACCGATGTCGCTTCCGTCGTTGCCAAATGGACTGGCATTCCAGTGGATAAATTGCTTGAAGGAGAGAAAGACAAGCTTATTCATGCTGAAGAAATCCTGGCCAAAAGGGTTATTGGCCAAAAAGATGCCGTCATCGCAGTCTCCAATGCTGTAAGGCGGGCGCGGGCAGGACTACAGGACCCAAATCGGCCCTTAGGCTCTTTTATATTCCTTGGCCCCACAGGCGTTGGGAAAACTGAGCTCGCAAGATCTCTGGCAGAGTTCCTGTTTGACGACGAGCAGGCTATGATCAGAATAGATATGTCTGAGTTTATGGAGAAGCACTCAGTTGCAAGGCTCATTGGTGCACCTCCTGGCTATGTTGGTTACGACGACGGAGGGTATCTAACCGAAGCAGTTCGTAGACGACCCTATTCGGTGGTATTGCTCGATGAGATAGAAAAGGCGCACCCCGATGTTTTCAATGTGCTGCTACAACTTCTCGATGACGGTAGAATGACCGACGGTAAAGGGAGGACCGTTGATTTTAAAAATACCATCCTGATTATGACTTCCAACCTGGGGAGCCAGTTCATTAATGCAAATGCAGGCGATGAGGCTGACGGCAATGAAGTAAAACAGCACGTAGATGAACTTCTACAGCGCCAGTTTAAACCTGAGTTTCTTAACAGGATAGATGAGACAATCATTTTCGAAACTTTACAAAAGGATGACTTGCTACATATCGTTCAAATCCAATTACAGGCACTGGCTCAGCGTCTTGAAAAGAGGCATTTAACTTTGCACGTTCGCAAAAGTGCTCAAAGGTTCCTTATTGAAAGTGGCTATAACCCAGCCTACGGAGCCCGCCCCCTAAAAAGAGCAATACAGAGAAACCTTGAAGACCCGTTGGCCTTGAGGCTACTGGAGGGTGAATTCTCCGAAAGAAGTCATATCGTTGTCGAAGGTACAAACAGCGGATTACAATTTTCGATTCAACAAAAATCGTGACTCCGGGAGAGGATATCTCTACGGAGAGAGCACTCATAATATGAAGCTTTCACTTTACACCATCTCCAACTTGCATTAAATAATTGCAACCACCCATGAAACGAGTCTGTTGATTTACTAGGTGTTTATTTCGAATAACGCCTACATTGGGTAAAAAGCAGTAAATCAACAGGCTCTTAAATGCACCTGGCCAAATTTAACCGAACTTAAGGCCTTGTTCAGGTGCTGTTCTTTTACAATTACTCATCAGGAAACAATCAATGAGCGCAACCATCGAAGACCTCACAATAAACTACGAAGAAGACGGTGTACTGATAGTTAAGGAGACCGGCAAGGAAACCCTGTCAAAGGGTGCCTGGACTACAATTCTTTACCGATATAACAACCTCGACAGAAAAACGGGTGAGTACGGGAAAGATATGTATACCATCCGCCGCTATCAAAAAAGACAGGGTGAATATACGTTGAAATCGAAGTTCAACATTTCAAGCTCTGATCAGGCAAAAAAGATTATTTCCATCCTTGAGAACTGGGTCATCGAAAAATAATTCATCATGCTCACTGCGTGCCAGCTCCCCTTTCAACAAAGAATCAGCAACTTGGTGATAAGCATAATTCAATTTTGGTTATTGCATTGTAAAAAAATGGCCTTACAGTGTTTTTTAAGGTTGACGCAAGTCAGCTGATCA
>JAWSVG010000030.1:0-19010 GCA_033852035.1 Desulfocapsaceae bacterium | reverse complement strand
GAGACACTTTACTTGTTTCCTTTGCTGAGATTGCCGGACAGAAAATCAAAGTTTTTTCTAAAAACCAGAAGTTGATCTTCCCACTGTGGAGGTACCGCCTGAAATATGACCGCTGAGGTGTACTTATTCCTGTGCACCTTCGGTTTCTAATAAACAGATCGCCCGTTAACGGTCAATCGGTCAGGAATAAGGTAAACATCAGGTGAGAATGGAGTAACTTTTCTACAGGTGTTTTGCTCGTAATATCCATTCTCCCATATTCAGGATATACAGCCTGAGTCAACATTCAAAATGTTAACCTTAGGCTGTAAAACTACAATGCCATATCAAATAGAGCAAAAAACAATTGTTTGTCCATCTGATATGGCAAACTAAAGTCACTTCTTGTGTCTTTATGTACATCCATTCCAACGCCCATTATGGTATTCTTATCCTTAATGCCTATCTCTTTGGTTTTGGCCCTGGGGTGAATGTTGTATACTTTCATTTTAACCCATGTTGGCAAGGTAGGCAGGCCTCATCTTGGCAATAATTTTGCGGAAATACCACCTTTATGATCTCAGATGAAGGATGTCACTAGCCTTTTTCCCAGGTTTAAATCATGCAAAATATTAATGTAAAACATATATTTAGAAATCTTTGTATTCAAAATAAGCTTTTGTTTTGCTATTCCTTGGCCTTTGTTCTCTCAATGACAATAGGGTTTACACTTATTTATTACGTAGTGAGGCTAAGTATTGAAAGAAGTATTGAAAGCGAGTTACAGAATACTACAAACTCAATACTCAACCTTGTCAATACTTCTGCAACGGTATCTATCAAAAATTATCTTCGTGGAGTGGCAGAAAAGAACAATGAAATTGTAAGCCATTTCTATAATCAATTCATCAATGGCCGTATGGATGAGGATACTGCTAAAAAAATGGCCAGCGAAGTACTACTAAGCCAGAAAATCGGTGAAACTGGTTATATCTATTGCCTAGACAGCGCAGGCACTGTTGTGGTTCATCCCAGCAAACTTCTTGTCTCGGTAAATGTCTCTGAATATGATTTTGCAAAAAAAATGATGCAGCGAAAAAAAGGGTATTTAGAATATAACTGGAAGAATATTGAAGAGCCAGTTTCTAGGCCTAAGGCCCTCTATATGTTGCATTTCAAGCCTTGGGACTGGATCATTTCAGTTTCGTCATACCGCAAGGAATTCAAGGAACTTATTAATGTCGTTGATTTCAATAAAAGCATTTTAGATCTGCGTTTTGGAGAAACCGGGTATAGTTTTGTACTCGATGGAAAAGGTAATGCGGTGATCCATCCCAAAATCCAGGATGTCAACATTTTGGAGGCTGCTGAACTACCAAATGAGTTTCTCGAAGAGATGCTTAGGAATAAATCAGGTGAAATGAAATACTTATGGAAAAATCCCGACGAGGATAGTGCTCGTTTGAAGCTCGCAATTTACAACTACCTCCCAGCCTACGATTGGATTGTAGGTTCATCCAGTTATCATGAGGAATTTTATGAACCATTGAAGCTCATCAGACATCTTATAATTGGTATTTTCTTTGTCACTATTTTAATGGTTCTATCTCTCACTTATACCTTGAGTACCTCAATCACCAATCCTCTTAAGGTACTTATGAGAAACTTTCAGAAAGCCATCGATGGAGATTTTTCGTCACGTATGGATATATATTCCAAAGATGAACTAGGAAGCCTTGCCTCCTATTTCAATCAGTTTATGCAACAGTTTGAGGAATATGATAGCAGCCTGAAAAAGGAAATTTTAGAACGACGTCAGATTGAAAATGATCTTCGTGAAAGTGAAGGTCGCTACCAATCAATAATGGAGGCGGCAGCTGATCCTATTGTTGTTTACGATATGGATGGAACAGTAATGTATTTAAATCCAGCCTTTGAAAATGTTTTTGGATGGAAGCTTAAGGATTGCAGAGGCAGGGAGCTTGAACATTTTGTCTCAAAAGAACATAAAAACGTACTTGTGAAAACTCTGCAAAAACTAAAGAGTGGTGCTTCTCTTTCCAAGACCGAGGGGAAAAGATACACCCAAAAGGGTGAAATCCGAGTAGTGAGTATTAGTGGCGCCTTATATAAGGACAAAAGAGGTCAACCTGCCGGTTTGGTAGCCATTTTTCGTGATATAACAGAAAAAAAACGGTTGAGCAAGAGGTTGCTTGACATTGGCGATACTGTGAGACAGGAGATTGGCCAAGATCTCCATGATGACCTCTGCCCACACCTAATTGGTACTGCAGGTCTTGCAACCGTTTTGGCAGGAAATTTACATAAGAATGATATAAAAAACAATGAACTTGCAGGTAAAATTGTAACCTTTATTGAAGAAGCAATCGGAAAATCAAAGATCTTGGCAAGGGGACTGTGTCCTGTACACCTTGTTGACCATGGACTGCACTTGGCCATCAGTGAGATTGCCTCAAGGGTGGAATTGACTACTAATGTTACCTGTAGCCTGGAAATGGACGAGCATTTTGATGTGAAGGATAACCTTACTGCAACGCATCTTTATTATATAGTGCAAGAAGCTGTCAATAATGTGATCAAACACGCCAATGCAGATAATATAGAGATATCTGTTTCACAAAAGGATGGCTCTATTCTTCATCTCAAAATATCAGATAACGGTAGCGGAATACAAGAAACTGCCTTACAAAAAGGAATGGGATTACAGATAATGAAGTACAGGGTGGATGTAATTGGGGCTTTAATGGAAGTCAATACCGGTCCGGAATGTGGAACTCTGATACATATAACATTGAAACTACCAAAATAATATACAGTTTGGAGACAGACAATTTGAAATATAAAATTCTCATCGTTGATGATCACCCCATTTTCTGTCTTGGCATGACAGAGCTTATAAACAAGGAGAAAGATCTTCTTGTGTGTGGAAGTGTGGAAAAGATAGCTGACGCATGTCGTGCCATTCGGGAGGATGAGCCGAATATGGTCATTATAGATATTTCTCTCAAAGATGAGAACGGTCTAGATCTGGTGCAAAACATTAATAGCGAGTTTACTAATATACCGACCCTGGTATTGTCGATGTACGATGAGTCTTTGTATGCAGAGCGAGCATTTCTGGCGGGTGCCAGAGGATACGTCATGAAACAGGAAGCTATTTCTTCCGTTGTCAAGGCAATACGTGAGATTCGCAAAGGCAATATTTACGCGAGCGAGAGTATAAAAGAGAAAGTTTTTAGAAGATTAATGAGTCAGGTCGAAACCAGCGATAGTTCGCCTTTGGCAGTTTTGACAAACCGTGAGCTGGAGGTGTTTCGCTTAATTGGCCAGGGACTGGCTTCTAAAGAGATTTCAGAGCAGCTGTATCTTAGTATTAAAACAGTAGGAACATATCGCGAAAATATTAAGGAAAAACTCAATCTCAAGCATTACACAGAGCTTGTGAAATATGCTGTGCATTGGACACAAAAGATTGAGTTTTGAATGCCAAAATCGCTTGACACCCCACAAATAATGAGGGTAAATTCTTAATTTCAAAGCACTCTTCAGGTTTATAGTTTTTATTACAGGTTTTCAGCAGTAAGGCACTAAATAAGGTTCATCTTCTTAGCAGCTTTTTTAAGGTCAGATTTAAAATCAGGATGTGATATTTCAATCAAAGCCCTGGCTCGTTCCCGTATATTTTTACCACGAAGTTTTGCTACTCCAAACTCTGTGACGACGTGATCCACATCGTTTTTACTTGTAGTAACCACAGCCCCTTCCTTGAGTGTCGGTACAATTCTGGAGACAGCACCTTTTTTTGCTGTGGATGGCATGGTGACGAACCCTTTGCCACCCTTGGAGAGGTTGGCACCACGGAAGAAATCAACTTGCCCACCAGTACTAGACCAGAGATATGGCCCCATTGACTCGGAACAGCACTGTCCCAGCAGATCAACCTCAATGGTTGCGTTGATGGCAATCATGTTATCGTTTCGCCCGATATTGTAGGGGTTGTTGGTGAAATCTACGGGATGCATCTCAACCATCGGATTATTATTCATGAATTCGTAGAGTTTTTTTGACCCCATGGCGAAGGTTCCTAGCATTTTACCCCTGTTCCAGTTCTTTTTCGAGTTGTTCAAGGCCCCGATTTCTGCCAATTCCATGATACCTTCGGTCATCATTTCCGTGTGGACGCCCAAATCTTTTTTATTTTCCAAAGCCTTGCAGACAGCATTGGGAACCCCACCAAAGCCGATCTGCAGGGTTGAACCGTTTTCTATCATCTCGGCAACATGACCGCCAATCGCAATGTCGGTCTCTGTAAGGGGAATTACCGGAAGTTCAGGTAAAGGGTTGTTATTCTCAATAATATTACTTACAGCAGAAATGGGCAGGTGGCAGTTGCCATAACATCGTGGGGCTTGCGGATTTACCTCTACAATAATTCTCTTGGCTTTTTTCAAGGCCTCCCAGATATAATCAACCCCCAACCCCAGGCTGAAATTTCCGTGTTCATCCATTGGCGATACCACAACACCAACAGTATCGACCTCCCAGTACTCTTTGATGAGCATAGGAATTTCACTGAAGTAGTTCGGTGAGAGGTCTGACCAGCCGCTATTCACCGCTTCCCGGGTTGTCCCACTGATAAAGAGGCAATCATGGCGAATATGTTTTGCAGATTCTTCATCAAAGTATCCTGGTTTTGCAGGGAGAAGTTGATGAGTTACCACCTCTCGTAGGCTCTCTTTTCTGGCAATTAATGCCTTAATAAACGCATCGGGTTCACCAAATCCTGTCGGGAACCAGATGTGTTCGCCGGATCGAACGATAGCAGCAGCTTCTTCTGCACTACACAGTTTGTCTTTATATAGTTTGTGCCATTTACTCATTTTGTTGTTCTCCTGGATTGTTTTTTTCCACTTTGCAACAACTCCTGGTTAAGTAAGAAGCTGAGGGCAGGAGTGTTACTCTGCCCCTCAGTTCTTATGTAACTATTTTGCTATCGGCTTCGATACAGGAACAGCCTTTTCTACCATTCCTATATTTCTTTCAAGCAAGATGTGAAGGATTACGCCTGCACCTAGTCCCCAAGCTGCGCCATGCATTGCAAGAACAATAGCCATAGTGCCAGCAACTCCCATGGCCGTTGGATCTTTCACCTGCTTAAAGGCTGTGATGATACAGAGATATCCGGTAACAACCAGGGTAAGGGAGAGGCCAATTGCCAGAAACGGCTTGAAAAAGGTAACGAGGGGTAGCATGAAAAGAGCTATGAACCCGGCAATCCAAAAAGTACCACAGCCACTAAAGAGCGAGTCCATAGCGGAACGGCCATGGCGATAGCGGTCTGCAACAGTCGCTGTAACCGCAGTCCAGATAGGCCCAGCCAGTCCAGGATAAGGGGCAAAGAAGGAATGTAAAAGATTACGAATACCGGTAACAAGATGAATTCTGTCAGAATCAAGATCTAATAATTCGTCGGGACGGTCTTCAGTATTAGCATCTCTTACAAGGGTCTCGCCGACGATAACATCTCCAAAGGCAATTATGTAAGCTATGATGGCTGTTGGAATCGCTGTTATAAACATATCAACTGTTGGGAAACCAACTGTGAAAGGCAGGTAGTTCCACATTTCTTTGAAAGCCGGAACGGTAATGCCCCATTCTATGGTTGGTAGCGGATATTCTTTAGTAAGCACACCAATTAAGATACAGAGAAGCATGGCAGGTACCATTCCATACTTGCCAAGCAATGCAGCAAACTTATTTTTTTGTTTAAAATTCACAAAAGAGGCGGAAAAGAGCATGTAAAAACAGATAAGGGAGCCGGCGCTGAGAGCAATTGGGGTTTTGGGAATACGTCCGCCTATTTTCAGCTCTCCCATAAAGGCCGCAACTCCTGCCCCAAGAAGGATTCCCCCTTTTATTGAGGCAGGAACGTTTTTCACAATCTTGCTGCTCAGTTTAGTAATTCCAAGAATGAAAAATATTGCAGAAACAATTAGTTGGAGGGCAACAAGCGCCTTGATAGCTTCAGGTCCTGGTTCGAATTGCCCTAGATAGAGGAGAACTACCGGAATTGCTGGTGTAATCCAGCCCGGCACCAGAGGGAGCCCCAACAGTGCAGGGAGCATAAAGCCAATCCCGCATACAAACACATAAGCCAACGCAACCTCGTAGGATAATCCTAAATACTTCTGTAGAAGTGGAATCATGGCTAGGGTGACCACAAACAGTATCAATGCTTGGATGGCTTCCACCATCTCCCAACGATAGTGAATAAATGGCAACCTGATTTTGAATGGTCCAAAAGACAAGAACGGCTGTTCTTGACCTTCTTTGCGAGTAAAGATTGAACCTGACATGGGGGCCTCCCAATGAAGAATTGAATGTATTGGAGCAGGGTTTCCACTAGCTCCCTTTGCGCTACATGAAAAATTATCGCTTAGGTACATTTTTCTTTGAGCAGTAATAGTAGCTTTTTCAAGACAGACCGTGCAATCGGGGCATATCTGATTTTCGCCTCGGTTCTCCACTGATGATAGCTAGGTTATAGACCTGGTCTGGACTAGGTTTAAAAAGTAAGGTTAATTCAGCTTAGTACCGATTGTATTGCACTCTTTAATTCAATACTATTGCCGGATGGATTGATAATTTATAGTAACGCTTACGTGAGATAGAAAAAGAGGATCTAGTTATGAGAAAAGTCGTAGTAGTCAGTGGAGCAAGGACAGCGGTTGGAGCTTTTGGTGGTAGTCTGAAAAATGTTCCAGTAGTAGAACTGGGCTCCGTTGTGCTGAAAGAAACCTTGAAACGGGCAGGGCTAAAACCCGCTAAGGGCGAAGATTTTGAGCAGTGTTCTCCCATAAAACTCAAAAAACAGGAGCCGCTGCATTTTGAAGAAAAATACGCATTATGGGCCGATGACGTAAGAGAAGTTTACATTGATGAAGTACTTATGGGCAATGTGTTGCAGGCTGGCCAGGGGCAGAATCCCGCTCGGCAGGCGATGATTCAGGCAGGTATCGCCAAAGAAACTCCGGCGGTAACCATTAATAAAGTGTGTGGCTCTGGTCTGAAAACCATAGCCATGGCGGCACAATCGATAATGTGTGGGCACGCAGACGTTGTGATTGCAGGTGGACAGGAAAACATGAGCCAGGTTCCCATGGCTATGTTTAAGGGGCGTTGGGGTTATAGGATGGAACTAACCGGGGTCGGAGAAGTTCATGACTTGATGGTCTACGATGCGCTTTATGAGAAATTCTATGGCTACCATATGGGTGTTACCGCTGAAAATATTGCCCAGCTTTATGGGATCAGCCGTAAAGATCAGGATACACTCGCGGCATTGAGCCACTCAAGAGCCTTGGCTGCAATGGAAGACGGCAGTTTTGCAGAAGAAATTGTGCCAGTGGACATTGTCTCAAAAAAAATGACAACCGTTGTGGACAAGGACGAGCGGCCGATGAAGACATCGGTAGACAAGCTTTCTGCTCTACGACCAATCTTTGCCAAGGATGGAAGCGTAACGGCCGGAAATGCTTCAGGCATTAATGACGGAGCGGCAGCTGTTCTTCTCATGAGTGAAGACAAGGCAAAGGAGCTGGAACTGAAACCAATCCTGGCAATAGAAAGTTTTGCATCCGGTGGACTCGACCCGGCCTATATGGGTCTTGGTCCGGTACCCGCCATCAGGCGCGCACTGAAATCGGTGAAGATGCAAATAGACGATATTGAACGTATAGAGCTTAATGAAGCATTTGCTGCTCAGGCGATAAGCTGTATGCAGGAACTTGGGATTGATGTTGAAAAACCTAACCAGCTAGGAAGCGCGATTTCCTTGGGCCATCCCGTCGGTTGTACCGGGGCGCGCCAGATGGTGACGCTGATGCACCAGATGCAACGAGACAACTGTGCAACAGGACTTATTTCCATGTGTATAGGAGGTGGGATGGGGATGGCCATGGTGGTCAGCAGGGAAAACCTGTAGCAGAGGTCAAAATAAAGTTACTGTCAACAAAAGAGGTGAATATGGAAACGATCGCATTTCAGGACATGTATCCAGAAGATTACGCAAATTGTTATGGTTGTGGCCGCAACAATAACCATGGAATGCACTTGAAGAGCTACTGGCAGGGAGATGAAAGCTTCTGCCGCCATACCCCAAAAGATTATTATTCGGGAGGCTTCCCTGGTTTTCTGTATGGGGGAATGATCGTTTCCCTCATGGATTGTCATGGGGCTGGGACGGCATCTGCAGCCAAAGCAAGAGCAGATGGAACATCTGCTGAACGTTTTATAACTGCAACCATTACAGTCGATTTTGTAAAGCCTACCCCTTTGGGTGTAGAGTTGGAAATTCGCGGAAAGATATCAGAAATGAATGGGCGTAAGGTCTTTGTGGATTTGACGCTTTCAGCCAATAATGAAATTTGTGCCAAGGGACGTGGACTTTTTATACAGTTACCACCATCAATTTAGCAAATAGGATCAGGGGAGTTTCCACCAAGCTGGCCCGAACTGAAGAGGAGACACATTATGAAATTTGAATTGACCGAAGAACAGAATCTTATCCGAGATATGGTGAGAAGCTTTGCCGAAGAAGAAATAGCACCTTCTGCTGCTGAACGGGATGAGCAGGAACGCTTCGACCGTTCCCTTATGTTTGATCGGCTTGCGGATCTGGGCCTTACAGGTATCGTGTTCCCCGAGGAATATGGTGGTGCTGGTGCCGACTATATCAGTTACGCTATCGCTGTGGAAGAACTATCAAGGGTGTGTGGTTCCAGCGGAGTGACGCTATCTGCCCATCTCTCCCTTGGAGCAAATCCTATTTTTCTCTTTGGAAGTGATGAACAAAAAAGGACATTTCTTACCCCTTTGGCCACAGGTGAAAAAATGGGGGCTTTTGGTCTTACAGAACCTTCAGCCGGTTCCGATGCAGGGGGGACTAAAACCACAGCTCAGCGTGATGGAAACAGTTATATTCTAAACGGCACAAAGATCTTTATTACCAACGCGGGAGATGCTGAGACCTATGTCGTCTTGGCCCGAACTGATAAAGATGCTCAAAAACATAGGGGTATTAGTGCCTTTATCGTAGAGAAAGGTACAGAAGGTTTTTCCTTTGGTAAAAAAGAAAAGAAACTCGGTATCAGATCTTCTCCTACCATGGAACTAGTTTTTGAAAATTGTACAATTCCCCAGGAAAATCTTCTTGGTAAAGAGGGCGAAGGATTTAAGGTTGCCATGAAGACCCTTGACGGAGGGCGGATCGGTATCGCCTCCCAGGCTCTGGGGATTGCTCAGGGTGCCCTGGACGCAACTATCGCCTATTGCCGCGAGCGAGAGCAGTTCAATAAGCCAATAGCAGCTTTCCAGGGAGTGCAGTTTCAGCTTGCCGATATGGCAACTCAAATTGAAGCGGCACGCCTTATGATCTACAACGCAGCCTACCGGGCTAGCAACAATCTCTCCTACTCTCAGGAATCGGCAATGGCCAAACTCTTTGCCAGCGAAACTGCAATGAAGGTTACCACGCAGGCGGTTCAGTTGCATGGTGGATATGGGTATACCCGTGAATTTCCAGTGGAGCGGATGATGCGGGATGCAAAGATCACTGAGATATACGAAGGAACCAGTGAGATTCAGCGAGTGGTAATTGGTACCCATCTTACCCGGTAGGATTGCTGGATTACGCACAAAATTTGGGGGTCGATGGAGGGTGGTCCTTCTGTATCTCCTTACACTCTCTATCGACTCATATTAACTAGTGTCTGTCCATAAATTACCTTTTTCTCCTAACTCGTCGTTGCTCTCAAAATTTAATCCTCCGGTAAGCGAGGTATGAGATTCCGAGATATCAACTATATGCCTGCGGTTAAATTCATCGTGCACCTAAATTTAGTAGAATAATCCTCATTTACAGACAAACACTAACTAAGTCTCGTCAAAGAAATGAAATATACTGAGTTCACAAGAGAAATATACTGGAATGTAGGTCAGGGCCCCTCGACTCTGTTCCCAATGTATTTATTTGCAGTCGCCGCAATCGGTCTGCTTATCTGGAGGATGTTACAGAGGGTCAGAAAATATAAACTGGGGATAAGCCTTCAGCGGGACGACCAGCGAAGTCGCCGGTTTATGTTGATGCTGCGAAACGTGCTACTACAGCAAAAGGTGACGAAGGTTGCTTGGCCGGGTTTTCTCCATGGCCTTTTTTTCTGGGGATTCGGACTCCTGGTAATTGGCACTACCTTGGTCGTGCTTCAGGCCGATTTCACAGACCTACTGTTTGATATTGTCTTTCTTAAAGGGAACTTCTACAAGATTTTTTCCATTGTCCTGGATGTTGCCGGTCTTCTCTGCATCTGTATGTTGGCTGGGCTTTTAGTGCGCAGATATTTTTTCCCGACTGAGGGGCTTGAAAGCGGAACCGATGATGTGGTTATGCACGGCTTGTTGTTTGCAATCCTGCTCACCGGATTTCTCATCGAAGGGGCCCGCATGGCGGTGACTGAACTTGGAACTCCTCTTGCTCTCTGGTCCCCCATCGGACTTCTGGTGGCTAAGGCAATTCTTCCGCTTGGAGAAAGTGGGTTGCGAGCCTTACATAAAGTGACCTGGTGGATACATCTCCTTCTGGTAATGGGATTCTTTGTTGTGATTCCCATTACGAAGTTTCGGCATATCCTGACCACAAGCGCCAACTACTTCTTTTCAGATCTTGGGCCAAAGGGCAAACTTGTTAATCTCGACCTTGAGGATGAAGAGGCTGAAAGCTATGGGGCGTCGACCATCAAGGAATTGACCTGGAAGGATATTTTTGACACGGACGCCTGTACCCTGTGTAAGAGGTGTCAGGATCGGTGTCCGGCATATGCGACAGGAAAACCTCTTTCGCCGATGAAAATCATCAAGCAGCTGGGCGAGGTGGCATGGCACGATCCCGAGGCGAACCTGATTGAAACTCTGGGGAAAAATGCGCTTTGGTCCTGCACCACCTGCAGAGCCTGTCAAGAAATCTGTCCCGCTGCCATTGAACATGTTCCTAAAATTGTGGAACTTCGAAGATCGATGGTGCTGATGGAGGGAGAGTTCCCAGGCGAGGAGGTTATGACCGCCATGGAGGCGACAGAGGTTAACGGCAATCCTCTAGGATTTGGTTACGCTGAACGGGGTAACTGGGTAAAGGATTTGGGGGTAACCAGCCTGGCAGAAGACTCGGAAGTTGATCTGCTTTATTTTGTCGGCTGCTACGGTTCCTTTGATAAAAGAAATATTGCGGTCGCCAAAAGTTTTATCCAACTTTGCAAGGCTGCCGGCATCAAGGTGGGAATCCTGGGAAAAGAAGAGAAATGTTGTGGTGAGCCAATGCGGAAAATGGGCAACGAATATTTGTACCACTCCCTTGCACTGGAGAATGTCGAATTAATTAACAGTCATAATGTGAGAACTATCGTTACCACCTGCCCTCACTGCTATTCAACTTTGGAAAAAGACTACCGCGATTTGGGCCTTGAATCGGAGGTGGTGCACTATACCGTCTATCTCGAAGAACTGATCACATCAGGAAAATTGCAGCTGCAAGCCCGTGAGTTTGACTGTACTTATCACGACTCCTGTTACCTCGGCCGATACAACGGTGTGTACCAGGCTCCAAGAAGGCTGATTGAGGCGGTGGGAGGAACAATTCAGGAAATGGAGAAAAGTCATGATCAGTCCTTTTGCTGCAGCGCTGGTGGAGGACGGATTCTGGCCGAAGAAAAGTTGGGGGAGAGGATGAACATTGGCAGAGTTCGAATGGCCGAAAAGACAGGAACTAATATCCTCGTTTCTAATTGTCCTTTTTGTCTCACCATGTTTGAAGACGGGATTAAAGGAGCTGAATTGGAATCAAGGATTGTTTCAAGGGATATAGCAGAGATACTTGTAGAGGGGTTATAATGGCTAGTCTGTCTCAATCAGATACATTTTGAGGAGGAAGATTGTTATGAAAATACTGGTTTGCATCAAGCAGGTCCCGGATATGGAATCAAAATTCAAAATAGATGGACCGGGGCAATGGTATGACACCACAGATCTGGCCTGGCGTATGAACGAGTACGATGAGTACGCTGTTGAACAGTCAATCTTGATCAAAGAGGAGCTGGGAAATAGCGATATAACGGTCCTCTGTATTGGTCCAAGGCGTGTGCAGGAAACTATGAAAAAGGCGCTTGCCATGGGGTGTGACCGAGGCGTTCATGTAGAGGACGACTCAGTACACCAAAGAGACCCTCTGGAGATTAGTTCAATCATTGCAGAGTTCGCAAAAGGAGAGCAATTTGATCTTATTTTTACAGGTCTGCAATCCCAGGACAGGGGTAGTGGGCAGGTGGGGCTTTTTGTAGCAGAGATTCTGGAGTTACCTTCCGTATCCACGATCATCTCGTTTACGTGTGAGGGGAAAGAAATAGAGGTGAAAAGAGAACTAGAGGGTGGCATGAAAGCGGTTGTCAGATTACAGGCCCCTGTACTTCTGACTTGTCAGCTTGGTCTCAATAAGCCACGATACCCGACCTTACCTAACATTATGAAGGCAAAGAGGAAAGAACTGAGCGTCATTGACGTGGAGCAGTTGCGCAAGGTAGAACCGATATGTGCAACTAAATCATTGTTTGTGCCGGAGAAAAAAAACAGTGGCCTAATCTTGGAAGGAGAGGTGAGTGAGCTGGCCAATGAACTTATCAAGCATTTAAAAGAAAAAACATCTTTTCTGGCTTAAGAGGATGATATGAAATTATTACTAGTAGCAGAATACCGAGCTGGAACTTTGCTCAACAGTTACAAGGAACTTATTGATTTTTCAAGTAAACTTCAGGGCGATACCGTAATGTTTCTCGTGGGAGCGGAGAACGATGTTCCACAATATGACGGAACCCTCTACCTGGCAGATGTTGCTAACTTTAAGGAATATGATCCTCAGGTGCATAAACAATTGCTCTTGGAGGTAATTGAAAAAGAGCAGCCAGATATGGTGGTAATGGTCCATTCCTCCTATGGCTGGGACCTTGCTCCTCGTATAGCTTTCGCCTTGAAGGCAGCTCAGGTTTCAGAAGTCATCGATATTGTAGACTCTACGTTTGTTGTTCCGGTCTGTAACAGTAAACTCAGAAGGACTATCGAGGTGAATTCAGAAAAATGTGTTGTGACTCTTCAGGCGGGAGCATTTGGTATGGAGACAGAGTCTCAGGGAATGCCAGTAATCACAAAAATTCAAGCAAATAGTACCTCATCTATAGAATTTGTGGGCTATGAAGAAGCAGAACAAGGTGGTGTTGATCTTGGTAAGGCAAATGTCATAGTAAGTGGGGGACGTGGTATCGGTAAACCGGAAAACATTGGGCTCATTATTAAACTGGCAACAGCTCTTGGTGGCGAATATGGTGCCTCCAGACCGGTGGTTGATGCCGAATGGGCAGACCACAATAGGCAAGTTGGAACTACAGGCCAGACCGTATCTCCCAAACTCTATATAGCCTGTGGCATCTCTGGTGCTATCCAACATCTTGCTGGGATGAAGAAATCTGAGTTTATAGTTGCCATCAATACAGATAAGGATGCACCGATCACTGAAGTTGCAGATATATCAGTGATTGCAGATTTGAAGCAGTTTTTACCAGTGCTCACAGAGAAGATAGTTTCACTATAGTGATAACCTCGACAAGAGTTTGGCCATCTGCTGGTCAACAAAGCCGATAAAGAGTATTCTACAGCTCAAGAAATAATGGAATAAGGGAGCATATGAAGATCAAGAAATTTGGAGTAATCGGTGCAGGTCAAATGGGTAATGGTATCGCTCAGGTTGCAGCTGTAAGCGGTCTTGACGTTATTATGAGTGATGTTTCAATTGACTTTGCAAAGAAAGGCAAAGAAACCATCTCTAATAATATAAATAGAATGGTCGTAAAAGAAATAATTGATGCCAAGGAAGCGGTAGCAATACTAGCCAGGATAACACCAACTGCAGATCTGGCCCAGATGGCAGAGGTGGATTATCTGGTTGAAGCAGCGGTTGAACGAGAAGATCTGAAATTTAAGCTTTTCAAAGATCTTGACCGGATCTGTAAAAAAGATGCGATACTTGCCACCAATACTTCTTCCATCCCCATTGGCAGAATTGCGGCACAGACAGAGAGGCCTGAAAAGGTAATCGGTATGCATTTTATGAATCCGGTACCGGTGATGAAGCTGGTGGAGGTAATTCGTGGTCTTGCTACCTCTGAACAGACATTTATATCCACGCTTTCACTTTGTGAAAAATTTAAGAAGCAACCTGCCGAGGCAAGTGACTACCCAGGCTTCCTTGCTAATAGGATCCTTTTACCGATGATCAATGAGGCCGCCTTCTGCCTCTATCAGAGTGTGGGTAAACCTGAAGATATCGATACAGTAATGAAATTGGGTATGAACCATCCAATGGGTCCACTTGAACTGGCTGATCTCATTGGCCTGGATACCTGTCTGGCAATAATGGAGACTCTCTATGACGGTTTCAAAGACTCCAAGTATCGCCCCTGCCCTCTGTTGAGAAAATATGTTGAGAGTGGCTGGTTGGGTAGGAAGACTGGCAGAGGTTTCTACGAGTATACAAATTAGTATAAATCTTACATCGGTTGTAACTGAAACTATTTTTATTGTTTCTGTAAAAGGTTAAAACCTCCATCTTTTAGCCGGATAGCATTTTGCTAGCAGTTGGCTTATAACGGGCGGCATGGAATATCGACAAGGCAACCATACAAAATTCAAAATTGAATACCACTTTGTTTGGGCGACTAAGTACCGTTATCATATGTTGCATGGAGATCTTGCCAATCGTGTGAGAGAGCTTGTTCGCCAAACTTGTGAACGTTTTAAGATACATATTCTGCGTGGAGCTGTGAGCAACGGTAGTTGTCAAGGAGCATGTGCATATTTTGGTATCTGCCCCACCAAATATATCTCCTTCCGACATCAATCCATGTTGGGCAGATCAACCCTGTGACGATCAAGAAGGATGAAGATTTTGCCAAATTAATCATCTTTAGGGGATGGAATTGTGCTAAGCTAGGAATAAAAGTCGAAAATGAATCAAAACCTTTTCATCTTGGCCTTAGTTAAAGTGGTCCACGCCGCGCCATTTGTATTACCTGTGGCAGCTACCGGAATGACTTGATGGTGGTTGCAGAGAATCGTTTTGATCTTGTTGTCAGCCAAGAACACCGAGATATCTTCCGATAGAGGGTGACCTTCATTATCCACAACGGCATCGACAAATGGGTGGTTGCAGAGAGATTTGGGGGTTGTGATTTCTCCTGTTTCTCCAAGGTTAAACCAGCCTCTAAACCTACCGTCATTTCCTTGTAGTCGGAGGCCGGTTCCCGCTAGTGCCCCGATTATTCCGTCACCGGTACCTCCGTGCTCGGATAAGTGAATCCCTGTCTGATGAGCCAGTGAGTAGGCCTCCTGTTTGCTGAGGACTGTTTGTTTCGCATTGACGCCAAAAGCTGTGAGCGCTTCCCGGTCCAGAAATTTGTTGTTGATTGCGACACAAAGCCCGGGGTCGGATCCAGGAGCAGAATTTTCTTTTAGAAATTGCTTTGTAAATTCGATAACATCATCAAGCTTTCCATCTCCAATGTCGGTCGAAAAACACATGGAACTGTTGTGTGATGTATACGGAATGGTTTCATGGACAAAGAGCTGATGCCTGGAAATATTTGAACATTGAGAGCTCAGACCCTCTTGTTGCAGATTGCCAGCTAAAAATTCCGCGAGTTGTCCAGATCCAGGGCTGTCAAAGTTGTCGGTGTCGTCTATGCTTAAATAAATATTCATTTTTCTGCTCCTACAACTGGATGGACAGGGAAATTAACGGGCCGCTTGGGGGACCTCAATAAAGCTTTCTTGGGAGGTACTGTCAAGTAGGCTTTGGGAAATCCGTTACGAAGGGGAATAACAGACTTATTCTTACCAAAAGCAACAACATACCTGGCGTGGTGGGAACCTTTTGGCCAATTTTGTGTTCCTTGCCATCTTAGCTGAGAAGACATATAATATGAATACGATTTTTGCGTATTGTGATAATCGTTTTTGAAAAACAAGTGACTATTACTCTAGGAGGGTATCTAATATGGCTGGGCAAATTTTTTATCGTGAACGTGTGAAAGCAAAAGAGGGCTCGCGCAGTCCGCGTTTCAGAGTGGTTGCCGTAAATGGTGGTGATCTCAAAGTCTACGGCAGCCATTTGCGTAAAAAAGAACTTGAACAGATTGCCAAAGCAACAGGTGCTGATCTGATTGCTCTAAAACGCGATAAAAACTCTAACAAAAAGAAAGAAAAGAAATAGCAGAAATCTTATTTGTTGTACTGCAAAGAGGAATACAATATGGCATTGGTGCGGGAAAAAGATGGGAAGCGTTTGCATGTTAAGAGCACTCTCATGGGAGAGAGTCTCGTAAGTAAGGAATTTATTGAAAAACTTGACATTGCCCCCCAGGAGCGGCTGTATCCTGATGTCAAAGTGATGAAGATCGGTGGTCAATCCATCTGTGATCGTGGAGTCAAAGCGCTTCCTGATATTTTGAAGGAAATCGTCGCGAACAGGCCTGACAACAAGATGTTATTAACCACAGGTGGTGGTACCCGGAGCCGACATATTTATACCATCGGACTTGAAATGGGTATGCCCACCGGCGTAATAGCAAAATTTGGAAGCATGGTTTCAGAACAGAATGCTCTGATGATTGCCACTCTGTTGTCTCCCTGGGGTGGAGTGAAAATTTCTCATGCCGATATTGTTAAATTGCCCACTTACTTTGCTGAGAAAATCATTCCTGTCATGCATGGTATGCCTCCCTATGATTATTTTGCCATCAAGCCGAAAGTGGGAAGGATCCCGATACACCGTACGGATGTCGGTCTTGTTATTCTTGCAGATCTAATTGGTTCTAGGACGGTACTGTTTGTGAAAGATGAAAACGGTCTGTATACCGAAGATCCAAAGAAAAATCCAGACGCTAATTTCATAGCCGAAATTGGTGCCCGGGACTTGCTTGAAAGTGATCAGGATGATCTTGTGATTGAGCGACCTTGTCTGGAAATTCTCCAGAACAGTGAAGTGCTGGAGAAGGTTCAGATTATCAACGGTTTGGTACCCGGCAACATTACCAAGGCTTTAAACGGTGAGCATATTGGTACTTTTATTTATAGGCAGTAATGATTACAAGCTACAGGCATACTGCTTGCCTGTGCTTGTAGCAAGATAATGGCGTGCGACAATTAGCGAATGTCTAGCCATCTTTCTGTAGTTGCATTGATCATGGGATTTATTTCTTTTTTTCATAGAAGTGGTGCTGGGTTCTTGTGTTGATGTGTATAATCCTGAAATTGGTTATGAAGGCAACTGTGACAATTTAACTAAACTTTCAAATAAGCAGTTTTTTCACATTTTCTTCCATTTATTTTGCTTTACGTAGTGTTGCCTTTATTATTGGTGGTGAATTTATAGAAATCCGGTTCTCCTGGCTTATAGAAGTTATTCTTATTATCATTCTGTGTGTTTACGTTTTCTTAAATCAGATCTTATGAGGCGTACAAGGAGTGAATGGGCAGTGCAAGGCTGAAGCCCCAAATCATTGAACCATTGATATGGAAACTGATTTCTCTTTAAATTGAAAGCTTCTCCCATCGTAAAATCCCGGCAACCACTATACCTGTCAAAAAACCAGCAGCTAGGTTGGATGCAAGCGCAATTCCTACAATCAGAATCACAACGAAAAATTCTTTACGTGTTTGCATATCAAGAATTGTCAAAGCAAGCTGAGTCCCTGCAAAAATTAGCAGAACACCGAGGACCGACATGGGCAGTAAATTGACGACAGGTAATAGCTGATCACCGAACAATAAAGCAATCAACAGGAAAATCCCCCCGATTATCAGATTGGAACCAGCGGTTCGGGCACCAAACCGGTAACGTGATGCGAGGCCTCCTGCCCCGTGACACATCGGCATTCCCCCTAAAAAAAAACTACCCAGATTGGCAATTGCCATACTGATGCATAACGCCTTGCCGGTGACCCGATGCCCATCCTGAGGGAAATACTGGGTTGATAAATCAGCGTTTGCAACTACAGCGTTTCCGAGAGTCATTGGTATTTGGGGAAGTACGAGGATAAGCAGTGCGAAGCTGAAATCATCGAGTGTTGGCAAACCATAGGGTAACAGGTGTGGGAGATTAAACCCCATTTTCATATGATCCCACCCCTCATGAGTACCCCAGACTACTCCGACTAGGGCGCCAATCCCAACAATCATCACAGCGGCAGGTAAACGCTTGTTTTCGAGTAAAAACAAGGTCAATAAGCCTAAAATGGAACCAAGGACTAACCCAATAGGTAAAAAACCAATATGTTGTATTATTAATGATGGTTCTGCAACATTCTGAATGATCTGAAGGGAGGATGTACCAAGTATCAATCGCACTCCCTGAGACAGAAGCAGTAATCCGGTTGAAAGCTGCACACCACGAATTACAGATTTTGGAATATAGTGCCTGATGACATTAATCAACCCAGTGGAACCGATGATAATCAACAGGGTGAATATCCACAGACAGGAGGCTTGAATCTGGCTCGACGAGATACCCGTGGCAATAGCATAAGCGCTTATAACCTTCATTGGCTCAACGGGACTGGTTACTTTGAAATATATGCCAGAGAGCATGTAAAACAATCCGACACCAATAAAAATCCCGCTGGGGCTCAGCTTGTTGATCAGAATCATGCCGACAGCCAGAGGGAGTATCGTGCCTAGATCTCCGAGGGAGCCCGCAAATTCCGTTCGGGTGAATTTGAAATGTTTTGACATTATGGTATAGCCCTGCGAGATGAATAGGTTTTGCAAAGCATTCTACACGTTGATGGCTTGAAAATAAAGAATAGATTCCCGATAGAGACAAATGGGGCAACGCTTGAAGAAGCGTTGAAGTGTAGGTT
>JAWSVG010000113.1:0-16144 GCA_033852035.1 Desulfocapsaceae bacterium | reverse complement strand
AAAGTCGCTTTATATATATGTTTTCACAATAAGTTATAGTGGAAACCCGGTGTCCCACCACCAGCATCCTAAGGAGGCATGCTGCCGTTGCGCTGATGACGGGGTGTGAAGCCCTCCTGACAATGTACCAAAGGCCTTAGATGGTGTAAGGTCAGGACATGAAGCGTGAGTGGATTGTTCTTCTGGAAGCCTCGTCCGGATTAGGGCTAGGATTGACTGATATGGTCTGCATATGCAAACACTTGCAGTATCGTGAATAGCAACAAGCCAAAGAGGCTGTAAGGCTTGGACCAAACGGTGAGCGGCCAGGGCTGGAGTTTATAACGTGCTCCTGCGTGGATGTAGCGTCGTCGGTATACGGAGTGGACCTAAGTCGGTTAACAGTATTTATTGCGGAACGTGGTAAGCTTGTAGCATCGCCATTTTTATGGAAAAGCCAACCGTAAGGCAGGCCGATGGTGTTGCGAGTGCAAGACGCCTTATCAAGCGAATGTCTTCCTGTAACGGGAAGGATACGGAGTTATCTCCGGCCCGAAAGGGAGCTGACTTTTGGTGGGTGCTCACTCGTGAGAGAATTTGAAGAACCTTCTAATGGGAGAAAGCAAATGACGGTCTTTGTGGCTGGTGCGCTTCCGGATCTTGCCTCATCATGGGACCTGATTCACTGGGATACCGTGCGAATCGAGGTTAAAAGGCTTCAGGTAAGCGAGTTTGCGAGACTCCGGATGCGTATTGCGAAGGCGGTTACAGAGCAAAGATGGAACAAAGTGAAAGCGCTGCAATGGTTGCTAACACATTCTTTTGCTGCAAAATTATTGGTTGTTCGACGAGTGTCCAGCAACAAGGGCGCTAAAACTCCTGGAATTGACAATGTAGTTGTAAAGAAATGGATACAGGAACATATCGGGAAAATGAGTAACCTGACAATTACTCAAAAAGAAACAGCATGGGAGTGGATCGCTCCTTTGTTAAATGTCAAAACTGGACAAGGAAGTGTTACCACGATTTCCTGATTTTGTTCGGTTTCTTATTGTATGCATACAGTCGTGAGGTAAATAGAAAACAGCTACTACCAATATTTTTAGGGAGGCTTTTTTTCAATTGGATGTTTTATAAATGACTATTCAAGATGATTTCTTAGATTAGGTCTGGGCAACTGAACTTAGTGTTAAGTATGAACCAAATTCATTGTTCATGCAATCAACAACACATCTTTTTTTTAAAGTAAATGGCCGACGAAATGTAGGTGTGTTGTGTAAATAAGGATGTAAATATCGACCCACCTTTTATCACACCAACATTCTTACAACGAATACTGTAGAGAGAAGAACGAGCTTTTTCCAGCATCGGAACTATCTTAAATCAACCTTACACCCTGATCACTGCGCGACATCCCGATGCTAAGGACGGCGAATAAGCAGGAGAATAAATGCCAGAAGACCCGCCATCATTGATGATCGTAGTCAGAGCAAAAACACCTATATAGTCGCTATCATGGATCAGCACACCCGCCCATGCCGGGCCAACAATTGCTCCAAGAGACAGAAAGGAGGAGATCAGCACCGCCAAATTACCTCGCTGATCAAGACTGACCACTATCCCCACCTGATAAGCCAAACCAAAATTCCAGACTCCAGCAAAAAGCATGGTACCTAGGGGAAAAGTCATTCCAGTAAGAGGACCAGCGTAGATCACCAACACCCCACTTAACTTCTACAATAATAAAAACTATGGTAACCTCGTTACCTTAGGACACGGAAATCTTTTCGGTCAGAATGGGGACAAACTGTTTCAGGTCGGCAACAACCAGAACATCGGCAACTTCACCTATAGGGGCGTCTTTATCGGTGTTGATTGCTACCACAAATTCAGATTTTTTCATCCCGGCAAGATGCTGGATGGCCCCTGAAATACCGCAGGCAATGTAGAGTTTGGGGGCAACCGTCTGGCCTGTTGTACCGACCTGCCGGTTGTGCTCAACCCACTCGGAATCGACCACCGGACGACTGGCGCCATATTCCCCGCCCAATGCCTTTGCAAATCCTACTATCATTTCAATATTCTCTGGTTTACCTACACCGCGACCGGCACTGACAATAATATCAGCCTTGCTCAGATCGACGCCTCCAGCTTCAACTTCTTCGTATCCGAGAAACTCGACTTTGGCGGCACCCTCAGTATCAATCGGCTCGACGGTAGGGTTGCATGAGGGCTCATCTGAAAGCCCAAAGGCACCAGCCTGCAGGGTTACCACAGTCACATCGGTATTCACCTGGACATCTCTTCTCAGCTTTGCATTGCATACAGGCACTACCAGGGTTCCGTCAACATAATCAACCACCTCTGACACCTGGGCAGCTTTCAGAGCCCAGGCAACACGAGGTGCCAGGTCCCAGCCATAACTTGAATGGCAAAAAACTATCATGTCCGGATTTTCCTGACCAATAACATCAAGGAGCATTTGTTTATGGACAGTCGGGCTATATTCACCATGTTTGGCAGCATCTGCCAGGAAGAGTTTGCCCTCATACTGTGGCAAAGCAGACTCACTACCCACCATAAACATAACATGCTCACCACCGACCTTATCGGCGAAAGCGATGAGTTCGCTATAACTGGCAAGGGCCTTTCCGTCTCTATATTCAGCAACAAGTAGTAGTTTCATTGTTCTCTCCTAGGCTAAAACGCCGGTTTTTTCTTTCAAAATTTCGATCAACTTGTCGGCGAGGTCACTAGGATCCCCTTCTATCACCAAACCACCACCTTTTTTCTCAGGAAAGTACATCCTGTCTGTCTGCTGCCTGGCATCGACCTTCAACAAATCCTCAACCGGAATAGAGAGCAGCTCTTTTTTCTTGGCCTTCATGATGTTCGGCAGGGTGGGATATCGCGGACTATTCAGACCAAGCTGACAGGTAACGAGAGCCGGACTGCTGAGTGCAATCTTTGCCTTTATGCCGCCCTCAAGTTCTCGTTTCACTTCAAGCCGCCCATCAACATAAGTAAAGTCGACAATGGTCGTAACCGCCGGAAGCGAAAGCATCTCGGCCACAAGGACACCCACCTGTCCGCTGCCACGGTCCTGGGATTGCATCCCGGTAAAAATTACATCAAAATCTTTATCTTTAGCA
This sequence comes from Desulfocapsaceae bacterium, assembly GCA_033852035.1. Classification (GTDB taxonomy): domain Bacteria; phylum Desulfobacterota; class Desulfobulbia; order Desulfobulbales; family Desulfocapsaceae; genus Desulforhopalus_A. The sequence continues at coordinate 13,013 of JAWSVG010000113.1, read as the reverse complement.
TACTCAGCAATGACACCGGCTATCTCGCAGGGTTCTTTGCCACTGACGTTGTCATCGGCTATGTGGGCACCACGGTCACAACCCATAGCAAGCGCCTTTTTCATGGTCTCTTTAACCTTGTCCGATCCAATGGACAGCACGGTAATGTCGGCGTCTTTTACCTGTTCTTTGAGTTGCACCGCTTGTTCGACAGCGTATTCGTCATATTCGTTCATACGCCAGGCGAGTTCAGTTGTGTCATACCACGTACCACCTGCATCCACCTTGAATTTTGATTCCATATCCGGAACCTGCTTTATACACACCAGAACATTCATTACATTCCTCCACTATTATTATGATCTTCTAAAGACGGTCGGCAAGCACCTCAGCAATATCCCTTGGCCTCAGTGATTCCTCAATATCAGCGCCTTTAACACCATCTTCAAACATGGATAAGCCATGAAATAAACCCGGCCAGACAAATCGGGTTACTTTCTTCTGCAGCATGACATTCTTGACCATGTCACTCATTCGGGAACCAATATTGTCTGTACGGTCCAGTGCTTGACCCTGTTTATAGACTTTCAATCGCTTAAGAAAACCCACGACCAGTATAATGATAGCTGCGATAGCCAGCATCTACACTGGTCCGAGAGTCAAAGGACCATGTCCAACATTCCAGTATATTTCACGTGTACACTCCATAGGTTCTACTCATTTAAAGTTTCAGTTAATCGTCCTATACATGGTCGTCCTGAACATAGTTGAGGCGTGCTTTCCCCTGATTTCCATTCCAATGACATCCATCTTAAAGAAGCTTCATAACTCAAGAATAGATATTTGCTTTACAAGTTTACAACTAGGCCCTACGGATCATATTGCGCGCGATGACCAGCTGCTGGATCTGGCTTGTCCCTTCGTAGATCCGGAATAGCCGCACATCCCGGTAGAACCGTTCAATTGGATAATCGCTGACATAACCCGATCCCCCAAAAATCTGCACAGCCCGATCCGCCACCCGGCAACACATTTCGGTTGCGAACAGCTTGCAGCAGGATGCCTCTGTGCCAACATCCTCTCCCAGATCGCGGCGTCTGGCAGCATCTACTATCATGCAGCGAGAAGCATAGATTTCTGTTTGGCTGTCTGCCAGCATAGCCTGAATCAATTGAAAGTTTGCAATCGGCTGGCCGAATTGTTTTCGATCCATGGCATAATGCAGGGCATCATCGAGCATTCTTTCAGCAGCCCCAGTAGCGATTGCAGATATATGCAGGCGCCCTTTGTCCAGAACCTTCATGGCAGTTTTGAAACCAACCCCTTCCTTACCGCCGATGAGATTCGCAGCAGGAATGTGGCAATTTTCAAAGATCACATCGCAGGTGTGCGCTCCCTTCTGGCCCATTTTTTTGTCTAATTTCCCCAACGAAAGGCCTGGGCTGTCTGCCTCGACGATAAACGCAGAGATCCCGCCGGACCCTTTTATTGTCTGATCGGTCCTTGCCATAACGGTAAAAATACCGGCTTCAGGGCCATTGGTGATAAATCTTTTGGTGCCATTGAGGATGTAGTCATCCCCTTCACGTTTTGCAGTGGTGCGCAGGCTCGCAGCATCGGAACCTGCATCAGGTTCTGTCAGGGCAAAAGCACCGATCAACTCGCCGGAGGCTAATTTAGGCAGGTAGTACTGCTTCTGCTCTTCTGTGCCATCAATGACAATCCCAAGGGAACCGATACCGTTATTGGTCCCAATCAAAGAACGGTAGGCTGGCGAGGTTTTGCCAATCGCCATCGCCACGACCACCTCTTCTTCCATAGTCAGCCCCAGGCCATCATACTCTTCAGGAATGGTCATACCGAACATCCCGAGTTCTTTCATCTCCTGTTTGATGTCATCGGGGATCTGATCGGTCTCCGCGACAATATCTTCATTGGGTATCAGTCGTTCTTTCACATAGCGCGTAATGGTTTCCAATAGAACGTTCAGTGTTTCCTGGTCTCTGATCATTTTGATTTCTCCACATTCGAGTTAATTCCGAGCCAATTCGGATTTAATGTTTGCGTGGCAAATAGTAACGCATTGCGCTGATACATTACGCAATGCGTTGCATGGTGTCTACAAAAAAATGAGCCTCTTTTGAAATAATGACAAAAACAGCCATAGAGATCGTTTACCACTATAGCGGAAAAGCCTAGGGAAAAGCCTCATTTCTCACCAGGCTATATTGAATCTTTATGGGATTTTTCTAGAGAGCTGATCCACTTCTTTTGACTATTACACCAGCATTGCAAGGATTGTATCTCGCCCAAAGACGACAGTTATTTTCACTCTCAATACACTGTTCGCCATTTGTTGTTACTATCACAGTTATACGACTGTACACATGCAGACTTGAGGAACCCAGTGTGTAGTAACATGATGGATATCAAGTTGTATTTTTGCGACTTGGTGTAAAAAGAAAAGCATTCCAGGTAATTATCGAAGGTGAACGGTAGAGTCTACGAAAAGTATTGATCAGAAAAACTGATAAATAAAAAAAACATTGACAACCTGTTATTTTTTTAATTAACATAGAGCGCAACAAGAGCACGCAATGCGGAACTCACAAAGAAAGACATTCTGGAGCAAGTTGTTTCGAGTAGCTTTCTGGTGTAAAAAAACAAACCAGTTCTAAAGAATAGAAACTCGTAACTTCGACACTGGTCATTATTTCGTTGGCGAATGGTAGGATACTGCCATGCAGATTGAATCTTTGGAATATCCAAAATGAAGAAGGCACATTGTATTCACTTTACGCAATAGTTAATAATAAGCACAAGGTAGGTTTTGGTTAGTCACTGTTACTGGAACAGTTATAAAATTCAAAAGGAGAGTAATCTACTATGAAACACATCAAAAGATTTTTGCTTGTTTTATCACTATCTATTGTTTGTATCGGAGGTGCTCATGCATCCGAAACAAATCTTCCTAAAACCATGGTGTGGAGTTGTTATGATGTTGGTTCAACTGGCTATGTACAGGCATCTGCTATCGCAAATGCTTTCTTGAAAAAATATGATATCCGCGTAAGATTAATCCCGTCCGGAACATCGATCGGCAGGGTGATGCCTCTCATTGCCCAAAGAGCCAGCGTTGGTTTTCTAGCCAATGAGGCCTTTTTCGCCTCGGAAGGAAGCTATGACTTTGCTACCTATTCCTGGGGCCCCCAAGATCTAATGGCGATCGCAGGTCGACCAACCTCATTCCCGCTAATAACAACAAAAGTAAGCGGTATCAAAAAAGTTAGTGACCTGAAAGGGAAAAAGTTATCATGGGTTGTCGGTAATCCTTCTTTGAATGTAAAGATGACTGCCATCTTGGCCTTTGCAAATTTAACCTGGGACGATGTGGAAAAAGTCGAATTTCCAGGTTATGCACCTTCTCTGAAGGGGTTAATTCAGGGAAGTGTGGATGCATCAGTCGGCTCTTCTACGGCCTCTGTTCTCTACGAGCTTGAGACTTCAAAAAAGGGAATTTACTACCCATCACTGGATCCGAATGATAAAGAGGGTTGGGATCGTCTCCGACATGTAATTCCTTTCGCATTTCCTTATAAAGAGAACGTTGGTGCAGGTATAGAAAAAGATAAACCTATTCATCTTCTGGGGTATCGTTACCCCATCGTAACAGTAAGAACTGATGCCGATGCCGATTTTGTTTATAATTTTATTAAAGCACTAGATGAAACCTATCCCCTCTACAAGGACGCAGCAGCTAGTATGCCTCCTTGGGATCTTAGTCTATCAGGTGCGCCTCCGGTTGATGTTCCTTTCCACGATGGTGCCATTAAATATCTTAAAGAAAAAGGTCTGTGGGAAAAAAGTCATCAAACATGGAACGAAGAGATGCTTAGAAAGCGTGAAAAAATACACACCAAATGGGAAATGGCGACTATTGAAGGGCAAAACAAGAAGATGAAACAAAAGGATTTCAAAAAATACTGGATGAAACAACTTTCACAACTTCCTGAGTAACGCCTTTTTACAATCCGAAGGCCCGCTACTGGGCCTTCGGATTGTTCTTGAAAGAACAAACGCCTTAACCAATCAAGCCGTTGATGAGGTTGAACACTCGATATTCCACCGAAGGCATTACTGGAGAATTTTTCGATGAATAAGGAAGGCAAACAAGATCTACAAGTTGAAATCCCGCAAAAGAAAAAACGCATCCATGGCACATCTTACGTCATTGTCGTTGTAATGGCCACCATAGGGATTTTGATCTCTATTAATCAACTCTTCCAATTAAAAATTGGTGGCTTTATGCCGATTGCCTCCGGCTATTATTACTGCCTGCTGGCCACCTTCTTGTCTATATCATTTCTAATTTTCCCTGCAAGAAAAGCAGATGCACAGTCTCTATGCTGGTATGATTGGCTACTTTTTGCTATTTGTATCACGGTGAATGTATATTTCACAGCTAACGCCCATACTATCCTCACCAGTGGCTGGGAATATGAAGCGCCCAAATTACCACTTGTCATGAGTTTTGTTCTCTGGGGATTGGCACTTGAAGCTGTAAGGCGAACTTCTGGCACAGCACTTTTTCTCATCTGTTTGACTTTCTCTTTCTATCCCATTTACGGTCAGTACCTCAAAGGCATTCTCTGGGGTACCCCCTTTACTTTGACCCAGACTGCAACATTTCATGCCATGGGTGTTGAATCGATAATTGGCATTGCAACCCGTGTCGTCGGTAATGAACTCATTGGCTACATCATCTTTGGCGCTGCAATTGTAGCATCAGGTGGAGGGAAATTTTTTATGGACTTTTCCCTTGCTTTGCTTGGAAAATCTCGGGGGGGAGCAGCGAAGGTTTCTATTGTTTCAAGTGCATTTATGGCCAGTTTAAGTGGCAGTGTGGTGTCAAATATCGTGACTACCGGTACCTTAACAATTCCAGCAATGATAAAAACAGGTTACCGTCCACGTTATGCTGCCGCGGTTGAAGCCTGTTCCTCTACGGGTGGAACCATAACCCCGCCAATTATGGGTGCAGCAGGTTTTCTTATCGCCTCTTTCTTAAACGTTCCGTTCTCCGAAGTAATGATTGCAGCAATTGTCCCCGCCTTCTTGTATTTTTTTATGCTTTTCCTGCAAGCAGATCTGCACGCCGCCAAAATGGAGATTAAGGGGTTTGATGAATCTCAAATCCCAAAAATTACTAAAACATTGAGGGAAGGCTGGTTCTTTCTCGGTGCAATTATTTTGCTGATTATCCTGTTGGTTGTCTTTCGTATAACCGCAATTGCGCCATTTTACACTATTATCTTTCTCTTTGTCTGCACCTTATTCAATAAGAAAAACAGGATGGACTGGCAAAAAGTAAAGAATTTTCTCTACGAAAGTGGTGCTGTGGTCGGTCAGATCACCGCAATACTTGCCGGAATCGGTCTGATAATTGGCGCATTTTCCGCAACCGGTGTAGCAAACTCTTTTTCCAGAGAGCTCATCCTCCTTGCGGGGGACAGTATCTTTCTTTTGCTTTTCTTAGGTGCAATCACCAGCTTTGTATTAGGGATTGGAATGACGGTTACAGCATGTTATGTCTTCCTGGCTGTTGTTCTCGTTCCGGCACTTGTAAAAATGGGGCTCGATCCAATGGCCTGTCATCTCTTTGTACTCTTCTGCGGAAACCTCTCTTATATAACTCCACCGGTAGCACTTGGCTCTATTTCAGCAGCCACAATTGCTGGAAGCAGACCGATGGCCACAGCCTTTCAATCGGTAAAACTCGGCAGTGCCCTCTTTATCCTTCCCTTCCTCTTTGTGATCAACCCCGCGCTGATTCTAGAGGGCAGTGCAGTTGAGGTTATTGTAGCTGTGTGTGCGGTTAGCATAGGTTGTGTGTTCATTGCCGTGGCGTTTGAAGGCTGGCTGTTTTTTATAGGTCGTATCAATAGTTTGCAAAGAGGCCTTCTTTTTACTGCTGGCATTCTGATTATCAACCCTAATTGGAAATTGTGCCTCGTCGGCTTGGTGATCGGCTTGTTTACTATTAGCGCGATTAAAATGCTTTCTACCAGGCCAATGTTATTATCAGAATAGTTTTTTCTCACGAGATTGTACATGGAAACTCAATTCTCTGAAATATTTTATGATTCCAGAATCAAAGTGTCTAAGGGGAGCAATGAAACTCAGAGGATCAAAATTGCAAGAAATATTTAAAAACAGCAGGAGGTAAAGATGCAGATAAATAAAGTTTTTATTGTTGGTTCTGGCTTGATGGGTAGCGGTATTGCCCAAGTGTGTGCTCAGGCAGGGTTTCAGGTGGTTGTGCAAGATACCACAGAGGACGCGCTCCAGAAAGGGATGAAAAGTATTGCCTGGTCAGTTGGTAAATTCGTAGAAAAGGGCATGCTTAAAGAGAGCAAAGAAACAATTCTTGGAAGAATTGCAACCACAGTAGATATTAGGGCGGCGGCAGATGCCGATCTGGCGATAGAGGTCATCTTCGAAAACAGGGAACTCAAGCAGGATATATTTAAAAAACTCGACGAAATCTGTAAACCAAAAACTCTTTTTGCAAGTAATACCTCTGCAATACCAATAACCGAACTGGCCTCTGTTACCAAGAGACCGGAACAAGTTATAGGCCTACATTTTTTCAGTCCAGTTCCAATGATGAATGCAGTCGAGGTGATCAAAGGTGTCTGGACCAGTAACGCTTCCATGGAAATTGGAGCTGAATTTGTAAAAACCCTGGGTAAGGAACCAATTAGCGTCCAGAGTGATGTGCCGGGATTCTTACTCAACCGGATTCACTTGATCGCATATGTGGAGGCGATTCGCCTTCTTGAGCAGGGAATAGGTACAGCCTATGACATAGACAAAGGTTCCAAACTGGCTTTGGGCAGAAAAATGGGCCCTTTTGAAACTGGTGATATGGTAGGACTTGATGTCTCATGTGGTGCTCTGATGGCAATCTACAAAGACAGCAAAGATATCCGTTACTATCCACCACAGTTACTGCGTCGAAAGGTTATGGCGGGACAGTTAGGCCGTAAAACAGGTGAGGGTTGGTATAGCTACAACAGTGATGGCAAAAGAGTGGAGGAATAACAATGAAAGATGTCGTTATCGTGAGTGCTGTAAGAACCCCGGTTGGTAGCTACATGGGAAACCTTAAAGATATCCCTGCATATGACCTTGGCGCACTGGTCCTAAATAGTGTTATTGAAAGGGCTGAATTGACTTCTGAACAGATTGACCATGTCATTATGGGGCAGTCCTATCAGAACGGTGAGTATGTCAATATCGCCAGAATGTCACTGCTTACCGCAGGCTGGTCTGAAGGTGTTCCAGGTATTACCCTGGACAGACGCTGTTGTACCGGTTTGGACGTCATTAGTTTTGGTGCCATGCAGATCCAATCAGGATACGCAGATATCGTTGTAGCCGGCGGTGTTGAAAGCATGAGCAGCGCTGAATTTTTTGTTCCTGGAGACATTAAATGGGGTATCGGCGGCAAAAAAGGCATGCCGCGAGGCCATGGGGATCTCTCTATGTGGGGTATGCCTTTTTATGACCGAATTCAGCGTGCAAGAGTCATGTCACAGCCTGAATCACGCTATGGTATTCTGCCTTCAATGATGGCATGGGCCGAAACCGCTGCCAGCGAAGAAAACATATCACGCGAAGAATGTGACCACTGGGCAGTGAACAGCCACCGAAAAGCAATAGAAGCGGTGGGAAGAGGTAAGTTTGACCAGGAAATGATCCCGGTTGCCATCCCTCAACGCAAGGGTGAGGACATTATTATTGACAAAGATGAGGGACCCCGGCCGGATTCTTCCATAGAAAAACTGGCACGCCTCAAACCTGTTTTAGGTGGAGTATGCACCGCAGGCAATTCTTCGTCTGAAAATGATGGTGCAGCAGCTGTTGTGCTTATGTCTGAGGAAAAGGCCAAAACTTTAGGACTAACTCCCATGGGTCGATTGAAATCTTTTGCGGTTGCAGGCGCTGATCCTCGAAAGGCTTATGAAACTGTCCCTAAGGCAGTAAATAAGGCTTTGCAAAAAGCGGGTCTTTCCATTGACCAAATGGATTTAATAGAAATCCAGGAAGCTTTTGCAGCTCAGGTACTAGCGGACCTGAAACAAATGGGAGTTTCCCCCGATCAATTCAACAAGGTAAACGTGAACGGCTCAGGAATTTCTCTTGGCCACCCCATTGCTTGCACCGGTACCCGCGTCTTTGTAACGATGTTGCACGAGATGAAAAGGCGAGGTGCACCATACGGACTCGAATGTATTTGTGGAGGTGGCGGTCTCGGCATCGCTGCAGTTGTTGAAGGATGCTAATGATTGATAAATTCATGACAGCTCAAGAGGCTGTAAGTCGATATGTTAAAGATGGGGACCAGATCGCCTTGGGTGGCTTTACAGTCAATCGTAACCCAATGATGATAACCAGAGAAATAATTCGCCAAAAAATCAAAGATCTTTACTTGGTTGTGCACTCTCAAGGCCAGGCTCTGGAGTTATTAATAGGTGCAGGGTGTGTAAGTCGTTTGGAACTTGCGTATGGAGGTGTTGCCCGCTTTGCTCCAACCGGGCATAGATTCAGGAAGGCGGTTAAAGAAAAAATGATTGAGGTGGAGGATTACTCGAACTATCAGATGACCCTACGATTTCTTGCTGGAGCCATGGGGTTGCCGTATATCGTAACCAAATCCGGTCTGGAAACTGACCTGATCAAGAGAGAAGGGTTTCCCAAAGCGAGCCGTGGCCAGGGCAAAGTCCCTCAATATAAACTAAAGGTTGTGGAAAATCCTCTTTGCCCCCAAGATGGTAGTGTGGTGGCCTTGCCGCCTCTGAACCCTGATGTTACTCTACTCCACGCCCAATATGCTGGGGAGGACGGGACAATCAGAATTAAAGGTCTCACCTTCGCAGATGTTGAGCAGGCTAGGGCTGCAGGTCGAGTTATTGTTTCATGTGAAGAGGTTCTCCCCACCGAGGAAATCCGCAGGGATCCTGACCAAAATTGTTTACCACACTTTCTTGTTGATGCAATCGTCGTAGCACCTTTTGGCGCACATCCCACTGCCTGCCATATGTGCTATGACTATGATCCTTTTCATCTGAAAAGTTTTGCACAAATTGCGTCCAACGATTTGTTGTTCCAAAAATATCTAAATGAATGGGTTTACGAGATCGAAACCCAAGATGAGTATCTGGCTAAAATAAGTGACTCTGACATAAAAAAAATTCAAGCCGACGCGACCGTGGGTTATGCGCCGGGACTGGATCGAAGGTAGGAACGATGATTGAATATAGTGCGAATGAAATTATGGCCCTAAGTGCCGGTCGATTAGTGCAAAATGGCGACATCCTTTTCGCCGGAACAGGTTTGAGCATGCTGGCTGCAACTGTAGCTAAACGCATCCACGCACCGCAGGCTGTTGTGTTTTTTGAAACAGGCGGAATAGATCCATCACTGGATGAACTGCCTTTGGCAGTTGGCGACCCACGAGTAATGGTTGGCACCTCCGTTAATTCGGGTTTGGCCGATGCCCTCAGTCTTCTAGGGCACCCCAAGCTCAATACCATTGCCTTCTTAGGAGCTGCCCAAATTGACCGGTATGGAAATCTTAACTCTACCCATCTCGGTACATATGAGCATGTCATCCAGAGATTTCCTGGATCGGGTGGAGCCTGTGATGCCGCCAGTTTAGCCTCTGGCGTTGTTATTTTCATGAAACATGAGCGTAGGCGTTTTGTGGAAAAGCTTGATTATTTATCCAGCCCTGGCTGGCTGACAGGGGGAGAGTCAAGATCCAAGACCGGCTTCAAACGTGGCGGCCCCATTGCTGTAGTAACCAACTTAGGAATACTCAAGTTCGATGAGTTCACCAAGGAAATGTACCTGGAAAAATATTATCCGTTCACCAGTCCTGAAGAAGTTGTCAATGAGACTGGGTTTGAGCTCGATGTTTCTCGCGCCGTGCAATGCGAACCGCCCTTAGAGAGTGAACTGATCACCCTACGGAACGACGTTGATCCACAAAGGTTAATTTTAGGACCTTTAACTAAACCTGGTGAGAGTAAACGGAATTAACCAAAAGAAATAACAGCCTGCCTAGCCAAATAAACAACGAGGTGTCATTATGATCTATGAGTCAATCCTCTATGAACAAGAGGGTCGTGTCGCAACAATAACTATTAATCGTCCTGAAAAGCTAAATGCGCTCAATCTTTCGGTGAGAAAAGAAATAGCCCATCTCCTGGATCAACTGGCCGTTGATGATTCAGTGGGATGTCTCATTGTCACTGGAGCAGGAGAAAAATCTTTTATCTCTGGATCAGACTTAACCGAACTTGCAAAAATGTCACCACTGGAGGTCCATCATTTTGCAAACACCATGGGCCAACAACTCTATGCAAGATTTGAAGCCCTGAACATACCAGTGATTGCCATGATCAATGGACTTTGTCTTGGCGGCGGGCTCGAGGTAGCAATGGCCTGTGACATAAGAATTGCAGCAGAGAGCGCCAAATTCGGCCAGCCTGAAATAAACCTGGGCATCATCCCCGGATCCGGCGCGACCCAACGCCTGCCTCAATTGGTCGGGCAAGGGATAGCACGGGAAATGATCTATGCAGGCGATATTATTAGCGCCGATGCTGCAGTGTGCAGAGGGCTTGTAAATAGCTCCCATCCATTGAGTGAGCTACAAGAATATACAATGACACTGGCCAAGAAAATTGCCTCAAAAAGTGCCGTAAGCTTGAAAATGGCCAAAAGGTCTCTTGTTTTGGGCCAGGATGTGGGGTTGTCCGCAGGCCTGGCCTATGAGGCACTGGCTCAAGCGGCAGTGTTTACTTCTCCCGACAAAGAGGAAGGAATTGGTGCGTTTTTTGAAAAAAGACAACCAAAATTTAACCGTAGCTAGTTGAAAAAACATATAATATATGATTTATCCTTTTGGTGATTCTTTTCCTGTTATTGGCACCAACGTCTGGATCGACCCTTCTGCTCGTATAATCGGCAATGTTTACGTGAAAGAAGGCGCCAGCATCTGGCCGGGTATTGTTCTCAGGGCTGACGAATCAATAATTACAATAGGAATACGCTCAGCGGTGCTCGATCTTTGCCTCATTGAATCTCCGGAGAACTGCCCCGTCATCATAGAAGATGAAGTGTTGATAAGCCATAATGCATGTATCCATGGGGCAGCCAGCCAAACCACTGCGTGAACTGACAGAGAAGGAAAAACAAGATATAAAAAAAACAATTGAGAGGTTATCCAGAAAAGCACGTATGTATAAAAACATGTAAAAGGCTATAGCTTTGGGGGGAAGACCAGTTACCCTGCCGCTATAACTTCAACATGCAGCAGCCTCTTTCCATCAGCCCTTTTGTTACCCGCTCGAAGGTGTTCCCGGAGTTTAGCATATAGACGTGTGATTTGGTTCGGCAAGCAGGTCGAATAAGAGCAAACGCGTGACTGAGAGAAAGTGAATCCGGAAAATATATTCATTTTTTCGTTCATCATTCATTATGTGGCTACAATCAATAGTTTCATTGCGATAGGAAATGGAGTACATATGCGAAGAGAGGGTATCGTCGTGTGACGACGATTGGCCCTTGGCGGGAGTCTGGCTAAAAAGCTAGAGATTCAGTACCTATACAACTCAAAGCAATAAATTGAAAGTAGTACACCAGCAATGAATGAACGTAATTATATTCAATCACTTGAACGCGCATTAAAAATCTTAGAATTTTTCGGCTCTTCTTCCCAAGGATTTACCTTGACAGAAGTCGCTGATTCCTGCGGCTTGAACAAAACTGCTACCAACAGATTTTTATTCACCTTAGCTGAGCTAGGCTATCTCAGTCGAGATGAGAATAAACGGTATTTTCTGACTGCTAAAATCCTCTCTTTAGGGTTTGGATTTTTGAATAGTTCAAACCTGAGGACCATTAGTAAACCTCCAATTGATGATTTATCGGCAGAACTGAACAAAACAGTAAATCTAGCGGTGCTAGATGATATCGAAGTGATATATCTTTACCGAAAAGAACGGGTAAGGTATCTCAAATATAATCTTTATGATGGTTCCAAACTACCTGCTTATTGTACCTCCGCAGGCAAAATTCTCTTAGCAGGGCTCGATGATTCAGAACTAGAAAACCGGTTGTCACGAATGGAATTACGACCTATCACGCGTCGCACTTTTACAGATCCAGAACTCCTTCGTAAAGAACTCTTTCAGATACGTGAGCAAGGCTACAGTATAAGTGATCGAGAACTCTCTCTAGATCTTTTTGCCATAGCAGCTCCCATTATCGACAACAATGGTAAAGTTACGGCTGCAATAAATGTTACCATGGACACTAAAGACAGATCGAAGAAAAACGAGAAACTGATTGTTGAAAAATTATTCCAGAAAGGGGCATCCATTTCCAGTATGCTAGGTTACTTGGGTGCTTATCCAAACTTCCCTTCATCCTAATGACGTTATTAAATTATGTTANNTTAAGGAATGGGCCGTACCATATATTAATAAACAAACAGCTTTGTTGCATGAATAGAAATTAAGAGGATCCTCTCACTTTTTTGATCTGATTTATGCTCTGACTGAAACCGGCATTCCAAGATTTGTCATTTTATTGATTACCGCAACACCAATTTTTGCTTCTGTCTTTTGACTTTCAAAATTTCGTGATCTCAAGTCAAAGAGAGGGGGTCAAGTCTTTGCTTGGCTCTTCACTTATTAAAATCGGGTAGTGTATTTTCACCCACTGTTCTTTTACAGATATCAACCCCTGTTCCGACAGCCATTTATTGGTCATACCTGCCTGAGTAGCTAACCCAACTTTTTGCGAAAGATTATTAAACTCCTATGTACGCAGTGTTTAGAAAACTACAAAATATATAAGCGAGCAATATCAATGATATAGCTTTTGAAGTTACTTTGTAGTGCCATAAAACATATTAAGCTGTTGACATGAGGGTTGTTTTTGTGTCACACTCTTCTCCA
>JAWSVG010000112.1:940-11371 GCA_033852035.1 Desulfocapsaceae bacterium | reverse complement strand
ACCATCCCCTCATTGCCAACAAGTTCTCTTCTTTTTTTATCTTCCATAAAATAACACCGCGAACATGGTTTAAGTGCCCTTTTGAGCGAGGATATACCAACTGACAATCTCCTGCCAGCCCCACTCTACATTCATTGTGTTCACCAGGTCAATTTGAATCTGCTGTGCAATAATTTTACTATCACCTCACCCTGATAAGCGGGAAATAAGTCTGGACTCTTNNCTCGACGGGTATAAATACCTTATAAAATTTGCAGACACAAACTACTGGAACACATTCGTTTTTTGTACTACAAAGCAAATAACAAATCCTACGGTCATCGCAGCAAGGCCCACGGACCGCAGAGTACTGGGGTGAGTCTCACTCAACTTTTTTAACCAGCCCTGCATAGCTTCCGGTGCCGCCACATAGGGTATTCCTTCTAAAATGAGAATAAGCCCTATCAATAGAGTAAAAAGTTTCATATGGTGTCCTTGCTAAAAAGAATCAACAATAAATGAGCCCGTTGTTTTTACTGTCTTTTNNTGCCTTAACCAAATCAGTTTCTCTTTTAAAAAAAGAAACTGATTTATAAGGCACTAATACGAGATGGCAACCTAATTCCATTGCATTTTTCATGCACGCTTAATATTATGGTGTGTTACAATTTAGTACGCGACCGAAAATCGCCAATTTCCCCGATTTCTTCGTTGGCCTCAAATTTTAATCCTCAAAATACTTTATGTATTCTTCCGGTTAAAATTATCGCCCGCCTCGAACTTGAGAAAATTTGCAGGTTTTCGTTCAGACACTATGTAACATTCATTATGATTTGATCTCAACCGTCAACTATAAAATAAGTCCAAGAATGAGCGATAAAACACAAAGTAAATACAGCGAAGCTGGCGTAGACATCGAGAAAGGCAATACATTCGTTGAAGAAATTAAAGAAATTGTGGCCTCAACCCATCAAAGGGGTGTACTTGGCGGCATTGGCGGATTTTCTTCACACATCGCAATTGACACGAACAAGTACAGCAAACCTGTAATCGTCAATTCTACAGACGGTGTAGGTACTAAACTCGCTGTGGCACACATGTGTAAGAAGCACGACACCATTGGTATCGACCTGGTGGCCATGTGTGTGAACGATCTTATAGTCGGAGGGGCGACGCCACTCTGCTTCCTTGATTATTTTGCTGTTGGCAAACTTGATCTCACCATCGCCAAAGCAATTGTTGAGGGCATTGCTGAGGGCTGCCGGCAGGCCCAATGTTCTCTCGTTGGCGGGGAGACTGCAGAGATGCCGGGTTTGTATCAGGGAGAGGATTACGATCTGGCCGGATTCGTCACAGGGATTGTCGACCGTGATGCTATAATCGATGGCTCTGACATTCGGGCTGGAGACAAAATCATTGGCCTTTCTTCCAGCGGCCTGCACTCCAACGGCTACTCCCTGGTGAGAAAAATCTGTTTTGCCGATAACGACCTGAAGATTGATCAACATATTGACGAATTAGGCTGTACTCTCGGAGAGGCATTACTCATTCCCACCAGGATCTATGTACAGTCTGTACTCAATGTGCTGAAAAACTATCCCATAAACGGCATGATACATAACACAGGCGGTGGGTTCATTGATAATATTCCACGAATCCTGCCCAAAGGGTACAAGGCTGTTCTCGATGCAAGCAGCTGGCCTGTACCGCCAATCTTCCCGTTTCTACAAAAGCTTGGTGAAATTCCTCTTAACGAAATGTACCACACCTTTAACATGGGAATTGGTTTGCTTGTTATTGTCGATGAAGCCAAGGTAAATGACATTCGACACCACTTTGAAGCGGTTGGTGAAGAGGCACATATTATCGGTACAATAGCACCTATCGAAACTAAAAATGGGCCACCTATTGAGATCGTCAAGTAGAAGGTTGTCCGAGGTTTTTTAAAAGGGGGTATCTCGAAATTTGAGACACCCCTTTTTTTATATTTTTATTTGCAAAAAGGGTTCACCAATACAGTTTTTCTCAGGTCGTGGCACAGTCACTTGTGCTCCCCTGTATCTTCTCCATGGCGTGCTGAAGAACAGGCAGTAGAACCTCAAGATTCTCTCTTGCCGCTTTCAGACTGCCCGGCAGATTAATAATAAGACTCTCACCCCGTACTCCGACTTTGCCTCTTGACAACATCGCCCGGTTGGTCTTCAGCAAGCTCGCAGCCCTCATTGCCTCAGCCATTCCGGGGATATTCTTATCCAAAATAACCTTTGTTGCTTCCGGGGTCACATCGGAAGGAGAAACCCCGGTACCACCTGTCGTCACAATAAGCGCGATAGCCTTATCGTCGACGAGTTCTGTCAAAGAGTCTATAATCACCTGTTTTTTATCAGGTATAACGGAGTATGACTGAAGGACGAAACCCTGCTCAGACAATACTTTGCAAAGGTATGCGCCGCTCGTATCTTCCCGCTCACCCCTTGATCCTTTATCACTCATGGTTAAAACAGCAAAGGTATTTCTCATCGTAACACTCGTATCCCGGTACTTTTATTCGTCGGCGTTGGACTTGGCCACAATTTTATCAGCTATCTGGCCAGGGACTTCTTCATAATGAGAGAAGTTGATAGCAAAACTCCCCAAACCACCTGTCATCGAGGTAAGGTCTGTTGCATAGGATAGAATCTCAGATTGAGGGACCTGGGCATTAATAATCTCCAGACCATCAGCTGAGTCCATTCCCATCACCTTTCCCCGCCTGGAGTTGAGGTCACCCATTACATCACCAACATTGTCCTTGCCGACCTTGACCTCCATATTCATATAGGGTTCGAGTAAGACCAGTCCCGCTTCCTGAGCGCCCTTTTTAAACGCTAAAGATCCGGCAATTTTAAAGGCCATCTCAGATGAATCTACATTGTGAAAGGAACCGTCAACAAGAACGATCTTTACATCAATGACCGGATATCCTGCGAGAACACCCTTCTCCATCGCTTCTTGTATACCCTTGTCCACAGCAGGCCTGTATTGCTGGGGAATAACACCACCTACAATCTTGTCTTCAAACTCGTAGCCTCCGCCAGGAAATGGAGAAATCTCGACCCAGCAATCGCCATACTGGCCGCGCCCGCCGCTTTGCTTCTTATGTTTTCCCTGTACTCGTGCAGAAGAACGGATAGTCTCCATGTAGGGGATTTTTGGGGTGCTCAGTTCCATCTCAACACCGAACTTTCTTTTTATTCTTGAGCCAACAACATCAAGATGTACCCGCCCAACACCAGAGAGCAGAACCTGTTTGGTCTGAGCTTGACGGGTCAGGCTCAGGGTCAGATCTTCATCAAGCATTTTAGTGATAGATGAAAAGACTTTCTCCTCGTCACCTTTTTTCGCACTGACTGCGTACGAGATAACAGGCTTGAGCGGTTCCGGAGCTTCGATAACAATGGGGTTTTCAGGATCGCAGAGGGTGTCTCCGGTCCCGGTTTCCTTGAGCTTGGCAACGGCGACTATCATACCAGGACTTGCTTGTTCAACTGCCTTCTGCTCTTTTCCTTCGAGTACATAGAGTTGACCAAAACGTTCCGAGGTCTTTTTGTTGGCATTATAGAAGGTATCATCTTTCAGGATACCGCTGAATACCCGAAAAATGTTCAATCGACCGGCATAGGGGTCGGCCATGGTCTTGAAAACCATGGCAGAGAGCTGGGCATCGTCTGTAGGTTGAATCTCGATGATATCATCACCTTCAGTGACAGCAGCGGTAATGGCCGGGCGCTCAAGCGGAGAAGGCAACAGGGCATTAATAGTGTCAAGCAGCGGTGTAGTGCCTTTATTGAGGGTCGCAGCGCAAACACAAACTGGGGCTAACTCTCCAGCCGCAACACCTTTTTTCAAACCGATAGAGAGCTCTTCGGCGGTCAACTCGCCTTCTTCAAGAAACTTTTCAATCAGCTCATCATCGGTTTCAGCAACATTCTCCATGAGGTTCTCACGAAGTGATGCTACCTCATCAGCCAGATCTTCGGGGACATCTGTTTCTGTTACTTTTCCACTGTCACCATCAAAGAGGTATGCTTTCCCACTTAGAATATCCACATACCCTTTAAAATCGTCTTCAGCACCAATCGGCAGTTGAATCACAACCGGATTTAAGGGTAGCGATTCTTTCATCTCATCCATGGTTTTCTGAAAATCTGCTCGCTCACGATCCATCTTATTGACAGCTATGATCGCTGGAATGTTCCTGCTACTGACAATATTAGCAAATTTAATGGTCTGCCCTTTTACCCCAAGCACAGCACCAATTGTAAAGACGGCACCATCACATACATGCGCTGCGAAGGCGGTCTCATTAAGAAAGTTATCATCACCGGGGGTGTCAATCAGAAAAACAGTATGTTTATTCCAGGTGTAATTGTGAAAACTGGAGCTGATGGATATGTTTCGACTCACTTCTTCATCTTCATAGTCCATGGCAGAACTACCATCATCTACTTTACCAAGTCGATTTATCTTACCAGCAGTATATAGCAGCGCCTCTGCAAGTGAAGTTTTACCACAGTTACCATGACCAAAAATTGCAACGTTTCTTACCATATTAGTATCCTGCATTAATATCTCCTCAAGAACGACGATTATTCGATGAGCCCTTTGATTTACTGTTTTTTTGCCCAATCTCAGCGTTATTCGAACAAAACACCTAGTAAATCAACAGACTCATTCAATGCTCTCACCAAATTACAATAAAGCACTCCACTTGCCATTGAGCCCAAGTCTCAATTGACAATACTCATATATTCAATTTAAAAATACAAAGTCAAGAGAGAAAATCTGAGTAACTATGTTTAGAAAACAATATTTTCTTCAAACAACTTGTTTAATTTCAGTAGGATGATTTTGTGGCATATTTATGCCATTCGAGTTATCCTGCTCTGGCAGCATATCTACTCTTCTATTCCCAGGTAATTATCAGTTGGCCAATCAATCAAGCAACCAGAAAACTATAGCCAAATCAGCGGCGGTTGTGGGAATTGCTGTCATGTGCAGCCGTGTTTTCGGACTGATTCGAGAGCAGGTTTTTGCCGGACTTTTCGGTGCAGGGTATGCAAATGATGCTTTCGTAGTTGCCTTCAGGATACCTAACTTATTGCGAGACCTTTTTGGAGAGGGCGCCTTATCCGCCGCTTTCGTTAAGGTCTTTACAGACTATGACACAAACAAGAGTCAGGAAGACACCTGGAAACTTGCCTCTAATGTACTGACCTTTATACTCATCCTCCTGAGCGCTATTACCCTTCTAGGAATATTTTTCACAGATAGTATTGTAGCTATTCTGGCACCGGATTTTGACCTGATCCAGGGCAAAACGGCACTGACCGAGAAACTCACAATTATTATGATGCCCTTTCTGGTCTTTATCTCTCTTTCTGCCGTGGTGATGGGGATTCTGAATACCAAAGGCCGATTTTTCATTCCCGCCCTGGCTTCCAGCTTTTTCAATCTCGGGTCCATTGTCGGGGGCACAGCTTTGGCGCTGACACTTCCACACTATGATCAGCCTGCTATTGTAGGGATGGCGATAGGGACTCTTTTGGGCGGTTTTTTGCAACTGGGTGTCCAGATACCATCACTCATGAAGACCGGATTTCGCTACAAACCCACTCTGAATCTTTCCGACTCCGGTCTTCACCAGATCTTAAAGTTGATGGTCCCAGCGACCATCGGCCTCTCTGCCACACAGCTCACCCTTTTTGTTAACACCAACTTCGCCTCGTCCTGTGCTGAAGGGTCGGTTTCATGGCTGTACTATGCTTTCAGGCTTGTGCAACTCCCAATCGGAATTTTTGGCGTAGCCCTTTCCATTGCTATCCTCCCAGTACTGGCCAGGCAGGCGGCGAAGAAAAGCTTTATTGAAATGAAAGACACCATGGTAACCTCTCTCACCATGGTCTTTGCTCTCTGTGTGCCCGCCACTGCAGGCCTTATTATTCTTTCTGAACCAATTATTCGCATCATTTACGAGCGTGGCGCTTTTACGCCTGCAGATACCCTGGCTACAGCTCAGACCCTCAGCCTCTATGCAGTAGGCCTCTTCGCCTACTCCGCAAACAAAATTCTTGTACCCGCGTTCTACGCCCTGGAGAAGACCCGCTTCCCGGTTATTGCCAGTTTTATCAGTGTCGGTCTCAACATTGTCTTTATCAAACTGACAATCGAACATTTTCAGCACCTGGCTATCGCCCTGTCAACCTCACTCACCATGCTGTTCAACTTTTTTTTTCTGATAGTCGTCCTCTACAGGAGCCTGCATGGTTTTGCGATCAAGACGCTCTTCACTGGTATACTCAAAATAGTAGCAAGTTCTCTCGCACTCAGCCTGGCATTAGTCACTATCATGCCGTTTTTTGATAATTGGCTCAGTGACACCATCTTTCACCAGATAGCCGCACTGGGGTTTATGATTTTTTCAGCAGCAGTTCTCTATGCTGTCTGCCTTCATATACTCAAGCTTTCCGAGATAAACATCATCACCCAGAAGATCCGGTCCCGGTTTTCTGGGTGACCATGTCATCAACTGCGGGTCACCCCTCTTTAACTTCTTTGCGCATAGAAGCCAACTCACTGCGCAGACCTTCAATTTCTGTCTGCAGTTTTTCAACATCCTCTGCTCTAACCAGCTTCATTTTCGAAAGAGTTGACTCCACGACCCCTTCAACCTGCTTTTTCAGGGACTCTTTTGACTCTTCTGCGCGAACCAGCATCTCAGCAACAAACTTTTCGCCTTCCTTCTCAGATAACTCCCCCTTGGCAATAAATTCCTGAGATACTTCTTCGATTTTTTCTTTTGTCAGGGAAGCAACCCCGATACCTGTCAAAACTGCCTTTTTGATTAGATCTATCATTTTTTATCTCCTGAAGTGTTAGTCTCTCGACTTCTCTTTCTTAAAAAAATCTCTCGCTCTATCGCGAGCTTGTTCCAGATCTTTACTCGTCTGCACAGCGGTCACCAGGTGATGGCCGAATGGAAAAGATGCAGCATAGTAATGGGTAAACTGTTTTAACCTGCCAAGTCTCCTCTCTTGAGCAAATCGATCTTCCAGCAATCTAATAAACTTTTCGAAGATTTCAAACAGTTCCGTTCTGGGCATATCGTTTTGTATACCATAAATGCTCTCTGCAATATCTCGACATAACCATGGATTTTCTACAGCACCTCGTCCTATCATCAAACCATCAGCTCCGGACTGACGCAGACAGTTACGACCATCTTCAACAGTGAAAATTCCACCATTGGCTATAATCGGAACATTTACAGCACCCCGCACTTCTGAAAGGACTGACCACTTTGGCTTCCTGCAGAATTTCTCACCATTCAGTCTAGCATGGATAGTGATCAGGTCAACGCCTTCTCCTTCAAGAAACCGGCAAAATTCGTTCAGTTTCCTGCTGTCAAGTTGTATCCCTAATCTGATTTTCACACTTAAGGGCAGAGAGGTATATTTTCTAAGTGTAGCAAGAATCCGCCCCAGAAGTAATCGATCTTCCGCAAGAGATGCCCCTGCCCCCTGCCTTTTGATGTGCGGTGCCGGACAACCAAGATTGAGATCAATACCCTGGGCGTCAAGCCGCTCGAGTTTTTCAACCGCAGGGAGGATGTGCTCCTCTGTCGAGGCAATAAGCTGATAGAAGAGTGGTCGTTCACTCGGCCTTCGCACAAGCAGAGGCGATATGTTCTCGTTATCATGAGGTAATCTCCTTGCCGCCAACATCTCGGTAAACAACAATCCAACCCCTCCCTCTTCCAGGATCAGGGAGCGCAGAGCCGAGTGAGTGAGTCCCACCATTGGTGCAAGAGCTATTGGTGGCGATATTTCAAGACCGCGAATTACTATCTTGTCTTGGGAATGTGATCCGTCTGTTGCTTCCATTAAGATCCTGGTCTGAAACCCAGTGTTTTCGATACCAGTTTCTTGATAACGGTTCCACTCATTCGTTTTGAAAGTTTGACATGTACCGCAAAACCCTGATCCACTGGGGCATATTCCTTCACACCGACAATGACACCATTGCATTGCGGGATCAATTCATTGGCAATATGTAAGGTCGTAAGAATTTGTCTACCAAGCAACTGCCTTGCATTATTATCATTTGATATTCTTATTGAAAACGAGAACCCACCTTCGGAAATATCTATAAGCTCACCCTTAAAGCTCCTTTTTCCTTTATTCCCATACTGATCCAGTAAAATATGTTTTGTTGTAAAAGAGACTGCATACCTGGGAAAAACCCTGCGATCGTCCCCTGACATTTTTACCAGCGAGGGAACTCTTTCATTCTTTTGACAGTACCTCTGCAATACAGACTTTACCTCAGGAAATTCATCGTCAACAGTCTTAAAATGTTGATGCTCAAGGATATGTACGCTCACTTCAGAAAGGGCCCTGAGGATCACAGTCCAGACCGAAGTCGAAAAGAACTGATCTCCACCGACGACAGACCCGGGTTTCATCTTTTCAAGAAAAATCTCGTTTCCACCGGACATATAACTGATGCCTACATTGCCTGAATCGATAAAATATAAACTGCAGTCCGTTTCCCCGGAGCGGACGAGAATCTCACCTTTTGAATAGAATTTCGGTCTCAAAATGCTATAAAGTCCGTCAAACTGCCTTGTAGACATCTCACCATAGAGTGGTTTCCATATTTCCATATGGTTATTATTGACCTTTTCACTCTTCTGATCTTCAATAAGATCTCCAAGTTCGATGGCCTCTGGAAGGGCCATGGGGTTGATTTCGAGCAGTCTGTCACCTAACAGAACGGCGGTCATGAAATCCCTTTCTTTTATAGCTGTAAGCGCCTTTTTGTATACAACATCACCCGCTCGTTCAACATCACCGGAACTGATCATCGACTTTAATTGATCTTCAATCGCCCTCACTTTATTCAAGGCCTTCTGTTTCACAACAGGATCACTATCAAAGGCTACAGCATCGCCGGGTCCTTCTACATGACCTTTGTTGTGACGAAGCTGAGGTTCCATCACATACAGCACTTCATTTATCTGGAAAGTTACCGGATCATCGGCCATCATCAGAAATGAACGTTCTTTTCGTATCTTTTTCAGGAGTTCCAGCGTCGAATCACCTGGAAAGTTCCTCAAAGCTGCAACCAGGGCAGTCAGCAATTCTTCATCAAACTGCAGAGAAAAACTTTTCCGTTTTGAAGCGAGCTGCCTGAAGGCTTCCAAAACCCTCTCGTCTCTTCCACCGCAAACGGCGAGAGTCTTGATTATATGAATTTTCAAGCTGTCATCAACAACCCTGAGGCCGCCTATGAGCCTGGGTATCATTTGTTCACCACCCACCCTGAGAGTGCAACGGATCATTTCGTGCTGAATCTGCTTATCCTGGTGGCCAAAATAATCGAGAATGAGATCGTAATGAGTTGCATTTCCTCTCTCAGATATAATGTTTATAAGGGGCTTCAGCACATCAAAAGAGCTCTTTTTCTCTAGAAATTCAGCAAGAACCTGAAGCGCGCTATCATCATACTCGGGAATGAGATGTATCAAGACATCTCTGTCTTTTTCCCTGGTGGTCTCTGTGATCCTGTGCAACAGACAGCGTACTGCATCAGCCCCCAATGAAATCAGGATGGTCTTGAAGTTTTCCTGGTTTTTATCTTTCAGGAGAAACCTGTTAATCAGAACTCCTATGGATGCTTCGGGAGCTATATTTTTGAGAGTTCTTCGAATCTCGCCCCTAATAATATTGTTCTTTTCTCCCTCGTCTTTTTGTATCTGCGCCAGGGTAACGATGAGCTTCTCATAGTCCAGCCAATATCCTTTCTCATTAAGCCATACAGCTATTTCTTCAATGCGCTTGGTGACGACAGAGAACCCAGGCAAAAACTCAGGTTCATACTCCAGCCAGCTACATAGGCAGTCAACTATAACAAAGACTGTTTCCGTCTCTCCATTTTCAGTAAACCAGCCTGAGACAAGGGAGAACACGACCAGAGCTCGCTCCCTGAGGCTTTGCTGGTCAGAGGTCGTTATCTCCCCTAACCTTCGAAGACACGCTTTCTTTTTTTCTTTATCATCTACTTCTCTGGACTGCAGAAATTCGACAAAACTATAGAGAAATTCGTCACTGTTGAGGGTAAGGCTGTTTCCCCCTTCAAACATAACCAGGCTATGATTAAAGCGAGCCTGACTTCTTTGAGCCTCACCCTCAGCAAGACCAGATTGTATCTGGCTTGCGATATCATTGGGCTTTCCATCTTGATTTTCCATACAGATATTACCAGGTGCTGCAACTCAGCGATCGACTGAAAAAAAGAATCCGGGGACAGGAGCTTGTCCGAGAATAGGGGTTTCGAAGTCTCCGCTTATCTGGTCAAAATCAGGTAAGCGAAGACTCCGAGGCATTTTTTTAAAAATAAGCACAGCCATAT
>JAWSVG010000112.1:0-923 GCA_033852035.1 Desulfocapsaceae bacterium | reverse complement strand
GACAAGCTCCTAGGTAACGGTTAGATCAATTATAGGTTTATTACTGTGAAAAACAAATGTTTTATATACGCCCCCAGTGCAAATGCAACCATTCAAAACGAGGATAGTGTACTATATAGATTGATACAGTCATTTTGTTAAGCCCGTTGTTTTACCAACAGGAGAGCATCATGCTTCGTTTACATACGCTTTTCGTTTTTCTTTCTTTATTTTTATTCCTCTTCCCCGGCTTGGGATTCTCGATACCAGCCGAAGAAGCCAACGCGGCTGTTTCCATTTCAGACAAGGACCCGCTGATAATTGGAAACTGCCAGGAGATTGAATATGATCTGAGTGCGGTCCAGACAGAAAACGAGCTGCTTTTACAGCAGGTAACAGAATTATCAGAGTCCAATAAAAAACTGAAGAAACGGAACACAGAATGGCAAAAATCAAAACCTGAAAGCTCTTTGTCTGCAATTGTCGCCGAGTTGGACAAAAAAGTAGCGGTAACAACAAACCAGCTTGAGCACACCTCGAGAAAGTACAATATTCTCATTGACGAATTTGAAAAACGTGGAGAAAAAATTGCTGACTTGCAGGGCATTAACGCAAAACAGGATGACAAAACACGTTTTTTCTGGTTTGGAGCCGGGGCCGTAGTATTTTTCATGGGTTTATTAGCTGGAAAATCTGGCAATCGTCAGAAGAAAAATTTTAGCTACTAGGAGCTTGTAAGACAACAACACTTCCCACTACCCTGGCAGCTGTCGATATCATCACGAATAATTGTTGAATTTTCCAGCAAACTACTCTAGATTTTTGACCGCCCTCATCAAAAAAACACCTTAGCACCGGTAAACGGTAAGTAAGTACCTTGTGAGTGCTTATAACCATATAATATAAAACAGAATCCGTATTATCTTGTTTTTTGTGACAGCTTT
>JAWSVG010000004.1:0-57132 GCA_033852035.1 Desulfocapsaceae bacterium | reverse complement strand
ACACCGCTGATATGCTTGCCAATGCTTTATTCCGCTTGCCAGACCAATTGTTCTCAAGGTGGAACTCATCTCCCCAGTAGGGAATCGTTGTAAAGTCGATGTTGGTTGTATCTGAAAGTAATCCCTCCTGAAGCATAATTGAATGTAACCCCTTCAAAAAATCCCTGTTCATTGATCGAGTGATCCGGTGTGAGTATGAAGTGTACCAGCCTGTTTTCGGCAGGACGTTCAGACCGGAAAAAAGCCCAAGTCCACGATCCATACACCAAATATCATCAGCGGAATATCGTCTTACATCAGAGAGCTTAAGCGCTATAAAGCATAAAATAGAAGAAAGTTTACCAATAGCACTTGTTTCAGGATAATCAGACTTAAGAATAAGCCTGTCAATTTCATAGCGTTGGACATACGGTAGCAAACATAATATTCCAAGGCTATTTGGGCTTGAAAATGTCTCCGGCATAAAATCCAACATTGAACTCACTGGAGTCTTTATTTTGAATTCAGTCCCGACCTTCTCACGAGTAGAATTATTTCGCCGTGGAAGACGAGCGAATCCTTCATTTCTGATGACATTGTAAACATGTCTTTCAGAGACCGTATGTTGTCCTTGCGCATCCACGATGGCCTTAATATCAGGAACAGAGAGATATTTCTTCCGCAGACCTACAATCAGTTGTTTTATCTTTTCTGCCTCGATCTTAGGTTTTCGGCCTGTTGTTTTCGGTGTGAAAAAAAACTGTGCAGGTTCATCTTGCAAAAGATTCTTTTTGAAATCTCGAGTTAATGAATAAAAAGAACTGAGTGTGTATCCAAAGCGTTTAGCTACTTCTTCCCCGGACCATTTTTCCACGTAAAAAGCGCGAAGAGCTTCATATTGTTTTTGGACAGTATTTTGTGGGTTGGTAAAAAGTGTAGTAGGTTTAATACTTCACCGTATTAGGGGTATTTAATGCCGTGATATGTGATCACATAAATAGATTAAAAACATAGTAAGACTCAATTATCAAGGTAAGTGTTCAATATTGAGGCTAAAAATTGGAGAAAATGAGCGTGGTTAATAAGAATTCTCGATTGTCAAAATGACGTGGCGGTACTTATTGCCCCTACTGAAGGTAAAGCGAACGACAGAGGCGGTTGGACAAAATATATGTCTAGGCTTGGTATTATAGAGTTAGCGGGAAATGCGTGGGGAAACTACATGTGGAAAATAATTTTCAATTAGGGGTGATTACTGACCATGAAAATCCGTGATGTATGACTTATCTCCTTTTCCAACTATGATACTTTTGCATAACTCTCTCTCCGTGTATGAGGTTGTAGCAAATAAAGAATGGTGCCTTTGCAAACTCTGTCGTGCTGGAGAAAGGTATCCTTACAAAAAAAAGAGCAGTGTTGACAAAAAAAGAGGGGCGAGTGGTTGCTAATCGTCGGCGGTGTTGTGCTTGTTGATAAGTTCGCGGAGGCGATTCTTGGCATTTTCGTTCAAATTTACGTCCTGATATATGATCTCAGAGGAGGTGTTACTGGTAATAAGCTTGCGGAGAAAATGAAGCTTCACCCCGGAATCGATTGTCTACCTGGGTTGACAAGGCTGCGACGAATGTATCCTGTACAAGTTCCTCAACGATTGCCCTGTCACCGGTTCTGGCTAATGCATATCGAAAAAGGCCGTCAGCGTACAGTTCAACCTACGTTTTCGGGTCGCTGTATTTTTAACGGGATGGCGTTTCTTCGATACGGACTTTCATAGTGTTGTAATATGGAATGAACTCTGTTGGTCTACAAATACAGGGTGTTGTTTCAGGGTATACTGAAAACATATTCTTAGCTGGGAGTGTACTTAAAAGAGTACTCTTCAATGTTTTTCAGACGAACAACACGTCTCCAATTGCCGCTTGTTTGAAAGCGTACTCCAGGTTCTCCAGCAAGTTTTAATACCCGATTTGTCTCGAAGATAATAAAAAGATGATTGACGAATATTGAAGGATGTGATGAGATGTGACTCTTGTCTTCCGACTCATAAATAACGATTGACACTCCTTCCTGTCGTATATAGTTTTGGTTCTGCAGTTACAGTGATGTTTTGATATTAACGTTAAAACAGATATTTGGATGTTGGACTCCAGGAGAAGTAGTTATCAGCAGCGATGAGCAGTCTGGGTGGGTTTTCGTCTCTTCGGCTGAAAGAAGAGTTCTGGTATATCAGTAGAGAGGGATAGAATAGTGGGCTACAGGAAAATCATACTGAAACTACCCACGGGCTACACCGATGATGAGTTAAAGGTAGCTGTTACCAAAGAGCTCAAGGTTCAGGAGTGCACATGTAGTATCGAAAGTAAGAGCCTGGATGCACGAAAAAAAAGTAATATACACTGGTTGGTCAAGGTTGCTGTGCTCTCTGGTGAACTCAAAGGCGGGGAGCCAGTCCAGCAGCCAAGTCTTGATGTCGTCTGGCAGAAAAGAGACACCAGGGTGCTTGTTGTAGGAAGCGGACCTGCAGGGTTCTTTTCTGCTCTTGTCCTGCAAAAGGCCGGTTTTCATACCACTCTGATTGAACGGGGCACTCGGGTAGACAAACGTGTGGAAGGAATCAGGAGATTTGAGAAAAGCGGAGTCTTCAGCCCCATTAGCAATTACGCTTTTGGTGAAGGTGGTGCTGGTACTTTCTCAGATGGCAAATTGACATCCAGGACCAAAAGGATAGCAAAGGAAAAACAGTTCATCCTTGAGAGTTATATCAGAGCCGGGGCGCCAGCCGAAATTGAATACCTTGCCCACCCTCATCTTGGCACAGATAATCTCAGACATATGGTGGTTAAACTGCGCAGGGAGTTTGAAGAGCTGGGCGGAAAGATCCTGTTTGAGACGGAACTGAGAGATCTTCGCCTGCATAATGGTACAGTTACTGCTGCTATCACCGCGTCGGGAGAGATCCTGACGGACCTTCTGCTCATTGCCTGTGGTCACTCTGCCCACGAAACGTATCGAATGCTTATTCGCAATGGGGTCCATTTTCGCACCAAGAATTTTGCCATTGGCTGTCGCATTGAACATCCTCAGGAATTGATTAATCAGGCCCAGTGGGGGAAAACCTCTCTCCCTGGTGTCAAAGCAGCAGAATATCGGCTTACGGCAAATATCAGCGGTCAGCTTCCTGTCTTTACCTTCTGTATGTGTCCGGGTGGGGTGGTTGTGCCAGCCACGGCCTATGAGGAGACTAATATCGTTAATGGTATGAGCCGTTACAGGCGCAAGGGCCATTTTGCCAATGCCGCCTGTGTGGCTGGTGTCAATCTTGAGTCTCTTCTTAAAAAAGATGTTGAGCCGCTTGAAGCACTGGATTGGTTGACTGCGCTTGAACGTCGTTTTTTCAGCTTCGCCGGCGGCTATCAGGCACCCTGCAGCACGATCTCAGGGTTTATTGATAACAAGAGTAATTCGTCTGTGTTCGAGTCCAGCTATCCTCTTGGTCTCACTCCTGCACCGCTTTGGGAACTGTTGCCTGGTGAAATTAGCACCTCTATTGCCCTGGCCCTGGAACTGTTCAAAGGGAAACTGAAAGGGTTCGATTCCGGAACTATCATCGGACTTGAAAGTAAGACCTCTTCGCCACTCCAGGTTATCAGGGATGAGAAGAGGCGCTGCCAGGATTTTACAAATCTCTATCTCGCGGGAGAAGGCTCTGGTTGGTCTGGCGGTATTATTTCAAGTGGCGTAGACGGGATACGAACAGCATTGGCAATAATTCAGAACGCGGCCTCGTAGCGGTATAAACGTAGACTCGACCTGACGCCATTCGTGATTGTGTCTCAATCAGATCTGACGAGCTTACATTTTTGCGAAAATCTCGGTTACCGATACCGGGGTCGCTATGGACGAAAGCACCCAGCAGAAAATTTTTGACCCGTTTTTTACAACGAAGGAAAAAGAACGTGCTTCTGATCTCGGATTGGCATCGGCATACGGTATTATTAAGAATCATGATGGCTTTATCTCGGTCGACAGTGAAATTGGGCGGGGAGCCACCTTTACATTTTTTCTGCCGCTGCTGGAAATCGAGCCCAATCAGGAGATCCCATTTGAGACCATAATTGTTGCAGGTTCCGAAGATATCCTTTTTGTTGATGATGAAAAATTAATTATCGAAGTGGGAAGTGTTATGCTGCAGGCATCGGATCACCCGGGTCCATTGCGAGAATGGTCAAGAGATCTCAACTTACTGCAATTTTATTGATTGCCTATCACATAGTCTGTATGTTGTGGCCTGTAGGCGTGGAATGTTTCGCCTTGAGATAACTGGATAAAAACTTAAAAAGGAGATTATTACGATGCGAACGGTACTGGCAACTATCCTGACAGGGTTTCTTTTTGTAACCCCCTTGGCAGCTCAGGAAACC
Source organism: Desulfocapsaceae bacterium (assembly GCA_033852035.1). Taxonomy (GTDB): domain Bacteria; phylum Desulfobacterota; class Desulfobulbia; order Desulfobulbales; family Desulfocapsaceae; genus Desulforhopalus_A. The sequence goes on along the minus strand of JAWSVG010000004.1, from coordinate 52,732 downwards.
AATGGGACTCTTCAGAAAATCAAGAAATCAGGGGAAATACACATTGGCTACCGGTCGTCTCAGCCGCCTATCTCCTTTGTCAGTAAAAGTGGAAATCCCAAGGGCTATTCTGTAGATATTTGCAAACATATTGTGACAGAAATTGAAAGCAAAGTGGGGATTTCTTTACAGGTATCATACACCCCGGTTACTGCAGATAATAGATTTGAAGCGTTATCCAGCGGTAAAATTGATATTTTATGCGGCTCAACCACTGATACGCTTGCTCGTAGAGCAATAGTTGATTTTACCCAACTCACATTCATTACAGGTGGGTCATATATGGCTTTGAAAGGGAACAAGGTCAGGAACAATTTTGATGGTAAAAAGATTGGTGTGGTAAAGGGCAGTACTACTGCAGTTGCTCTAAAAAAACTTTTCGAAGATATTGGTACAAAGGTGAATTTTGTTTTGCTGGATTCTGCAGATGAAGGAATTACTGCTTTAGAGACAAATAAAATTGATATTTTCTCTGCTGATCAGGTTGTCCTGATTGGCCTCGCAGTGACCTCTAACAACCCGGATGCTTTTCAGATTCTTCCTGACATGTTTTCCTATGAGCCCTTTGCCCTGGCAGTGAGACGCAATGATGCAGATTTTCGTTTGGAAGCTGATCGTGTAATATCTAAACTTTATCGGTCAGGTGAGATAGAAGCTATTTATGCCCGTTGGTTTGGAACGTTTTCAGGAGAGATGTCTCCAGCGTTGAAGGCCATGATAAAGTTCAATACCATTCCGGAAGAATAATACAATATATTCAAATAACATGAGGTATTATAGTGTCTTAGGGGTTGGACCGAAGTCTTTGCTTATCTCTTGTACTTTAAGAATGAATTTCGTGAAGGTACTTACTTACCGTTTAATGGTGTTAAATACTGGTTGTTATTATTCCCACCGGGCCTGGTAACCCCTCGTATCGATGTGAATGAAACCACTGTGGTGGGCGGTTGGCTTATAGAGACCAATTCCTCCTTTGTAATCATTGCTTGGATGCGTTTTTTTCAAATTAACGGCGATGTTGTATAATATTCTGGCATCCGAGATGTTCACTTTGTCGTCTTGGTTGAGGTCGTCCATTCTGCCATCTTTGCTGGTGTCTACGAATATGTCGGCTGCATCGCCATAGATATGCCGACTGTATTGAACATTTCCGATTTTTTTATTGTAGAACGGCGTTCGGTAGCCGCTGATAAAACCAAAGGTTTCTATGTTGTAACCTTTCTGACGGACGTGTTTTAATAAATCCTCCAAAAGCATGAGCAGATTTTCCTTTAGTATGAGGAATTTGGGGTATCCTGATGTTTGTTTGCACAAAAACTGACGCAACCTGAAGTGCGGGGTGAGGAGGATATCTTTATCTTTTTTATCTACCCGAATAAACCCTGCAGGAGTAGTGTATCTGATAGATTTGAGATTCTTTGGCGGTGGGTACGCACCGATGCGGTAGCCTTCGACTTTACCATGGGTCATTCTGTTGTAGGGTACCAGGACAAAGACATTGATTTTTACAGAAGTCCCATTTGCTTTGTTTTTGCCCTTAAGTTCATACATGCCAGGAGTCTCTGGTGCATTGAATCTCCAGTTTCTGATGAATTTTCTATTAATTACTCTGTTTTCAAATATAAAAGTCAGATTCGCTGCGCTATTTTTTACTTTTAGTGAAATTGGCGCATTTGGGACAACAAAAATACTGAATATGGGAAGGTTGATTTCAAAGCCATTCACTTTGATGGTCTGAAATTTCTTCGTGTCCCCCGCAAAGGCAGTGGTGGAGGTAGACACAACAATTGTAAGAATGAGGATAGATAAATATTTCATATAAATTTAAAGTGTTATTTTGTTATCAGTTCGCCTGTAGCTACTTTCTTTCTGTGGGAAAGGGAGCAGTACGTCAAATTTGATCGACAATACTGTTTACAAGCACACAGTAGCACTCCCTATGAATTCTGCAACAGCAAATAAAACACTCGTTCCTGATTGAAATTTGCTGCAAAACAAGGTGTTTGTTGTTCCTCGTATGCCGAATTAACATGGGTCAGATAACGATAACTGGAGATAATCATGAATAGGATGAGGCAATTTTTATTGATGTTGAACACTATTATATTGGCTGCTTTTTTCTTGGCTCCGGAATTGTCGAATGCAATGTATCAAACAAAGATTGCTGAATATCTGGAGTTAGGGCCTGCCAAACATTTAAACGTCGCTGTCCATGGAAGATCTACGACGGAAATCGATCAGGGACTTCTTGAGATTTATCGTAGGAATAACATGCAGCCGTACTGGATTGAAGGCGGAAAACCAAGTGAGCGGGCTCTGGCGGTCAGGACAGTATTGGAAGATGCTGTAAGTCACGGTCTGAACCCTGATAATTATTTTGTTGCTAATATAAAGCAATTTTGGAACAGCACAGATGACTCGGGGTTGGTACAATTGGACATTATTTTGAGCCTTGGCATGATACTTTACGCAGCGGATCAACAGGAAGGACGAATGGAGCCCCACCTCGCCAACCCAAAACTTTTTGCGAGTGCCCGTAGCGTAGCGTTGAACCGGGAGACGCTGATGCAAGGTTTTAGGGAGCCGGACATGAAGTCTTTTATGGAAAGTCAAGCTCCGCAGTTGCCGCAATATCAAAAAATGAGAAGCAAGCTGGCAGCATACCAGATGCTCGAACAAAGAGGGGGCTGGGATTTTGTGCCGCCTGGCCCCGTGATCAAGCCAGGTATGGATGATTCGCGAGTAAAGGCGATTCGGATGCGGTTGGCAGTCACGGGGGAGGTTGTTCGGAATAATACTGAAACGACTGTGTACGACTCTGGCTTGGTTGAAAGTGTAAAACAATTCCAGAAACGACATGGCTTACAGCAGGATGGCATCATTGGTAAGAGTACGCTTGATGTCATGAATGTTTCTGTTGGGTTCAGGATCAAACAGATCATCATTAATATGGAACGTTACCGTTGGCTGAAGCGAGTTGGGAATGATGAACAACTGGTGATTGTGAATATTGCCGGTTTTGAAGCTGCAGGGGGGACAGTTGGAAGTTTTAAAGTGACAACCCCTGTTATTGTTGGCAAAATATACCATGAAACACCGGTTTTTCATAATTTGATTCAGTATGTGGAATTTAACCCGTATTGGAATCTGCCGCCAAGTATTGCCCGTAATGAAACTCTAGCTAAACTGCAGCGTGATTCTTCTTACTTGAAAAAGAACAATATGCGCATATTTAAAGGTTGGGGAGCTAATGCGCCAGAGCTTGATGCAACGGCCATCGATTGGAGCAAGGTGTCAAAGAAACAGATGGACCAGTACCATCTTCGCCAGGAACCCGGGCCTGACAACGCACTTGGCACCCTGAAGATTATGTTTCCTAACAAGCACAATGTCTACCTGCATGATACCCCGGGGCATGAACTGTTCAGTCGTGACGTTCGTGCCTTTAGTCATGGCTGTATTCGCATGGGACGACCTGCGGAAATGGCAGCATATGTCCTTGGTGGTGAAAAGAAGGGCTGGACAGTCGATCGCGTACATGAAACGGTTTCAACGCGTAAGAACCATGTGGTCAAGTTAGAAAAACCCATGCCTGTCTATATTTTGTATCGTACAGCCTATGTGACGAACAGTGACGAGCTGTTTTTTTATGATGATATTTACGGCCGTGACACGATTCTCGAAAGGGCTCTTTTTCTTCCGGCTCGTTAATCTCGTTATTCCAACAAAAGTATACGATTAAGTGGAGACAACTATGAAAATAATCATTCAGTTACTGTGTATTCTGCTTCCATTATCAATAGCTCATGCAGAGTTTGATGTTCCGCATGTGGTTGTTTTCGGTCTGGCAGAAAAAGAAGTTGTCCCGGATGAACTTCGCTGGGCCCTTTCTGTAAAAACTCTCGGCGGAGTAGTAGCTGAAGTGTCGGAAAAACATGCTGCAGATGTTTCGAGTATCCTTTCCTATTTAAAAGACTCCGGCCTGTCTGATAAAGACGTAAAGACTTCAGGGATGCAGCTCAGGGAGAATATGGTATACCGTGACAATAGCAGGTTTCGAGAGGGGTATTTGGGTTTCACACAAATTACATTTCTACTTTCAGATACAGCCAGGTATCTTGAATATTGGCAGGGTCTGAGCAGCTTTGAAAACCTCACGATCAGCTCTGTTTCGTTTACTGTGTCAAATAGGAAAGTGATCCAGGACGATACCAGGATTGTTGCAGTTAAGAATGCCAGAGAAAAAGCTGTGGCCTTGGCAAGCGCTGTGGGCTCGGAGGTATTGAAGCCGTTGTTGATTGAGGAGATTGATTCTTCTTCACCAGGTCCTCGAAATGTGATGCGCAGCATGGAGATGTCTGATTCAGGTAATGCTGGAGGTGTCTCGCCTGGATATGAAACCGTTCAGGCGAGAGTGAGGGTGCTTTTTGAAATTGATTAGTATGGGTGCAACATATCGTCTTGCAAAGACAAATCTATTTTCTCTACTTTGCGTATGCAAGGTTTAGGTTACAATCATAAGCTTCCCAGGTGATCCGCCCGGGCTGTTAAAAAAAAGGGTTATCCGCATTTTTCTATAAGGGATTTGAAAAGAGGCAGCATGCTGTCGTCGTTCTGCATCATGAGTTCAGGATGCCATTGTACGAGGCTGATTGGCAGTTCAGCGTGTTCAGCGGCTTCAATGACACCGTCTGTTGCTCTGGCGGTGACAACCAGATTTGCGCCAAGACGTTTAATCGACTGGTGGTGTCTTGAATTAACCCATGTTGTGGTGCCAAAAATCCTGTATAGATCGGAGTCTGGTTTGATGTGGATTTCGTGATCCTCGCCGGCCTGGTCCTCTTCGCCGGAATGTTTGTGCAGCGGGCCCGGTAGCTGTGTCGGGATATCCTGGCATAACGTTCCCCCAAGCGCCACGTTTGCCAGCTGGGCCCCTCTGCAAATGGCAAGGATCGGCTTACCGCTCTTAAAAGCGACATCAAAGGCCTTGAACTGGAAGCAATCAAGTTCCTGGTCTATACTGTGTGAGTCGCAAACAGGAGTCTCGTTGTAGCGGGTTGGGTCAATATCGACCCCTCCTGTGAAAAGGTACCCGTCTGCCATTTTCAGCATGGCTGGTATGAGGTCGAGGGTGCGGGTGAAAGGAAGTATGAATGGCAGTCCCCCGGCTACCTCTATGGAGTGGGTGTATAGAATTGGGACGCTATGGGAGTGTGAGCCATATCTATTGAAGTCTGTGTAGCAGATGACGGCTATATACGGTTTCATAGTGTTTTTAGTTTGATTTCAGGAGTGACGGTGGCCTTAAAACCATTTCCCGAGAGGGTGAGAAGGAGCACCGCCGATACTAATTTAATACACCTCAAAAGAGCTTCGGTCAATATGAGATATAGAGAGCCGACGGTGTATTGACAATGTGTTTTGGAAACCTGTCTGCATAAAGATCATCAGCGCAAGTGTGACTTTATCCTTAGTACCTTAGAAATTAGTATTTGCGTTTTTATGGCATAGATAAGCGTAGATTTCGAAATAATTTCTAAGGTACTTATACCCGTTGAGCGAGTACTGAAAAGAGTCCCGACTTATTTTCCGTTTATCGGGGCTGGGGTATAGGTTACTAACTCTTAATGAGGTGAAACATAAACATGACTCCCGATATGATAATTGTATTTGTTGTTCTTGCCGTGGCGGCAATACTTTTCAGTACTAATCTGTTGCGCAGTGATGTGGTTGCCATGCTTGTCCTGCTCGCTCTGCTTTTGAGTGGGTCGTTGACTGTCGAGGAGGCGTTCGCTGGCTTTTCAGATCCCACAGTTTTGATTGTTGTCGCCATGTTTATTGTCAGTGAAGCAATAGTTTATACAGGTATTGCTGCGCGTCTCGGCGGATTCATTCTCAGATACGGCGGCTCCAATGAATTACTATTAATGGTCATGATCATGTGTGTGGCCGGCGGAACAGGGGCTTTTATGAGTTCAACTGCTACAGTAGCGATATTTGTTCCAGTAACCCTGGTGGTGGCAGAAAAGGCAAAACTGAATCATCGGCGACTGCTTATGCCTCTCTCTGTAGCAGCGCTTATTAGCGGTATGATGACCCTGATTGCAACTACTCCTAATTTGATTGTCAATAATGCACTCTCCCAAAAGGGTTTGGATAAGCTTAGTTTTTTCAGTTTTACCCCGTTTGGAGTTGTCGTCCTTGCGGCAGCTATCATATATATGGCTGTGGTGGGCAGGGGGCTTATTAGTCGAGATCGTCAATCAGCACAGGCGAGCCAGAACCAGACAATATCAGAAATGCTTGATAGTTATGGGCTTCGGGAGAAATTTCACAGGATCCAGATTAAGAGAAATTCCCCATTGGTGGACAGGGCCGTTGCCAGAGTGAAACTGAGAGAGCATTATGACGTACAGTTGTCGACGATTGAGCGTCGGGTTGGAGGTGTCTCTACTTTTGTCAAAGCCACGCCGGGAGAAGTCTTTGCTTTTGATGATATTCTTTATCTGCTTGGAAAAGACGACAACTGCTACGCTATGGCTCAAGACCTCAGCGGATCAATATTGTCGATTGAGATCAGTGAGAGTAAAAGAAAACAGCTACTTCAGGCCCTGGGAGCTGCCGAAGTTATGCTCACGCCAGCTTCATCCCTTATCGGAAAAAGTCTAGCCGAATTGCAGTTTCAAACAAGATTTAGCGGGCATGTTATTGGGATCCGCAGAAGTGGCAAACCAATTACAGAGGAGCTAGGCAGTCTGGCTCTTGCTTTTGGGGATGTTCTGCTCATTGGTGCAGAATGGGATGATATTGTCAGGCTGAAAGAATACCAGAACGATTTCCTGGTTTTGACGCTGCCGGAGGATTACCGCGATGTTATTCCGGGCAGAGGAAGGATACCAATGGTGCTTGGTATCCTCTTCTGTATGGTTTTTACTATGATTACTGGATTGTTGTCTACGGTTACGGCGGCTATCCTCGCTGCAGTTGTCCTTGTGCTTGCCAACTGTCTGCGGCTTGACAGGGTGTATAAGGCAATCAGCTGGCAGGCTGTGGTTTTGATAGCAGGCATTCTGCCCCTGGCAACAGCCCTTAATAAGTCTGGTGCTGCGCTCTTTCTTTCCAATGTCATGACGGAGAGTATGGGGGGGCTTCCTCCTCTTTTTATGCTCGGCGCGATTTTCCTCATTACTTCTGTTGTCGGCCTGTTTATTTCAAACACTGCAACGGCGGTTCTGGTTGCGCCAATTGCTATAGATGTCGCACTTACGCTTGGGGTTCCGCCTCATGCTTTCGCAATGACAGTTGCAATGGCCTGCTCTGCTGCTTACGTGACCCCGGTGTCGTCGCCAGTCAATCTTCTGGTGCAGGAACCGGGGCGCTATACATTTATGAACTTTGTTCGTGTTGGTTTGCCACTGCAGGTTATTACACTGCTATGTACGATCAGTATGGCCTGGCTTTTGTATTTGTAGGGGGTGGCTCAGTGTAGTTGGGAAATAAATGTGTGTAGTTAGGATTCCTTTATGTGGTACATTTCATATGTGAGGTGGAATCCGGCTACAGAGGGTAGTAAAGAAGAGGATATGTGTCCAATAGATACTAAGGAGAACGTGGGGTATGGTAGGAGTGCGTATAAAAATAGTAAAAAACAGTCTGTTGCTCTTGTGTCTGGTTTCGTTGTTTTTACCTGCCTCGATTTTTGCTGTTGAGGCTTTGGATGAAGCCATTTATGAGTCGTTTAATACGAAATGGAAGGGCGATTACTCAAAGATGAAAAAGACACGAGTGATACGGGCCCTGGTTCCCAGTAGTAAACACTTTTATTTTTTAGATGGTCCGGTCCAGCGAGGTCTCGCCTATGAGACACTGATGGAATTTGAAAAGTTTATTAACAAGAAGGTGAAGGCAAAGCACCAGCAGGTTCATGTGATGATAATTCCTACCACAAGAGATCGTCTTATTCCTGCGCTTGCTGAAGGACTGGGAGATATTGCTGTTGGTAATTTAACAATAACAAAAGAACGGCTAAAGCAGGCAGATTTTAGCACACCATTCTGGGATGATGTTAGTGAGATTGTAGTCACCGGGCCATCTTCTCCTCAATTGACAAGCCTGGATGATCTGAGTGGTAAAGAGGTGCATACTCGAAAATCAAGCAGCTACTATGGCAGCTTGCTCCGCTTGAATAAGAAGTTTGCTGCAAAAGGAAAGCCGAAGGTGAAGATCAATCTTGTTTCTGAATATCTCGAAGATGAAGATCTCCTTGAAATGCTGGCTGCAGAACTTCTGGAGATAGTTGTTGTTGATGATCATAAGGCTGTTTTCTGGGCGGAGGTGCTTGAAAAAATTACTATCCATCCAGACATCAAGGTTAATAGCGGTGGAAAGATTGGCTGGGCTTTCCGGAAAAACAGCCCGGAACTAAAGAATGTCGTTGATGCTTTTATTAAAAAACATAAAATAGGAACACTGTTTGGCAACGTAATGTATAAACGATATATGCAAAATACGTCGTTTATAAAAAGCAATATGAAAGGTAAGGAGTTTCAACGGTTTCAGGACACACTTGTCATTTTTACCAAATACGCGGATAAGTACAGCTTTGATGAGCTGATGCTTGCTGCTCTTGCTTATCAGGAGTCAAAGATTGATCAAAGTAAAAAAAGCCCTGCTGGGGCTGTAGGTGTTATGCAGATACTTCCAAGTACCGCCAAAGATAAAAACGTTGGTATAAAACAGATTCATAAGATCGATCCTAATATACATGCCGGTACGAAGTATCTGCGTTTTATGGTGGATCGTTATTTTGATGAACCTGGGATAAGTAAGCTCAACCGGGGGCTTTTTGCTTTTGCCTCATATAATGCAGGACCCGCAAAAGTTGCCAGGCTGAGAAAAGAAGCTGCAAAGGTTGGTCTCGATCCAAATGTCTGGTTTCGAAATGTAGAGATTATAGCAGGGAAACGAATAGGGCGGGAAACGGTGCAGTATGTGAGTAATATTTTTAAATATTACACTGCGTACTTATATATTTTTGAGCAAAAGAGACAAAAGGCTCAGGCAATATACGGAGAGTAGTTGAACAATCCCCGGCGGCACATTGTGCTGCCGGGGTCCGTTTTTACACGTCAGTGTTGGCTGGGCCGTAATATTCCTTAGGATGTTTACATGCAGGACATTTTGGTGGAGGCTCGGTTCCGGTGTATTTGTATCCACACAGGGAGCACTTCCATTTAATAGGTTCCTTTCGGGAGAAAACAGTGCCGTTTGTTACCATCTCAAGGAGTCTTCTGTATCTCTCGCGGTGCTCTGCTTCTACTTTGCCAATTTGGGTAAAGAGCATAGCCGCTTCCATGTTTCCTTCTTCCTCTGCTTCTTTGGCAAAGGTAGGGTACATGCTTTCTGTTTCGTAATCTTCACCTTCCATGGCTGCTTTCAGGTTCGCTGCAGTGTCACCGATTCCACCAAGCATTTTGAAGTGATCATTCGCATGGCGCATTTCGTTTGCCGCGGTTTCTTCAAATATGTCGGCTATATAGCTATATCCTTCTTTGCGTGCTACTTTAGCGAAATAGGTATACTTGTTACGTGCTTGGGACTCACCAGCAAATGCTGCTTTCAGATTTTCAATGGTTTTACTCATGTCGGTCTCCTTTGTTAGGCTGTTAAGTTACCTCTCCCTATATTGGTCGAGATACGTTCCTAATAAATAATGATTCTTATTTACAGCATGAAAGAAAATCTGTCAAATGAAAACATAGCATATTTTCTTTTTTTTTCCTCTATCTTGTTAGGATATTTTGTGGTCTTTTGGAGTCGATCACCGGAAACCGCCAATTTCCTCAATTTCTTCGTTGGCCTCAAATTTTAACACTTAGATACGAGACTCCTCAGTACATAATGTATTCTTCTGATTAAAATTATCGCCCACCTCGAACTTGAGAAAGTTTGAAGGATTTCGTTCAGAGACTAGAGAAAAAATGCTGATTGCAGTGCGCCAAATAATTAAGGTCCAGGGCCTGAAGCGTGACATGGACAGGCGATGAGCACGAAATACGCAGAGTGATGTAATTATTTGTTGGCATTTTGTGGATGACTGGTGTAGACTGGCTGGTTTATTTGTAGAAGTCTCTCTTGTGGTAGCCGGGTGCACAGAACTACTTGAGTTGTTGGTTCATCAGCGAAATTAATTTCTAAAGATGCGTATTTGTTATTCTGGTATCACTTGTGGAGTTAGTCGAGTAGGGCGGATTAAGCGTATAGCTCCTTGCTCTTTTATTTATTTTCTAGCTTGTTATGAGCTAAACCGGATGGATGCCGGTTGGCAACGTTGTAGAGGACAGTAGCCATGAACAATGATTTATCGAAAGTAAGAAATATAGGTATCAGTGCCCATATTGATTCGGGAAAAACGACGTTGACCGAACGTATCCTGTTTTATACCAATAGAATTCATGCAATTCATGAGGTTCGTGGTAAAGATGGCGTCGGCGCGAAAATGGATTCCATGGAATTGGAGAAAGAACGTGGTATTACCATTCAGTCTGCAGCAACATTCTGCAACTGGAAAGGTCTTGATATCAACATCATTGATACTCCCGGCCACGTTGATTTTACTGTTGAGGTTGAGCGCGCTCTGAGGGTCTTGGACGGCGCAGTTTTAGTCCTCTGTTCTGTTGGTGGAGTGCAGTCTCAGTCCATCACAGTTAACAGGCAGATGACCCGTTACAACGTTCCGCGCATAGCATTCATCAATAAATGTGATCGTACAGGTGCCAACCCGGAGAGAGTTACCGGGCAACTGCGCGATAAGCTGGACCTCAATGCGCACATGATGCAGATTCCTATCGGTCTCGAAAATGATCTGGTTGGCGTCATTGATCTTATCTTGATGAAGGCTATTTATTTCGAAGGTGATAACGGTGATATCATTCGTGAAGATGATATTCCTGCAGAGTACATAGACCAGGCTCAGGAAAAGCGTGAGACTCTTCTTGAAGAGGTCTCCATGTTTTCTGAAGATTTGATGGAAGCACTTCTTGAAGAGGGTGATGTTGATACCACTCTGATTTATGATGCAGTACGAAAGGGAACACTCGCTCTCGAATTCACTCCCGTCTTTGTCGGTTCCGCCTATAAAAACAAAGGTGTTCAGTCGCTACTCGATGCTGTCGAGCAATACCTCCCTTGTCCTACTGATGTTACCAATGTGGCTCTTGATCTCAAGGACGAAGAAAAAGAATTCCCTGTCACTAATGACCCCAATGATCCGCTCATTATGCTTGCTTTCAAGCTGGAAGACGGACGTTATGGCCAGCTGACCTATACTCGCACCTACCAGGGTACTTTAAAAAAAGGTGACACCGTTTATAATAGCAGGACAGGCAAGAAGGTTAAGGTTGGCCGTCTTTGTCGGATGCACTCTAACGAGATGGAGGAGATCGACTCCTGTGGATCTGGTGACATTGTTGCACTTTTTGGTGTTGACTGCGCCTCAGGTGACACCTTCACCTCGGATGCAATCTCCTGCTCCATGACCTCTATGCATATCCCTGAACCGGTTATCTCCCTGGCAGTTATTCCAGCTGATAACAAGGCCCAGGTAAATATGTCCAAGGCGCTGAACAGGTTTACAAAAGAAGATCCTACCTTCAAGACATTTGTCGATCATGAAACCGGTGAGACTATCATTTGTGGTATGGGTGAGTTGCACCTTGAAGTGTATATTGAGCGCATGAAACGTGAGTATCAGGCATCAGTAGAAGTCGGAGCACCGCAAGTTGCATACCGCGAGACGGTTTCTCAGCGTGCAGAGTTCAATTATATTCACAAAAAACAGACGGGTGGTTCCGGACAATTTGGTCGCGTTGCCGGATTTATTGAGCCAATTGAAGAAGGTGAATACGAATTTGTTGATAAGATTGTCGGTGGTGTTATTCCTCGTGAATTCATCAGCTCATGTGACAAAGGCTTTAAGAAGAGCCTGAAGAAAGGATCCCTGTGCGGTGCAGCTATTACCGGAGTTCGGTTAACTATAAACGATGGTTCATTTCATGCGGTGGATTCCTCTGATGTCGCTTTTCAACTTGCGTCAGTCGGTGCTTTTAAAGAGGGGTATCTCAAAGCGAAGCCTGTCATTATGGAACCAATTATGAAGGTGGCTGTTGAAGGTCCGTCTGAGTTTCAGGGTGCCGTTATGGGGTCAATTAATCAGCGCCGTGGTATGATCATTGGTACTACTGAAGAAGGGAGTTATTCTGTGATTGAAGCAGAGGTACCTCTTTCTGAAATGTTTGGCTACTCAACTACCCTTCGCTCGTTGACTCAGGGTAAGGCGGAGTTCACCATGGAATTTGCAACCTTCAAAGCTGTACCTAAAAGTGTAAGTGAAGAGCTTGTTAAAGCCTATGAGGACGAGCGTAAGAATTCTTGATATTCTTAACGTAACCGAATAGAACTGAAATTACGGTACTGCTCAGGTACAGGCTTGTTGACCTGAAAAGACCGCTGAATAAACTGTTTAGGACAGTTGCCGGCATGCAGGTGTCGGCGCAATTGTAATTGAAAAAAGGTGAACTGCCATGGCAAAAGATGATCTCATAGTTAATAATCCCCTTCGGGCCCTTGGACTCGAAGAAAAGGCAAGCGGCGGAATCCAATCCATGATGGGGTTGGTTATGGCACGGGCTGGCCTTGGCAAGACTGCAATCCTGGTACAATTCGCTCTTGATTGTATGCTGCTTGGCAATAAAGTGCTGCACGTTTCGATTGGTGAAGGTGTTGATAAGACGCGTACCTGGTATGACGATATTCTTTCTCTGCTGACAGATGGAGAAAAGATTGAGAGTATTCCAGAGATCATGAAGAATCGTATGATCATGACTTTTAAAGAGAGTTCTTTTAGTAAGGCTCTTTTGGAAGAACGTCTTGATGACCTGGTACAGCAGGACATATATAAACCGGAATGTCTCATTATCGATGGTTATGATTTTGAAAATAATGATAAAGAGTCCTTGGAAGATCTTCGCACATTCATGAACAACCGTGGTCTGAAAATGATCTGGTTCTCGGCTGTCAGTCACAGAGGTGATGACCGAGTAAGCATAGACGGTGTTCCCGCACCGTGCCATGAAGTAGACAGTCTTTTTGAAACTGTCTTACTGATTAAGCCAGAAGAAGACGCTATGATTCTTGATATTGTTAAATGTGATGCGTGTTCAGTTGATCCCGGTTCAACGTTGGCGCTGGATCCTTCCACCATGCTTATTAAAAAGGCGTAGTGTTTGAGGCCGACTACGGTCCATTTCATTGTATAAGAAGTCGTATAGGCGGGGTGCTCATTGAGCATTCCGCCTTTATGCGTTTAATCCCTTTGCTGAGAACGGTTGAGCACAAACTAAACGGTATGTTGATTGTGATTCACAGGTTCTTCTGGTAAAGGGGAAAAGGAGATGTTTATGAAATTTCGCCCTTGTATTGATCTTCATGACGGGGTGGTGAAGCAAATAGTTGGTTCGACCCTCAGTGATGATAACCCCGGAGCTGTACAAACTAATTTTATCGCAGAAAAGTCACCTGCCTGGTTTGCCGAACTCTACAGATCTGATAATCTGGCTGGTGGCCATATTATCAAACTTGGCCCTGGTAACGACAGTGCTGCAGAGGAAGCTTTGAGCGCATGGTCTGGAGGTATGCAGATAGGCGGTGGGATTACTGCAGGTAATGCAGGTATGTGGCTCGATAAAGGTGCATCTCACGTTATTGTCACCTCCTATGTTTTTCGAGATGGTGAAGTGGACTGGGATTGCCTGAAAAAACTGGTTGGCGCTGTGGGTAAAAAACGGCTGGTGCTCGATTTGAGTTGTCGCCGGAGAAACAAAGAATACTTTATTGTAACCGACAGATGGCAGAAATTTACCAATGTATTGATTTCTGAAGATATTCTTGAAACTTTAGCATGCTCTTGTGACGAATTCCTCATTCATGCTGCTGATGTCGAGGGGAAATGTTCCGGTATTGAGGTAGAGCTGATACAAAAACTCGCCTTATGGTCGCCAATACCCACCACCTACGCAGGCGGAGTTCGTGATGAGAATGATTTGCAGTTGCTTAAAGATGCTGGTCACGAAAAACTAGATGTTACCATTGGCAGTGCCTTGGATATTTTTGGAGGAAAAAGTCTCAGTTACAAAGATACTGTAGCATTCTGCCGTTAAAATCATCAAAGGGCATAGAGCAACTATTCTGAGTATCGAAACCGTTCTGGCTTGACCTCAAGGTGAACTTTCGATACAGTTATTTTACATTTGACAGATACATGCTACGACATTTTAATCCTCCGAAACTGCTGGAAATATATTGTGATAGACAAAGACCTGCAACGAAAGGAAATAGAACGATTTATAAGAAAAATGCCGAGTTTGTCCACCACCGTCGGCAAGGTTCTGGAAATATGCAGCCGGACTGATGCATCTCCCAATGAGCTCAACAAGGTCATTTCCCTTGACCCTGTTCTTACCGGTCAGGTGCTCAAGCTCATTAATTCTGCTTATTACTCCCTAGTCAATAAAGTGACCTCTGTTACCAGAGCGATAACTATGCTTGGCATGAATACCGTCAAGAACATGGCTCTAAGTACTGCTATTATAAAAACCGTGAGTGGGGCCAAAAAATCGAAGGCGTTACCGACCAAAAAGTTCTGGGCTCACTCATTGTGTACTGGTGTCAGTGCCAAATTGTTGGGGGAAGCCGCCGGGATCGGTGTTATGGAGCGTGAGGAACTTTTTCTTGCTGGTCTGTTGCATGATCTTGGCAAGATTCCCTTTGGGGAGGAATATACAGAGGTTCTCAATATAGCCAGGTCGCAGCAGTTGCATCTTAAGGATGTTGAGCTTGATGTAATGGGAATTGACCATCAGGAAGTTGGTTTGATGATTGCTGATAAGTGGAAGCTCAATGAGGTTATAACAGCATGTATTGGCAGTCACCATAAGACGGATGGCTTTGCCGAAGAGACTGGACAGCAGATTACTTTTGTGGCCCTGGGTGATATTTATACGAACATCCTTGATCACGGTTATGCTGGGAATCCTTTTCCTAAAGAGGATAACATTGAACAGCTCCTTGAGCAAGCTGGTCTTGACTGGGAACAGTTCTGTGGAATCCATGGTCGGGTTGGTGAAGAGCTGGAGAAAGCCGAAATATTTTTGCAGCTTTGACGGTATTCAAATAGATTTCCCCTTACCTGACATACATACAGCTGAAGTATAATCCCGTCTTACAGGCTACAAATTGCAGTGGTAGTAACATGTCTTTTTTAGGGAGACCTGTGTATGCAATCACTGTTGTATGTTTTTCCATAATACTGAAATAGAGTGGAGGGGAGATGAAAGTTCGCTTTTGGGGTGTACGTGGGTCGATTCCCAGTCCAGGTCCGAATACGCAGAAGTATGGGGGGAATACAGCCTGTACAGAACTGCGTGTTGGCCCTGACGAGAGAATCATTATTATTGATGCCGGCTCGGGAATTCGCACACTGGGGAACTACCTTATGGCTAATGATTTACCCAGAGGTCCTATAACAGCAGATATATTCCTCTCTCACACCCATTGGGATCATATCATGGGCTATCCATTTTTTACGCCCATCTATATTCCTGGCACAAAACTTCGTATACATGGCCCTGTATCCTTTGAGGAAGACCCGCTGGAGGAGGTAGTCGGCGGCCAGATGAAATATCGATATTTTCCCATAAATCTTGGCGAGCTTGCTTCTGAGATTGAGTATGTTCGTCTTAAGGAAAATCCAGGTATTGACCTGGGAGATGGTCTGCATCTGTCGACGAAACTGCTTAATCACCCCATAACCTCACTTGGCTACAGGTTTGAGTACGAAGGAAAGGTGGTTTGTACCTGTTATGATACAGAGCCCTTTCGCAATCTCTTTATAACCGACTCGGCTCATCCCGATTATGATGAAGCGATGGCCTATGAAGGTCAGGAAGTTGCGAATGAGCAGAATCAGGCCATAGAACAGTTTTTCCAGGGGGCCGACTTGCTGCTCTATGATGCTCAGTACACTGAAGAAGAATACCGGGCTACTCGGGTTAACTGGGGCCATACCAGCATGGAGTATGCCGTGGCTGCTGCGAACAGAGCAGGGGTTAAGAGGCTTGCACTGTTTCACCATGACCCTGACAGAACAGATGATACCCTTGATGAACTTGCAGAAATCTATTGCGCCTCTGGAAAATATGGTGATACAGAGGTTTTTTTCGCTAAAGAAGGGGTTGAGATTGAGCTCTAACCCTGCCGGGACAACCTCCTAGGACAGGGTATGGTAGAGAGAACGTTTAATTCTCTCAACTAAGTCATCATCCGCCTGGTATGGGTTTGGTGGAGGAGCGGGTAGTGCCATAGCCAACTGTTCTGCAAAGGGGGTAGCAAGGATATTTCTGTTATAAGCCTCAATTGCCAGCCGTTCAAGGTTCACAGTATCTTCTATGTTGTAGGCGAGCAGAGTGTTCAGCGCAGCTTTGTCACCTTTCTGCTGATACTGTTCCCAGAGTATTACTGCAAAATATCCGTCCACCCCATCGAGGTTTCCGCGATTCATACCCATCATCTTCTCACAACCTTTCAGGCCGCCTTTAAAGCCAAGGCGGGCCAGGACATATCGTAGATCTATTTGTGCATGGTTGAGTCTGAGACCGAAGAACCTCTCCAGAAAAGGCACATCAAACGACTTTCCGTTGTAGCTGACAATGACATTATATTTGTATATATCATCTACAAAATCGTCCAGGTTATCACCGTTGACGTAGGTGAACACCTCGTTGCCATCGTAAAGTGCTATTGTGGTAACCTCAGCGTAGTCGTCCAGCCCGGTTGTCTCAATGTCGAGATACACCGTGCTCTTTCTGAAATGAGGGAGGATCCTCCATGGTTCGGTTGATCCAAGCCGCCGGGTGAAATAGGACGGATCATGGTCGAGGGCTGCAAGCGAATCTTCAAATATTAAGGCTGCATCCGCCATGCTTGCTGCAGAAATGCGAACAGGGGACGGTATCTGCCATTTGTCCCAACTGGTGACCCCGGCATTCCAGAGTTTCTCTTCTGTTTTCAGGCCGATCCCGGGGATATGACAAAAACTTTGGTGCAGCATAAATGCTCTCTTCGCTTGGGATTTTTCAGGCTGGCTTTGGTGAACATTGTGAGAAAATCATTATTATTTCCTAGGGTTCTATGGGTACAATATCACAATGTTCATTACTGACGACCGGCTAGGTTAATATGCAGAGGAACCTGTCTGTACATCTTTACGGCGGCCCTGCCGTTTTTGACCATTGTTTGGTCGTGCTTTGGTCGGAGTGGGACGGGAGGCAGAATTGCCGGAGTGTGAATCCTTAAGTCGTTGAATACGAAGAGTTCTACTGCCGACTCTGGTTTTTTGCAGTAACTGCAACACATTGTTTGGCATGCCATGGGGCAGATCTACGGTGCTGTAGGTGTCATAAATGGAAATGCGGCCAATGAATTTACTGTTAATGTCAGCCTCATTGGCGATAGCACCCACAATATTGCCGGGTTTTACACCGTGTTTGTCCCCTGCTTCAATACGGAAACGTTCCATGCCTTCTTCAACAGGAAGCTGCACATCCATGGGTTTTCTGTGGCCTGGTTTTCTTCCGGGAGCTTGGCGGTTTTCTCGAAAGGTCGCCTGTTTCGGTGTGGGCCGTTCGGGTAAGAGTAGTGGCTTTTTCCCCTGAGCGAGTTGGGCAAGGGCTGCGGCAAGCTTTTCGGGTTGTACTGGGTTATCCGTGAGGTAATCACGAACAAGATTCTGAAAAAAGGTGGTGTCTGTCTGCAATGTTTCGGTTATTCGGCTCTTGAAATTCTCAACCCGCTTTTTGTTGATATCGGCTATTGAAGGCAGGCACATGGTGGTAATTTTTTGTCTGGTGGCACGTTCAATAGCCTTGAGCATAGAACGTTCTCTGGAGTTAACAAAGAGTATGGCTGAACCTTTTCTTCCAGCCCTGCCAGTCCTGCCGATTCTGTGTATGTATGATTCAGTATCAAAGGGGATATCAAAATTTACCACATGGCTGATACGTTCAACATCAAGGCCCCTGGCGGCAACATCGGTTGCTACCAAAATATCAAGTTTTTTAGATTTGAGTTGATCTACGGTTCGAAGCCTCTGGTTCTGAGCTATATCACCGTTGAGGGCAGCTGCCGCGTACCCAAGTGAGGCCAGTTTGTCGGCGATCTCCATGGTTTGTACTTTGGTACGAACAAAGATGAGCATGCCGTCAAAATCCTCAGCTTCAAGGATTCTTGAAAGGGAATCCATTTTCCCCGCAAAACCACTGGTTACCAGGCAGCGCTGGTCAATGGTTTGGGCTGTAACTGTTTTGGTGGCTATGGTTATTTCAATCGGATCGTTCAGGTACTTATGGGATATGTTCCGAATAGTACGGGGCATGGTTGCAGAAAATAGAGCCGTCTGCTTCCTGTTTGGAATTTGCCCAAGAATCCATTCCACATCATCAATGAAGCCCATCTTCAGCATCTCATCCGCTTCGTCAAGGACGAGGCTGTGCACGGTTTCGAGCTTCAGTGTATTTCGTCGAATATGGTCCATCACTCTGCCTGGCGTTCCAACTACTACCTGAACACCTTGCTGCAGTTGTTTGAGCTGAATAGAATAATCCTGGCCTCCAAAAATAGGGAGGACACGGAAATTCTTCAGGTGTTTGCCATACATTTTAAATGACTCGGCGACCTGAATTGCTAACTCGCGGGTGGGGGCGAGTACCAGAATCTGGGGCCCTTTGGCTCGGCTTGCGATAATCCTGGTCAGAAGAGGTAGGGCAAAGGCTGCCGTCTTTCCTGTTCCAGTTTGCGCCTGTCCGACGACATCTCTGCCTTCCATCATGTGAGGAATCATCTCCCTCTGGATGGGTGTTGGCGTTTCATAACCAGCGTCATCGATGGCTTTAAGGGTAGGGCCTGAAAGGCCAAGGTCAGCAAAGGAAACTGCAGGTGAATCGTGTTCAGTAGACATAGGTATCCTATTAAAATTCGGTTTGTTCCAAAGAGAAACTCAGTGTGTAAAGCCTGTCCAGGAAAGATAAATCGGCCTCCCAATTCTCAGAAAACCGTCAGAGGTTCTCATTGGCCGATTTGTGCGTGCCTGTCCAGTCTTTGCCCAACTTCCCGAAAAAATCCTAAGGTCTGGTCTGGCACATCGATAAAAAGAGAGTTGTGTATACTAGGATTGGTGAAAGTGTGCAAGGCATTTTTGAAGAATTGCTGTTGTTTAAAGAGACTGTGCTGATTGTCTTGTTCACTAAATTCTGAAAAATTATTACTTTATAAGGTACTTATACGCGTCGAGCGAGTACTGAAAAGAGTCCCGATTTATTTCCCGTTTATCGGGGTGAGGGAGCTAGCATTTAAATAAATAAAGGCGCCACACTGTTTATGATGAGGAGATTACTTTTTTTCTCAATGATTTGGTTTTTCCCCGTTTAACTTTTGAGTCAACTCTGCGTTTTTTGGAACTCCTGGTTGGTTTTGTTGGTGAGCGTTTTTTTTGTTGATATCCAGCCTTACGAATTATCTCTACGAGCCGTTGTAGCGCATCTTCCTTGTTTTTTTCCAGCGTTCGAAATTTTTGAGCTTTAATGACGATAATCCCATCATTAGTTATTCGACTGTCAGATAGTACCCGTAATTGTTCTTTGTAAAACGTGGGCAGTTTAGAGGTGTTAATGTTGAACCGTAATTGTACTGCCGATGACACTTTATTGACATTTTGCCCCCCAGCGCCTTGAGCCCGAATGGGGTTAAAGGTAATATCAGACTCATTGAGTTGTACGGTATTTGTTATATAAATCATCATTGTTGTGTGGTTGCCATTTTTCCAAGTACCCTTAGTATACCTTCGGCGGGGGGGCTTGTGCACCAATCTTTGGGCTGTTCTGGATGGATTCCGTTTTTTGTTTCAGTATCCATAACTGTTATAAATAAAAAACTCTAGCTTATAAGCGTTCTTTTTTGTAAAGCCATCCAATTAAAAAAAAATGTATCCTGCTGTTCGGAATTTATCGTATGAAATGATATATGAATAATAATATAATACACTTAGACAACACGTTATTGCTCAATAAGGGAGGGGTTCGTGAAGTTTATCATCATCCAGAAGATCCCTCAAAATGTATAAAAATAACGTTTAACCTGAAAAAGCGACGTTCTGTTATAAGAGAAATAAAATATCTACAATTGTACAAACGTAGAAACATGCCTTTCAAGCACCTGTCTTCCTTTCATGGACATTGTAAAACCACAAAGGGTCGCGGGGAGGTCTATGACCTTATTAGAGATTTTGATGGAAAAGTGTCAGTGATGTTGTCTGAACATGTTTCAAATAAAGTTACCCCTTGTTTAGGACCTGCCGAAATTCGCAATCTGTTGAATGATCTCTATAAACACATACTACGGTACAACATCATCATAAGCGACCCAGCACCGCATAATCTCCTTGTTCGTTACTTCTCCAAAGATCAGAAAAAACTTGTGATTGTTGATGGTGTCGGGAATCCATATTTCATCAAGATAGCCGATTATTCTACGTACTTTGCACACCGGCTAATTAAAAAAAAATGACGAAAATATGTTGTGAGTAACCTTTTCTTAGAGAATATTTTTCCCAAAAATCTATCTCTTGACCGTGACAAATAAGGGGGTCATTATGCTTGTGGTGATTTTTCAACCTTCACATTGATTGAGGGCAGTATGTTGACATTTTTACCGCTGGAATCTTGCTTATCATCCTGATAGAATAAAAGGATAATGGTCTTCTGTCCATTACTCGCTATCCTCTAATGTTATCTGGTGAATAAATGCGTTGTCCAAAATGTGATCATGAGCAGGGAAAGAGCCAGGAATGTGAAGCCTGCGGACTCATTTTTGCGAAATATGAAAAGGTACAGGAGCGTAAAAAAGCAGAAGTTGCACGTTTGCGTGCAAAAAAAGAGTCACAAAAAAGTGGCCCTTTGATAAAGGTTCTGCTGATTGTTTTGCTGATGGCAAGTGTTTCAGGAGTCATGTACTTTATAACAGTTGAAAAAAAGCGGGAAGGGGTGGTTGCTGATCGTTTAGCCGCTGAACCTATAGCTGCTCCTGAGCCTATGGAAGTACAGCCAAAGAGCGATGCCAAAAAAGTTGAGGTTACAATTCCAAGGCAGCTGGCTTCCTCTTACCAAAATGCAATCGCAAAAGCCAGCAGTGCTACCGTTTCCATTGAAACTCCATGGGGAATCGGCTCTGGTTTCTTTGTGAATCAAAATTTCATTGTCACTAATCGTCATGTGGTTGAGTTTGACGAGGAGGAGTTGTCAGCATTCCGAAATAAAATTGAAACCGCGCGGGAGATGATCCAGCTTGAGCGGCAGAAAATTGCTGAGCTGAAGCGTCAGCTAAAAAAAATACCCAAAGGACCGTCCAGGAGCCAGCTCGTAATTTTTCTCCGCTCCAGGGAGGAAGAACTGCAACGAGTCCTCCCTCAATACGAGGCAGGAGAGCGCAAGCTAAAAAAGCTGGAGCAGAGCCTGCAGCCTTCTGATATTAAAATCGTAGCGGCAGACGGGAGTATACATGCAGCGAATTTCCTGCTTATAAGCGAGAGATCCGACCTCGCATTGCTGTCACTCTATTCAGGAGAGTGGACGTTTCTCAAGCGGCCTCCGGGCGGTGAGAAATTGCGCCAGGGGGATAAGGTGTACACCATTGGGAGCCCTGTCGGTCTACGGCAGACTGTGACTGCCGGAATTTTCTCAGGATACAGGAAACAGCTGAAAGATGATCAGCTCTATATTCAGACCGATGCCGCAATTAACCCCGGAAACAGTGGTGGACCACTTATAGACGAGCATGGTTACGTGATTGGGGTCAATACCATGGTTCTTCGAAACACCGAGGGCATCGGCTTTGCAATTCCTATTGAAAGAGTCTTTAAGGAGTTTAGTAACACTCTGTTTTAACGCCGGTAAACGGTAACTCAGACACTAACTATAATTGGTATCATGTTTCATGATTTTACTTGAGGATGCAGACTTTATCGGGGAAGGTACACTGCGCGCCTGCTATGTTCACCCGGAAAACCCTGGTTTGGTTATTAAGGTTCCTGTTGGTGAAAAAAAAGGAAAGGAGTCGGCAAACTTTAAAGAGCTGAAGGGGTATCATGCCCTGATGTGTGAACATATAGATCTTTTATGTGTCAGCCATTGCTATGGTTTTGTCAGTACTAATCGTGGACAAGGGCTTGTTTGTGATTGTGTTCGTGATGATGACGGGACTATTTCCAAGACGATATTGGATGTGATAACTGCAGAGGATGGTTGTGATTTTGAATATATTTATAATGTTGCTGGAGGCCTTTGCAGTACTTTGAAGTTAAAAGATATATTTATATTTGATATTAACTTGTACAACGTCGTTTTACGGTCCAGATTTGACGGCACGTATCAGCCCTTTATCATTGATTTGAAAGGGCGCTATGACAACAGTGAATTCCTGCCACTTTCTTCTTACATTCGCTATTTTTCGAGGAAAAAATTAGAGCGGAGATGTCAGCAGTTTCTTGTTCGTATAAGAAATGTACATAACTCGGAGCCACTATCTTTCTAGCCCGCATTTCTCATGAACATTGTGTCAGTTTGACCGCAGGCTAGTAGCTGTTTGGTTTTCGGTCCTGTTGAGGCAAAACTCCGATTTACACAATGTTCAGCAAAGCTCAGCCCATGCGACGCCAACTCATACAGTAAACTATGGCAGCAAACATAACCAATTATAGTTTACTGCCATAGTTTACTGCCAAAAACTTTTAACTTGACGCCGCCTGAACTGATGAGAATTTCGGGCTAACGGTAACACAGGACCTGTTATTGCCTCTGACAGAAGTTCTTGTTGCGAGCATCTCGACACTATCTGACAGAAGAACCAGCCACCCAGCCTGTTGAAAATGCGGCCTGAAGATTATAACCGCCGGTGTCGGCCTGAAGGTCGAGCATTTCTCCCGCGATATATAAACCGCTGACCAGCTTTGACTCCATCGTTTTGGGGTCTATCTCTTTTAGACTCACTCCGCCAGCTGTGATTATAGCCTCGTTGAAAGATTTGTATCCACTTATTTCTATACGAAAATCTTTGAGCCATTGCACCAGTTGTTTACGAGCCTTGCCTGGAAATGTAGAGGCGGCAGTGTCTGGAGATATCCTACAGCTGTCAAGGCAGACGGGTACCATTTGACGTGGGAGGAGTCCTCTGAGGATGCTGTCAATGGGTTCTTCTCTACGTTTTTCAAGGTCCCGTATCAACCGGCCGTCCAACTTTTTACTATCGAGTGCCGGTTTAAGATCGAGGGATATCTGTACCTTTTTACCCTGATCCAGCGCGTCAACAATCTGGCCGCTGAGGCTGAGGATGACTGGGCCAGTGAGGCCAAAACCTGTAAAGGACAATTCGCCAAAAGCGTGATCTTTTCGCTTACCATCAAGGTAGAGACGAATCTGGACGTTACGCAGATCCAGCCCTGCCATGCTGTGCACTTTCGGATTCGGGCTTGTCAGTGGGACCAGATATGGCCTGAGTGGGAGAATAGTATGGCCGAGGGCTTCAGCCAGCCTGTATCCGTCACCTGTGGATCCTGTACGGGGATAGGATTTGCCCCCTGTGGCGAGTACGACATTCTCGCACTGAACGTTTTTGCCGCCGCAAACCACAGATTCAACCTTACCGTCTTTCACGACGATCTTGGTTACCGGCGCAGTTTTTCTGACTTCTACCCGCTCAGATGTCAGCCAGTCGTTACACGCTTTGACAACATCGAGGGCGCGACCCGATTCCGGGAAAATTCGGCCGCCACGTTCTGTCACAAGGTGAAGTTTGCGCTGCTCAAAAAAATCAATGAGTTCTCTTGAGAAAAAATACTGAAAACATTGGCGTAAAAATCGCCCGTTTTTACCAAAATGTGTCAGGAATTCGTTCAGATCGGCACTGTTGGACAAGTTGCATCGACCCTTGCCGCTGATACCGATTTTTCGACCGGTCTGGCCCATTTTTTCAAAAAGAATAACCTCAGCTCCTCGTTCTGCTGCCCTGCCAGCCGCGAGTAGACCTGCAGCACCGCCTCCAATAATTACTGTTTTTCCAGGTTTCATAGTGCCGATGCTCCACCGTAGGAAATATGGCCCGCAGGACCGTTTATAGTGACGAATTCATCGATTTGAAAGAGCTCTGTCCCGTTCGTCATATTACACACCACCGAATTTTGAAAATTAATAGTACACCATATTATGTTTGACAAATACAAATTGGTGGATTTGGTGTACCATTTTGATAAAATCATGAAAACCGAATAGAGGTTCTTTTTATAAGGGGACAAGAGTCGGAAGTTTGCAGTTGAATAATTGATGAAGATGTTTACTAGTAGGTTCGTCTGCCAGGGAAGTCGAAAATGTTATATTAGTTAGCCGTAAGGTGATTGACTCCTTAAGAGTAGTCCTTGAAAAGGGTTTTGTCAGCGGACAGAACGTGAAATTAATCCTAATATAATATATTGAAAGCCGCTGGGCTTGAAGGAGAAACATGAGTGAGGCTAAAAGAGGAGACAACGTCAAGGTACATTATACTGGTAAGCTGGCTGACGGGACTGTTTTTGACAGCTCCGATGGTGGTGAGCCTTTGGCCTTTGCCGTAGGAAGTGGACAGGTTATTCAGGGCTTTGACGAGGCTATCATTGGCATGAAAGTCGGTGATTCCAAAGACGTCGTTATTCCAGTGGAAAAGGCATACGGTGAGCGAAATGACGAGATGGTCATCCAGGCACCTATCGATCAGGTCCCACCGGATCTCAATCCAGAGGTTGGTATGCGCCTGGAGATGGGCGGTGCCAATGGTGAGACTTTACGGGTTGTGGTTGTCGAGGTCGCAGAGACCCACGTCACTCTGGATGCCAACCCTCCGCTTGCCGGTAAAGAACTCCACTTTGCTCTTGATCTGGTAGAGTGTTCTGTTGTTTGATAAAAGAGATGTAATGCCTTCCCTCCCAGTACTTGGTTTGTAGAGGGGGGGCGTTGTTTATCGTAGTACAGTTTTATACGCAGTGAGTGTTTTCTCAGCAATCTGCTCCCAGTCATAGTTCTCCTCCACTATTTTTCTGGAGTTTTTCCCGAAAGTTGTAATATCGCTCTCAAGTAGTAGAGTAATTTTTCCGGCGAGATCGCGAGGGTCAGCCGGTTTGCACAGGTAGCCATTCACACCGTTGTGGATCAGCTCGGGGATTCCTCCAACTTCTGTTCCCACCAGGGGCAACCTGGCAGCCATTGCTTCCAGGCCGCTTATACTTGTTGCCTCCATGAGCGACGGCAGGATCGAGAAGTCGGCTGCACTATAATATTCAACAATATCCTTATGGGTTTTGTTACCGAGGAAGGTGGCTCTTTTGCCGCAGTGCTTAGTAAATTCATCTTCTACCGCCTTCCGTTCAGGACCATCGCCTATAAGAATGAAACGGAGCTTGAGATTCTTTAAAAATTCCGTGGCCTTTGCAAGAAAAATAACTCCATTTTTATCTACTAATCTCCTGGTGACAATTGCGACGGTTTCGTCCAGTTGTATTCCCAGGGCGTTTCGAATTTCAAGCCGTTTTTCTGTGTTGAAGGAAAATTTGGAAGCATCCACACCGTTTGGTATGTATCGCATCACGGCGGGAATATCGAAGGGGACATGAAGGAGTTCTTTACTGGGGGCAAGGAAAAGATCTGGTCTGTGAAAGTATCTTTTTAGCATCGTCATTCTTCGCCAGCCACCTTTCTGTATCCTTTTTAAATATCCAGAAGTGTGGTTGGTATAGGCAAGAGGAATATGACTGATATTATACCACTCAAGTGGGTTCATGCCGTGTATATGGATGATGTCGGGCTGGATTTCTGGTAACAATTTTTTGACAAAATTTCGAATCTGTAAACCATAGAACAGCACTGAATATTGAAGCTTTACCCGGTGGATTGTCATTCCGTCTTCAACTGTTTTAGCAGGACTATCATCTCGCAGTCTGGTTACTATGTTGACTCTATGTCCACTATTTTTGAAGGCCTGGGACAATTCGTAGACGTGGGCGGAAATGCCTCCGGGGGTCGGTGGGTAATCGATTGAGATCATTAAAATATTCATATTTTAAAAAGAATCGTGGCTGTTTTGATGATGACAGATCGCGGTCTGAACTATTTGTAAATTTCCTCCTTC
This sequence comes from Desulfocapsaceae bacterium, assembly GCA_033852035.1. Taxonomy (GTDB): domain Bacteria; phylum Desulfobacterota; class Desulfobulbia; order Desulfobulbales; family Desulfocapsaceae; genus Desulforhopalus_A. The sequence continues at coordinate 26,380 of JAWSVG010000004.1, read as the reverse complement.
CATTCATAATCGGAAGTGAAAGGGATATCAAATAAGAGCTCAATCATATATGAGGTTATTCGTTGGGCACCATAGCTCTGATGGACTCGGTTCCAGCCTTTTTCTGCCGTCTTTCTGCACTGTTCGGGGTGGCTGTGGAACCAGGATATTTTTTCCAGTAATTCATCCTGCGTCTCGAAATAAACAAGTTCGTTGTCGGCAAATATTTTCTGCATACCAGGCACCTGCGGACAGAATGTTAACAGTCCGTTGCCAAGAAGTTGGATGAGTCTGTCGGAGGTGTAGAGTGGGACATCATTTCTTCGGCTGATATTGAGGCCCATCTTCGATCTACCAAGAAAGTCCAGATAATCATAGCCGGTAACGGGGGGATGAGCCAGGCAGCCGCGAAATTCACAACGCAGGTAGGAGCTGGTTTCTTGCTGCAGCTTTTCCATGAACGATTGTCTCTCCGGCTCATTGGAATCACGCCCGCAAAAGATAAAGTCATAATCATGGGATGATCTGAGAAATGATTTTTTACTCTCAACAGCCGGATCGACCATATTGGGAATGAAGGCGCTGCAGGTTGTGTCGGTTCTGAGCTCTTGCAGATATGCTCCACCAGTTGTGGCGAAAACCACATCTATTGCCCCCAGTCTTTTATAAAGGTGGTCTGTCTTTTCCCTATGAAAAAGGGCGTCAACATACCACAGTGCTATTTTAATCTCCGGGTATTTCTGTTTAACATTCTCCAGCGTGGCTGCTTCGATCAGTTCTGAGTGACCAAGGAGGAGAACGTGGGGGACCAGGGTGTCGCAGGCATGGAGGAGCTTTTCGTTCACTTTTGCAGTGCCCAGCTTTGTGGTCCGAAAGAAAGATTCACTGCGGCAGACATCTCTATAACTGAAGTCGTACACAAAATGACCGTTACGGATAAGGCCGGCTGAGATCTTTCTGTCCGTGGCATAAAGATCTGCTCCATACTTGTGAGTGCTGAAGTTCGCAACATGCAGTATGCGCATTGAGGTTTCTCCTGGAGAACTCATAGTATCACCTCAGAGAGGTGGTTTTTCTTGCGTCTTTACTTGAGGCCGCGGCTTTTCCTGGTAGAGAGTAAGCCAAAAGGATCATACCGCGAAAGTTTCGGAAGAGCCAGATGAATACGTTACACATTCATTCCACGGCACCAATGTTTCTACTGTCCCTGAACCGCAAGGTATCCTTTAATGGTTCCGCTGCCGATAATGAGAAGGATCCCTGACATTTGCATTGTATTCAATGTTTCTCCGAATATGGACCAGCCGAGAAGACAGACAAAAATAGGTTCAAAGTAGGCGAGGGTTCCAAAAGTTGCTGCAGGTAGCTTGTCAAGGGCGATCACTGCGAAGAGGATTCCAAGAAATCCGGGGATAATTCCCACACCAATGATCCAGGGCCACTGGCTTCCGCCAATAACGGGGAAGTCGGTTATGAAGAATGGTACAGTGCACAAAGCGCCGACGAGCAGCTGGTAGAAGGTTCTGGTATAGACGTGGATATCAGAGCGGATCGTACGATTAATAAGAATATATCCAGTATAGCAAAAGAGACCGAGACCAGCAAAGAATATCCCCAGCATGTGGTTACTGCCAGATTCGAAATCAATTTTGAACTCCATCATCATGGTAAAGCCGAGTAGAGCGGTACCAATAAGGGTAATGCTTGCCAGGTTGAGTTTTTCTTCCAAGAAAAAATGGGCGAGTATGGAGGCCAGTAGAGGGGCAAGGTAAAGAATCATTATTGCAATGGCCATTGTCGTCAAATCCATGGCCTGCACATAAAAGATTATAAAACCTGCGAGCATTGATCCACCAATGAGTACAGGCCAGGTTGGCCACTTTTTGATAAGTCCGACCTGCCTGGTACAACAAAGCAGGATGACCATAAATAGTGCACCAAGAAAGAGGCGGAAAAAGGTGATCACTTCGGCCTGTAAACCGGTTTTCCTTGAGAAAACACCCATTGTTCCCATGCACAAGGCTGCAAGAATTGCAGTAATAATTCCGCTAAAATTCATCTGATCTCTCTTGTTTTTACACTATGTTGACTCTGAACGTTTTTTTAAGGTTCCTGACTCAATTTCTACTCCTATTCAGTGGGAAAAGTATCTTAACGAAATTCTTGCAGAAAAAACAAGAAATGAATTGCCACAGCCTTAAAGGAATGGTGCATGATTTGAGGTAAAGAGGGGTGGGTCCCGTTGCAATATTCTGGAGATACCCGGGCTTTTTTTGAACCTACTATCCAAAAAGCGTCGAACTTCTCCCCTATCCCACCCCCTTGGGTGTGTGAAGTTACGATAAATAGAGAGATCACCTTCGTAAAAACTGGAAACTTCCAGGTTTGCAACCTCGGTGCTCCCTACCGGAAGGTTGAAGATTGCCAGGTTCAGAAAACTGATAGCCTGGGAATGATCTTCAACAAACTTGAGAGTTTTCTCGGCCTCGGCTAGTGTTTCAGCAGGAGTTCCAAAGAGCAGGTAAACATAGGTTGCAATACCAGCATTTTTAAGATTGGCGAGCACTTTGGAAGCAAGCTCTAAATCGATTCCTTTATTCATATTGTCCAGAACCTTCTGGTCTCCGGACTCAAGGCCAAGTTTAAGCATAGTGCAACCAGATGCACGCAGATCATGACAGAATCCAGCATCGGCCAGCAGTGACTCAAAGCGGGCAAATCCATACCAGGGTACGGGAGGTGGACTCTCTACCAGAGCTCTGAAGGTTTGTGGGCTGACAGCATTGTCGAGCAAATGGATGAGGGTAGGATTCGTTTCAATTGACAAGGTGCGCAGATTCTCTACTGTGGTCTGGGACGGGACGTGCAGGTATGGATTGTCCTCGCTTGTTTCCGGACAGAAGTTGCATTTTTTCCAGAAACAGCCGGTGGAACTTGTATAGGGGAGGATGAAGCCAGGGGACAGATAGCGATTCATCAACCCAGAATAGTCTGGCTTGGCATAGACTGTTTTTGGAGCAACCTGAAGTAGGTTCAGTAATGGTTCCTCTCCTTTTCCGGCGATGAATATGTCCACTAAACCGGTAAATGGGTTCTGCCAGTCGCTGTTGCTCAACCAGGTGGTAACCAACCCGCCGCCAAAAATAATTTTTTTCTGTGGGTAACGTTTTCGCAGAAAGCCGACCATGGCAAAAGTACAAAGTGCCTGACTGAGATAACACAATGAAAAGCCAATATAATCATGACTATTCACTGACAACAGTTCTTCGAACCGGCGGCTGAAATAAGGGTAGTAGATGTTATGCTCGTATTCTTCTGCTGCAGATATAAGATCGCCACTGCTGAGGGAAGATCTTTGGTTATCGTGGTAATTTGACAGTGAAAGCTGCAGGTCGTATTTGTGGCCGACGATTTCCAGTACCCGGTTGACATCTGCTACGGCTCGTTTGTATCTGTCCAGGTTGCTGTAGGTTTGAGCGTTTTGCAGAGCAGCGATGTTTCTCTGGGTGTTTTTGAAGGCACGTTTACTCCAGGTGTCCTTGACTGAATTCTGCATGTTGAGCAGGGTGTACAAACCTTCTATATTCATATCGCAGACAGTGCATGTCTGACCATGCGCCTGCAGGTGTCCTGAAAGGTATGCTGGTGCTGCTGGCGGTTCACAGGGTTTTGTCAGTGGAGGGTGAATGATCAGCATAAAAAATGTGCACCATGGAAGAGGATAGGTCTGTTTATGTAACGGTAAACAAACCTAGTAGTTCGTAAGAGAAATTTGTCAATAGATATGGCATCTTGAAAAAGGTGCACTATAGTATGTGCCGTGTTTGTGCAGTAAATTTTTTGTTTAGCCATTGCATGGCGTCGTAGTGGTGCCTGACGAGACTATCAATTTAAACTGGTGAAAAAATTATGTTAAGTGTGAGTAAGAAATTGGTAACGTTTTTTATGTTGCTGATTGCCTTTGCCTTGGTGGAAGGCGGGCTGAATGCAGATTATGCGGAGGCAAAATCGAAATTTGGGGGGCGTTCTTTCAGCATGTCACCTCGCAAAGCAGCACCTGCCAAAACAGTTAAACCGGGGCAGAAACAGGGAGGCTCGACCTTTGGGCGCGGACTTGCGGGTGGCCTGCTTGGTGGTGCACTTGGGGGTATGCTTTTTGGTTCTATGTTTGGTGCTGGTGGATCAGGTATGGGAATTCTACCCATTTTGCTTTTAGCAGGCGGTGCGTTTTTTTTATACAAAAAAATGCAGAAACCGCAACAGAAGAGCTATCAGCAATACAGTCAGCCATCCGGGACGCAAAACAAGCCAGGCATATTCGGTGGAGGGGTTGAGAATAGTGCCCAGCCTCCGCCGCCGCCAACTCCAGACATCGGCGGGAATCTGCTTGATGAAGGGGTAAGTCAGATCCAAGAGACGGATCGAACTTTCGACCCGAACTATTTTGTTGAAGTTGCCTCCGATGTATTTTTTCAGGTACAGGCAGGATGGATGCGGCGCGATCTCTCCTCCTACAGGCATCTTCTTGGGGATCAGCTTGCTGGCGAGTACGAAAAACATTTTGAGGATATGCGGGAAAAGGGTCATATTAATAAGCTTGAATCTATTGCCGTTCGCGGGATTGAGGTTGTCCAAGCCGGGAGCGATGGTCGAGAGGACTTTGTCACTGTACGTTTTACGGCTAATTTGCTCGATTACACAGTGGATGATAAAACCGGAGACCTCGTAGACGGTAATATGACTACACCGATTAAATTTGAAGAGAACTGGAGCTGGGCGAGACCGACTGGTACACAGGACTGGAAGTTGGAAGGCATTAACGAATGATGTATGAGGTAGCTTGTGGATCTTAGTCAGTTTCGAAGGGAATATTTAAAGAATGGTTTGTCGCGTGTTGGTCTTGACATTGATCCGATAGTGCAGTTTTCTACCTGGTTTGAACAAGCGAGAAAGACCCAGATTGCTGACCCTACGGCAATGGTACTGGCCACAGTTGACAGGCAGGGGCGACCAAGCCAAAGGACTGTGCTACTGAAGTATTTCGACGAAAATGGGTTTGTCTTTTTTACTAATTTTGAAAGTAGAAAAGCAATCGAAATAAAAGAAAACACCCAGGTCAGTCTGCTGTTTGTCTGGCTTGATCTTGAACGTCAGGTGATGATAAACGGCACCGCTTCAAGAATTTCCACCGCGGAGTCTGCAAAATATTTTATGAGCAGACCGAAGGAATCGCAGATGGCTGCCTGGGTGTCAAGTCAGAGTCACACCCTTTCGTCGCGCCAGATCCTGTTGCAGAAATTTCAGGAGATGAAAACCAAGATTGGCGAAGGGAAGGTGCCCTTGCCTAGTTTTTGGGGTGGTTTTCGGGTGGAACCTCTTGAAATAGAGTTCTGGCAAGGGAGAAAGAGTCGACTGCATGACAGGTTTCTCTACACCAGAGAAAGCAATCCCGGTGGGTGGCAGATAGAAAGGCTTGCCCCGTAAGTATTATTAGCCCGGTAACTGTTTTTTCGATTACCGGGCTGTTGGCTTTTTTATACAACATATTTGAAATTGACATTGTCCCATAGTGTAGGCTGAGGAAGGTTTAATCACTATCTTTCCTCTCTGCAAACCTGCTGGATTATGGTATTGACGTCTGCTGCTGAATAGGGCTTTTGCAGAAAACCACTCACACCAAGTTGCTCAACAGCCCTGAAACGACTCGCCTTTGAAAATCCAGAGCAGATAACGACTTTAACCTCGGGATTTATTGTTTTCAACTTTTTGTAGCAATCAGTGCCATCCACTTCAGGCATGATCATATCCAGAAGGATCAAATCGATGTCTTCCTGATTATTTTCATATACTTTTAAGGCGCGTTCACATCCTTTTGCCTGCAAAACCTGATAACCCAACTCTGAAAGCAAGCCTTTTGTCGCAGAAAGGATGAGCTGCTCATCATCAACCACCAGGATTGTCTCGTCACCGCTTTCTGTGAAGTGTCGTTCCATCGCTTTCGGAAGTTTCTCCGTTTCTACAGGGAAAAATAAAGAAAACACTGTGCCAGTATCGAGTTCTGACTGTAGTTGGAGACCGCCTCCATGTTCTTTCATCGCACCATACACGGCTGCAAGACCAAGACCTGTGCCTTTTCCTCTTTCTTTGGTGGTGTAATATGGTTCGAATATGATCCTGCATGATTCCGGGTCAATGCCATGGCCTGTATCCCTGATTGATATGCAAAGGTATAAACCCGGAGGGAGTATTTCTCCAAATTCACAAGGAAAAGGCGACTCAAGTACAATATTATCGGTGGCCATTGTTAATTGACCACCCTTTTCCATTGCATCTGCGCCATTGATACCGAGGTTTAGTAAAATATTCTCAAGCTGTGTCGGGTCTCCAATTATCACAGGGTATTCGGCGTTGAAATGGCTGCTGAGAGCAATGTTCTTGTCGAGACTCCTCTTGAGTAATCCGATAACAGTTTTGAGTGCAATATGGCAATCTATTGGTGAAGATATAACTTTACCCTTTCTTGCAAAGCTCAGTAATTGTTTGGTAAGATCTGCGGCTCTGTTACTGGCCTGTAAAATGCGTAGGGCACTTACTCTCTTTTTTTCGTCGTCTTTGAGCTGGAGGCTCAGCATTTCTGCATAGCCGGAAATGCCAGTGAGGATGTTGTTGAAGTCGTGTGCGACTCCTCCAGCTAGGTGACCAATAGCCTCAAGTCTGCGGCTTTGATTAAGCATGGCCTGTATGGATTTATTTTCTGTTACGTCGTTACATATGAGAACCACACCGATAATTGCATTGGCATCATCCCGGGTTGGGGCACAACTGCCGCTCATGATTTTGGGTTGCCCCTTTGAAAGTGTTAACCTGGTGTTTTCCGGGAAGTCAATGTTCTCACCTGTATTGTGGCAATGTTTGATCGTTTGCTGAAATTGGCTGCCCAGCTCCGGATCGAGCCGCATGATGAGATTGGGGAAATTCTGAGCCAGAAGTTGTGCAGGCGGAAGTTCAAACAGGCTTGCGGCCGACGAATTTATCTGAATAATTGTAAAATTGCTGTCCAGTGAAATTACACCTTCCTGTAATGATTCCAGAGTAGTTGAGAGGTTCTTTTTGGTCTTCAGCAGTCGTTTCTCTCCTGCAAATCGTTTACGGGCATTGTATACAAGGAGCCCGATAAGAAAGCTTTGTAAAATAACTACTGAAGCGTAGAAAATAATCTTGTATTTATGCGTGTTCCAGAGTGTGATCGGGATGTTTGTAATAATGCTGCCGGGAGGAAGAACAGAGGTTGAAATCGAAAACCTGTCAAGTTCTGTCTGGTCAAACATGGGGAGGTTTGGAGACTTTTCTATAATTCGGAGAGCCGATGCCGGTATTCCGGAAAGGATCTTCAAGCAGAGATAAGCTGCTCTTTGACCCTGTGACTGGCCGTTAACAAGAGAGCCACCAACGATACCTTTATTGAGGTAAAAACTCCACACTCCAAAGACAGGATTCTTGGCGTTCGTACTGACCAGCCGGATTGCATCGCGATATCGCAGAACTTTTCCATCTCGATCCCTGGTGTAGCTCATGAGCAGGATGGCGGTGTCTTCTGACAAGGATTCAAGTGAGGTCGTTAGAGTAGCAGTTGATAAATTTCCTACATAGACGAAATTGAAATGTGTACTGTAATCGTAAGCAATTGCTTCTAATCTTGATTTATTTGCTTTTCCTGTAACAGTAGTGTCATTGATTATGAACAGATTTCTACGAGTAGGGAAGAGCTTTTTGATGATATCAAGGGTGCCCGTTAAATCAAATGATTCGACCACCCCTGTAATATTTTTGTACGGAGAAAATCTGTCAGGGTCATAGAGGTTTATGCCGCAGAAGACCAAAGGAACACCCGGGAAAATATCGTCCCGAATAGAGAGCAGAAGGTTCAGCGCGTTGTCGTCACTGACGATGATACAGTCGAATTGAGACTGCTGATATTTGTATTGCCATAAAGCTTTAAGCATGTCGTAATACACTGCACTGGAATACCTCTTACTATCCATATACTCAACTTTGAAGTCAACAGACAGATCCTCTTTTTTAAATTCTTCTACTATCCCTTCCTGAATTTGCTCAACCCACTCCATATCTTTGTGATACGAGTGAATTATCAACACATTATGTTTGTAGTAATGACTACCACCCTGAGACCAGCGAGGTGTGAGGGCAAGAAAAAGAAATATATACAGAAACAGTCTCATAGACCCCCCGGGGGAAGTGGTCATAGCGTTTGTTATAAGTTTACTCTCTAGAGTCTTTTATACCTGTTGAGCCGTTTTGGTGGATAAGTACCCAAACTATAGAATAGATCAAAGAGTCAGAATCACAACCATTAATTGCTTTTAACCTAACACCAGTAAACAATGACAGTGTGCAGCGTCTATGGAATTCTGGAAACCAGATTTCGCTGGCGTTGGTGTGGGCAGTTTATCCCTTGACCACTGCAAGTGGATTGAGTGTGGTGAGAATTGTAACAAGATCAAGCTGGTTCCCCATGACCTCTTTGATGTTTTTATAGGCACCTGCCGCTTCATCCAGGTTTTTTTGGCTCCTTATTGAATGGATGATTCCCTGTTTTTCAAGAAAATTGACCTCCGTTTTTAAATCCAGCTGCCTTTGGGCCTGTTTTCGACCAAGCTTTCGGCCAGCACCATGAGAGCATGAACAAAAGCTTTCCCTGCTACCTTTTCCCTCGACAATATAGCTGTTGCTTCCCTGGGAGCCAGGGATGATACCCGTCTCACCAGACAATGCCCTTGTTGCGCCTTTACGGTGAACGATGACATTCTGGCCAGAATGGTTTTCTTTAGCAGCATAATTATGGGCAATGTCAATTGGTGGAGAAAAAACAGCCGCTGGCTCAAAGTCCAGTAAAATTGCCTGTACAGTCTGCATCATGGCCTTTCTATTTGATGCGGCGAATTCAACACAGAAGTTCATTTCTCTCATGTAGCTTTTGCCCTGTTTCGAGTCAATTGGCAGATAGTCGAGCTGCCACTTTGCTGGTACTTTTTGTCCATTTTTTTTGTTAAATCTGGTTGCGAGTTGATTATAGTACGTTGCAACCTGATACCCAATGTTTCGGCTGCCGGAGTGTATCATCAGCCAAATGTAACCATCATCTCCCTGTTGGAGTTCGATGAAGTGATTGCCGCCTCCAAGTGTACCAAGCTGTCTTCGGCCGTTTTCAAATTCTCTGCTGACAATCGGCATCATTTCTTCACTCAAGCCTTCCGGTACATTCGGCATTTTGTTTCTGGCTTGAGGTTTTGTATGGTGCTTAAAACCGAATGGGATTGCCTTGCGGATTTCAGGTACTATCTTTTTCAACAGGGATTTTTCAAGTCTCCCCAGAGAGGTCTGGACGCCACATACTCCGCAGCCGATATCTACTCCCACAGCATGAGGGATGACTACATTTTTTGTCGTGGCAACACCACCAATCGGCATGCCGTAACCAACATGGGCATCTGGCATAATAGCAATATGGCTATGTACAAAAGGCAGATTTGCGAGGTTTTTAGCCTGCGTCAGGGTATCTGTGTCGAGGCTTGCTGACCAGTACTTAATGGGGACATTTTCGGTGGTGATTGTTGTTACCATGGTATATTCTCATCTCCTGGAGCAGTGGTAGACGAAACGAAAAAAAGACTAGAGAAAAACAGTCGACAATGTATAAACTGTTTTGTGGTTTATATAAATAAACAGACTCATGGATGGTGTACAGTGTACAAATTTTGCGGCCTTGTACATCATTGATCTGTCAAAAAACGAAGCCGAACCCATTCAATAAACCTATCTTATTATGACATCTTCTGAGAAAACGACCAAGAAACAATTTTATAAAAAACGATGGTTCAAAGTATGTGGAGGGGCCTGTGTAATTATAATTCTCTTTTTTCTGCTCCTGCCTTTCGGAGTGAAATATTACTTGAGTGATTGGTTGGTAAAAAATGGTGCCGATCAGGCCACTATTGGCTCATTCTGGTACAACCCCCTGACAAGCAGAATGACTCTGGAAGGGTTGGATGCGCGAAAGGATGGCAAGAGCCTGCTGAGCAATTCCAAAATCGAGCTGGAATTTGGTCTCTTATCATTATTCAAAAAAGATATCCGATTGCAGCGAGCTGAGTACAAAGACCTTTCTATTGACCTGGAGCAGTATGCAGATGGGCGATGGCGATTTGCTACCTATACCGCCAGTGGACAGAAGTCAGCAAAAGTCGAGGTAAGTGGGGAGAAGACCTCTTCGGTCTGGGCATTTCGTGCAGAAGAGGCCGTTTTCTCCAACTGCACTGTTGTATTGAAAATGGCTGATTTTGATCTTCGGCTTGATATTGATGACGCTGAGATTCATCGCTTTACCACTCGGGATGGTCAGCCTGCTGGTACATTTTCCTTCAAAGGAAAAATCAATCAGGCACCTGTTGAACTGCAGCTTGATACGGTTCAGGTCATGCCTGAGCTGCGTTTGGGTGGGAAGATTGTTGTTGCTGATTTTAAGCTCGACGATCTGGGACGTATGCTCCAGGATGTTCTGAACCCTTTTGAAGGAATAGCCGGACTAGACGGTACGTTGCTGTTCAGCATGTCTGACGTTAAAGGAATGGAGCTTGATTATGATGGAACGATTACGCTGACAAGCCCTTCAATTGGCAATAGCACATTTACGACCCAGGCGCAGGACATTAGCTGGAAAGGGAAGGTGCTATATGGCGGCCCCAGTACCGGGCCGATGCTGGTTAAAACCGATGGCGTGTTGAGTGCGAAGGGATATGGCTTGCAATTACCGGGTCCAGAGCTCAGCATGAAAGAGTCGGCTATAGAACTTGCTGGAAAAACTGCTGTTACCATTGCGGACGGAGTGGCTGTTGAAAATGAGGGTTCCCTCCTTGTGGAAGGGTATGAAATGGAAATGGCCTCCATGGCAATCAATGAAGAGAGCCTGATGTGGAAAGGAGAAATAGCCTATCATTCGAGTTACCAGGGAGGAGGGCAATTTATAGATTCCAAAGGAAAGCTTGAGCTGGGCAAATTCTTTTTTGAAGGCAAGGATGAATCAATCCCACTAGCTACAGGAGGGGATAATTTTTTCTGGCGAGGCAAACTGAGCTATGGCCAGCAAAAAGCTGATGCTCCCATCAGTCTGAACCTTGCCGGGAAGTTGGGTGGGGAACAGCTGCAGACAACTCTGGTCGGTCCCGCTATGCAATTTACCCAGGGGAAGGTGGAACTGTCCACAAAGAGCATTGTTGCCCTTGCCGCACAACCTGATATATCAGGTGAAAGCGAATTTGTCCTCGAGAAATTTGAGATTGTTGATACCAATAAAAACGCGTCTATTCTATCCCTAGAACGTTTTCAAGTAACAGACCTCAAAGGGCAGGGAGGACAAAAAATTGATGTAGGTGACGTCCTGGCAGGTAAGCTACTGGTTTTTGTTCCCGGGGAGTTCCCCCTTTCTGTTTACATCCCGGAGATACAGCTGACAGGCCTTCATTCAGAAGACCTGGCTGTTTTCAAGGCTGAGGAACTTCGCGTCAAGGAATCTCTCATTACAGCAATTGCTAATGAGAGTGAGCTTGTTCGGCTTGACAGTCTTTCTGTTCACGGGCTAACCGCGGATAGTTCGGCTTCTGTAGAAGCCGGCCTGGTGGAATTGACTAACCTGTTGTTTTTACCAGCCACAAAAGATCCCGAAACCAAGACAGTACTCTCTTTACAATCCGTTCAGTTCTCAGATTTGAACTGGAGCAACGCTAACGGACTTCAGGGCAAGGCGCTGACCTTTGAAGATCTTGTTACCAGGATTAGTCGGGACAAAGAGGGGAACCTTAACATAACTAGCAGGCTTGCTGAAATGAAAAAGCCGGCCGACAAATCCGGTACTGGGGACGCTCCGGTTGAAACAGTCGAAACGTCATCTGAGAAGACACCATTTACATTGGGAGAGATCGCTGTAACAGGGAAGAGCAGTGTCTTTTTTGAAGACAATACGCTGGCAGTACCGTACAAGACTCATCTCGCTATTTCTCAGCTGCAGATAAAAGACCTTGATTCCAGCCAGCCTGATCAGAAAACCACAATCCTGTTCAAAGGAAAGCTGGAAAAACGCGCATCTCTTGACGTTACCGGACATATTCAGCCCTTTAAAGAGACAACCGACGTTAAAATGAAGTTGAAATTAAACAACTATCCACTTTCGAGCTTATCGTCCTACACAGTGCAGTCTGTTGGTACTGGGCTTGCCAGTGGGCAGTTGAAAATTAAATCAAAATTTGAGCTGGAAGCCGGCGAGCTTAATATGGAAAACACTCTCACGCTCAAAAAACTGCAAACTGAAACGATATCACCTGAATTGGCGGCTGAGCTTGACAATGAGCTGCCGATTTCCCTCGATTCCGCCTTGTCTATTTTACGGGATAAGAAGGGGAATATAGAACTTGATATTCCTCTCAGTGGCCCTGTTGCCGATCTGGATGTGGGGATTTCAGATATCCTTGTTACCGCCCTGAGTAAGGCAATTGTGCCAGCTGCATCAGGGTATCTCATGTATGCACTGGGACCTTATGGCGCTCTGGCTTATGTCGGTATGAAAATTGGTGAGAACATGCTTGAAGTCAGGCTGCCACCTGTTGTTTTTGTTCAGCAGGAACATACAATTACAGAAGAGCATGCTACATACCTGGAGCGGGTTGCTACAATTCTCAAGGATAAGCCCGATGCAGAGTTACAGCTCTGTCCTACTGTGGCATCGTGGGAGTTTATGGCAGAAAAGAAAGTTGAAGCAACAGAAGGTGACACTGTTGGGGCGAGTGAGAAAGAAGCGTCGAAACTCATGGAGCTTGGTCAGCAGAGAGCCGCCGCGGTCAAAGAACATCTGATCAGCAGGTACGAGAGCGATGAGAGCCGTTTATTGATCTGTGACACCCTCATTGATGAGAAAAAGAACGCGGTGCCGGCAGTCCTTTTGCATATGTAACCATTGTGTTTCCCCATTCACCATTCTCATCCGGGTGAGAATGGTGAATGGGTACCTGGCTAAGAAAGATTGGCGCCAGTCAGAGTCTTGACCCGCCTCCTGGCTGCTTCAAGGTCAAAGAAGTATGGATCGAATCTGCTTTGACCACTCAGCTCATTGAGGCTGTTGACATCTTTATTTCCAGGGCTCTCCATTGCAGAAACCAGTTGCATATACTGATGGACGTCACCAACGCCTTCGGGCGGGCAGGCATGCTCTCCCGCGATAAGTATCGGGTGTTTGAGCTCTCTTGTGGGGGGGACTGTTTCTTCCAGGGTGATCTCATGCTCCCAACCTTCTCCAGCATCGTATATATAGCTGAACATGAACTGCATCCCCTCTTCCAATGTATGGAGTTGGTATTTATGCTCATCAAACCTTTTACTTTCACGCAGGGTGCTACTTTTCATAGTCGGCTCATAGCAAATTTTGCCAACTAGAAATTGATGGAAATAGGAGTTGCTCCAACCCATGCTAGCTTGAAGGACGTTGTGCAGCTCTGTGAGTGTATAATGTCCTGGGACTTGAACGCGCCTCCAGATGTGAGGATCGGAAAAGGTAATTGCTATATGCAGGATGTAGCTTGAAACGGGTTCGTCGTCCTGCTTCTTTTCAGTTTGGACCCTTTCAGGAAAAACACCTTTGATCACTTGTGCCATTGAGCTCTCCTCTATCAACTGATATCGATAGCCTGGTATTTGTGTACCCACTATTATCGGGAGTGGTTAATCCCTTTATTCGCTTGGAATAACAATGTAATTATCGTTCAGGCACTATGCACCGATTTTTTAGTGATTTTTGTCTGGTTTACCCTTTACCGTATAGAGACTTCACTGTTTCACGGTCTATAGTTCCATCTTCTTTTCTTGGAAAACTTTCTATAAATTCAACGTATTGCGGCTTCTTGAAACTGGCAATCCGCTCACCTACAAATCGTATAAGATCGGCAATTTCAAGGGTTTCACCGCTGCGTAATTGACAGACTGCTTTGATGCCCTCTTTCCATTTTGGGTCAGGGACGCCGATAACTGCAGTATCTTCAACGACCGGATGCTGAAGAATGATCTTTTCGACTTCCGCCGGGTAGACGTTCTCTCCACCCGGTTTAATGAGTTCTTTTTCAGCCTTACGTCCTGCGTAGAACAGGAACCCGTTGCCGTCAAAACGTCCCAGGTCACCGGTATGATGCCAGCCTTCACGGAAGGTATAATCGTTATCTTCCTCAAGTCCCCAATACCCTTTGAAAACCATGGGGCCCTTCACTGTAATTTCACCAACCTGTCCTGGTGCTACAACCTTGTCGTGTTCATCTACCAATTGAACATCGGCAAACAGAACTGTTTTCCCTGCTGAACCGGGGCAATCACTATATTTGCTCATGGTGGCAAGGCAGGATGTTTCGGTCTGACCGTACATGGCGTAATAAGAGCCCCCGGTAATGGTTTGGAACTGTTCTATGACTTCCGGAGTACCCAGGCCGACAATTGCTTTGAGTGAAGTTATATCAATATCTTCTTCTGCGGCCGCTTTGAGGGTCGAGTCAAGGATCGGCGGGAAATCAAAAAACAGGCTTACCTTGTGGTCCCGAATGAGTTTGGCAGCGGGCGCTGCTTCAAACTTGCTGATATTCAGGTTGACAGCCCCTGCGTGGAAGGTGCTGGTTGCCAGAAAGAGGCCGCCTACATGGAAGAGAGGCAGAAGGTTTAAATGAACGTCCTCTGGTGTCAGTTTCATGTAGTAACAAAAATGCATGTCTGCCGTTAAAATATTATTGTGACTGAGAAGGGCGCCACGGGGGCGTCCTGCAACAGCGGCGGTATGAATAATGACAAACCCGTCGTGGCTTTTCACCTCTGCGGGAGTTGCCGAACCGGAGCTTTCCATGAGCGATTTGAAGGTCAGGCCATCTCCCTGGTCATCTTTTAGATTGTAATAGTTCTCGACCGTCGGAAGGTTATCCTGTTTGTCTCTGATAGTGGTTTGGAAGTCTCGGTCAATAAAAGCAATTTTCGCCTGGCAGTCGTTGAGGTTAAAACAGACCTCATCAGCCGACAGGCGCCAGTTAACAGGCAGGACAATAGCGCCAAGAAAGGAAGCAGCACCATATATCAGAAAAAACTCAAGACTGTTTTTTCCAATAACACCGATGCGGTCACCTTTTTCTATCCCGGCTTTGGAAAGCCCGACAGCGAGGAGGTCCACCTGCTCTTTATATTCGGCAAAGGTCAATGTTCTGCTGTCATCAACTTCATGCCAACAGGTGCGGCCGGCAAAAGTTACTGCGTTGCGGTTGATCAAATCGTAGAAGGAAAAGTCGTAAAGTCCCATGGAAATAGTCTCCCAAATGCTTGCAAATTAAGTGACGATGGAGAGGTAAAAAATGGTGTAGCATATCTCTTACCAGCCGTTCTGATAATTCGATTCTCTGGTGCGTTGTTCCTTTATAAATAACACGCCTGTTAAGGCTATTATAACGACTCGACTTGTATGCACAGGAGGACCATGTGTAGGGGAATATTAGGCTGACGAACTGTTTACACTTACAACCGGGCAGGGTGCTTTGAGTATGATATACTGCGCGGTTGATCCCATGAGAATTTTCTGGGTCCTCGAACGTTTTTCAACTCCGACAAATATCTGGTCGACGGCATGCTCCTCCGCAAAATGAACCACGTCCTCACCTGGAGTTTTTCCTCTGGCGAGCTGGTGCGTTTCACACGCTACGTTTTTATCCTGTAAAAATTGTTCGGCAAAAGATAGCGTTTTCTCTGCCTGGCTGATTTCTTCAGGTTTCTCATGTGTGCCGCCCCCCATGGAGGTGATGACATAGACTGTTGCACCTGAAATTTCTGCATAGGTTCTAGCCAAAGAGAGGGCCGCTTTGGCAGTCTCAGAGCCATTATAACCGACTAAAAACTTCATTGCACTCTCCTTTCTATTCGTTTGGATTGGATGTGGTACATGCGTTTATGTGACCACGAGAGAGATGGTTCTTCAGGACGGGTGAAAAATAATCAGGGATAGAGGGCAATTACATCCAGCGTTTTCGCCTCTTATAGGATTTGATCTCTTTAAAGGATTTCCGGCCTCCTCCCTTAGTTATACCCATATAGAACTCTTTTACGTCAGGGTTCTCCTGGAGTTCTTTTGATGGCCCTTCCAGTACGATCCTGCCTGACTCCATGATGTAGGCATAGTCGGAAATTCCAAGGGCTATCTTGGCATTCTGCTCAACCACCAGAATTGTACTGTTCAATTCTCTATTGATGAACTGGATGTTGTCAAAAATTTCTTTTACCAGCAGGGGTGCCAGACCAAGGGAAGGCTCATCAAGCATGAGCATCTTGGGCGACGCCATCAGCGCTCTGGCGATGGCAATCATCTGTTGCTCTCCACCTGAACAATAGCCTGCCATACGGTGGGTTATGTTTGACAGCCGAGGAAAGTGCTGATACATCAGTCTATGATCTGCATTAATTTTCTGCCTACCATCTTTTCTGGTCACGGAGCCAACACGAATATTCTCATCCACCGTAAGATGTTTAAATACCCGGCGGCCTTCCGGGACCATTACAGCGCCATGTTTTACCACATGGGTGCCGAGCAGATTGGTGATATCGTGGCCTCTGAAATTAATATAGCCTTCCCGGATATAGCCATTCTCGGGTTTGAGTAGGCCGCTGATAGCTCTGAGAGTTGTGGTTTTACCAGCTCCGTTTGTGCCGAGAAGGGCCACAATGGCCCCTTTCGGCACAGTGAGACTTACACCACGCAGCACCTGGACAATATCATTGTACACAACTTCAATGTTGTTGACTTCCAGTAAACTCTCCGTTTTATTCGTGTCCATAAATTGGCTTTTGCTCTCACTCTTGCTTGGTTCTTAAGCTAGGAGTTTGTCCGAGAATGGCCTCCTAGTCTCAAATGACGGTGGTGCGCCTGTCCCGGTCGTGGTTATTTTTTAGTAAACTCGGGAATAAATGGGGTTCCGGCCGATTTAAAAGCGCCGCCAGTAACGACGTAAAGCTGCAGGGTATCCACACCTGCATGGTCGGTCTTGGAGTAGGTGACAGGTCCGACAGTGGTACCGGGAGAAAAGGCATTATCACCGTTCATGGCCAGCATCTCTTCGTACAGTGATTCCTGGGTAACCTTTTTACCTTTTGCTTTGGCCCGCTTGATGACCTCAGTTGCAACCTGGGCTACCATCATACCGTTTGCATAGTTATGGGAGTTGGCCGCCTTTTCGTCACGATTATATTTTTTGGCAAGCTCCAGTTGGGCGGTGGTTCCGGCACTTGGCTCATTGGTGATTGTATAGGAGGTTGTCCAGTAATAATTTTCTGAAGCTGGGCCAGCGAGAGCTACGAGATCGTTACCACCGGTATAGTGACAGCCCAGGAAGGTGAGCTTGCCTTCTTCTCCGAACGTTGACGCTGCCAAACCGAGGCTGCTGGCATCTTTTAACATGGTTGCAACAGGGGACTGAACAGTCTGGCTGATGACGTATCGTACGTTTTTACTGATCAGGCGCTTGAGCATAGCAGTGTTATCAAGGTTCTTACCATGTTCCACAACCTCTACGATTTCTACATCAAGTCCGGCAGCAATTGCCTTTTCCAGATCTTCCACCGGTCCACGGCCAAATGCGGACGGGTGAACAAACATGGCCACCTTGGGCTTAGGCCCTGTATTGTTTTTTGCGACATACTCAGCAAGGCCAATGGCCTGGGCAGAATAGGAGGCGATGGGCAGGAATATATAGTTTGAGTCAACCAGGTTTCCTGCATGAAAAGAGGCAGGAATAACGGGCATTTTTTCTTCTTCGAAATCTTTTTTCAGGGCCAGTGTACTGCCGGTTGAATAATTGAGATAGAAAACAATTCCCTGGTCGAGAAAATCCTCGAAATTTTGTTTGGTCACATCAGTTTTATATTGATCGTCACGAATTGTGCAGTCGATGGTGTCGTCTCCCAGTATCTTTGTATCGTTCACAAAACTGAAGTAATCAGCAACACCTTTTGAATATGGATTACCGGCATCGGATGTCGGACCGGTGATGGCCATAGAGAGGCCTAACTTGTACACTTCTCCGGCATGTGCCTGGACGGGGAAGTTCAGCATGAAAACAGCTACCAATAAAAACATGCATGTTGTCATATTGTTCTTTTTCATTTCGTCTCCTTGATGATGGTTTTTACGAGTTGGTCTTCCTCGAGTGAACGGTCTCAATACCGAAATGGCCACAACTTTACGTAGGATTTGGCTATGCGCCACCAGTTGGCAATGCCTCGTGGTTCAAACATTAAAAACAGTACAATTATAAGGCCAAAGCTTAATGGCTTCAGTGCAGTGGCAAGGTTGGCTGCAAAGGTTAAGTGTTCACTTGCCCATTCAGAAAGTCTCTCGACCTGCAGATCGAGGATTTTGATTGCGACAGGGCCCATAAAACAGCCGGACAATGTGCCGAGGCCACCCACAATAGCCATGGCCAGATAGTTGATGGAGTGGTGCAGGGTGAAGGATTCTATACCGACCCCCCGGTACAGATAGGCGTGCAGGGCACCGGCAATGCCGGCTAAAAATCCAGCCAGAGCAAAGGCGTAGACCTTGGTGAATCCTGGGTGCATTCCCATGGCGTCCGCTGCTCTGTCGTTGTCACGGACGGCGACAAGACAGCGGCCATATTTGGTGCGGAGTATGTTACGCACAGCAAAGGCGAGGATTACAATGGTTACGAGTATGGCGTAATACCAGAAGAGATAATGTTCTTTGCGAGCCACCTTTCCGGTAACCCAGATCACCCGACTTACAGATATGGTCTGGCCCTGGTTAAAAAAATCCATGAAGTTAATGATCCATTGAAAGATCATCTGAAATGAGAGTGTGGCAATGGCGAGGTACAAATGTTTCAGGCGAAGAGCCGGTAAGCCAACGATGGCGCCAAAGGCGGCACCCATAAAGCCCGAAAGGATGATAACCAGCGGCCAGCAATGGGTTAATATAATGTGGCCGTCCCCAAGGGTCCGCGCCAGAGAAGCCACTGTATAGGCACCAACCCCTACAAAAGCAGCGTGGCCGATGGAAATAAGGCCTGCAAAGCCAGTGACAAGGTTCAGTCCCATGACGGCAATTATGGCCACCAGAATATTATCGATCACCAGCATGTATTTGTTGCCAACACTAAAGAACAGCGGCCAGGCGAAAAGAACGATGATAAAAAGACACATGGCGGTTCTGTCGAGACTGGTGAAAAAAATCCTCTGTTCTTCCTTGTAAGAGGTAAAATAGTTGCCTGTAGCCAGCCAGCGATTAGATGCCATAATTAGACCCGTTCAATTTCATGAATCCCGAATAAACCGTGGGGTTTAAAAAGTAAGATCACCAGTAAGATGACATAGGGCATTATTTCGCCAGTGCCGTTTAATCCCCAGTTTCCATCCAGATAGCCGCTGGCAAACTGTTGTATTAAACCCATGATAATTCCTGCTACAACAGCGCCGAGTATCGAGTCCAGACCACCAAGAATAACTACCGGAAAGACCACGATGCCAAAGGCGTGCAGGGTGTCAAAATTAAGGCCGGTAATATTGCCGATTATCCCACCAGCGGCAGCTGCACTGAGGCCTGCCATGGCCCAGGCCAGGCCAAAGACCTTGGGGACAGATATCCCTATAGACATGGAAGCGAGCTGGTCATCGGAGACTGCCCGCATGGAGATGCCAACGGTCGATTTCTTGAAAAACCAGGAGAATGCGGCAATCATTGTGAACGTAACACCGACCCCGACCAGCTGCGTCCAGGATATGGAAACACCTCCTAAAGAGATGGGGGTGGTCGGTAGAAACGGCGGGAAAGAAAAGTTTTCTGTACCAAAAGGGGTGAGGTAGATCAGGCCGTCAAGGATAGACATAAGGCCGATGGTCACCATAATTACAGAAATAATCGGCTCACCGATGAGGCGGCGGAGGAATATCCTTTCGACACTCATGGCCAGGAAAAAGGTAATGATCATACTCATGGGGAAGCTGATGTAGATCGGAATTCCAGCCCATACAGTAAGCGCATAGGTGATGAAAGCACCTGCAGCGATGATCTGACCATGGGCGATATTAAGTACCCGGCTCGATTTGTAGATCAATACAAAGCCAAGTGCGGAGAGGGCGTATATGGAGCCGACTACCACGCCACTGACTACAAGTTGAAAAAAATAGCTCATCAGTCCTCTTCCATTGTGTAAAAGTGGATGGTTGTTTCAACCGTTGCTGTTTGTCCGTCCTGATATTGAAAAAATGCCTCAACCTTCTTTTCATGGACATTCGGGTCGTAAAGAGCCTCATAGAGGTCTGTGTATTTCTCACGGACAAACTTTCTGCGGATTTTTCCGGTTTTTGTTAATTCACCATCATCCATGTCGAGCAGCTTGTACAAAATTGCAAAGCGTCTGATGGTAAAGTGTGCTTTTTCCGAATGTATATTGATCTCTCTCACTGCCCCTTCAATGAGTTCGGCTACTTCCGGTTGGGCGGAAAGATCCATGTACGTACTGAATGAGATGCCCCTGTCTTCCGCCCATTTCCCGACAACGATGGGGTCAACATTGATAAGTGCAGACACATAGTCCTGCTTGTCCCCGAAGATGACAGCCTCTTTTATATAGGGGCTGAATTTGAGCCGGTTCTCAAGAAACATCGGGCTGAACATCTCACCGTCTTTACTATGCATAACATCAGAGATACGGTCGATGACAACCAGATGTCCGTTGTCGTCGATATATCCGGCATCGCCGGAATGGAGCCAGCCGCCTTCCAGCAGCTCTTTTGTTTTCTCGGGAAGTTTGTAATAACCTGGGGTCACGGAGGCGGAACGGGAGAGGATCTCACCCTCCGGAGAAATCTTACACTCTGTGCCGGGAAGGGGTTTTCCAACGGTGTCAGGTCGAACGTCTCCGTCCCTGTGCATATAGGCAATACCTACAATTTCGGTTTGGCCGTAGATCTGCTTGAGGTTCACTCCGATTGCCTGATAGAAGGTGAAGAGTTCAGGGCCAAGGGCAGCCCCTCCGGTATAGGCTCTTCGCAGCCTGAGTAGCCCGATCTGATTCACCAGCGGCCTGAAGATCATCTGCTTGCCAAGCCAGGCCAGAAAGCTAAGTTTTCTGGGCATGGCCCTGCCGGACATACGGTACCCCGCGGCCTCTTCTCCTATCTTCATAAAGTATGTATAAAAGAGTCTGTTCAACCAGTAGGATTCGTCAATCTTCAGCCATATTTGAGAGCGGATAGTCTCATAGATGCGGGGTGCACCGAACATGAAATGTGGTCCGATCTCCTTCAGATCATCCATACTGGTTTCAACTGATTCAGGGAAATTAATAGAAATTCCCGTAGCCATGGCTACCCCAAAAGAGTTCATCTGCTCACCTATCCAGGCGAAAGGCAGAAAGGAGAGGTATTCATCAGTCTCCTCCAGTGGGTCAACTTCTGAGATTTGAAGGCCCATATTGATATAGTTTCGGTGAGTCACCATGGACCCTTTGGGAAGACCGGTCGTTCCCGAGGTGAGGCAGAGGTGACAGACATCATCGGGTTTGCCTTCTTCCAAAAGGCGTGTGAAGAGTTCCGGGTCCTGGTCATGCGCTGTCTCTCCCAGTGCATAGAGATCCTTAATTGACATGAACCAGTCGTCTGACTGATAGCTTCGCATGCCTCGTGGATCTTCGTAAATAACTTTTTTTACATGTGGAATGAGCTTCCGGACTTCGGCAACCTTGTCTACCTGCTCCTGGTCGTTGCAGAAGACCACACTGACATTCAAATATTTGAGGATGCCGCTAATCTCATCCGGGAGGCTGGTCTGGTAGATTGCAGCAGATATCCCCCCCACAGCCTGCGCGCCGATGGATATGTAGAGGGTTTCAGGGATGTTGTCGCTGATGATCGCGAGTTTGTCTTCTTTTTCAAAACCAATGGCTCTCAGGCCAAGCCCTGCCTTGCGTACAAAGTCATAGTACTGTGACCAGGTATAGCAGTTCCAGCAGCCGAAGTCTTTTTCGCGCAACGCGACCTTGTTGCCGCTGAATTCCATACGCCACTTGAGGAGCTGGGGGATAGAATATTGCAGTAGATGGTCTTTATTTTCCATTAAGAGATCACTCTTCTCCTATATATGCTTCTATCACCTTAGGATTCGAGGCGACTTCCTCAGGTGTTCCCGATCCGATCAACTCGCCAAAGTCCAGAACATAAATCTGATCTGAGATGTCCATCACAACTCCCAGGTCATGCTCAACCAGCACCACTGTGACTCCCCATTCTTTCTTAAGGTCGAGAATGAATCGAACAATGTCTTCTTTTTCTTCAACATTCATCCCTGCCATGGGCTCATCGAGCAGTAAAAGCTGAGGACCAAGAGTCAGGGCCCTTGCTACCTCAACCCTCTTCTGGACGCCGTAACTCAAATTACCAACCATGCTCTTCCGGTAGGGCTCAAGCTCCATAAACTCAATGACCTTCTCCACATAAGCGCGGTTTTCGGCTTCTACTCTGGATGTCTTGCCCCAAAATATCAGTGCATGAAAGATGGAGTAGCGAAGGTTCTGGTGCCTGGCCAGGAGCAGGTTGTCGAGAACAGAAAGTCCCCGGAACAGTTCAAGATTCTGGAAAGCCCTGGCGATGCCTATGTCGGATACCTGATGAGGGGAGGCCTGGGTAAGGTTGCGGTCGCCGTAGCGGATGGTGCCACGAGTCGGGTGATAAAAACCGGAAATGCAGTTAAGGATACTGGTTTTGCCTGCCCCGTTTGGACCGATGACTGAAGTTATCAATCCTGGATCAATCGCCAGGCTGACGTTAGTCAGAGCATTCAGGCCACCAAATGTAAGCGTAACCTCAGAAACAACGAGTTGCGTCATAGAGTTCTCGCAGGCAATGTTTCAAAACAGGGTCAGGATAGAAAAAAACCGGGCCAGGTTATGGTTTGCCATGCCGGTCAGACGAACATATTCAACTCTTTAAGCATACAAAATTACTACAGATATCTGCAAGTTTATAAAGTAGTAGGGTAATAGTAGGTTGAGGCCGCTATTGTTCCATTGCGAGGAGGTGAGAACGAAGGTTTATCTTCTTGTTTTTCAGACCTAATTTGTCCCTGATGTTGTGCCTGTGAAAAAGTATGGTGTTTTTAGATACCAGAAGAATTTCAGCTATTTCTTTGTTGGTTTTTCCTTCTTTGACAAGGCTGGCTACCCTGATCTCGGTAGGTGTCAGGTGAGCAAGTCCTGAAGTCAGCTTATCGATAAAAGGTGAAACTATATTGTTCAGGTTAGCTTCCAGGATGCGAAGCAGGGTTCGCTGTTGATTACTAAGGTGCCCGTTCAGTACCTTCTGCAGGTAAGGCGTGATAAGATCCTGCATGTTTCGCAGAACAGTTTCGTTCAGTTCCTTCTTGTCATCCTGTCTTTGTTTCAGGAGTACCCTGAGTGCGGTATTTACCTCTTCCAGGCGGTGTGATTGGCCCTGGAGCTCGATTTCTCGTTTACGGAGCGCCTTCTCGGCTCGTCTGCGATCCTCGATTTCCTGTTCCAGTTTCGTGTTGGTCCGGGCCAGTTCCCTGGTTCTTTCTGTCACCAGCTCTTCAAGATGCTCACGGTGCCTGGCTAGCTCATCTTCTGCCTTTCTTCTGGCACTGATATCACGAAGAGTAACAATATTGCCCAGTGGTCGACCGGAATCATCGTGATGGACGGTGGAGTTAAGTTGAACATCAAGAACGTTCCCTTCTTTTGTTACGCGTTTTGTTTCGAGCAGGTTTACTTCACTGCCGTTCAGCATCTGCTGAACGGCAGTCTCCGAGTCTTTCTTACTTTCAGGAGGTACAAAAGCCATCGGCTTTTTTAAAAGTTCTTCCTTGGAGAAATGAAAAATCTGTTTAAAGGCGGGGTTTACGTAGGTGGGCATGCCCTCCATATCATAGACCACAATGGGATCAGGGGATGACTCCAGCAGGTTTCGGTAACGTTTTTCGCTTTCCTTTAAAATTCCTTCGGTTCTTTTTCGTTCTGTGAGTTCGTGTCGGACATCACTATATAACCGTGACTTTTCAAGGGCCAGGAGAGCAAGGGCTGCGAATTGTTCAAGAGTAGTAATATCTTCTTCGCTGAATTGTTTTCCATTATCCACATGGGCCAGCCCGATGACACCGAGGACGCGGTCGTTATATTTGAGGGGAATGCCGACAATGGAGCGAAGGTCGTTGAGGACCTGGTCCGCAATCCTACCTGGCCAGGATTGATAGTCCTCAACGACAAGGGGTGATGCGGTCTGCCACACCTGTCCACCGATACCCTGGCCGAGTACAACTTTCCTGCCGACCTGGCTTTTCATAAACCCCATCCCAACCTTTATTTGCAGTTCATTTTCCCCCGGTAGCAACAAGTATATATAACCGTGAATTGTGCCACTGAGGGAAGCCGAGTGCTCAAGAATCTTCTCCAGCAGTTCTTCCTGACCCAATTTGTCAATTAATCCAAGCGAGGTTTTGTGGAGCGCTTTGAGAGAGGCGTTCTGGCGATGGAAAATGTCCTCCGACTCCTTTAAATGAAGGGTTTCTCGCTGTAAGGCGGTCACTTGTGTAACTAAATCATCATAAGAAGGTTTTTTCGCCATGGTCTCACTTGCAATCTTTGTATTTAGGGGTATGCTCCCTGCAGGATATAGGTAGAGTTTACTTGCCTATACTATTGCTGGAACAGAGATTATTTTGCAAGGAAAAGAAGTGGTCTCTCCAGCTCAGAAAATCGTAAGCATTTACATTGTGAGGGGATATGATTCTACCAGGCGCATTAACAGGAATTCAAGTATTAGATCTTTCACGTATGCTGCCGGGGCCGTACTGTTCGATGATTCTGGCGGACCATGGTGCAGATGTTATAGCCATTGAAGACCGAAGATTTCTACAGGATGGGCTCTTTTTCAATGACTTGAACAGAAACAAACGGCATATGTCGCTCAATCTGAAAACGTCAGAAGGTCTGGAGATATTCTTTAAACTAGCTGAAAATGCCGACGTGATTTTAGAGGGATTCCGCCCTGGAGTTGTCGCCCGCCTCGGCATCGACTACGAGAAGGTAAAAGAGCTAAACCCCGGGATTGTCTATTGCTCGATCAGTGGCTTTGGTCAGACGGGTGCACTCCGGGATAAGGTGGGGCATGATGTGAACTATCTGAGTACGGCTGGTGTCCTTGATCTCGTGGGAGAAAAAGGAAAAGCGCCGGTTATACCAGGTATCCAAATCGCAGATATTGCAGGAGGTAGCATGAATGCCGCTGTAGGTATATTGCTGGCCCTTTTTGCACGGGAGAAAAGTGGGGAAGGGCAATATATAGATATTTCCATGACGGACGGTTTGCTGGGCTTACTCTCTTTGCCCTACTTTTTTAGTATGAAGGATAAAAAGCAGCCTCAGGCCTCAGACAGCATAGTTTCCCATCGCTACGCATGCTACAACACCTATGAAACAAAAGATGGTCGCTATCTCTCTATTGGTGCGCTGGAAAAAAGGTTCTGGGCAAAACTCTGCGAACAGCTGAAATGCCATGAGTATATAGAAGTACAATATGACGAGAAGAGAAAAGAAGAGATAATCGGTCACCTCCGAACTGTGTTTCTGACAAAAACTTTGTCGGACTGGGAACAGGAACTTACTGAGCTTGAGGTCTGTTTTTCACCTGTCCAGAGGATGCAGGATGTGTTTGAAGACCCCTCTTTCAGGGAACGGGAAATGGTGCATACCTACCAGACGAAAGAGGGAACAACTCGGCATGGCTTTGGTATTCCCGTAAAGATGAGTGGAACTCCGGGTTCTGTGCGGACCCAACCAGGAGAATTTGCAGAAGATACAAGGGCAATTCTGGCAGAAAACGGTTACGCCGAAAACCTCATTGATACCTTCTATACAGACGGCGTAGTGTGAGAGCCAAACTGAATAGTAATGGGGGCTTAAAAAGCAATTTCTGGCAGCGTCTGAGGAATAACACATTGTCTGGTTCGCTATTCTGTACGAAAAATATGGCTCTTTTATCTGGGTTTTTCCGGAAAATGATGGAAATGACAAAATTTTCCCGAAAGTGAGCAAATGAAAGTGTTTGGCACCACATGATAAACGTTAGCAGTCTAAGTCGAAATTGATTTTTAATTGATTATAAAAATACTCCGAATGGAAAACCGTCAAACAACGATTGTTGAGTTTAATAACTCAAGACACAGACAACAGGTTGTAGAGCTTTGGAAATCTCCCGACAACGAAGCCAAGAAAGAAGATCAGAACTCTTGATCTAGTCC
>JAWSVG010000111.1:0-19729 GCA_033852035.1 Desulfocapsaceae bacterium | reverse complement strand
GTTCCACCTGAAACAACAAGCTTGTATTTGTATTTATATATGTTTAATCAGATAGTTATGAGTCCCAAAGTAGAATTAATGGATTAGCACCATCCTCAACTTCTTGACCATCTTTAGCACCACCGCTGTCACTGTCCTCATTATCAGGAAATGTTCCATTCCGGTATTCCTCTAAAGCTGTCAGCCCATCAATGTCATTATCAGAACCGGGGGGGTGGGAGGGATAACGATTTTCCCAGTACTCGAGTAACCCATTGCCATCGATATCTGCAGCATTGTATTCAAGATCACATTTCTGGCGAATAAACCACCCCAATTTGCTATGGCCAGCAAGACGAACCATATATTGTCCAGGTTCCTCTGGAATGAACCAGTGGGTTGCCAATGTCTCATCCAGGTTAATTAGCGATCCATCTTTATACGAGATAAATAGGAACGGTGATTGCGTTGCTGGATCCATTCAATCAATTCAATAATCATCTCCGCATCAAATACTCTCAGAGGAAGCACTGTTTTCAACTATAGTCTAAGCTGCGCAGGTGTAATAGCTGGTGCTTTTTTTCCCAACCTTATTTTGAGATGCCAGAGGAAGTAATGGCCAAGCATGCAAGTTAAAATATGATGGTGCCATCCCGGAAATTTCCTCACCTCATATTGATCCATCCCTAGTTCTGTTTTTGTTTCTTCAAAGCATTGCTCAATGGGCCACCGTAATCCGCTAAGCCATACGAACAGGCTCAATTTCGAACTGATGGGAGCGTTGGAGATGAAAGCTGAACGGGATGCGCATTTATTACAGTGTTGACATGTCCTTTAATCCAGGCAGAAAAAGGTCGCACCTGCTCCGCTTGGTAACTGTAGAGCAATTCAACTTTGTCAATGGATGCTGCTTCAAGTGGTGAAGCTATAGGTTCAAGAGATTTGCCTTCCAAAGCCTTGAGATCGTTGGCGCCAATCCAACTGAGCAAGACTTTAGGTTTAGTTTTGTTCATTAATGAAACCCTGCATAAATTTTATTTCTCTGCTTCTGTTCGGGAAAGTGGTATGACATAGACTTTTCAAGCAGACTCTCAGCACTCCTTATCCACTCAAAAAGCTGGTCACTTCGTTACATGTGCAGTTTTATGTCGGTCTAAAGATCTGGTAGCTGCAAATTTACATGACCAAATCTTCAAACCCAATTATCCAATCGTAGTCCCCCAACCCTTTCAAACTCCCGCATATTATTTGAGACCAAAGTTAGAGATAAGCTGCGAGCGTGACCAGCAATATGAAGATCATTTACACCAATGGGTGTCCCCTTCTTTTCCAAATCTGAACGAATCTCCCCATAGTGGCCTGCAGCTGCACTATCATAATCTACGACCTCCAAGCGTGAGACAAAATCTTCCACTTTTCTCAGATTCCGAGCTGGGTAATCACTTTTCTCTGCACCATGAAGAAGTTCAGCAAGAGTTATTGAACTCATGCACATCAAGCCAGCATTTTCATTGAAGGTGTCCCGCACCTCTATGGGCCGGTGTTTGATGACATAAATTACTATATTAGTATCGAGCATATACTTTAGCATTAAAACTCCTCTCGGTCTGCCTGCTCTTGAGATGCTCTTTCATTCATAAAGTCGTCAGTCACTCCCTCCGGGGCTTGGAAAAAGCTATCCCAGGTTTTTTCTACTGGTGAAAGAATCCGGTCCGTTCCTACAATTCTCACATTTACCTTCTTCACATTTTCAGGAAATCGTGCTTCAACTGGCAACCTGACAGCTTGGGTTCGATTATTTTTGAAAACAGATCCTACTGGCATGATATCCTCCATCAGTTTAATGATATATAGCAAAAGTATAAACCAAGAGAACGTACTTAGCAACGCTATATACAGTCAAATTCTA
The DNA here is from genome assembly GCA_033852035.1 of Desulfocapsaceae bacterium. Taxonomy (GTDB): domain Bacteria; phylum Desulfobacterota; class Desulfobulbia; order Desulfobulbales; family Desulfocapsaceae; genus Desulforhopalus_A. The sequence goes on along the minus strand of JAWSVG010000111.1, from coordinate 17,841 downwards.
AAACAATGAATTTATATCTCTTTACCTGTCGAAAAACGCCCGTTTTTTCTGTTACTATTACTGCCCTTCGGAATTGATACTTCCACCGAATCTGCTTTGTGCATGCAAGATTTAGGTGAAAGTAATTTTACAAAGTAGCCTTGACTCTGAACGGTGTTGTTCTTGCAAGTAATCGAGTCGGGTATCTTTGGTTGGGCATCTCCACGGGTACAAACATTGGCCAGATAGAATCAATAAGGAATATTTTTATTGACGTGCTCCTAACAGTTAGGTATTAATACCACCATGTGGCACATTTCATCATTTCATCCCATGGAGGCGATGCATGGCTGAAACAACGTTCGTAGCTGGATCAACGGCTCCGACTCACGCATAGAACCCAAAACTTCTACATCGCACTCCGGAGGACAGTATGTTTCCCATTGTTAAACGCGAAGAAATTGCAGGCGGTACAGTTATTCTCAATGAAATTGAGGCACCGCTTATTGCCGCAAAAACAAAACCTGGGCAGTTTGTCATCCTAAAGGCCTATGAAGAGGGAGAGCGAATCCCGCTCACTATGGCGGATGTGGATCCTGTTAAGGGAACCATTACAATAATCTATATGGTTGTTGGAAAATCTACTGAGATATTCAAGCAACTTAAAGTCGGAGACGCCTTTCAGGACGTTATCGGCCCTTTAGGTAAACCCACCCACCTTGAAAAAGTGGGAAAAGTTATCTGCGTTGGAGGTGGGACAGGTATAGCAGTACTCCACCCCATTACCCGTGGGCTCAAGCTGGCAGGCAACGACGTAACCAGTATTATTGGTGCACGCAGCAAAGATTTACTTATCATGGAAGAACAGATGACAGCCGCATCCCATGATCTACGAATTTGCACTGACGACGGCTCCTACGGACACCACGGCTTTGTAACCGAGGTAATGAAAGAGCTCCTGGAAAAAGAGGACATCAAACAGGTCGTTGCCATTGGCCCTGTACCAATGATGAAGGCCGTGAGCAACATCACCAGAAAGTTTGATGTCAACACCCTTGTCAGCCTCAACCCGGTCATGGTGGATGGTACCGGAATGTGCGGCTGTTGCCGGGTTACCGTTGGCGGGGAAACCAAATTTGCCTGCGTGGATGGCCCAGAGTTTGATGCCCACCTCGTAGATTACGATGAGCTGATTCTCCGGCTCAGATCGTATGAGGAAGAAGAACGAAAGTGCCACGAAGAGTACTGCACCATTCGAGACGCGGGTTGACCTGACCATATAAGGGTACTTGGACAAATCTGATTGTTCCAAGTACCCACAAGGTGATTTGCTGGCCGGAAGTTACTTTTTGAGAACCTTCAGTAACTCCTGGCTGGGTACCCCGTCTTGCTCAAGGCCCGCCTGAGATTGAAACTCCCGAATTGCCTGTCTGGTTCCTTTTCCAAGGTAACCATCAATTCTGCCATCATAGTACCCATGCTTTTGCAATAATCGTTGTACCTCATATTTATCTTCCATGCTGAGAGAACCTTTCGGCCTTGGCCACGACTGAACCGGACCACTGAACCCCGCCAACCGGTCGCCCAGTAAACCAACAGCCAAGGCATAGGCGTCGGCATTATTATAGCGTTTCAGGACGTAAAAATTTTTCATCATCAGAAAAGCCGGACCATCCGGGCCGGCAAGAAGCTTCAGCACAGCATTATCGTTTGGCCAGGGATACGTTTTCCCACCCGGTCTTTTAAAACCAAGCTTTTCCCATTCTTTAAGGACCATTGTTTTATCCTTATACTGTTCCCCCGTCTTCGGGATAACCACCTCATAGCCCCAGGTTTTACCAGTTCTCCAGCCATTTTCCTTGAGAAGATTTGCGGCCGTCGCCAAGGCGTCAGGGATTGAATTCCAAATATCACGGCGGCCGTTACCATCCATGTCAACACCATAGGCAAGATAACTTGTGGGGATAAACTGGGTATGCCCCATAGCACCTGCCCATGAACCCTGGAAATCACTGATATCAACATCGCCGGCCTGCAGGATCTTCAACGAAGCGAGCAGTTGCCTTCGTCCGAATCGCTCTCGTTTCGGATCCCCGTAGGCGAGGGTCGCAAGGGCTCTGGGTACAAAATGCAGCCGGTTCTTTCTTTTCAAAATTGCGCCATAATTTGATTCCATCGACCAGATAGCAAGGAGGATGGACTTTCTTACACCCAGCCTAGCCTCAACGGCATCGAGGGTCTTAAGATGCTTCGTTTCCATTTTCTTTCCCTTGGAACCCGAGAGAGAATTAACTCTGGCATCAAGGTAGTCCCATATTTCCGTTTTAAACTCAGGCTGGTAACTTGCCTTTTTCAATACAGTTTCATCTGGCGTGGTGACTCCCCGAAAGGCTTTCTGGTACGTCGTTTTGCTGATACCTTGACTTTCAGCGGTACTGTAAAAATCGTTCAGCCATTGTTGAAATTTTTTTCCATCAGCATTCTCTGCTGCAAAAGCCGCTACCACTGTAAACTGCATCACCATCACACAGCCCACCACCATATATTTTAAAGCTGGTCTCACACTCACCTCTCTCATCAGACTCTTTACTTGAGGGCACCTTGAAAGATTGCCCTTTCAACAACTCACACGGGAACACTACGATACACATCTAACCAATATTTCAAAAGGATAAAACGACAATTTGGAGTACTGGCAACCATTCATGTTCATTGGAACATGAATGGTTGCCAGAGTCACATATTTCGAATAGTTTCCATGGCTATGGAAGCCCTGCACCTTTTTTTCACTTCCCCTGGCTACCCTGTGCTGTTTCTTCTCAGTTTTCTGGCAGCCACTGTTCTTCCGATGGGCTCTGAGTGGTTACTCATCGTCATGGTCATAAAGGGATTTTCGCCTGAGTATTGTGTCCTGACGGCCAGTATCGGCAACTACCTTGGGGCCTGCACCAACTTTTTAATAGGGATGTGGGGCTCTGATTTTTGTATAAAGAAGATTCTTCGAATCAACGATACTCAGCTTAAAAAAGCCGAACAACTCTATAAGAAATATGGCGCATGGTCGCTGCTTTTCAGTTGGCTGCCAATAGTTGGGGACCCTCTTTGCATAGTAGCAGGCGTCTTCAAAGTACACTTTGTCCGTTTTACCGTTCTCGTGTATATTGGCAAGTTTTGTCGATATGCAACCCTGGCAATTCTCACCCTTCAGGCAACAAGTTAACAAGATATCACCAATGAAAAACAAGATTCTACTGACAATATATAAAATTTTCGAAGAGTGGGGAGGCGTCATCGATGCAGCCTGCCGCAAGGGATGCAGCAGCTGTTGTACCCAGAATGTTACCATTACTGCTCAGGAGGGTGTTGAGATACTGCGTTACATCGTTGACCAGGAGATGTCAAAGTGGCTGCTTGAAAAGCTCCAATCTTCAGGTGATCACCAGGCACCGACGACAACAACCAACGATTTCGCGGCAGCCTGCCTGGAAGGAAAAAATCTGGACCAGGGAGACCAGCAAAATTTCGCCGCATGCCCTTTTTTAAATAACAATATATGCAGAATTTATCCGGTGAGACCTTTTAGCTGCAGGCTCTTTCTCTCCACCACACCATGTTCTCCCAGCCAACCAGCCCTGGTACCTGATTATTATTTTGAAGCGGCAACAGCAATAAGCCAGCTACTCGAACACCTGGGACAAAAGAAGTACTGGGGAAATATGCTGGACGTACTTCCAGCCCTTCTTGATAGCAGCGAATTCAAGGAAATAGAAGGTCGTCTCGGCCCAATAATTACCAGAAAAGCGCGTCTTCAGACCCTTACAGCAAGCCCCCTTCCCGGCTTTCTCCTCAGTGAAGAGTATGCACCAAAGATATCACCTCTCATTGAATCCATCTTCTTGGCTGAAATTGACGGAAAATCCATCGAGGATATACTCAACGGGAAATAGGAGCTTGTCCGAGAATACCCTACTGAAACAGAGAGGCGAACTCCTCGTAGCCTTTTTCTTCCAACTGCTCCACCGGAATAAAGTCAAGTGACGCCGAGTTAATGCAGTATCTCAAACCTGTTGGAGCCGGACCGTCCTCAAACACATGCCCAAGATGAGAGTCTGCAACCGCACTCCTCACCTCTACCCGCACCATAAAAAACGCCACATCTTTCTTTTCAACAACATTCTCAGTGACTAAAGGACGAACAAAACTCGGCCAGCCGGTTCCTGAATCGAATTTATCAAGAGAGCTGAAAAGGGGCTCCCCGGAAACGATATCCACATAAATCCCGGCATCTTTATTGTCATTGTACTCATTTTTGTAAGGCGGTTCAGTGGCATCTTTCTGAGTTACCTGATATTGCATTTTCGTGAGGTGGGAACGCAAGGCATCGTCTGAGGGCTTTGTATATTTTCTGTTATCTTCTTCAGGATGATCTTTCCAGGTCTGCTCTAAAAAACCTGCTCTGCCTGAACCAACCCTATAGGCCTGATAATGAACTGCATTCTTTTTATAATAGTCCTGATGATACTCTTCTGCCGGGTAAAAAGGTTTTGCCGGCAGAATGCCTGTGGCAATTGGTTTGTCGAAAATTTCTGACTCAGCAATCTCTTTTTTTGATTGCTCCGCCACCGATCGTTCCTCATCATCACTGTAAAAAATTGCAGTTTTGTAATGATCACCCCGGTCAGCAAACTGCCCTCCGGGATCCGTCGGATCAATGTAACGCCAAAAGGTGTCAAGGAGTTCTTTGTAAGATATACGAGCCGGATCATACACCACCTGTACAGATTCAATGTGAGAAGTGCGGCCACTTGAAACCTGTTCATATGTTGGCTCTTTTTCCTCACCACCACTATATCCTGCGGTCACCTCAACAACTCCCCCCAGCTGCTCAAAAGGGGGTTCCAGACACCAGAAACATCCTCCGCCAAATACCGCAGTTTTCTGCTGCACTACCGGCTGGGCGCCGGTTGCCAGGGCCGCCAGAGCCAAAAGAAAAAACACTGCTATGAGTAGAGTATATTGCATGAAGTACTCCTTATTTGCACCGTAGAAATTCTGTTCTTTTACTGGTTATATTTCTCGATTTTTCAGATCCAGAGGTATACACATAGCCATAAGAATCATTCCTACAAATGACGATAAGCACCTATCACATAGCAATCAAGATATAGCTGAATTTCCGCTTTTTATTAGAGCAGCGAAGAGCTTTTCACTTTCGAGAAGATTTATCTTGCTTTTTCATCTCCCGGGAAATTTTCTATTCCAAAAAGCGGGTACGATTGCTATAGTGCACACCATGAAAAAATCAAATAATACCAAACGAACTAAGTTTATTTTTGTTACCGGCGGGGTGCTCTCTTCTCTTGGAAAAGGACTGGCCGCTGCGGCCATTGGAGCACTACTTGAAAGTCGCGGATTAACGGTAACTTTCCAGAAACTGGATCCCTATATCAATGTTGATCCGGGAACTATGAACCCCTTCCAGCACGGTGAAGTTTACGTCACCGATGACGGCGCTGAAACTGATCTGGATATGGGACACTACGAGCGTTTTACCAATGCTGTTATGGCCCAGAAAAACAACTACACCTCCGGCCGTATATACTACTCCGTCATTACCAAAGAGAGGCGTGGAGAATATCTTGGTGGTACGGTTCAAGTCATCCCGCATATCACCGATGAAATCAAAATGGCCGTTCGCCAGCTTGATGGAAGTGTTGACGTGGCTATCATTGAAATCGGCGGAACTGTCGGTGACATAGAGGGTTTGCCCTTTATTGAGGCAATCCGGCAGCTGCGAGGCGACCTGGGCCGGGAGTACACTTTATATATCCACTTAACACTCGTGCCGTACATCAAAACAGCCGGCGAGGTGAAAACTAAACCGACCCAGCACTCTGTTCGGGAACTGCGTGCAGATGGTATCCAGCCGGACATTCTGGTGTGCCGTACAGAGGTTCCACTGGAAGACAGTTTAAAATCGAAGATCGCACTCTTTTGCGACGTAACAAAAGACGCGGTCATCACAGCGGTTGATGTTGACACAATCTACGACCTGCCGCTGCACCTTCACAGGGAAGGACTTGACACCAAAATTCTTGAACTGCTGAATATCTGGACAGGGGCACCAAACATCAAACCCTGGGAGCAGCTCGTTGAAAACATCAAGAATCCACAGAATGATGTAACTATTGCCATCACCGGTAAATATGTGGATTTGACAGAATCCTACAAGAGCCTGCACGAGGCTCTTGTACATGGTGGTCTCGCCAACGGCACGAAAGTCAATCTGAAATACATAAGTGCGGAAGACCTCGAGTCCAAAAATGTAGCCAGCCTTCTTGATGGATGTGACGGTATCCTTGTCCCCGGAGGTTTTGGTGAGCGCGGTGTGGAAGGCAAAATCAAAGCTATTAATTATGCAAGGAAGAACAAGGTGCCGTTTTTCGGTATCTGTTATGGTATGCAGCTCGCAGTAGTGGAGTTTTCACGACATATGCTCAATCTCCCCCAGGCTAACTCCACTGAGATTGACGAAAAAACGCCGGATCCAGTCATCTATCTGATAAAAGAATGGTTTGATTACAGAACCAATAAAAAGCAGATCCGTGATGAAGAATCAGATTTAGGCGGCACCCTCCGGTTGGGTGCCTACCCTTGTGTATTGAAAGAAAATACCAACGCCTCAAAAGCATACAAGACAGAGGAAGTTTCAGAACGCCACCGTCATCGCTTTGAGTTCAACAACGACTACCGGAAAAAACTGGAAGCAAGTGGCCTGGTTATCGCGGGAACTTCTCCGGACAACAACCTGGTGGAAATTGTTGAGATTGAAGACCATCCATGGTTCCTGGGCTGCCAGTTTCACCCTGAGTTTAAATCCAAACCAATGCAACCCCATCCGCTGTTCAGAGATTTTATCAGTGCAGCTTTAGTGCAGAAAAAGAAAGGGTAGACAGCATGTCAGTTATATCTGTTCAGATAGAGACCCCTTCCGGTACACCCATAGTCGTCGGTAGCGACCGGCCGCTTTTGCTCATCGGAGGTCCCTGTGCCCTTGAGTCGGAAGAGCTGGCCCGAACTGTGGCGGGGACCATGCAGGAGATATGCGGCAGACTTGGCATTTCCTATGTTTTCAAAGCATCGTTCGATAAGGCAAACCGAACGTCACTTGAATCCTATCGCGGGCCTGGTCTCAAAGACGGCCTTGCAACCCTGGCTACTATTCGCGAGGACCTCCAGGTACCCGTTATATCTGACATTCATGACATTACTCAGGTTGACGTGGCCGCAGAGGTTCTTGATATCCTGCAAATACCAGCCTTTCTTTGTCGCCAGACAGACCTCCTCACCGCAGCGGCAAAAACCGGTAAGGTGGTCAACGTCAAAAAGGGACAGTTTGTCTCTCCTGGCGATATGCAAAATGCTGTCAATAAAATCCGTGGTATTGGCGGCAGCAAGATCATGCTAGTTGAGCGGGGAGCAAGTTTTGGCTACAATAATCTTGTGGTCGATATGCGCGCCTTTCCCATCATGCGCTCCTTCGGCTGCCCTGTTATTTTTGACGCAACCCACTCCGTTCAGTTGCCAGGCGGTGCAGGCGGCTCATCGGCTGGCCAACGTGAGTTCATAGGCCCCCTTGCCCGAGGCGCTGTGGCCGCTGGCATTGACGGTCTCTTTATGGAAATTCATCCCAACCCCGATGAGGCGCTCTGTGATGGAGCAAACTCAATACCGCTCGACAAGATAGAGGAACTTCTCACTCAACTCGTACGAGTTCGAGATGCAGTGAGTTAGGGAGTAAAATCATTGTCAGACCAATGTCCATCATCCCCAACAGCGTATCCATCTGACTGCGAGATCCTCGAAGGATATCGCACCAAATCCAGGGAACGTGCCGCCAAAAAAAGCGATCCAAGGTACATCCGCACTCTTGCCAAGGCAAAGGAAATTCGCCTGCTCCTGCTTGACGTAGACGGTGTCCTGACCGACGGCAATCTCCTGTATTCAGGTGACGACACAGAAAGCAAGTCTTTCAACACCCAGGACGGCTTTGGCCTTCGTCTTCTACAAGAGGCAAACGTCGAGGTTGGGGTGATAACTGCCAGAAAATCGGCTGTGGTCGCAAGGCGGACCGCCGAACTAAAGATGAAGTATGTCTATCAAGGTTCCCCCAATAAAACTACTGCCTTTAAAGAAATCCTCAAGGTTTCAAACCTCAAACCGTATCAGATTGCCTATATGGGTGATGACTGGCTTGACCTCCCCCTCCTACTGCAGGTAGGTCTTGCAGCAGCACCGGCCAACGGTGTCAGGGAAGTACTTGAATCCGTTCATTTTGTCACGGAACAATCCGGAGGGAAAGGGGCAGTACGCAACGTTTGTGACCTCATCCTCGAGGCGAAAGGCCTTACAGCCACACTACTTCAAAAGTATAAGAGCCGATGAAATTGCACCGTAACACCGTCTGGCTCATTCCCCTGGCCATCATCGTTACCTTTCCGATCTGGTCAACACCTGTAGGGAACTTTCTGACCCCACGTCAATCGGTCACCAATCAGCCCCCAAAGACAAGTGATCCAAGCCATGATTTCATCATGAAAACTGTCAAGATTCTACAAAATCAAAATGGTGTTAAAACTGCCGTAATCCACGCTCAAAGTGCCCGTACGGACAGAAATACAGATGCTCTCCTCATGGAAACCGTCGACGCTGATGTCTATGATGAAGAAGGAAATATCACCACAATTGTGGCCAAAAGCGGGAGCTACAACACAACTACTGAGATTCTGACCCTCATTGAAGATGTGGTTGTTCACAAAATCAAGGACAATCAATTTCTCTACACCGATCTCCTTCAATATCACAGCAGCAAACGTACCATCCATTGCCCCGGAAAAACCCGGTTAGAAGGCGAAGACGTTGAAATCAATGGTGGAAGCCTTGATTACGACATCCCCACCGCCAGCTATGCAATCGGCAACAGAGTCCACGTTACCCTCGGCGGTTTTGACGATCAGGAACCCCTTCCATCCCCCCAGTGACCTGCTATAGTTTGCTCATCCCTTTTTTCGTGCGTGAAGTAGCAACTGCCTCGAGGGGATCGTCCGGCCAATAGTGTTTGGGATATCTACCGGCTAACTCCTTTTTAACTTCCGAATAGGTGTTTTTCCAAAATGAGGTCAAATCTGAGGTTATCTGAATCGGTCGGCCAGCAGGAGAGAGGAGATGCAGGGTCACGGCGATCTTCCCCCTGCATACCAGGGGCGTACAATCAAGACCAAAGAGTTCCTGCATACGCACAGACATTACCGGAGCTTCTCCCGGTATGTACTGTAACCGTATCCTCGATCCGCTGGGTACAAGCAGGTGGGTCGGTACCAGCTTCTCAAGTTGTACCTGCTGATCCCAGCTCAGGAGGGCTAGGAAAATCTTTTTCAGATCCAGCTGCTTCAGGTGAGCCAGTCTGTTCAAACCAAAAAGGTAGGGACGCAACCAGAAAAGGTCCTCAAACAGTTCGGTGTCACTGATATCAGGCCATTTCCCCGACTGCCATCCAGCAAGAGCCCCTATTCTCGCCTGCAGTTCCCTCGCCTCCTTCGTCCAGGGTAGGCAGTCTGTTCCTTTTATCTGGATGCCCTGAATTAGTGCTTCTGTAACAAGGTCCTGGCTAACATTGCTCATTGCAGTCCGTTCCGTCACGACCCTATCGATCATGCAATCAGTCACGGCAACAACCTTATTAGACCTTTCGTCCCATTCGACCTTTGCGACCTGTCGAAGAAGATGCGGGTGACTCTCCCGCAATTCGACGATGCTGAGACGCGCCGCCAGAAATATTCTGCCATTTCCATGCCGTGCATCCACCTGGGGAGCGACAAGCAGACTGCTCCCTGCCAAGGCATCACCGTGTTCAAGTTTGGCCCCCCTTCCGGTCGACAGCACGTACATATGGTGTGATTCTTCTCGCTTTACTGCAATACGATCAGGGTACGCATAGGCCAGCAAATTACCCAACTCTTCATAGCTCACTTTCTGAGTTTTCGGTCCTGCAAAAGCTCCATGATATTGATAAGCTGCTTTAATGAGTCTACGGCAGAGCTGTTTTTCTCCACCCTCCTGATGATGTTTACCTTTCGATCTTTGAAAACTGTCAAGGAGCTGCACCCGCTCTTCAATATCAGCCGAACCGCTCCCCCCCCGACAGGGGTCTCTATCCACAAGACAGGCAGCTAAGAGACAGGCTGTCCACAACAGACCTGTACGTTCGCCTGCCACCAGCATACAGCCGAGTCGAGGATGAACTGGCAGCGCGGCAACCCGCCGTCCAAGGTTTGTTATAATTCCACGCTCTCCGAGCAACGTAAGCTTTTCGAGGAGCTGCACTGCACTGTTCCAGCCGGAAATTCGAGGACCATCCAGCCAGGACATCTGCTCAGGATCCGTAACCCCCCAGAGGGCCAATTCAAGGACCAGGGGTGCCAGATCTGCGCTGAGTATTTCTGGGGGAGTAAAGTCAAGTAGGCCCTGATCTATACTTCTGCTCCAGAGCCGATAGCAGTTTCCTGGTTGAGTTCGCCCCGCGCGCCCTGCCCTCTGGTCGGCAGAAGCTTTGGAAATCCTCTGGGTTTTGAGACGTGAAAGCCCCGAGGTCCCGTCAAAAAGAGGTCTGCGAAAATATCCACCGTCGACAACAGATGATATGTTTTCGATAGTTATACTGGTTTCAGCAATTGGGGTCGCCAGAATGATTCTTCGCCGGACATTGTCTCGTTGAAAAACCCTGTCCTGTTCCTGGTAACTCAACTCACCAAAAAGTGGCAGAACGGAGGCCTCTGGTAATTGTTCTCTCAGCAGCTGCAGGCTCTTTCGAATTTCTCCCGCACCTGGTAAAAAAGCCAGAATATCCCCTTCATTCTCATTCCAGGCATGTATAACACCGCGGACAACCTGATGAGTGAGAGAGATTTCCCTTGGGCCAGGAGGGAGATAGTTAATGGTAACAGGATAGCTCCTCCCCTCTCCCTTTATAAGATCGGCCTCGCCCAACAATGTACTAAGAGTAGTTGAATCGATTGTTGCCGACATGACCATAATCCTGAGATCTTCACGTAAATGACAAAGGTCAAGGCAGAATGCAAGACCAAGATCTGCCTGAAGGCTTCGTTCATGGAATTCATCAAAGATAACCAGGCCGACCTGTGAAAGTTCCGGATCATTCTGCATCTGCCTGATGAGAATTCCTTCGGTCACTACTTCAACTATTGTTTCACGGGAAACCTTACTATCAAAACGAGTCCGGTAACCGACACTCTTACCAACCTGTTCACCAAGTAATGAGCTCATTCTCACCGCTGCGGCTCTAGCGGCAATACGTCGAGGTTCCAACATGATCACTTTTCGTCCCTTCAACCATGGCATTCTCATGAGCTGTAAAGGGACGCAGGTCGTCTTACCAGAACCCGTTGGCGTGCTGAGAATAGCGTGGCCCCGTTGTAAGGCATCTCTAATTTGGGGCAGAAGCGGCTGGACCGGTAGTTTGAGGAAAGAGTCAGGAAAAGTTTTCACTGGAGGTCTGATTTGCACTGGCCCAAAGTATTCTAAGGGGTATTTTGAAAAATGTGATTTCTCGAAGTCTTCGTTTCACTCCGAGGAACTTTTCGCCATAGCGTAGTGATTGGAAGGAAAAGTAATTTATTAAGGTCGTCTACAGTTGTCCCGCCTTATTCCGAGAATTAAAAGTGATACGATGATAGGCTTTCGTCAATCCCTTCTCCAAAAGGCTGCGGACACCGGCCACTGGGTTTTTTATCCTCATGGTATATCTGTTTCGAATGACCCTGCCCATTGTTGTGGTGGAGATATCCGAATCCTTCTCAATAATTTTGCTATTAATAATAGCAAAGAGGTTCTGTTCTTCCAGCACCCGGCGACGTGCTTCGATGATATACGGCAATCGGTCTTCATACTCATCGTTTTCCAGGTGGTTTTTTATAATATCTCTTGTTCGCTGATAGTCGTTTATATTAATGGGTATGAAGCTTTCTTTCGGAAAGTAATCTGCTGCATTGGGCGCACCATGATAAAATGGCAGCGTATACCCCAGGAATGCGTCCGGTAGTTTTTCTGTCAGATGGTGGTCGTAGACATGATTTTCCACTGCAATATGAAACTTATATGGATCCAGTGCCTCCGCCTTGTCATTCATGGGATTCACACCATGCCCATAGATATCCAGCTCGGGAAGTTCTTCTTTTAATCGCCAGGTGAACTCCACCCGGGTGGAATGCAGGGTAACCTTTCCTGTTCTCTGCGAGCAGACAGTGGAGAGTAAATGGGATTTTCGGGGTGGATGGGTCGCAACAATCTGGTCCCAGCTCAACATATCACCATCCCCAAATGGCAAGCCATAGTGCCAAATCAGACCAGGGTGGTGATACATCACACTGGGATGTCTCATGGCCCAAGGCTCCTGAAAGGTGAGGATATGGCCGAACTGTTTGAGGTAATCAGTGCCAAACACCGTAATGGTAGAAGGCTCACCGGTGATCAGCATGGTTCTCTCTTGAGGGCAGCAGAGCTGTTCCTCAGTGAAAAACCCTTCACCTTCTGGTAAATCGTGATAAACGACCAGCCAATCGTACTCATTGCAGTCAACATCAAAATCAAAGAGACAATTGTCCCACTGGGGGAATGAGCCAGGGAATTGACGTAGAAAACCACTGATAGATCGGCCTCGCTCCAGCCCCCTGTGCATGAATTTGACTTTCAATCTGTAACTATCCCATCTGGGCGACGAGGGTGCCTGATCCACAAACTGACTTTCAAAGTTGGTAAACGAAAAAAACTGCTTCGACACTTTTTCCTCATCATGTACGTTAGATACGTGCCTATCCGTAAATGGACAGAGACGAGATAGCGTTTCAATAGTCAACTGTATTATAAGGCTCCATTATAATTCAGAGCATGGGGTTCATCAACACATTTGTCAATGCTTCTCATCTCTGTTCATCCACTGGACAAAATCCATAAAAGGGACTAACTCCGGTAAACGGTAAGTCAGTACCTTGTGAGTGCTTATAACCATATGATATAAATTCGAATCCGTATTTTCTTGTTTTTTATTACAGCTTTTAAGAAATAAGGCACTAAAATGACAGAAAGGTTCAAGACTAGGAAACGTACTATCTCCAACTAACTATACCTACCATCTCCCACTCTTATGGATATCTGGATTACTTCTTCAGTTTTGCTGCTGACCCTTTACCTGCTGATTACCGAGAAAATATCGGTTGACCTTACAGCTATTGGAATAATGGTCATCCTCGTTGTCAGCCGTATTCTCACCCCTCGAGAAGCAATCGGAGGTTTTGCTAATCCAGCTGTGATAACCGTTGGTGCCATGTTCGTCGTTTCCAAAGGAATGATGCGCACCGGCGGTGTAGAATTTCTTGGTAGAAAAATCATCAAAATCGCAAACGGCAATTACAAACTCGCTCTCATCATTATACTTTTGTCTGTCGCTGTAGCATCTGCCTTTATCAACAACACCCCGGTGGTTATTCTATTCATCCCCGTGATTATGACCATGTGCTGTGAGTACGGCCTCAGCCCCTCAAAATTCCTTATTCCCGTATCCTATGCCTCCATTCTCGCCGGCACTTGCACCCTCATAGGCACCTCTACCAATATTATTATCAGCGACCTCAGTGTCAGCAATGGATACGATGGGCTGGCCATGTTTGAATTAGCTAAGCTTGGCGTGCCACTTGCTGTAATTGGTATCGTTTTTCTCTTCTTTGCAGCACCAAAGGTCCTTCCTGCTTTAGCGAACCCAGTCTGCCAGCTTCAGAACAGCGATCACCGCCAGTATCTTGCGGAGTTGAAAATCCCTCAAGGGAGCAATGTAGTAAACCGTAATTCAAACGAAATTTTTACCACAAAATATCCAAGTATCAAAGTCATCGAGCTAATTAATAAGTCCCATATTTACCACCCGGACCGAGACGTCATGTCCATTGCCGAAGACGATACTCTCCTTGTAAAGGGCTCCCTCAACGATCTCGTGGCAATCCTTCATAACGAGGAAGTAGAACTCCCATCCTCTGAGAAAGGCCTGGTACTGGGGGCTCAAAAAGACGCTCCCATCGTGGTGGAACTGATCATTTCCCCCCACTCGTCCTTTCGTGGGGAGAAATTGCTTAAAACAGACCTTGCCAAAAACGATGAGGTACACATTATTGCAGTCAAACGCATCAACCTTCACCTGACTAAGCGCCAGATCCACGACGTTCGACTACAGACCGGGGATGTTCTGCTTATCTGGTGCCCCGAGAGCAAACTGGAATCAATTCGAAGTGGTACCGATTATATTGTTGTCGAAGATGTCTATGAAGAACTGGTGCATAAACGTAAAGCCTGGTGGTCGATAATAAATTTTGTCTGTATGATTGGTACTGCAACCCTCGGCATCGCCGACATTATGACCTGCGCACTCACTGCCGCCTTTCTCATGATCATCACAGGCTGCCTACAGATGAGAGATGCCTACAAGGCCCTGCAGGGGGATGTGCTGATGCTCATTGCCGGTACAATCGCCTTGGGTGCTGCCATGCAAAAATCTGGAGCGAGCCAACTCTATGCAGAATCCTTCCTCAGCCTTTTTGCCACTTTTTCTCCATTGATAGTTTTAGGTGCTGTTATCCTCCTCACCAGTGTATGCACTCAGATTCTCAGCAATAATGCCACCGCTGTCCTGCTCCTTCCTATTGCCATATCTACTGCCGCTGGCATCGGAGTTGACCCCAAACCGTTCATTGTTGGTATATGTTTTGGTGCCAGCGCCTGCTTTGCAACACCTGTGGGCTACCAAACAAACCTTATGGTTTATGGTCCTGGTGGATACAGCTTCAAAGATTATATGAAGCTCGGGATCCCCCTCAATCTCTTTGTGGTACTGTCATCGACACTTTTCATACCACTCATCTGGCCTTTTTAGTACTTTACTCCGCAAATATTGAAAATAAATAAAATAGGATACGGCCCCATCAATGTAGAGAAACCTCGCCCAGCGCACTCCTGCGTGCATCATTTTTCTTCAAACAACAAGCCTATCAGCTTTATATTCAAGGGCAACACAGCTCAAATATCCCCACAATACAAAGAACTAACAACGATAACATTGTTCTGAACCACGTAGAGGACAAAACAGAGCTCTCCAAAAAAACTCACATATAAGTATTATTAATGTATTGATTTCATTATACATATAACACGTTGTGGTTTTTTTTCGCCCCACCAACACGAAGTCATTGAATTACCTCCATTATTAAGGTATGGTCACCTGCAAGTCAGTAATAAAATCACTGTTACTCTTCATGTATCAGCAATAATTGTGGAGAGTGCAGGGAGCTAACCTGATAATCTAAAAGACAAAGGAGGAGGTAAAAAGAAGGCTTTGCCAGGAGGGATGGCCATATTTTATTTTAGCAACAACCATGTAAATAAACATTGTTACTGCGCTGAAATAGCGTGATAGTTGCAAAATCAATTGATGGACGGTCTTAACAATCATAAAGTCATTAAGGAGATACAGATGTCACAACAGGATCAATCAGTACCGAATCAAGCGTGGGTCACGGTTTTCGCCGGCTTCGCAATAAACCTTTGTTTGGGTATTTTGTATGCTTGGAGTATCTGGAAGTCCGCTCTGGTAAATGTTGATATGGCGGGTCAGACCATGACCGGCATTAATGAAGGCTGGGTGTATCTCAACAACGCTCAGGCAGCAACACCTTTTTCCATCTGTGTAATCACTTTTGCCCTGTTAATGATTCCTGGTGGACGTATTCAGGATAAAATCAGCCCAAGATTTGGCGCCACATTAGGTGGGCTTCTTCTGGCTGGAGGGTGTATTTTAGCAGGAGTCATGAAAAGTTATACCGGCATAGTTATCGGTTTTGGTATCATGGGCGGAATGGGGATGGGCATCGGCTATGCTGCTCCAACACCTGCTGCTCTCAAATGGTTTGGACCTCACAAACGAGGCCTTATCGCAGGTATCGTTGTTGGTGGTTACGGTGGTGCTGCACTGTATATTGGCGGTCTGGGACAGTATCTCATTAATCAGTACGGTATTTCCGGTAGTTTTATTGGCCTCGGCTGTTTCTTTGCTGCGGTTGTTGTTATTGCAGGATCGATGTTGAAATCCCCACCAGAGGGATATATTGCACCAACACTTGCCGGGTCTGGTGTAGCAACAGCAGGCGCAACAGTTACCAACTGGGAACCTGCCGAAGTTGTTAAGACCTGGCAATTCTATGCCCTCGTTCTTATGTTCATCCTGACTACCCAGTCTGGACTGCTGATTATCGGTAATGCCAAAGGACTGATGGTTGCAGCCGCTAAGAACATGCCGTTTTTTGCCGCTAATGCCTGGATCCTGGTCTCTTTTGGTGGCCTGGTGAATGCCTCTGGTCGTGTCGGAACCGGTTTCTACTCAGATAAAATCGGTCGATTAAATGCCTACTGTCTCAACTGTGGTGTATCAGCACTCTGTCTCTTTGCCCTGCCTTATATTATTGCTACTCAAAGTGTTGGACTGCTGTTCCTCGCAGTCGGTATTGCATATTGGCAATATGGCGGTGGTCTCGCGCTCATGCCATCTTTTGCCGCAGATTTCTTCGGTCCCAAAAACCTCGGTATGAATTACGGCCTCATCTTTATCGGCTGGGGTCTTGGTGTATTTGTTACCAGGCTAGCCGGTACGATTCAAGATATCACAGGTAGCCTGAATTATGCGTTCTATCTCTCAGGCGCACTGCTGGTTGCTGGCGTTATTCTTGCCCAGATGACCAGACGGCCAATGCATTCATCGGAAACCGCTGATTCCGTGACTGCAAGCTAGTAGAAGATTGGTAATCGGGGTTGTAACAGGAAACCAGACTCTCGTTGCAACCTCGTTTACCCACTCCACCTCCCTCTCCCACTACTCCGCTCTCTTTCAATCCAAGTACCGTGTACCTGACTCCGTAAAAGCTGTCACAAGGTACTTACAGTTTACCGGTGTTAGTATTTACTTTCTCCCCTAATGCATTACATATGAGCTCAACTCGTTGTAAAAATGACGATCTTATGAAACTTCAACAGGAGGAGAAGCAGAGTGAAAATTATAGGTGTCTCAGCAAGCCCACGAAGGAATAAGTCAACCCACTTTCTTTTGGAACAATGCCTTCAGGAAGTTAAAAACACAGCTGAATCCTCAGGAACCCTTATCGAAACCGAGTTGGTTGACCTGGCTCCGCTGAGGTTCAATGGATGTATTTCTTGCGACAAGTGCAAAAAAGGTATTCTTTGCAGCCAGCAGGACGATTTCCAACAACTGATCCCAACATTTTCTGATCCGGAAATCACGGGCATAATTATTGCCACACCTGTATATATGGGCAGCATGACCAGCCAGGCAAAGGCTTTTCTCGACCGAACCATCATGTTTAGACGCAATGGATTTCTCTTTAAAAATACGCTCGGAGGAGTGATTGCAGTGGGCGGCGCACGAAACGGAGGCCAGGAGCTCACAATCCAGGCAGTGCATGCCGGGATGATGATTCACGACATGATCATTGTTGGGGACGAAGGCCATTTTGGTGGTGCGGCCTGGGGAAATCACCCGGCCGGTTACAAAGAGGACACAACGGGTATCGCCTCGGTCAGGCAACTTGGCAAGCGCATGGCGGAGGTAACCACTCTTCTTACTTGATAACCTCCTGTTGTCCCTATCTTTGTACAGGTAATACCTCGAAGAGATAGGGCATTTCATCAAGAGGAACCGAAAGTATTACACCCCTGTACACTTCCTTTATTGAG
>JAWSVG010000029.1:0-98907 GCA_033852035.1 Desulfocapsaceae bacterium | reverse complement strand
CCAGGGCCAGTACCATCAAAAGGAACCGGGAGCATCTTGATGTCGGTAACTGATTGCACCATTGCATTAATTGTATCTGGCAGACCACCTGCTCCGGTGGTTCCCATCTTAATTTTTCCAGGACGAGATTTGGCGTCTTTGACCAATTCTTCAAATGTGTTCCAGGGAGTATCGATATTCGCAACTATGACCGGGATAGCACGATCCATTATTTGGATAGGGTAAAATTCTCTGTAGTCGAGCTTGGCAATGTCAAGAACCCCATAAAGTTGTGGATTTTCTGCAGCATACAGGAGATTATATCCATTAGCAGGTTGCATATAAACATACTGCATGCCAATAGCCCCCGTCCCACCAGTCTTATTAGTCAAAACAATGGAGGCACCTAGGTATTTTTCAGCAAGAGGCGTCAAGGCTCGGGAAAATCTATCGGTTTCCCCCCCGGCTCCCCAGCAGATAGTGCCCTGAATATCTTTTTTGGGAAAATCAGATGCCTGTACAAGATTGACCAGACTTACAGTCAATACAACAACCAATGCGAGCAAACTTCTCTTTTTCATGCAATTCTCCTTGCCTTCAATGTAGCTTTAGTAAGTAATGCCGAACCACTACGTCGTGGATGTCGACACGTCCGAAGCTGGAAGTTATCTTGGACTAAATATTCTGATCTGACTGCGATGAAGAACCTCTTTTCTTAGTGCTTTACTCCAGATTTCCTGTAACTACTTTCCAGTAGCTGCTTGAGGGGGGTAAAAAACAAGAAATGTGAAGATTGTATTGTAATAATAAATTTTTAGTTACCCTCAGGCACTATGCTGATTGCTTTTCCCGTTTGCCGAGTTAGGTGTAATAAAACCAACGTAAAGTCTACTTGACAGACAATGTGTCCTTTCAATAGATAATTATATATTTTAAGACATCTGTCAACTAATATTTAGAGGGGCTGGCTATTGTAATTATCTATTGGAAGAACCCACCATTAATCTTTAAAATTCTACCGCAGGCTTATAATTTGCATCAGAGTATACGCCTATCTCCAAGGATAAATTTTTCTGCAGAACAATGAGATTGGACAGGTATCGTAAACTCTGAGAGAACAGTTGTCGGGTGGAAACATTGTTCATTTTTCCAATCTCCTGTCGCTTTCTGCATTGACAGAAAGGGAACAAACTCGTTATATTCCACCACAGGGCCCAAACGTCTATCAGGTAGACTTTAATGTGTTTTTAAGTTAATAGAGGAATTTTTTATGAGAATTGCAGTTGGGTATGATGACTCCGATGCGGCTAGAGAAGCAATAAAGATGGCAATTGTCCATGCCAAAGCCTTCAATGGCAACGTCGACATTGTCTATTCGATAATCGAAAGAACAGAAGAAGACGTGGAATACATCAGAAGATCAGAGATTGAGCTGGAGAAAATAAAGCAGCAAGTGCAGGCATCCGGTATTGATTGTGAGACACATCTCCTGCATCGAGACTTGATGCCTGGCGAGGATCTGGTAGAATTTGCCAAAGAGAACGATATTGACGAAATTATCATTGGAGTGCGAAGACGCTCACAGCTGGGCAAGGTTCTTTTTGGCTCTCATGCCCAATTTGTCATTATGAATTCGCCCTGCCCCGTTCTCTGTGTAAAATCAAAATGAAATCCTTCGGCATTTTTTTCCTCTGGATCTATCAATAGCTGAAGCAAAGAAACACCCACCTTTTTGTTTGCATGCCAAGAAACCCAAAATAGCGGATTTTCATAAACCCACATGGCAAGATATGCGGTAGATCATGTTTGGTGGTGTGCTCATCTTTGTCGGTGTCATAATGGTGATAAAGCAGCGGACGGAAAGAGCCCTTGTCGTAAAAGGATGAAGGAAAAGTGAATAATGAGGTAAACCAGGGAGATCTTAACTGAATCTTCTCCCTGATCTTGAAGTAAAGAAAACTAGCTGCTGTACTGTGCGCCAAGGACCAGACCAAGATCAAATGCCCTGTTGTTAAGATCGATAAAATCTTTGGGTACCTTGCTGGCTACAGCGGCCATAACGGAAGCAGGTCGGACCACCTCAGTGATACCAATGAGCGCACCGAGAACACAGATATTAAACACTACCGGTTTTCCGATTTTTTCCATCACGTTCGCGTGCATCGGCAGTTCTATCTGTTTGGCATCTACCTTTCTCGTGGTTTGCACATAGCGGGTGTCTGTAAGCAGTGTTCCTCCTGGCCGAATAATGGACGAATAACTGTTATAGGAATCCTGGGTCAAGCACACTAATATGTTGGGCTGAGTAACTTCAGGAAAATCGATATCGTTATCTGAGATAATGATATCACTTTTGGTTGAACCGCCTCTTGCCGCCGCGCCATAACTCTGGGACTGGGTGGCGTTCTTATTCTCATGGATTACGGCAGCTTCTGCGAGTATAATGGCCGCAGTAATCACCCCCTGGCCGCCTGAGCCAGAAAATACAAGTCTTACTCTGCTCATGACATCCCCCCATTTGACGCAAAATCGATAATCTTATCATACTCCTCACAGTATTCCGGTCGATCTTTGTCAACAAAGATACCACGCGGGGTGAGTCCAGGATTGTCCTTAAGGGGTTTAGAGTCGATTTTCGCAGTGTTGGTTTTATGTAGCTGCAACATGTTGACAGCATCCCCTTCTTTATTCTTCCTGCCATAATGTGTCGGACACTGGGAGAGAATTTCAACCACAGAAAAGCCTTTGTGCTGGATCGCCTTTTTCAAAATCTCAGTCGACTCTTTAGCATGATAGGCGGTCGAGCGGGCAACAAAGGTTGCACCGGCTGCCGTGGCAAGCTCTACCACATCGAAATTACTATCGATGGTAGTATATGGAGCTGTTGTCGCTTTGATTCCAGGCCCTGAAAGTGGTGAAAACTGACCGCCGGTCATACCGTAAATGCGGTTATTCATGACTATGGCGGTAATGTCTATATTTCTGCGTGCGGCGTGAATAAAATGATTACCACCAATAGCCAGAGCGTCACCATCACCCATAGGAACGAGGACGTTGAGTTTTGGTTTACTGAGCTTCACGCCTGTTGCAAAGGCAAGAGCTCTGCCATGCAAGGTGTGCAGGGAGTGAAAATCTACATAGCCAGAGATCCGCGCCGAACAGCCAATACCTGAGGTCATGACGATCTCGTTTTTATCAAGTCCCAGTTCTTCGATTGCCCGGATAAGTGAGTTAAGGATAGTGCCATGGCCGCAGCCGGGGCACCACATATGAGGAAAATACCTCTCGCGTAAATAATCTTTAACAGCCATATTATACTCCCCTTCCCTGGATGACACGCAGGAGTTTTTTGATATCAGAAGGTGTGATGAGCTTGCCATCTATTCGGTTGGCGAGAAACACCCGGTTGGGTCTTTTCACTGCAGCTTTTACTTGAGCCATAACCTGCCCCATATTCATTTCGACAACCAGGATGGCTTTTGCCCGTTCACATTTTTCCCTTACCAGGTCAACTGGAAAAGGCCAGATGGACTGCAACTCAAGCACGCCAATTTTGTCGCCTTTATTCCTTCGGTTCTTGGCCAGGTGGATGGCTGATCTAGCAGATGATCCATAAGAGACAAGTACGTATTCCGCATCGTCCAAGAAGTGCTCTTTATGGCGGGTAATGGCCTGGACGTTATTTTCTATTTTATCAACCAGATGGCGCAGCAATCCATTGACAACTTTGGGGTTATTAGATGGAAACCCCCACATATCGTGGAAAAGTCCGGTGACGTTATAACGATGCTCGGCTCCAAAGTCAGACATCGGCAATCGGCCGTCTTCGCGCGGCAGATAGGGATGGTAGTCAACTCCTTTACCCAGCGAAGTTCGTAGTCGGTCAATTACTTCCAGCTCATCAGACTCTGGTATAATAAGTTTTTCACGCATATGGCCAATCGCCTCATCAAACAGCAGGACAACGGGTGTGCGATAGGTTTCCGCCATGTTAAAAGCATCAACTGTCATGGCAAAAACATCCTGGTGGTTGGAGGCGGTGAGTGCGATAATAGCGTGATCGCCATGAGTCCCCCACCGCGCCTGGTTAACATCACCCTGGCTGACATGGGTTGGATTGCCAGTCGATGGGCCTCCGCGCTGAACGTTGGCGATAACGCATGGAATTTCTGCCATACAGGCGTAGCCAATAGCTTCTTGTTTGAGCGAAAACCCCGGTCCGCTGGTGGCCGTCATAACTTTTTTTCCGGTCAGTGATGCACCGACAATGGCACACATTGAGGCAATCTCATCTTCCATCTGAATGAATTTACCGCCATTTTCCGGCAACCGCTTTGACAGGTGTTCGGCAATTTCGGTTGATGGAGTTATCGGATAACCGGCGAAAAAATCGACGCCAGCATAGAGTGCCCCTTCTACACAGGCTTCATTACCCTGAACAAATCGTATCTTGTCACTCATTATCTTCACCTTTTTCTATCAACACCTCGATCGCAAGATCCGGGCACCGCAGTTCGCATATCCTGCAGCAGATGCAGTCTTCTGGCCGAATCACAGTAGATTTATCAGCCGAATCCAGCTCGAGAACCTTGGTTGGACAAAACTGGACACAAATATCACAACCCTTGCACCAATCCCGGTTAATCACTATTTCTTTTAGTTGTTTTTTTGCCATATTATTCTCCTGAACAGACGCAATTCATCCATTCCAGGTGATCCGAGTCATTGCTGTCATCCGGGTCTGCCGCAGCGCCTATTGCTGCAACGTTTGCTAGATTGTATGTGCTGTGTCTCTTGGCGATCTCTGCTTGATCTACCTCAGAAGTTTGCAGCGGCAGGCAATCATAGACCAGTGTTTCATTAAAAAATATTTGGAAGCGGCCGTCAGGATGTTCTTCAAGTTGAACAGACTTACCGGTCTTTTCGGAAATATCGCTTTGTATTTTATACGCCAGCATGATGAACCCCTGGCGTTGTGGATACATCAACGTAAATTCTACTCGTTGTGCTTTGTCCATTTGCTTTTGAATTGTTTGAGGTAAATGTTAACCAGCTGGTGGAACAATTATTGCCAGCCAGAGCATAAAACTTATTGAAGATAAAAGGGTACTTGCCGAAATTGTTGCCACGGCAAAATCAGCATCACCATGCATTTCTTTTGCCATAACATAGGCGATGGTTGCTGTTGGTGAACAGAGAAGGATAAGTGCAGGAAGGTAGCTTACGGGTGTTAGACCGAATAGATTAAAAAGCAGTAATCCCAAACCAGGTAGAACAAAGAGCTTCAGAAAAACTGCGCCGAGCGTTGGACGCAAATAGTTTCGTATGAGCTTCATTGACAAAGAGGCACCGATGAGAAGCAAGGCCATTGGTGGGGCAAGTCCTCCGAGAATGTCGAGACTTTTGCCGATAACAATCGGGATAGGAATTGCCAGCGCAGAGGCAATGATGCCTGCCATGGCGCCAATGATAACAGGATTACCCAGCAGTTTTCGAACAAGTGATTTTATGCCAGGCAGGTTGTTGCTTGAGCTATCGTGTAGCTGTAGCACCATTACGGACATCAGGTTCTGCAATATCATAAGAAATCCGCATATAATTCCAGCTTTTGCAAGACCAGTATCACCGAGATAATAGAGAGCAATGGGAAGCCCTATATAGCCCAGGTTGCCATGGCCAGAACTTTGCACAAAGGCACTTGAACGAGCAGGAGTCATTTTTGACAGCCTGGTCTGTAGTTCGGCAATGCCATAGAGCATCACTGCTGCAAGCAAGGTGAGAAAAAGAACCTTGCTGTCAAACTGTTCATCAAAAGATGCTGTGGCGATGGAATTGAAAATGAGGGCCGGAATCGAAATGTAATACACTAATCGATTTGCGGGTTCAAGAAATGCTGGAGTAATAAATCCCTTCTTACGAACCAACCATCCAAGGAAGATGATAACGAAAATAGGGGTAATGGTTATAATTACTTCCATGATGCCGTTTCCAGTATCTGTTAATTTTTGTCTGTTTGGTTCTGCTTTTAAGCCACAATAAAGGGGAACGGTCCAAAGATCGTCCCCTTTATCTCAATCTACGATGTGTCAAGATATTCGCACTCACCTGCACTGATGAGAAATGCGGGTTAGGTAATCGTCAGACTTTTCGTTCAATCAGTACTGACGTGACTAACTTTTTTCCCAGGAGAGTAGATGTCGAGAATGTTCCAATGTCCTGTAGTAGGTACAGGGTTGTTGATCATGGGAACGTCGAGAACTACGGGTTTATTCAATGCTATCGCTTTGGCAAGAGCAGGTTTGAACTCAGCAGCCGACTTTACAGTAATTCCTTCAATACCGTAAGCTCTCGCAATGGCGGCATAATCTGGCGAAGTAGACTCGTCATCTTTTTGAAAAACCGTCCCGAAGGTGGTGTTGTAGTGAGCCTTCTCCAGACCAGCAATTGTACCAAAGGCGTTATTGTTCATTATGAGCCAGATGACACCAATATTTTCATGTCGCGCAGTAGCAAGCAATGCAGGATTTTGGCCAAATCCACCATCTCCAACAAGGGCAATAACTACTTTGTCAGGCGCTGCAACTTTGGCACCGATTGCAGCGGGGCCGCCAAACCCCATAGTGGCGAAACCACCAGGAATAAGAATACTTCCCGGTTCATATATAGGGAATTGCTGCCCAACACCGTTTTTATTCCAACCAACATCTGTGGTTATGATGGCATCTTTTGGCAGAACTTCCCGCACTTCGGCCAGGATTCGCTCGGGCATCATCGGGAAGGCTTCGCTGCATTCCATCTCGGTATTTGATTGCTTAAATTTCTTCCTTTCGGATACGATTTCTTTTTTCAGGCTCTCTCGTTTTATGCCTTCTGGAAATTTCGTTTTGGCCACGGTATAGAGTGTTTGCAAACCATTTTTCAGATCTGCAACAGCACCAATTACCACAGGATAATTACGTCCGATCTCACTCGGTTCTATGTCGATCTGTATGAGTTTAGTTTTGGGGATATCAAAGGTGAATTCCGGATACCAGGAACTTGAGTCTGCCTCTTTGAACCGGCTTCCAAGGCCGAGAATCAGATCGGCATTGCGACAGGAATCATTGATATACTGTGTTCCCCAAAAACCTGTCATCCCAAGGGTGAGGTCATGGTCATCCGGCAGTGCACCCTTACCCATAAGACTATGGGCCACGGGAAGACTCATGTGGTCTACCAGCTGTTTCAGTTGGTCAGCTGCTTTTGCTAAAACGACACCGCCTCCAACGTAGATAAGTGGATTCTTGGCTGCAGCGAGTTGGTCAATGATTTCTTCTGCCGTGGCGATATCCAGTGAAGGTTTACGGAGCTGTTTTGTGTTTTGTAGCTGACGTTCAAAAAGTGCTGTATCTATCTCTTTTGAAAAGATATCCATAGGCACATCGACCAGCACTGGTCCGGGCTGACCGCTCTCTGCCAGGGCAAAGGCTTTTTCCATTATCTCCGGGAAGAGTTCTGCCCGTTCAACTCGCCAGACCCGCTTAACAAATGGGCGATAGATCTCGCTCTGTGCTCCATCCGTATGGAGGTTCACCTCCTGATGGGGATGTTTGCCGTAGTAGTGGCTCGGTACATCACCTGCAATAACGACCATCGGAATGCAGTCGAGCGCCGCATTGGCAACTCCGGTGGCAGCGTTGGTCATTCCCGGTCCCAAATGACTGAGTACGACAGATGCCTTACCGGTCACCCGGGCGTAACCGTCTGCTGCGTGTGCTGCTATCTGTTCGTGACGGACATTGATAAAATGAATACTGCTTTTTTCAAGAGCGGCAAGTACCGCAATATTGGTGTGACCGCAAAGCCCGAAAATATGTTCAATACCTCTTTTTTCGAGATAGCTAACTAACTGATGAGATACAAGATCTTTCATGATATCCTCCCTGGGATCGTTGACCGGTTACCAGGTTTCAGTGTTGTAAAATTCGCCAAATAGCTCTTCGTCCGTAGGTCTGTCTTCAGAAATGGGGCTGGATACCCAGGTGTAATTCAAATAGTGTTTGAGAGAGATATTTTCATTGGTCACGTTGCCTGCCCAGACGCCGCACCCCATGCTGGAGGTCATCGGCATCCCATTGGTGAAACTGCCTGCATTTGCCTTTGATTGCGCTTGTCGAACCATCATCCTGCTTACCGGTGCAGTCTGTGCGAGTCTATCAATGTGATCTTCGTTAAAAGAATAGATTCCACAGGAATGCCCCTTACCCTGGGTATCGTAAACCTGGGTTATCATATCAAGAACGTTTTCAAAGCCACTGTACTTAAAAATAGAGAGTAGTGTACCAAGTTTTTCAGTAGAAAAAGGATGCTCATGGCCTATCTTGTCTTCTTGGACGATGAGAAATATTTTATCATCTGGAAGAAAGAATCCGGCTTTTTCTGCAATCTGGCTGGCAGGACAGGCGATCGTATCGATGGTGCGATGTCCATCTTTCCAGAGCACTTCTTCCAGCTGTTCCTTTTGTTCGTCGGAGACCAGGTATCCGCCTTCTTTCTCTAGCTGGTCAAGAAAGGCATCATAAATGCTTGCTTCGACAAAGAGATTGCCGTCAGCCGAACAGCCGGAACCAAAATCAGACATCTTGCTGAGCATAGAGTTGTGAGCTGCTTCCACTATATCGGCGGTCTCATCGATTACCATGGTTGAATTACCCTGGCCGGCCGCATACGCTGGTTTTCCAGACATATGAGCTGATTTTGCCATGGCCGGTCCACCGGTAGCAATGGTTAGGTCACAAATAGCCATAAGTTCCTGTGCCAAGGGAATGGAGGCCTTCTCGGCACATACAAAGAGATCTTCGGGCAGGCCAATTCTCTTCAGTGCTTTACGCATTACCTTTACGGTTTCGGTTGTGGTGGCTTTTGCTCTTGGATGCGGGGAGAAAACGACTGCATTTTTTGCTTTAAGAGCGTAGATGCCCATACCTGGTGGCGTGAGTGCTGGGTTTGTGGTGGGTACCAATGCGCCAATAACGCCTACAGGTTTTGCGTACTTAACAAGTCCTTTCTCCGGTATCGTTTCTACTATACCGACACTTTTCTGACGGAGTGCATCTCTGAGAACGCCGATAATTTTAAAGCGTTTTCCTGGTCGGCCGTCCCAATCCCCAAGTCCACTTTCTTCAACGCCCATACGGGCTAATCGAGTAAAAGTTTTTTCATTAGCGGTTGCCCATGCTATTGCTTGGATCGCGTGGTCAACCTCTGCCTGGTTGAGGTGTTCAATCTGTTTTTGAGCCTTGCGGGCCCGTTCGAGTAATTCCTGAGCGTGTTCTTTTTCTTCGTTTGTTATTGGTCGTGCCATGACTTGGTTTCCTTTTTTATCTGTTGTTTACATTTCTACGGTAATCAGAATACAATTCTATTGTGAAGAATAGTGGGGGGCGAAGGTTATGTCAAGTAAATATTTTATCAGACAGAACGGTGTTCTGCAGGTAGCGATTTGGCTTTTTGGCTGCAAACACAGTGGACTGGGAATATATATTCAGTACTTGTATATATAAACATTTCCATATATAAACACCTGTAATCAACACTATATGATGGTGACGATTGGTCCATCGAAAAGCTAGGTGTAACGTTGGTGGATCAAAAGAATTATTCTATTTGAAAGAAGAATGTAGTCAGCACAGTCCACACTCACGACAAATACCTCCCTTAAAAATTCTGTTGCGCAGAACTTCGTTCTTTTGTATGCTTTTGTACTGATAGTGCGTGAATGGAGAGGAATGAAGCCGGGCGACCATAAAGCCTGGGTTCTGCAGATTATGAGGAACAACCAGAAAAGGGGTATTAGTGCAAGAAATAAATCAACAACCGGATCTGCTACTTGAGGATGAAGCTTTGCGGGATGGCTTGCAGATTGAGTCACAAATTTTTACTATGGACCAAAAGGTTGATCTCTTTAATTTACTAAAAGAGGCCGGCGCTAAACGAATCCAGGTAGGCTCGTTTGTTCATCCGGGAGTTGTTCCACAGATGGCGGATACCGATGAATTGATAGAGCACCTGGGCGAACAGAAAGGTACTGTAATTTCTGCTCTAATACTAAATGGAAAGGGCTTGGATCGCGCTCTGGCCTGTGCTGTTCCTCATGTCAGTATGTCTGTTTCGATCAGCGATAGTCATAGTAAGAAAAATGCACGGCGTTCCGCCTCTGATGCTCTGATTTCCATGGTAGATCTCATTAAAAATGCCACAAGCCAGGGTCTTCTGGTCCGGGCGGGTCTGCAAAGTGCCTTTGGCTGTGTCTATGAAGGACATATCTCTGAACAGGCAGTTCTTGAGGCGGCTGAACAGATGGTTGCGGCGGGAGTCAATGAGATAAATCTTGCCGACAGTTCTGGAATGGCAAATCCTCAGTCTGTTCGCTCTCTCGTCAATCTCATTTCAGGAAATCTTCCAAACGTCAATCTGTCGTTGCATTTTCATGACACCAGAGGTTTGGGACTTGCAAACATGTTAAGCGGCTATGAGGCTGGGGTAAGGATTTTTGACGTCTGCGCTGGCGGCCTGGGAGGGTGCCCTTTTGTTAAGGGAGCAGCAGGTAATGTACCCACCGAAGACGCAGTGAATATGTTTGAATCGATAGGAGTTGATACGGGCATTAACGTGGAAAAAATGATACAAGCTACACTGTATCTGGAAAAAACCCTTAATAGGGAACTTCCCGGTCGTATGAAACGGGTACTAGCTTATCAGCAGTCATGCTAAGCCGTAATTCTCAAGAGTATTGTGTCAAATTTGATGGTGTCGTAAAAAGCTGCCGATTCGAGGCGGATTTTTGTTCGACGCCACCACACTTAATGAGGTGAAAAATGAGGCAGCAAAGTACAGTGCAAGTAAAGGTAAAAAATGCAGTTATCGGGGGACCTCAGCCGCTGATCTGCCTACCTTTGGTCGGTGAAAAGAAAGCCGAATTCCTTGAGGAAGCAAAGGAATTGGTCACATTGCAGCCGGATTTGATGGAATGGCGCATTGATGCCTACGAAAAAGTGGAAAACATTGAAGAGTGCCTCGTGGCATTAAAAGATTTACACGCAATAATTGATAATATTCCTCTGATATTTACCTGTCGAATAGACCTTGAAGGCGGATTTAAGCAGATTAGCCGGGAAAAACGTTTGGAACTGTTTACAGCTGCAATCAAATCCGGTGATATCGATCTCGTTGATATTGAACTATGTAACGACAAAGAGTTTGTCCAGGCCATAAAAAAATGTAGTTCAGCAAATGGTGTCAAATTAATTCTTTCTCACCATAATTTCACTAAAACCCCCTCTGAGTCTTTTATCTATGACAAACTGGTCGAGGCTCAGGCTGCTGGTGCTGATATCTCAAAACTTGCGGTTATGCCTAAGAATTATGGCGATGTTCTGACATTATTGTGTGCTACGAATAGGGCCAGAAATGAAGCCGTTCAAGTGCCAATTGTTACCATGTCTATGGGGCCTGAAGGCGCGATAAGCAGGTTGGCTGGCGGCTTGTTCGGCTCTGATATTACTTTTGCGATAGGTAAAGACGCTTCTGCTCCAGGACAAATTCCGATAAAAGATCTGAAGCAGGGTATGAACCTACTGTATAGCGCATAATCGACCTTAATGTTATGCACTACATTTGGAATTTGGAGTGATATATATGATATCTGAACCGGGAATGCCTAAGGAATCAAATAAGCTTATCGAAGCAGTGGATAAGGCACTTTGCCTCCTGGAGTGTTTCTCAGATGCCGACACTGAACTGTCATTGAAAGATTTAAGCGAGAAAACCGGCTTGAATAAAAGCAGGATTCTCAGGTTGGCAGGGACACTTTCTTCCCATGGATTTCTTGTTCGGCCTAAAGGTTCTCTTGGTTATTCCCTTGGGCCTCAGCTGTTGATGCTGGGCAAACTCTACGAAAGATCGAACACCCTGGTGTCTGTGGCTCGGTTAATAATGAAAGACCTGGTTTCGCTAACCGGTGAGTCTGTGAAGTTGTTCGTCATTCAAAACAAGAAGCGGGTGTGCTTAGTCCGGGAGCTTGGTCCTTCGCGGTTACATTACGCTATAAAAGAAGGGGAAATATTGCCCCTGGCAGCAGGAGCTGGGGGCAAGGTTCTGATGGCCTATGCTTCCTCAGAACTCAGAGATGAAGTTTTAAATCAGCGATTGGAAAGAGTTACCCCTTCAACTATTGTCAAACGCGACCAGCTGATTGATGAGCTTAACGCCGTTAGGCAGCAGGGGTATGCTATCAGTATCGGAGAATTAGTCTATGAGGTCGGAGGAGTGGCCGCTCCAATATTTGATAATGAACAAAAAGTGGTGGCAGCCTTAACGGTAGCAGGACCCATTCAGCGATTCAATGATGGACAGTATCAAGAGAAACTCAACCATCTGCTCGACGCCTCTCGGCAATTATCTTATATGCTGGGATATAATGGAAGTCATCCCTTCACTAACAACGGTAAACGGTAAGTAAGTACCTTGTGAGTGGTTATAACCGTATAATCTACAATAGAATCCGTATCTTCTCGGAGTCTGCGCTTACCTGTTTTTTGTTATAGCTTTTACGGAGTAAGGTACTGATCTAAAATCCCTGTGTAGACATGACCACCCGCCTGCATTACTGCCCCTTTAAAAACTATTGCCTCGATGCCATAATGGTGTGAACCACATCTGACATTTGCTCAACCAGTGGCTCAAGACCTGTAAAAAGTTTAAAGGCAGCTGCGCCTTGATAAATCAGCATTCCGAGACCCGGGACAACATCGCAACCATTGGCCTTTGCCGTGTTGAGCAGTTTTGTCATGAGCGGGTTGTAGACGATATCGGCAACAATTAACTGTGGCGTTATAAGTGAAGCGTCAATTGGTGAGAGATCTTCCTTTGGGTGCATACCGATGCTCGTGCAATTTATAAGTACGTGGCAGGAGGATATTGCCTCTTTTTGATCTGCAGGAGAAGGGTCCACAACTGTTGTGCAATGCCTTATTTTTGTGTTGATTTCATTGCTAAGCTCTTCCGCTTTTGCGGTGGTACGGTTTCGGAGGAATATCTTTTCCACACCGTGAAAAGCAAGTGTCATTGCGATAGCACGTGAGGCTCCACCGCATCCAATAATATATATCTGTTTTCCTTTAACGGAAATATTTGCTTCTTCCTCAAGAGAGCGAACAAAACCTTCTCCGTCGGTATTGTACCCTTTTGTTTTTCCGTTCTCGACAGTAATAGTGTTCACTGCCCCGATTGTGGCAGCCAGCGGGTCAAGCTCGTCTAAGTGTTGAATGATAGCCATTTTGTGTGGAATGGTGACATTGAATCCGGCAACATTCATTTTAGAGAGGCCAGAAAATACCGTAGCAAGATTTTCTTCGCTCACCTCCACTGGCATGTAGCAATAGTCAATCCCTAGTTTTTCAAAGACACAATTGTGCATGGGAGGGGATACCGAATGGCCCAGAGGATTTCCGAGCAATATAACCAATTTTGTTGAAACGTTAGGATGTCGTATCATGTTGTTTTACCAAATAAAGTGAAATAAGTAAGCGCGATATAATATGCAATGCTGTCACGCCATTATGGAATAAGAAAGGGGTGGTGATCGCTTATAGTTGCCAATCTATCTATAAAAAGTGAGGAAATCAAAGAAATTGCAAAGTAAGATATAAAAGAGTAATTTGCTGCAGAAACAATGATGTCCTCTTCCTGAAATTAATTTATGCAAACCTATACTCCTAAAAAGCTTGGAAAATCCAAAAGTGCTTCCTCTGCGCCCATAGTTGACAGCCTGGCAACCGCCTTAGGCCTTTTAGACTTTTTCAGCACCAGTGAGCCAGAGCTTTCTTTAGGGCAACTGGGTGAGAAATCCGGCCTGTACAAAAGCCGGATTCATCGACTTTGTGGGACTCTTGTCTTTGCAGGTTTCCTGATACGTACGCCTTGGGCAAGTTACAGACTCGGGCCCAAGTTGATGGCCCTTGGCAAGATCTACGAAAATACCAACACCATTATCACCTCCTCGAGACCCATCATGAAGGAACTGGCAGCCAGTGTCGGCGAGTCGGTAGCGCTTTTTAGCCTTGATGGGGAATCTTGCTTCTGTCTTGTTCGGGAATACGGAGCCTCAAGGCTGGTTTTTACCATTCAGGAAGGTGACAATATGCATTTGCATGCATCTGCTGCAGGGCGAATCTTGCTTGCGTTTGGCTCAGATGAACTACGCCAGAACGTCCTTAACAAAAAAAAACTCGAGCGATTTACTCCACTAACAATTGTCGACCCCAAAATAATTGGCGAAGAGCTTGCTGAAATAAAAAAGCAGGGCTATGCCGTCAACAGAGGTGAGCGGGAGCTTGAAGTGGCAGCCATAGCTGCGCCCATATTCAACCATGAGAAGCAAGTCACTACCTCTTTGGCGGTGGTTGGCCCATCGCAGCGTTTTACCGAGGATCTTCTTCAGGAAAAGATCAAAAGCCTCCTTGAAACCGCACGGAGGGTCTCGCTTTCTATTGGAGCGTCTTTGTAAAGACGCTCTAACCCGGATTTCTCATGACAATCCCGGGCTAAGGTTGTGAAGGTCTAAGACCTTCTGTCTGTCATTTCTTTTGTAATATTCGAGCTCCATTCTTCTTGTTGTTAATCCCATACCTCATTTACTTTTATCCTTCAAAATATAGAGCTGACCGTAGCTCTTCTATAAACCAATATTAATCCGTTTGTGAGGGATTGATATCGTGAACTATTTCTCCGTTTCTCTGCACTCCCATTGCTTTTAAAACTCGTGTTCTTTCAATAATTTGTGAAGATAAAAAATCTATTGTTGGAACGATTTTGTCAACGCTCTTTATCCAGTCCTATAAAATACCCCGGAAAAGTTCTTGATTTTTAAAATATACAAAATTACTGTATAGCAGTATATGGTTCTATCTAGTAGTATATTGATCGGTTTAAGAATAACCGGAAAAGTAATTGGAGAGAAAAGGCATGGAGAGAAAATTTTCGTTAGCGCATCTCACGGTAATTGACTGTGCACCCCCAGAAATGATCTATATGGCCGCACGAACGGGGTACGACTTCGTCAGCCTGCGACTTATCCCAATGGGAATTTCAGGTGAAAAGGCCTATCTTCCGGAAGATAAGGAGATGATCAAAAGGACAAAAACTGCGCTCAAAGGGACTGGAGTGAAGCTACTGGATCTCGAACTGGCACGGATTCTTGTTGACGTTGATCCCA
Organism: Desulfocapsaceae bacterium; assembly: GCA_033852035.1. GTDB lineage: Bacteria > Desulfobacterota > Desulfobulbia > Desulfobulbales > Desulfocapsaceae > Desulforhopalus_A. Next base: position 83,675 of record JAWSVG010000029.1, on the reverse strand, counting down.
AAAGCTATTTACCTGCGATGGAGGTGGCTGCAGAATTAGGGGCAAAACATGTTATTTCGAGCGCCTGGACTTCTGACCGCACAGATCGTGGTTTCATAATCGACTGCTATGCAGAGATTTGTGATTTAGCAGCCCAGTTTAATTTGCAGGTGAGCCTTGAATTTCCTTCTTTTTCTCGTCTCACTAATCTGCAGGAGGCCGCCGACATAGTTCGAAGCGCCAATCGACCCAACAGTGGTATTCTGGTTGACACTCTCTATCTTCATTTCTCTCGAGTCAAAATGGACGAACTGGCAAACCTGCCAAAGGAATGGCTCCACTTTATGCATATCTGTGACACCGGCGAAGAAATCCCACGAACAGAAGACGGGATGAAGAGCATAGCGCGTGAGGGGCGGCTTTACCCCGGTGATGGATGTATTGATTTTAGGGCAATCCTAAAAACTATTCCCGATATACCTTTATCGATTGAGCTGCCAAACGCTCAATTAGTGAAACAATATGGATATGAAGAACATGCACGTCGCTGCCTGCAGACAACAAAGAAATTATTTGAGAGGATTGACACCATCTAATTTCAGATATTTCTGAGATCTGTAAAGACACAGAAAAGGATTTATCAACTGTTGTGCCTACTTTGGTCATACCATAAGCCCTTACTGCGATACTCAGAGCATGAACGTAATCGGTTTCATCGATCTCTTTCAGAAACCCCTGTACATACTCCAAGGCTTCAAGATGCACTGCAACTTGTGGGAAGAGATTCTTATGAAGCACACAGTTGATGGTTAAGCGAAAAAAGTGCAATCTACTTGACCACTAAAACAGAGCAGGGTGTTGTTTGTAAAGAGGATCTCAACCTGACATTAATTGCTGGATATTATGAATCTTGTTGTGACTCTATGCTATTGCTGGTTTCAAGATTAAACTGATAGCCGTCAACGACTCCCTCAGTTTTACCTTGGTAATTATGAATCAATCTATTGCCAAGCATCCGAGCCAACCTTTTATAAAATCGCATCCCGTTAACTGGATCTGCATCTGCAACATCTTGAACAAACTCTTTGGCTAAGACCATAACAATTGATTCTTCTACGCATTCAGCTGATGCTGAATACTTTGGCATACCGACAAGACCTGACCAGCCAAAGGCCTCACCTGCATGCTCAACATGATAGATCTAGCAATTACCCAGTAATATCTTGATAATATACGTGCGTTTAAAACATTATGTTATCCAGCGGAGTTAGCAACACGCTTGTGAGTCAGCATGAATAATTGGTGCTTCAAGCTACTGTGTCTCGATGTAGTGTGGTAGCAAGCACATCAAAAAATCTATGTCACCTACCTACCATAAGGTCTTCATAATAAAAGCCGGCCACCTTATACAAGGCAATCCGGCTATCAACATGGACCCGCGGCTTTCCATTCTACCACTTGGCAGACTTGGCTTTATCTTGTATCAATATTACTGATTAGGACCATATGTGTATTATACGAAAAAGCTCAAGACAAAGTCAACTCTGTGACGATATTTTGCCGCCGGGCGTTACATAATATCGAAGATATGCGAAGGGTAACAGTTGGCAATGTAGCGTTAAAGAAAATGAGCAACAGTTGCAATTATCAGAAGGGAGCCGGTTTGTTATGTCAGGATTGTCTTGAGGTCTTCCTGCGCATTTTCTGCAATTGGTTTCATGGCAAAGTCTTTTACGAGAACATTCAGCACGTTTGAGGAAACGAATGCCGGCATGGTGGGGCCAATACGGATGTCCTTGATACCGAGACTCAGCAGGGTCAGCAGGATAACAACAGCCTTCTGCTCGTACCAGGACAGAATAATTGAGAGCGGCAGATCATTAACGCCGCAAGCAAAAGAATCGGCAAGGACCAGCGCAATCTGGATGGCGGAGTAGGCATCATTACACTGTCCAATATCAATGAGACGCGGGATACCGTCGATGTTGCCGAGTTTCTTGTCGAAGAAGCGGAATTTGCCGCAGGCAAGGGTCAGGATGATACAGTCTTCAGGAACTTGTTCGACAAAGCTGGTGTAGTAGTTCCGGCCCGGTTTGGCACCGTCACAACCACCTACCAGGAAGAAGTGCTTGATGGCCCCGGTTTTAACAGCCGCGACAATTTTGTCGACAAAGAAGAGGAATGTATTGCGGGCAATTCCGGTAAGTACCTCACCATTAGGCGCATCAGCGGTAAATCCGGGCAGGTTCAGGGCGCGCTCAATAACCGGCGAGAAATCTTTATCATCGCTGATATGGTTTATTCCGGGCCAGCCGACAGGTCCGGTGGTAAAGACATTGTCCCTGTAAGAGTCATGTGGTTTCTGAATGCAGTTGGTGGTGAAGAGGATGGCTCCCGGAAAGACTGCCATTTCGTTCTGTTGATTCTGCCAGGCGGTGCCGTAATGGCCGTGGAAATGGGTATATTGCCTCAGTTCGGGATAGGCGTGGCAGGTCAGCATTTCTCCATGGGTGTAGATATTGATCCCTTTGTCTTTAGTTTGTTCGAGAAGCGTATGAAAGTCTTTTAAATCATGACCTGTTACAAGAATCGCCTTGCCGGTCTTTGCTCCCAAAGGAACCGGGGTAGGCCCAGGGTGTCCGTAGGTGCCGGTATTTCCAGCATCGAGGAGTTCCATAGCTCTCAGATTGACTTCACCGCATTTCAGGGTGGCAGCAACAAGTTCATCCAGCTCAAAGTCCTTGCTGGTCAGATCGGCAAGTGTCTGGTGGATATAGCTATAAACTTCGGTATCCTGCCGGCCGAGAATTGCGGCATGGTCGGTGTAAGCGGCAAGTCCCCTGAGACCGTAAAGGATAATCTGTTTCAGGGAGCGAAGGTCTTCGTCTTCATCCAATGAAGGGATGAAGTTGAGATGAGCACCCTGGGCCTCAAGGCCGGCAAGGTTTGCAGCCGGGGTAAAGCTTAGGGTTTCAACAGTATTGCTGACGGAACCACCTGCAGCCACAACTTTGGTTTGCAGCTCATCGCGGAGCTGAACGGTTTTCCTGATCCAGGTTTCAAAACGTGCCGGATCAAAATTTACATTTGTCAGACAGCCGAATAGAGCCTTTACAGTGAACCGGTCGATATCGGCATCGATGATATTGACTTCACGTCCTGCAACAGCAACAATGGCAAGTCCTTGGAGCACATAGGTTAAAAGATCCTGAAGTTCACTGACACCTTTGGTTTTACCGCACACACCAATTTGAGTGCAACCGATACCTTTAGCAGTCTGTTCGCATTGATTACAAAACATGGAAGAGTTTCCTCTTGGTTGTTTATTCCAAATGCCTCTCAACAGTCTCATTAGATGCCATTTACTTCAACCTATAGCAAAACTTACTTTTGAAATTCCAGCTAGTGCCACGAAGATGAAACTGTATAGGGCGACCATGAACATACTGCTGAGCACAAATATGCAGGGCAGATTTGCCAGTTTTTCCCGCATATCATAGGCAAACATTGACAACATCCCGACAATGGGTAGCAAATATCGCCCCTGAGCCTGAAAATCAACAGCCCATGCGCCATAGAGAGCTGCTGCCCAAAGAAGGCCACCACTTCCTATAGTTATTGCTAAGAGAGTCAGTCCCTCCCATCCACCATTTTTGATGGTAAAAAACGAAATCACCAAAATTCCAATAACAGCTAGATTGCGAATAAAATCATAGTAACCGTAAGAGGCGGCCACAGTAGTATGTCCATACTCTCCAAAGGAGGTGCGTAGGATTCTTTTTCCCCACAAGTGATTGTCAAATATTTTTTTGAGGGAGACACCTCGATCTTTCATCTGTAGATAAGCATATTTTTTTTCAAGGGGAGTACTTGGTTTATACATCTCGTGAGCATGTATTTCACTAGCTTCAAGGATCTTTTCGTTCTTTTTAAAGTCATGAATTGAACTGTCAAAAACTGTAACACCAGCAAAAACAGCAATACCGGCAAATGCAACCATACCTACCCGTATGAGAGTTGCAATGTTGAACGCTGTTTTTTTATACAAAAGCCTCCAGAGGAAATAGAAAAATATATAAACACCGAAAAAATAGAAGTTAAGTTTCAATAACAATAAAACCCCTAAGAGTATGATAATACAGAGGACTTCCCACCAGGAACAACGAGTTCCATCTGATGTCAAAAGTCTATTCCATGCTGATTCCGGCACCACCATCTGATAAGCGATCAGAAGAATCACTACCATGGCAAAACCTTCTGAGTTGAAATAACTAAAAATATACCAGATCTGAGGTGATAAAAGCAGCGGTATAAAAAGGATGCGAAATGGCTTTTTATACGCAGCAAACAGGAGGAGAAAAGAAAACAGTGTCACATTAAAATAGCGAAGTACAAGATAGTCTGGTATCTGTAATGGTTTCATGAGTTTGGCGAATTTTCCTGCAAAAAAGTAAGAAATCTCCCCTGAATTTAGCCTTGAAAATCCGTAAATGCTGTAGGTGTGAGCCACCGCCGGGTCTCCAATTTCGGGTGGTAAATTGTGATCAATATAATAGTTTGCAGCACTGACATGCACTGCTTCATCCGGGTGCTTGTTATAGTTACTCAAACTTGCCATTACTACGATAAGTGTCAGCACTATAAGACCTGAGTAGATGACAAATCGTGAGTCAGTAAAAATCGTCCCTGAAGCCAGAACAACCATAAAAGCCAGGAGTACAAGGGCAACGAGACGAATCAACTGACCCATGGCTATATTTTCAGACTGTAAGGGAGGAAGTTGATAGAACAGCTTGGGATCATTCGACGATGGTTTTATAGAAAATCCATCTTGGGAATAGGAAAAGTCAGCCACTCCGTCACCCACCACAAGATTCCGAAACTGTTCAGGCGAATTTATGAGTATTGGAGCAAAACCAGGCTGAGATATAGTAAGAGAGGCAACCTGAACATTGGCTATTTTCTCAGAGGTATCAATACGAATTTCTGAAAATTTGTTAAGATTGGCTAATCGCATGGAATAGTGAGTTTGTCCAGGTTTGATTAGCACCTTAGCCATCCGATCTTCAGACCAACTTCTTGTTGAATCGCTATAATAAATTTTAAATATTGTCCTGTTGTCAGTAGTAACTTCGATATCCACCACCGCAAGACTAGTCACCAAACAATGGTATAAAGCAATAAAAATGAGAGAAAGCACCCCCCCTCGCAAGACAGTTTGAAAAATGTTCACGTTCTGCATCTGTTGTCTCATTTTAAAATTATTTTTTATTTAGAAAAAGTCACCTATCACGTCCATAGGACGTGGTAGCATGAAGACCAAGTGGTATTCCCGCCAAGAAAATATGTCCAGGTATTGTCATCGCGAAATATTCCAACCATGCTGTTAATTTCAGTGGCACCTCGTAGACTACATGGTAGTCTCATTTGTTGTTTCATGGCACTTTTTTCCTCCTGTTGTTTACGGTTTGACAAGGTTAAATGTGCCACTCTTCACTTCTGGCTGCAATATTTTAACTTCTTTTGTTATACTCCAGTATTTCTCCTTATTTCAATACATTGTAGTGAAACAAACGGTTTGAGGTCTAGTGCCTAGATCAAGAGTTCTGAATTTAGAAGCTTATATTTATTATGAGCATTATTTTTTTGTTACCTTGCTATTCTTCGGGATTGTCAATTCCATGAATTTACTTTGTTATCACAGCTTTGAAGTAGTTATCCGTNNCGTCTTCAACTTCGTTGCCTCGCATCCCCGATGGACTAGTCAATTGCAAAATTTATAAGGTGCTAATCCTGACTTATTTCCCGTTTATCGGGGTTAGGGTACTGATATGTATAACCATTTGTGATTCAAAAGAATTTTTATAAACGATTGTGGATCAGTCATCTGGGTCAGATGCATATATGATTTAACTGCAAAACCTGTGGTATTAAACCCCATGTAAGTAACGCTTATTTCATCTCCAGGCTCCCAAGGGCCAGTATCTTCAGAATTAATGATTTCCTCTCGTCTTTGAACCTGTAAAACACCGAGTTGGGTGGCATGAGCAAGATATTCTTGGGCTGCATTGTTCCACTTCTCCTCTATTTTTTTGGAGTTGTGATGGAAGATTGCGTGAGTGATTTCATGAGCTAAAGCTCCAATATAGTGCTCCTCATCAAATGGCATGTTGTACATCTTTGGAGATTTACTGCTTTGCAATAATGCTGGTAATGACATCATTAGAATACGGTCACTTTGGCGGTCGTAACTTCCAAATGCCTTATAACCATCTTGATTGATGACCTCTTCTATAATTTGTATATATATTGCTCTTTTGGGTTTCAACTTATATTTCCCAAGAAATCTGATAGCCCGGTTAGCTGCATTACAAACATGATCGACCATTTTGTCATTTGGTGCAGATATTAAAACTCCCGGTGCCTCTTCACAACTATACTGAATTGCGACAGCTGGAGACACAAAATATGCAGGGACTATAATTAGAGAGAGTATAAATAATATGGAAAGCTTAAGGTGATTTTTCTTCATATACTCATGTCCATTTCTAAATCGTTAACGCCGCTTTTTGCCGTCCGAGTGCATTTGCGGCGTTAGCCCTTATTTTTGAGCTGATGCTGTAACTTCACCAGCACCCATTAACATTGTACCGTTTGCTTTGTTGAAAGTATTTTGAAACCATGGCGATTTAACTTTACTGCCTAAATAGCCGGAAAACGAAGAGTAAAACGTAGTACTTGCAACTGCAATAAGTAAGAACGATACTGCGACAATTGTCATATTTGAGGTATAACTGGCTTTTTAGCATCTATGAACATCTTACCTTTTTCTGCATTTGGTTTTGTGCGCCATGCTTTTATACCAAGATAAAACAAATAAGCTGCGGCGACCCATTTAAATATATTGAACAACATTGCTGATGTGGCTAACAAAACACCTAAACCAGCGAACGATAAACTCATAGCGATCAGGTCACCAGAAAGAACACCCGTCACCAAAGGTAAAACAGATTTCTTGCCATGATTCAAGGATTGCCCAATAACAAAAAAACAGTAGGTCCAGGCGAAAAGCACAAAATCAATGAGGCAAAAATAAACGAAATCCAAATTTCGATACTCAATGTCTTCTCCTCTATCAGGTACGCAACGCTGTCAACCTACCAATGGCAATCTTGACCAAACTTGAACGGTAGAAGGTCAACCTGCTTCTGTAAAATTGTAGGATAGTTGATGAACCCCTTTTGTTATTGTTTTTTTACCTTTTGAACAAGCAGTTGCACTACTACTAGCACTCCGCCAATGATAAGGCCCATCAGCAGGTTGGCGAGAAGGGACGGCATAACAGAGAGGAGAGAGTGAAGGCTGTGGATGTTGTGTGTGAACATTCCGCCTCCGACGAGAAGCATGGCGATGGTACCAATAATAGCCAGAGCGTTGATTACCTTTGGCAGCAATGCCACAAGGGCAGATCCAGACCAGCCTATAATTTTGGCAAACATCCCTTTTAGCTGTTTTGATTTGGCAATCAGAAAAAAGCCGACATCGTCCATCCGCACTATGAGGGCTACCACACCGTACACACCCACAGTCGCGAGAAGTGCAATCAGGCTCACGACAATTACCTGCAAAAGAAGTGATTGCTCCATTACTGTACCAAGGGCGATCATGATGATCTCAATGGAGAGGATAAAGTCGGTACGAATGGCAGATTGAACTTTTGCTTTTTCAACCTTATGAAGTGCTTCACTCTCTTCGAGCTGTTCATGGTCGGTTTTTGAGTGGGACTGTTTACTGAAGAGGTGATATATTTTTTCAACACCTTCATAACTAAGATATGCGCCGCCTAAAAGCAAAACTGGTACAATCAGCCAGGAGGCGTAGGCGCTGAGCAGAAAGGCAAGAGGGAGAATAATCAGTTTGTTTAGAAAAGAGCCCTTGGTGATTTTCCAGAGCACAGGCAGCTCACGAGACGCTCTGAAACCGGTAGCTTTTTCTGCGTTTACAGCTAGGTCGTCACCCAGAATGCCGGCGGTTTTCTTTGCGGCTACCTTGCTCATTACGGCAGCGTCATCCAGTAGCAGGGCTATATCATCGAGAACAGCAAAAAGTCCACCAGTCATTAGTCTGTTATCCTTTGGCGTAGTAAATGAGCGATCGTTTAATAGGAATCGGCAGGGCAGAACTGCTCATGCCCTTAGGCTATTATAAAATATATCGTACTCGTAAAACAAAAAGAAACTATATCGGCGCCACAAAGTCGTTGCCGGGGATTACTCCTCAGCAACTCTTTCAAGGTAGTCTTAAGACTCAAGATTGTTTTGTTTAGCTTGTGCTAACGGGGCAGTGAATACGGCACCATCTCAACAAGTGAGATACTCTGAGTCCTAAGTGAGAGGATAGACCCAATTGAAGGTATCTTCAGTTTTCCCATACTGAAGCCCCATCAGTTCATCAAACATCTTTGCTGCAAGCGGACCAACTTTGCCCTCACTTAAGATGATCTCATTTCCGTCATATTTAATCTGCCCTACGGGAGAAATAGCCGCCGCGGTTCCTGAACCAAAAACTTCCTTGAGCTCACCGGTCTTGTGTTTTTCGTACACTTCATCAATGCTTATCCTGCGCTGTGTTACTTTTATACCCCATGATTCTGCAAGGGCGATAACCGAATCCCGGGTGATGCCAGAGAGAATACTTCCGTTTAGGGCAGGGGTCACCAGTTCGTCGCCAATTTTGAAGAAGATGTTCATTGAACCGACTTCCTCTACGTATTTGTGCTCAACTCCGTCCAGCCAAAGTACTTGAGTGTAGCCATCTTTTTGTGCAAGTTCTGTTGCGTAAAGACTTGCTGCATAGTTTCCTGCTGTTTTAGCCTCACCAACACCACCCTTGACGGCACGGACATAGTCTTTGGTGACCCAGATCTTCACCGGATCAAAGCCTTCGGGGTAGTATGCTCCAACCGGTGAGAGGATTATAAAAAATCTATAGGTACTGGAAGACCTGAGACCGATATAGTCGTCTGTGGCGATAATTGTTGGGCGAATATAAAGGGAAGTACCCGGGGCACTCGGTACCCAGTGTCTTTCGATTTCAAGGAGTTTTGCCAGTGCTTCAAGCACAAAACTCTCATCAAATTCTGGCATACAGAGCATATGAGCTGACCGGCTGAACCTTTTAAAGTTTTCCTGAGGGCGGAAGAGCTGAATGTCTCCCTTTTCTGTCCTGTATGCTTTCATACCCTCAAAAATGGCCTGCCCGTAGTGGAGAACCATGCTGGAAGGATACATTGTGAATGGTTGATATGGCTCAATTCTGGCGTTATGCCAACCTTTTTCAGGCGAATAGTCCATGTTAAACATATGGTCGGTAAATATTGTACCAAAACCCAGATTTGACTCATCAGGGTGACTTTTGAGTTCGCCTGCCTTTGTTATTGTCAGTTCCATTGTTGCCTCAGAATCATAAATTAGATGTTTGAAGGTGCCGTTACGGTCTGCCAATCATAGCGTTCATTTTTCTCCGACTATCTTACCATATGGTTTTGCAAAAAAATACAGGCTCTTGGAAATATTTATTTAAGCCTAAGTGTTTATTATCTAATTATTTTTCAGTATCTGCCAAGCTGGTGGACAGAGTGGAGATGTTGCGTTACTTTATATATCCACTTTACTGCTCATACCGGTAAACGGTAAGTAAGTACCTTGTGAGTGCTTATAATCATATGATATAAATAGAATCCGTATTTCCTTGTTTTTTGTGGCAGATTTTACGGAGTAAGGTACTAATATCATTTTTGACATTAGCTAGGGACTTACGTTATAGTTCGTAGTTTTACACCTGTAAGGATCGTACAAGGAGAAAGAAAGAGAGTACAAATGAGTAGTGGTTTTCAACGGACTTCGATTGTGAGTCTGCGGAAAGACTCATTTGAAAGTTGAATCCCGTTTTCTCCGGGGTTAAAATAGAACGACTGCAATTAAAACCACATAACTTTGGTGATTTATGAGAGATGACGTAATTGAGGTCAGATGGCATGGTAGAGGTGGGCAAGGAGCGATTACTGCTGCCAAGATAGTAGCAAACGCCGCCTTTGTTTCTGGTTACAAAGGAGTTGTTATGGCGCCAACTTTTGGTACGGAACGTAGGGGGGCTCCTGTGTTCACTTCCCTGAAGATATCAAAAGAAAAAATTTATGATCTCTCTCCCATTGCAACACCTGATATGGTTGTCGTTCTTGATCATACCCTTTTGGAAGAAGTGGATGTCACCGCAGGTTTGAAAAAAGGTGGCCTGGTGGTGCTTAATACACCAAGGGCACTAGAAAGCTATACCTTTGACGGCATGAAAATCGCGATTTCCGATGTTACTTCGCACTCGGTTGAAGCGGGTCTGCCCCAGGGAATTGTCAATTCCGGTATTATTGGTACATTTGCGAAGGCCAGTGGTCTGGTGGATATGGATACTTTGATCCCTGCGATCGAAAAAGAATTTGTCGGGAAAAGACCCGAGGAGAATTCCAGTGCAGCAAAACTTGCGTATGAACGAACGGAAATCGGAGGGAAGTAAATGAAAGAAAAAGACCGAAAATTTTGCAGCAAAATCTCACGAAGTACACCTGGCCCTGGAGACGGTGGCAATACTGGTTCCTGGCGGGTGGTGAGACCCATAATTGACCTGTCGAAATGTATTCCTGCAAAGACAAAGAAGAAGGCCTGTTTCAACTGCTGGTTGTATTGTCCGGATTGTGTTGTCTCTAAAACGATTCCTCCGACCATCGATCTCACATATTGCAAAGGATGCGGAATTTGTGCAGAAGAATGCCCGGCGAGTGCCATTAGCATGGTAGAAGAAGGATCGTTGATAGGGGAGGATAAATAGCCATGTATATCATTGAATCAGGAAACGTTGCTGCAGCAACAGGCGTCAAGCTATCGCGGGCTCAGGTTATTGCCGCCTATCCCATCACCCCCCAGACACCTTTGACCGAAAAACTCTCTGAGCTGGTAGAGTCGGGGGAGATGAAATCGGAATACATTCAGGTTGAGAGTGAGCACAGCGCCATGTCGGTTTGTATAGCTGCCTCAACAGCCGGCACAAGAGCCTTTACAGCTACGAGTGCCAATGGCCTTTTATACATGAACGAACAGCTTCACTGGGCCGCCGGGGCACGATTGCCCATCGTGATGTGTGTGGCAAATCGGGGCGTTGGTGCGCCATGGACAGTGTGGAATGATCATCAGGACACTATTTCACAACGAGATGGTGGTTGGATTCAACTCTATGCCAACGATCATCAGCAGATCATTGACACAGTTATAAAGGCGTTTCGTTTATCAGAGAAGGTCAGCATCCCGGTCATGGTCTGTTATGACGGTTATCTGCTTTCTCACACCTATATGCCTTTTGACCAGCCGGGTCAGGACAAGGTTGACGCTTTTTTGCCTCCATTTGCGCCGACCCATTTTCTTGACCCCGAGAATCCTGCCAATTTTAATACAGTGACTCTACCGGATGTACGTCCCAATACCGCAGGGGTTGTGGAACCTGGTTACATGGAAATTCGCCATAATCTTCATGAGGATATGAAGGCGGCTATTGATGTATACGAAGAGATTGACGAGGAATACAACAAAGAGTTTGGTCGTGGCGGAAGCCCTTTTGTGGAAGAATATAAATGTGCTGAAGCCGATTTCGTGGCGGTCTGTATTGGCTCGCTGTCCTATCACCTGAGAGACATTATAGACTCTATGAGAGAAAAGGGTGTGAATATTGGTGTTATGGGTGTGCACATGTACAGGCCGTTTCCCAATGCGGCTATTGTGGATGCTCTGAAAGGGAAAAAATGCGCCATCATTTTTGAAAAAGCACTGAGTTACGGCAACCAGGGTGCTCTTTATGCAGACATTAAATCGGCCCTTTACTCCAGTGAAGACAGGCCAATTGTGCACAGCTATATCCTTGGGCTTGGTGGGCGTGAAATTAAAACAGAACATCTCGTTGACGCTCTCACAGAATCTTGTAATTCCCCTGAGACAGTCGGCGATGATACAAGATGGATTGGACTGAAACTTCAGGCGTAATTTTTGGGAAAGGAACGATAATGGAAACCAAAACAACAATACTCAATCTGAGCGAAGAAGAATTTGTCCATCCGGGAAACCGTGCATGTTCAGGTTGTGGACTTAGCATTGTCTATAGAATGGGGCTGAAAGCGCTTGGTAAAAATACTATCCTTGCGGTACCCCCAAGCTGTCTGACAGTACTCCAGGGGCTCTACCCGGTAGCATCAACCAAGCTGCCTTGTGTGAATGTCACGTTCGCCTCTACGGGGGCTGCCGCGACGGGATTGCGAGCGGCCATGAGAGCTCTGGGAAAGGATGATGTTAATGTGGTAGCCTGGGCTGGAGACGGCGGAACAGCAGACATCGGAATTCAGGCCTTATCCGGAGCCTGTGAGAGGAATGAGGATATAATCTATATCTGTTATGACAATGAAGCCTATATGAACACGGGGGTCCAGCGCTCAGGGACCACCCCTCAGGGGGTCGTTACCACTACGACTCCTATCAAAGGAAAGATCCAGGAGAAGAAGGATGTTCCGGCAATCATCGCGGCCCATGGCGTGGGCTACGTTGCGACAGCATCCGCAGCCTACCCCCTTGATCTTTATGACAAGGTTAAAAAGGCAGCTTCTATGAAAGGGCCGCGATATATCCACGTCCACACTCCTTGCCCCCCTGGTTGGAGTTTTGAGACCCGGTACACTATCAAAATTGGCAAGCTGGCAGTACAATCTGGTCTGTTTGACCTGTATGAACTGGAAAATGGTAATTTTACCCTGACAGGAGCATCGAAAAATCTTGTTGGTAAGGAACGAATTCCGGTCAAAGAGTACTTTCAGACTCAGGGTAGGTTTAAAAACCTGGCTGATGATATTCTTGCCAGAGTTCAGGCAAAAGTGGATGAGAAGTGGAGTACATATTGATGGTGTCAGTGACACAGGGTGAGAAGTATGACAAGTAATTTTATCACGACAGTCCATGGCCCGGACAGCCCCGGAATTATTAGAGCTTTGGCCAATGCTACCCGTGGTCAGGGGGGCGAATGGCTTACCAGCAAGTTCATCAAACTCGATGGCCGGCTTGCAGCGATAATGAGCGTTGTGATAGAAGAAGAGGAGGAAGAGGGGCTAAAAAAGACCTTGAGCGACGAGTTTCCTGAATTGCATTTCATCTACTCCCCTACAAACCCGGCCGCCAGAGGGGCGACTAAAATCATTAATTTGGTGGTGGACTGTATTGATAGAACCGGGCTGACCAGTGACTTGAGTAATATTTTATCCAACCTTAGTATCCGTGTTGAGAATATGGATACCAAGCGCTTTCCTATGGACGGCATAAATGACACCGTTTTCTCTGCAAAACTCACCCTCGCTGTCCCGGAGGGAGCAGACAGCGAGGTTGTCGCCGGTGAGATTGAAGCATTGTCTGAGGATGTGCGGGTCAACGTGTTGTAAGGAAGTCGTTGGAGATGTGTTGTGCAGCGATACTGGTGCAATTAAAGGAGGGCTCAGCGTAAACTGAGTCCTCCTTCTTTGTTTTCTCTGAGCCTTAACATAAACTTCGAATGAATGCCTAAAACATTAAAGGCTAAGATCGTCTTCACAGAGGGCATGATGCAGTGCTCTCTGGGCCTGGACAAAATGGTCGCGATGGATGGTGAACTGCATATTAGTTTGTCTTGAAGTCTGTGAGACGGTGAGGATATTTATCTCGGAGTCTGCAAGGGCTTTAGTCGCCTTTGCGAGAATACCTGGTTTTGCAATATTGGAGCCGATGGCGCAGACGATGGCCAGATTTTGGGCTGTGACCACCTCAAACTGATTTCTCAGATCCTCAAGCAACTTTTGGGTGCAATCTTTCTCATTAATAATGATATCAATGGTATTGGCATTGGTTGCCTTGTTGATATAGCTGGTACCATTTTCGCTGAGAACCTGCATGATCTGCATATCAAATCCAACCTCTCCAACCATCCTGGTATCGTGGATCTCCAGGCAGGTGACGTCCTGTGAGCCGGTGATGATTTCCGTCTTGAGTTGAGGGCAGATGTAACCTTTTGTAATAAGTGTTCCACTGTGACTTGGATCGAATGCGTTCATGACACGGATTGAGATACCGGCTGTTTCAAGAGGCTTTGAGGCCTTCGGGTGGATTGCTTCCATGCCGACGTCGGCGAGCTGGTCAGCGACGTCGAAATTTGTGTTGCAGACAGGATGCACGTTTTCTTTTCCGATGATCATGGGATCACCTGAACAGAGGTGGTATTCCTTATGAATAACCGCTTCTACAGCTCCAAGAAGGACGGCCACTTTTGAAAATGTTACTTCTGAATAGCCGCGGTCAAATTCCCTCATAATTCCTTCAGTTCCCTTGGTATAGCCGGTTGCAACGCAGATGGTCTTGGCTGGATCAAGTTTGGTGAAGATGTACTGGATTCTCTGGTCAATTGTACGTTCACCCCTGTCCTGCCAGCCGCTGAGATCGACAAACGTAGCATCGTACCCCTTGTTTTGGAGTATATTAACACTGTTAAAGGCACTGTGCATTTCACCGATGGAAGCCAGCAGTTCTCTTGCGGCGAGGAGGACTTCTGTACGATTGACATAGCCTGATGAAAGTAGATTATCCATACTTTTGAGGAGAATCACGGCAAAGGAAATTCTGTCATAGATAAATGCATCTGCCGCTTCCACATTGAGACCAATTTCTGCAAAACTGTTATTGAGCTTACAAAGTTTCTCCTGCAGCCTGATCATTGCCGGTTCGTAGTCTTCGCTTTGAGCAAACGTTTGATATATGCCCGCATGGCCAGTTTTTTTATGCTCAAGGAGCTCATTGGTTATACCGGAGTAGGCTGAAACGACATAGATTCTGTTGTAAATATCATTTTCATCCTTGAGGATCACATTGTTGAGTACCTCGCCAAAGCGAGACATTGTTGTACCGCCAATTTTTTCAACCCGAAGATTATTGTTACTCATCTGTCTATCACCTGTTTCATGTCGACGACATCCAAAAAGGCTGTAGTCTTGTTCCTTGCCAATCTTTACTGCTGTTGCATTCTCAAATGAGTAGTGCAGTTGACAGTCGAATTGCTATACGTTCTGATATTTGCGTTTTCTTTAACTTATTCTGTAACCATTAAAAGAGACGAAGAAAGAAAAAAATCTACTAATTAGTATCTACTACAATGGTACGGCTGAGGCAATCAACATCAGGCTAAAACCGGTCCTTTTTGGGAAAATTCATCCTATCCACCAGAGGATTATTGTCGTTTTTATTGGCTTGTGCTCTTTTTGTTGGCGCTTGGAGAAAGGCCGGTAATAAGAAACTGTTGTGGAAAATATCCATTCATTATTTAGTACCTTACTCCGTAAAAGCTGTCTTAAAAAACAAGAAAATACGGGTTCTATTTTATATTATATGGTTATAAACACTAACAAGGTACTTACTTACCGTTTAATGCTTCGTTGTTCCTACCCGTAGAGATGGACGCTAGTTTGGGAGAACTTTTCATATGTTTCGTTTCATACATACTGCAGACATACACCTCGACAGCCCTTTAAAAGGCCTTGAGGCACATGAAGGTGCTCCTGTTGAAGAGATCAGGGGCGCAACCAGACGAGCATTTGACAATCTTATTGATCTGGCAATTGAGGAGGAGGTTGCCTTTGTCCTGATTGCCGGGGATCTGTATGACGGTGACTGGAAGGATTACAACACCGGCCTTTATTTTGCTGGCAGGATGGGCAGGTTGGATAAGGCCGGAATCAAAGTCTTTATTGTTTCGGGCAATCATGATGCCGCCAGCAACACAACCAAGGCAATGCCTTTGCCTGATAATGTCACTATTTTCACCCATAAAGGGCCGGAATCCATTACATTAGGTGATATTGGCGTGGTCGTCCATGGGCAGAGCTATGCCAAGAAAGCTACTACTGATAATCTTGCGGCAGGATACCCTCAATGTGATACCGACTATTTCAATATCGGCCTGCTTCATACATCTTTGACCGGACGGGAGAACCATGAAAACTACGCTCCCTGCAGTCTGGATGAGTTGGTAGCAAAAGGCTACGATTATTGGGCCTTGGGACATGTTCATAAGCGAGAGGTAGTGTCCGAAGATCCACTAATCATCTTTCCAGGCAATATTCAGGGTCGTCATATAAAAGAAAGAGGTTCCAAAGGAGCTACTCTGGTTACAGTTGAAGATGGTCGTGTAACAGATCTGGAAATGCGCGAACTGGATGTGCTGCAATGGGCTATCTGTGACGTGGATCTCTCAGACTGTGAAACAACAGAGAGTGTGCATGATGTGGTACGGTCTGCCTTTGAACAGGAACATGATAGGGGAGACAGCAAAACTTTGGCCCTGCGCCTCATCCTGACCGGCCAGTGTCCGGTCCATGCTCATCTTCTGGATCGGACATTTCAGTTGACTGAGCAGTTTCGCGCCATTGCTGAAAGTATTGGGGATGTATGGCTGGAGAAGGTGAAGTTCAAGACAACCCGCGAACTACTTCTTCCGGAACGTATTGGGGGTGGTACTCCTATTGCCGGTTTGATTGAATCTGTCCAGAAACTGGAACTCGATGGTGAGGATCCAACATTGTTGGTCCCGGAACTTGCGGTTTTAAAGACCAAGCTTCCAGCTGAGATTCAGAGTGGTGATGATCCATTTCTTGATACTTCACCTGAAAAAATGGCAGAGCTGTGCGCCGAGGTTCAGGAGATATTGATCTCTAAACTTCTTCAGCATGGAGGGGAGTGATGAGGTTAAAATGGTTTGACCTGAAAGCTTTTGGCCCCTTTACCGACCGTCGTCTTGTGTTTGACTCAAAAGGGCCTGGACTTCATATTATCTTTGGGCCGAATGAGGCAGGTAAAAGCAGTTCTCTTCGTGGGCTAAAGGCGTTGCTTTATGGATTTCATCCCCAGACACCAGATAATTTTCTTCACAGCTATGACCAGCTGCTTGTAGGTGGTTGTCTTGAAAATGAGGATGGTCAGGAGTTACTCTTCTGGCGTCGGAAAAAACGGGTGAACGATCTCATTGATGCAGATGGTAACCCCCTGGATGTTGGCCGGCTGGCAGCTTTTCTCCAAGGAGTGGAGCCTGATGTTTTTGAATCCCTTTACGGAATTGATCATAATCATCTCGTTGAAGGAGGCAATGAAATCTTGGCTCAGCAAGGTGAGATTGGTAAGGCACTGTTTGCGGCAGGTGCGGGGATTTCTTCGCTGAGAGAGGTCATTGCCGGGCTTGAGCAGGAAGCATCTGACCTTTTTAAACCTAGTGGCTCAAAGCCTGCGATCAACAAGGCTATAAAGAGATTTAAGGAATTACAACAGGAAGTCAAAGCTGTCAGCCTTGCTCCCAAGCAGTGGAAAGAGCTTCGGAAGGATTTGAAGGACGCTGAATTTGAGCGAACCCGACTGGAACGGGATCGAGACTCTAAAAATACGGAATTGCGCCGTCTGGAGCGTTTGGATCAGGCCATCCCTGAGCTTGCCTCGTTGAAGATGTGGCATGAGCATTCAGCCGCCTTGGGTGAGGTGGACATCCTGCCACCGGATATCGGTGAAAGGCGCCAACAGGTGGATCAGGCCATTCGTGAAGCTGCAGGTCAATTGCAAACAAGCTCTGAGCGACTGAAGCAGCTGGCAGAAAAACGAGGGGTAATCTCGTTGAACAAGGCTCTTCTGGAACAGGGCGATCTGGTGGATGATTTTCACCAACGCCTTGGTGAATACCGCAAGGGACAGAAAGACCGTCCCGAACGAAACGGTATGCGAATCAATCTACGCAAACAGGCAGCTCTCTTGCTCAAAGAAGTTAGACCGGATATGCCACTGGAAGAAGTTGAGACCTTGAGACCGATGCTGACCAAGAAGAGAACGGTTCAGGCCTTGAGTTCTCGTTTTGAGGCGATCTCCCAGCAAGTGAGCCAGGCAAAAAAGCAGTGCAAGGTGTCGGATCAGGAGCTAGAAGAGGTTAAAAAAAACCTTTTTGCAACTTCAGACCTCAAGGATCCTCGTCAACTCAACCTAGCCGTAAAACTGGCTCGAAAGGCCGGTGATATCGACACCAAAATTAACAAGGCCAAAAACGATATTGAACAAAGCCAGAAAGCGGGTCTTACGGAGTTGAAACGTATTGGCCTTTGGTCGGGAGATGTATCTGCACTCATGGAACTTGCGCTCCCCCTTCCCGAGACAGTTCATCAATTTGAACAAAAATATAGTGAGCTTGGTGATGAAAAACGGGTTTTGGCCAAAGAGAGGAAAGCTGGTCTCAAGATCCTGAAGAGTGCTGAAACTGAGCTTAAAAAACTGGCATATGGTGGTGATGTTCCTTCAGAAAATGATCTGCATGACACACGAGGAAAACGGGATAAGGGCTGGCAACTTTTGCGCCGGAAGTGGCTGGGCAATGAAAATGTATCTGGGGAGAGCCAGACCTATGACCCTGAGAAGCCGCTCCCTGATGCCTATGAAGGTCTGGTAAATCAAGCGGATGTTATTGCTGATCGACTCCGTAATGAGGCTGATCGGGTGGCTCATTCTGCAAACCTCAAGGCTCAGGTCGAACAGCAGCAAGAAGTGTTGGCAGAGTGTGGTACGGCCGAAGAGGACCTTGATCGACGTGAAAAGATTGTAGATGAGGCGTGGGCCGATACGTGGAAATCACTGGAGGTAGCAGCTCGCTCTCCAAGGGAAATGGCTGGCTGGTTGACAGCTATGGAGAAGCTTCGTTACCGGGTTGGAGACCTGCTCAGCAAAGAACAGGAAATCGTAAACGAGGAATCACGACAACAGGACTTGCAACACAATCTATTGAAAGAACTAACGAATATGGGAGTGGGGGAGTTGCCCACAGCTATAGCGCTTGGTCCTGTCCTGATCTTTGCTGAAACATTCATGGATCACATTGACCGGCAGCAGACCGAGCTGGGGCTTTTGTTGGAGAGGCGGAAGAAGGCACAAAAAGATTTTAGCCAAGCAGAGGAAAAATACAAAGAAGCGCAAGAAACATTTGTAGATTGGCAGGAACAATGGCAGAAGGCTGTTTCAGGTCTTGGTCTGAAAGGAGAAATCTCCACCCTGGAGGCAATGGATTATCTTGAAAGTCTGCAGACTTGCCTGGATAAAGTGAAAGAAGCAGGGGACTTGCGAAAACGAATTGATGGTATTGACAGGGATGCAACTAACCTGGGAAAAGAGGTAAAGGTTCTCCTTCAAGAGGTAGCCCCAGGCTTGATGACTCTTCCTTTGGATCAGGCAATTCTACAACTGAGGGCATTACTTGATCAGGCGCAGCAAGACAATACTTTATATGGTCAGCTGAGCGAGGAGTTTGATTCGTTGCAGTCGAATGTTTCACTTGGTGAGAAAAAATTACAGGATGCCAACGAACAAATGGTTGAACTGCTCAGCATTGCCAAATGCAAGAAGCCTGAAGAGCTAGGTTTGATTATCGGCCGATATATCGAGTATCAAAAACTTCAGGAAAAAATAGTAACAAGTGAGACAACCCTGGCCAGGATAGGGGCAGGTACACCGATTGACGAACTTTTCGTTCAGGCCGAAACTGTCAGTGCGGATGAGTTACCGAGCCAGATTGAATCTCTGCGACAGGATGTTGAGGGAATAATAAATCCCGCAATTAATGGTATCTCCCAGGAAATTGGAGAGATTTCTAATAAACTTGTAGCTATGGACGGAAGTGGTAAGGCTGCTGAAATTTCGGAAAAGATGGAGCAGGAACTTGCCAGAATCAGGCGGCTTGCTGAGCGGTATACCCGGGTAAAGATCTCTTCCAAGATCTTGCAACAGGAGATCGAACGCTACCGGGAGATGCATCAGGATCCGGTCCTTCACATTGCTTCGAACTATTTTGCTGAGCTGACCTTGAACTCCTTTACCAGCCTGAAGGCTGATGTGAATGATAAGGGTGAACCCGTCCTTGTAGGGATCCGGACCGACGGAAAATGGACTGGGGTGAGTGGCATGAGTGACGGCACCCGTGACCAGCTCTACCTGGCCTTACGTCTGGCTACACTTGAATGGCGTATGGAAACCAGTGAGCCCATGCCTTTTATTGTGGATGATATACTGATCAACTTCGATGACGATCGTTCTCGAGCTACCCTCAAGGTCTTGGCCGAACTTGGTAAAAAGAATCAAGTCATCCTCTTTACTCATCACCGGCAACTCGTTGACGAGGCAGAAAAAATTGGAGAGGATGAAGAAGTCGTGGTGCATAACCTGAGCTAGAAAAGGTGCCATCTGTCGTGTATTTTCAGATAACGAACTAGTGGAGGGCAGCTATTCAGTAAGAATACTTACTGGCGGAAGATGAATCGAATGATGATGTTGGTCGTGAGAAATGGAGATCAACTCTTACTGCTTTTGTCTTCTGCCTATCCATGTGAGCCCGACAAAGCCAGTACCGAAGAGAAGTGCGGTGGCTGGTTCAGGAGTTGGCATCGTTATTAATGTGGGTGTCTCGGATGTAACAATAAATGCACCTATTTCGGAGCAGTCGGAGATAGTCCCTGGAGCACCTATAGAGTGATTTGTTACGACTGTATGTTCGCCGGAGGGACTGCCATTGGGGTCGTCAAAAATATGTCCAGTTACACTCTGTATACCCGAAAAATAGTCAAAAAAAGTACCTGACCAAAATAAACTCCTCACTTCTGAAAATGTAGCGAGTCGCCAATCATCAAACAAAATACCATTTGTTGTTATGACTGAAAAAGTATCTACCAAGAATAAAATTTCCGTTCGATTTTTTCCTTTAAAATAGTACGGATCACTGTACCAATTAAGGCCTGTCTCACTATCTCCAAGGATGTTATCCGTTTGGTAATCCTCAATCATTGACGCATGTACGGTGCCAGTAATCAAAAAATAGCAAATTAAAAAAGAAATAATAGACTTCATCTCTCTTCCTTTGTTAGGTTATCTGTCGTGGGAGTACTCATTATTGTTCTATAAAACAGTACTTGAGCTATGCATAACATGAATAGAGGACATGAGGTATAATGTTTTTAAAAAGAAAAATGATATTTTATGAAACGCATAAGGGCAGTATGTGCTGGGAATCCTGTCGATTTAGACGACTGAGTTCGTAGCAGGGACGACTCCGTGTTGGAGAGTCCATCTCGGGTGAAGTTTATAATGTAGTTAGTTCCCGACCGAAAACCGCCAATTGCCCCAATTTCTTCGTTGGCCTCAAATTTTAATCCTCATGGAAGCGAGGTACGAGACTCCGAAATATTTAATGTATTCAGCCGACAGCTTTTTAAAACAGATTAATACCACCTGAA
This sequence comes from Desulfocapsaceae bacterium, assembly GCA_033852035.1. GTDB lineage: Bacteria > Desulfobacterota > Desulfobulbia > Desulfobulbales > Desulfocapsaceae > Desulforhopalus_A. The sequence goes on along the minus strand of JAWSVG010000029.1, from coordinate 62,293 downwards.
AAATAGATATCAGCGAAAAGGTATAATCATGGCTCAAAAAACAACTGGACTTTATATAGCCCTGTTAAGCATTCATGGGCTGATTCGTTGGCATAATCTTGAACTGGGCCGCGATGCAGATACGGGTGGGCAAACCTTGTATGTAGTAGAACTTGCGCAAGCTTTGGCAATACAACCCGGTGTTGACAAGGTCGACCTTATAACTCAACGGGTGGTTGATGATTCTATCTCACCTGATTATGCAATGTCAATTGAACCTCTGGCAGATAATCTAAGGATTGTCCGCATTGATGCCGGCCCAGAAGAATACCTGGCAAAGGAAAATCTGTGGGACCATCTCGATTTTTTTACGGATAACCTGACAGCTTTTTTTCGCGATAATAATTCTTTTCCCGATATCATTCACAGCCACTATGCAGATGCCGGGTACGTTGGCTCTCATCTGGCTAGTCAATTGGGGATTCCGTTGGTTCACACTGGTCACTCCCTTGGCCGCGTCAAGCGCAGTCGTCTGCTGGCGAGCGGTCTGAAGGCGCAGGAGATCGAGACTCGCTTCAAAATGAGTCGGCGAATAGACGCCGAAGAACAGACCCTGGCTACAGCAGAAAGGGTGATAACCAGCACCCACCAGGAAATTACTGAACAGTATGAACTGTATGATCATTACCAGCCGGGCCAGATGCGTGTCGTTCCACCTGGCACAAACCTCGACCAATTCACACCACCAGAAGGCAACGAGCTACAAGGTCCTCTCTTTGGAAAACTCACGTGCCATCTCAAAGAGCCTTCAAAACCGATCATTCTTGCTCTTTCACGACCGGATCGACGAAAAAACATTGGTGCGCTCATTGATGCTTTTGGGCAATCCCCTGAACTCCAAGAAAGCGCTAACCTTGTGATTATCGCAGGAAACCGCGAGGACATAGATGACCTTGAAGAAGGAGCTCAAGAAGTGTTCCATGAGCTGTTGGTTGCAATTGATCGTTACGATCTGTATGGAAAGGTGACCCTGCCAAAACATCATAGGCGTGAACAGGTTCCAATGATTTATCGGATTGCTGCTGCTTCCGGTGGGATTTTCGTTAATCCGGCACTCACTGAGCCTTTCGGTTTGACTTTAATTGAAGCGGCCGCTTGTAGATTGCCTATTGTTGCTACTGAAGATGGTGGACCACAGGATATTATCAGTAACTGCAAAAATGGATTTTTGATCGACGCCCTGGAACCGGAGACCATTACTGAAGCGCTGTTAACATTGCTAAAGGACCCTCAATTATGGCAAAAATGTGCCAAGCAGGGGGCGTACGGCGTTCAGGAGAACTATTCTTGGGAGGCACACGCCAGGCAATATGTGAAAATCATTAAACCGATAGCTGAGCGCTCAGAGCAGCTATTGCGTATACCGGTAAAAATGCGTACCGGCTTGTATCGAGACCGTGCCATCGTCAGCGATCTTGACCATAATCTGATCGGTGACAGTGAGTCACTCAAGGAACTGGCAGAACTCATCCGGTACCAGAGAACCAGCAGTTACTTTATCATAGCTACCGGAAGGCGACTCGATTCCGCTTTAAAATTGATGAAGAAGCACAAAATCCCACAACCGGACGTGCTTTTCACGAGCAGTGGAACAGAAATTTATCATGCACCCAAACTGACCGCTGATACAGCCTGGGCATGGCATATTGATCATCAATGGTCGCGGCGGATATTAAAAAATATTCTGACGGATTTTACCGGTCTGAAAATTCAACCCAATGTTGAGCAGAGTCGCTTCAAGCTGAGCTATTATATTGATCCGGAACAGGCAGATATTGAGGAAATTAAGCAACTGCTACACCAGGAAGAGCAGGCGGTTGTTGTGAAAATCGCATTTGGGCAGTTTTTGGATATTCTTCCCCTGCGCGCTTCAAAAGGTATGGCTTTACGCTATGTGGTCGAGCAGTTGAACCTTTCTCTGGAGACTGTTTTTGTTGCAGGTGGGTCAGGGGCCGATGAGGATATGATGCGCGGCAACACGCTGGCCGCTGTAGTTGCCAACCGGCACCATGAAGAATTGTCGCAGCTTGTTGATGTTGAACGAATCTATTTTTCCGAAAAAGCAAACTCTGCTGGAATTCTTGAAGCCCTCGACTACTATGATTTTTTTGGTAACTGTGAGGATCCACGAGAGACAAGGAAAAGTGAAGATGTCGGATAGATTGCTTCTGTGTACTGATATGGACAGAACGGTTATACCTAACGGTCGACAGCCGGAAAACAGGAATAGTCGGGAACAGTTTCGGCAGCTTTGCAGATTGTCTTCTGTCTGCCTGGTTTACGTTACCGGGCGCCACCTGCAGTTGGTTCTTCAGGCAATTTCGGAATACAATCTGCCTCAACCTGAATATGTCATTACTGATGTCGGAACAAAAATATACCAGCGGGCTCAAAGGGCATGGAACGAAATGTTTACCTGGCAAGATCAGATAGTCAGAGATTGGCGAGGAAGAACTCATCTCCAACTGCAGAAGGCGCTCTGGGGGATTTCCGACCTGAGTCTGCAGGAAGAGGACAGACAGAGTAATTTAAAGTTAAGCTATTATTTAGCCTTGGACGCAGAGGCAGAAAAAGTCCTTTTAGAAATCGAAGGTCGATTCGCTCAGATGGGGGTGGCCGTCAGTGTGATCTGGAGTGTTGACGAGCCTGAACAGGTTGGGCTGATAGATATTCTGCCGCGCAATGCGACTAAGCTGCACGCTATAGAATTTTTGCAACAGCACCTTAGATACGAACCGGATGAGACTGTTTTTGCTGGTGACAGCGGCAACGATCTACCTGTGCTCGGAAGCTCTGTTCGTTCAATACTTGTAGCCAATGCTGAATCGGAAATTAAAGGTCAGGCTGTAAAGTTGGTCGAGGAGAACGGCTGTCCTGAAACTCTTTATATCGCACAGCAGGAGTGGTCTCCCCTGGGAGGTAATTATGCAGCCGGTGTTGTGCAGGGGGTGGCTTTTTTCGCCCCGGAAGTCACTAAAAAAATGATGCAATGAGAGAAAATCAAAGTGGTTCGGTTTTTGTTAGAAAATCCTCTTTGACTCACCTCCTGATGGTGAATAATTTTGAAGATACCCTTCATTGAAAATTTAACATCTTGCTTGCTGGTAGTATCGAGCAGGGTGTTTTTCATGTAGTTACAAGTAAGTATAGGTAATTTATGTATGAACAGGTTTCCCATACTCTTCTCAATGATATCCTAAACCGTATAAAGCCGGAAATTTCTGAGCAGGATCTGCGGCATTTCTATACTCGGCTCGGGGCAAATTTTTATGGTATTCACTCGCTGTTTCAAAAGCTTTACGGTGATCGGGATGATTTTGCTGAACAGGCACAGCATCTTGTTGAAACAATGGCCCGGCTATATATTAAGCGGCCCAAAAACCTGCGCCGATTAGATCTTGACAGAGAAAAGGATTACAACTGGTTTCTCAGCCAACAATGGGTCGGAATGGCCCTCTACTGCAGTGGGTTTGCTGGCACTTTAAAGGGGTTGCAGGAGCGACTGCACTATTTTCAGGAGCTGGGTGTCAACCTGGTGCATGTGATGCCGATTATGCGCTGTCCAGAAGGGAGCAGTGACGGCGGATATGCTGTGAGCGATTTTCGTGAGATCAACCCTGAGGTTGGCACCTTGGAAGATGTGCAAGATCTGGCCGTAGAGATGAAAAAACGTGACATCCTTCTGGTACTCGATGTTGTGGTTAACCATACCTCTAACAAGCATTATTGGGCGACCTGTGCCAGGGAGGGTCAGAAAAAGTATCGAGACTATTATTACACCTTTGAAACTCGAAATGTCCCCGATATGTTTGAGCAGAGCATGCCGGAGATCTTTCCCGAAACGGCACCTGGTAATTTTACCTGGGATGAGGAGATGGGTCGCTGGGTAATGACGGTATTCAACGATTTTCAGTGGGATCTCAACTATAGCAATCCGTCGGTTTTTATCGAGATGCTCAATATTATCCTCTTCTGGGCAAACCAGGGAGCTGATATCTTGCGACTTGATGCCGTAGCATTTTTATGGAAAAAAATTGGCAGTACCTGCCAGAATGAGCGCGAAGCACATTTAATTCTTCAGCTGCTAAAAGACTGTTGTCAGGTCACTGCACCGGGTGTGGTTTTTATTGCTGAGGCGATCGTGGCGCCGGTGGAGGTGATCAAGTATTTTGGAGAGGACGCTGTTATCGCCAAGGAGTGCGAGATCGCGTACAATGCAACGTTCATGGCGCTGTTGTGGGACGCTGTGGCAACAAAAAATACTCGTCTCTTAAATCAGGGGATTAAGAACCTGCCTGTAAAGCTTGAGCGTGCCACCTGGCTCAATTATATCCGGTGTCATGATGATATCGGTCTGGGGTTTGATGACCGTGATATCCTGTTCTGCGACTATGAACCAAACCGGCATCGAAAATTTCTGATTGATTATTTTATTGGTAAGTTTGATGATTCTCACGCCCGCGGCTTGCCTTTTGGGCAGAATAGCAAAACTGGCGATTCGCGTATTTCCGGTTCTCTTGCCTCATTGGTTGGATTGGAATATGCCCTGGAAGCCGGTGATGGGGAGGGGATCAACGATTCTATAAAACTGATCCTGCTTTTGCATGGCATGATTCTATCCTTTGGAGGTATCCCTCTACTCTACTACGGAGACGAAATTGGCACCCTGAACGATGATTCTTATATTAACGATCCCTATAAAAAAGGAGATTCGCGCTGGGTGCACCGACCCTCGATTGATTGGCAAAAATCAGACAAGCGGAATACCGTTGGAACTGTAGAATATGAACTTTTCAGCGCCATAAAGCGAATGGTGGCAGTTAGAAAAGAAATCGAAGTTTTTGCTGATTTTAACAATCGTGAGCTGATTGAAGTAGAAAATCCTCATCTTTTTGTGTTTGGTCGTTATCATCTTCTTAAGCCAGGTGAGCAGGTGTTGGTGGTCGCCAATTTCAGCAATAAGCCTCAGCATCTCAATTTCGATGATCTCGGGAGCTTGAGAATTCAACACCGTCTCCTTGTCGATTTGTATCGAGGAGAGAGTCCTGATATTTTCAAAAACAGCCTGGTCATTCCGCCATTTAATTTTTACTGGCTCTGTGAAAGGTAGCTACCGCAGTACTGCTATTTTCCACTTCAAGTTGATGAAATTGAGACAAAATGCAGAAAATCTATCAAAAACACATAATATTTCACACCCTCCAGGTGATTATAGGAAAATTGTAAGATCTCGCTGTTACCCTGTGGTAGGGTTTACAGCAACTTTTTCTATTGATGGGGGATTTATAGTGCGTACTTTTGTTGACGAAGCAGAGCTAAAAAGGATCGTCAAGTATGTGATCCACGAAGGGACACCAAGCCAGCTGAAAGAACTGACTCAGCTTGTTCACAACCGGCGCCCCTGGAGATATAAAAAAGACTCACTTGCTAAGATAATTGCAAATGTGGAGCGACGTTCTATGCATGACTAACCCCGATAAACGGGAAATAAGTCGGGACTCTTTTCAGTACTCACTCGACGGGTATAAGTACCTTAGAAATTCATTCATAAAAAAATAAGAGATAAGCAAAGACGTCGATTGAACTTCTGAGGTACTAACACCGGTAAACAGTAAGTAGCTTGTGAGTGCTTATAACAGTATAAGATAAAACCGAATCCGTATTTTCTTGTTTTTGTCACAGATTCTACGGAGTAAGGTACCAAAGCACAAGTAAAAAGATCATTACTTCTTGATTGTTTCGTGACGTAGTCTATAGTATTTGGTGTGTTGCTTTTTGTTTTGGTTGTGATGTAACAAGTGGAGGTGAGAAATGAACAAGCGAAAACACCATAGGATTGTAATGCCCAACCTGAAGGTAGAGGTAGCGAGTGGGGCAGAGGTTTTTTCAGGGACGGTCAACGATGTCTCCCAGGATGGGATGCTGCTAAATAATATTCCTCAAAGCCTCAATAAGCCAAATGAGATACTGTCAATAATCGTTATCTCAAGTGGGCAAAAATTTAAGCTGTTTGCCATGCCAAGGTGGATAAGTGAGAGCAGCCTCAAAAATGAGATGGGAGTGGAGATTATTGATGCGCCCAAAGATTGGACTGAGTTTGTGAGAACACGTGAACCTAAAGGTAACCATCCATGGACAGTGGTTACCTTTTTACCTGATTCTTAATGGTACCTTGATTAGATTTCTCGGAGTTTCGCGAGCTCCCTCAAAAGGGCTTAACTGTTTGTATTAGTCCCTTTGAGAGAAGTGTATTTTGGACCCTGTCTATTTTTGATAGCTGATGTGGTATTTGAAAGTGTCGGGATCAAGGCAGTCTAATGATTCTCCACCGATCTCGGCATACGGATAACCGAAGGTGTTAATAGGATCGCCGTTTTGCGGGGGAGTGAGGATGAGATCGCGGCCTACAGCGAGTTTAACCCGGTAGGCATCCCATGCTCCCCAGTAGTAATCCTGATATTTCTTCGTTTCCGTGTCATCAAGGTCGAGCTTGTATTTCAACATCATTTTGAGTACATCCGCAGGGTCTACAGGTACCCAGCCGTACCCTGGTAAGTAAAACTCTGCCCAGCAGTGCTGCCATGTAGTCACATCCTCATGTTCGTTTTTGCTTTGACGAATACCAAAAACTTCGCGGGCAGGGACCCCGGATGCGCGGCAAAGGGAGACAAAAACTGAATGGATGTCAGTACACTTTCCTCCTGGCTTTAGTAGCAGGGAACATACATCGCCGGGACCACAACCGTTTGTTTCAGGGTCGCGAAACATGTTTATGCAAATCCAGTCATAAATTGCCTTGGCTTTGTTGTAAACGCTTGTTTTTCCTGCGACGATGTCGTCTGCAAGTTCTTTTACTACACCGTCAATTGGGCCACGACTTGTGGCTGCCAAATATAATGCATAATCCGCAGTATCCCATGCCGCCTCTTTTTTAGGAAAATCTTTTCTAACAATCTCTTGCCTTGTGACATCAAATTTGACTTCTATGGTGCGGTTTGTAGAATCAGGTTCCCAGTGAGCGTAGAGCATAGGGGTTGAGTACTTCTGGTCTGTATAAACCGCGGATTCAGTAAAGTCTCCTTTCACCGAAATATTGGTTATCAATTGATCATTGTCAGAGACCGGGTAGGGAATCCAGAGTTTGGCCTCTTTGTGAACAGGGTGAGCTGAAAGGTCAAAATTCATGGTGATGGTGCCTGATGATTGTGTCGTCGCCGTTACGGAATGAGGTAGTGCAATACAGAGTACGGTGATTAAAAATGGAAATAAATGTATCATTCTTGTTCCTAACTTTGTAGAGGGTGGATCTGTGTGGGAAAAATTCTCTCTTATGTCGCGAAGCACTAAGAGTACAGTGTTTTTATTGGTTGTAAAATATTTTGTGCCTATAGATTTTATGTCGTCGGATAGGTATTTCCTATTAGTACAAGAAAAAAAATCGTGCCTAAGCTGTTTGTTTCGCGCATAAATATGTTAGCGACCGTGCGAAAATGTACAATTCATGGCCAGATAAAAATGGAGGTGCCTGACTGTAGCACCCGAACACAAACATCAGCCATACACCCAATATTCAGCAACTTAGAAGAAGAAAACAATATACAGAAAGAAAAGAAGTACGTTTTTCATTACTTTTGAAGAAAATAAGGCGCCATTTCAAATGGTCACGTTTGGTACATCTCAGAGTGACCGCTGACATTATAAGTCGTTGTAATGGCGCACAAGCAATTTTTGATGTATCTTTGGTACACCCTTTGCTATTCTTTTTTATAGAGGCATTGTGTACCAACGTTGCGTTGAAAGGTAACGTTTGTTATATCAGGAGAATCAGAGTGAAGGAAAGTATGGTTGTTGTCCTGGAATAGTTCAAAAGGCGACCATATCTCCAGTAAAATAGACTAGGAAATGGGAAGGTAATATGAAAGCATTACTTGCACTTATTATTGCGGCAGCAGCAGGGTATGGTTTGCTAAGCTATCACTTCGTTCTTTTGGACAGCAGTTTACAGATTTTGAAGAAAACGAATGTCCAATATGAGAATACTTTTGTTGACGGACGAGGAGAAAAAAAGTTGGGACTGGTATTGAAACCTGATTTGATCTCCGCTGGTGTTAAAGATCTCGTTGATTCAACTGAGGACAAAATCAAGGCTCAGCCAGTAGCCCAATAAGCTTACAGACCAGTCTGAAGATTTTTCCCTTCCCTGTCTCCTTGTGGTGTCGGAAAACATGGCCCAGGGTCTGTGGCGGGTTTCTGATATCGTTTTGGATAGTCCGCCTTAAGACAGTACCAGTCTATAAATAGCCGTTTTCTCTTTAATGAATAGTGTAAACAATACCCCTCTCAAAAGTCAGAGTCCTATAAATATTTCTCAAGAAACAATCGATCTTACTGGTATAGAAACAGAGACAATTGGCTGTGTTGCTGAACAATGTACCGAGTGTGGAGTCTGCGTAAGAGAATGTGACTTTCTGCAGCAGTATGGTACACCTGGCAAAATAGCAAAAAGTTACCTTTCAGGTGATGAAGCCTGTTGCAGAAACAGCTATTACTGCAACCTCTGCGGTCTCTGTTCTGCTGTTTGTCCTGCGAACCTGGCGGTAAAAGAAATGTTTATCAGTCTTCGACGAGCTGCTGTGAGACAAGGCGACGGTCATTTCAAGGGACATAAAAGTATACTGAACTATGAAAAAATAGGGAGTTCCCGGGCTTTTTCCTGTCTTCTTTTACCCGATTGTTGCACCACTGTTTTCTTTCCTGGTTGTACGCTTCCTGCTATTCGTCCAAAACAGACGCTGGAACTATTTGATTTCCTAAATAAACAGATTCCTCGTTTGGGTTTTGTGCTGAATTGCTGTAATAAGCCATCCCATGACCTGGGCCGTCAACAAGATTTTCTTGAAAATTTTGGTCGAAAAATTGAAGATTTACGGGATCATGGTGTGAAAAAGGTCATAACGGTTTGTCCAAACTGTTTTCAAATTTTCCGCAAATATGGCGGTGATATCAAGGTAACCATTGCCTATTCACAGCTGAGGCTGAGCAAAGAATTGGCAACTGACGACAACTGTCAAATGAGAATAGAGCCACGTATGTGCACTGTCCATGATCCTTGCGTACTTCGTTTCGACCCAGAAATACAGCAAGAGGTCAGACAACTTGCTAAAGGCAGGGGACTGGCCGTCACAGAAATGGCTCACAACGGTAGGAGTACTCAGTGCTGCGGTGAAGGAGGTGCGGTGAGTAATCTTACCGGAGGTAAAGGAAATGGCTGGAAAAAGAAAAGGCTAAACGAAGCCGGCAGTCTTCTGTTGTTGACATATTGTGCTGGTTGTACGGTGGCGTTTTTACCCCGTGAGAGTAGTCATATTTTAGATATTCTTTTCCCAGGCAAAGATGTAGAACATAAAGTGATAAAACCTACTCGCTTTCCTTTTACTTATCTAAATCGACTACAGCTGAAAAGAAAATTAACAAAACAATTTCGTAAAGCGGGTGGAACGTTTCCTTTTTGCAGCTGACCACCTGTCCCTATTATGCGGTTTGCATCTCTGAAGCTAACAGCCGACTTGCCGGAAATACGAGAAAATCGAAGGGTCAGTTTGACTGGCAAAATTGAAGTACTGTCTTCAAATGAGGATGATTGGACTGAAATGGCGCTCTGGAATGTTTGGTGCTTGAAATAGAGGTTTTGGCAAACATCAGTAACGTGAACCTTGAATCGGTGTGGTTTAAGCGTTATGTTAGCGGAAAAGGTTTTAATCCATTGAAGAGGTATGGTTATGGCTAAATCCAAATGCCCATCATGTGAATATCATGAATTCGAAGCGGTTCATGTCACAACAAAAAATGGCCAGAAATTTTGTCTTATTCAGTGCGTCGCTTGTGGGACGGTTGTTGGGGCTCTTGATGATGTGAAGATTACCAATGTGATTAGAAACGCAGAGAAAAAGCTGTCGAAATTTCTCGAGAACCTCAATCGAAAAGCAATTTCAGTCTGTAATAGAAAGAGCGATTGAGTTGGGCGGATTAGCCGTCCCTCTTTATCTCCGGCTGTTTTCAAACTTCAGTAATGACATAATTGAGGAAAAGAGGAATCACTGTGGAAGACGATATCGGCAGAAGACTCGCCCAGGCGATGAAAGATCCCAATGTTGCAGGAAGTCAAGAAAGCATCGCCAAAGCGATGGAATTGACTAAGGCTTATGCCAGTTCGGGTTCAGCTACTCATTTCAGCACAGTCACCAAGCTCTTCTATGATCTCTTCGAGATGTTTGAGACCGGGCGAGATCCACGAACGAAGTAACTTTCTATTACAGGTGAAGACTCTTTTGTTTGTAAGTATTGTGCTGGATAACTGATTTTGTTGGAGATTTGGTTTCCGAAGTTTGGATACGTCTTTGATGAGAAAGAACAAATTAAGCAGGATAAGTATGGAGTTAAGAAGTGGATTGAAGAGAGAACTGGACATACCGTTCGGCCCACCGCCCGAGGAATACAACTACCGTTGTTCCCTTTGCCAGTTTCAGATTGGCGTTAATGAGGCCATTATTTATGCAGAAATAGGTTAAGCCATGTTTAATGGCTATTACTATGATAGCTTTATGCCTATCCTACACTGCCTTGCTTGTCACCAAGAGACAATGAAATACAGCGAGGAATAAAATACCCAGCATATAAAGGTTTGGGGCTTTTATGTTGCCTTTTACATCCGTCCTCTTCCATATAACCTATATAGCATTGCAAAATGCTGTTGGGCGCTCACCTTCCTGTTGTATCACTTGGTAACGTCTGTAATCAGCTAGATTCTCCTGGCAACTTCAAATAATTTTGTGTTTGACAATGCAGGCAAAAAAAGAGACTATAATTGAGTTTTTGGCATATGAACATAATAACACTTTGTAGTAGTTGAAATAATTTGAGGAGGAAGGATGAAAGCAAGAAAACTTGTTGTTGTTGGTGGGTCCGCTGCAGGTGCAAAGGCTGCGGCAAAGGCAAGGCGGCTCGATCAGGAAGCAGAGATTATGATCATTCAGAAAGATCCAGATCTTTCTATGGCTTCGTGTGGTTATCCATATTTTGTGGGTGGTGTATTTGATGACAGAAAGATGCTGCTTGCGACCCCGACAGGAGTTGTTCGTGATCCGGTCTTCTTTCAGAAGACTAAAAATATAATGGCTATGACGGAAACGGAGGTTGTGTCCGTCGACCGGAAGAAAAAAACCGTAGTCTGTAAAAATCTGAAGACAGGAGAGAGTACAGATGTCAGTTACGATAAACTCATCCTGGCAACTGGGACCACGCCTATCAAGCCTCCGGTGTCTGGTCTGGATTTGGAGGGAGTGACGACCCTGCTGTCTATGGCTGACACAGATTATTTGCGTAAGATCAGAGATGATGGTGTAGTTAAAAATGCGGTGATCATGGGTGGGGGCCTTATCGGAGTTGAAGCCTGTGAGGCACTGAGAGAGTCAGGTCTTGATGTGACCGTGGTCGAAATGGCGCCACATATCCTTCCGTTCCTTGACCCGCAGCTCGCAATGCTTGTTGAAAATCATATGAAAAGCAAGGGGGTTAAGGTCATCACCAATTGCGCCGTGCAGTCTTTTGTTGGCGAAGCTGGAAAACTTGCAGGAGTGGTGCTTGAGAATGGTACGATTATAGAGTGCGGAGTAGCCGTAGTTGCTACGGGGGTCAGGCCGAATAGTAAACTGGCAATGGAGTCCGGCCTTAAGATCGGAAGTTTGGGGGGTATTCTTGTCGATGACTCTATGATGACGTCTGATGAGAATATTTATGCTGCGGGTGATTGTGTTGAGGTCAAAAATATCATAACCGGAAAGAATACACTGGCTCCAATGGGTGATCTGGCAAATCTTCAGGGCAGGGTAGCTGGTGAAAATGCCATGACTGGCAGTACAGAGATATTCCCCGGAACCATCCTGACAGGAATTTGCAAAGTATTTGACTTTGGTGCCGGCTCTACGGGGATTAGTGAAACAGCGGCGAAGACAAACGGCATGCTAAATATTGCCACCGTTGTCAATGCCAGCCCGGATAAACCGGGTTTTATGGGAGCGGGACTGCTGATCAGCAAAATCTTAGTGGACACAGATTCAAAGCAAATACGTGGTTATCAATGTGTTGGAAGTGGCGATGTAAGCAGGCAGTTAGCAACTGCAGCTATGGCGATACAGGGTAACATGACGTTATCACAACTAAAATGTGCTGATTTGCCATATGCACCACCGTTTTCCCTGGCAATAGATCATTTTATTGTTTCAGCTCACATCCTTGACAATAAAATTTTGGGAAGGTTTAATACCATCAGTGCCGAAGAAGTATACCTGAAAATCCAAGCCAAAGAAAAAATCTTTTTTGTTGATGGTAGAGGTCCCGATGAGTACGAATTTTTGCGACTCGGGATTGGTGAAGAGTATTTTCCTCTTGGTGCTCTTCGTGGGCGCTTAAACGAATTGCCCGCAGATAAGGATACTGAAATTATCTGCTTTTGTAAGATTAGCTTGCGTGGCTATGAAGCGGCTCTGATTCTTGAGGCTCATGGTTGGACGAATGTCAAAGTCATGGAAGGAGGAATCATGGCCTGGCCATACACGAGAGAAAAGTAATCAGTTGGCTAGGTGTGATTACCCTGGAGTACAACGGACGACACCACAGCCACTTAGGAGCTTGTCCGAGAATGTCTTTCGCCCAAACTCTTCGTTATTTACAAAAAATAATGCTCGCAATATTACTCTTTTTACTCATTTTGGTCGGTTGGTTTGGTGTACGAGGGGTAACGACCGAGTCTGTTGAAGCAAAAAAAATGAGTGACCTTTTAGGGCTGGATAGTACTGTGCTTCACAGAGAAATTGATCATATGCAATGGGCTTCAGGGGTAAGTTCGTTTCTCCTGAACAAAAACGAGAGCACACTTTCTGTTGGCATAGATCAGAACAAGTGTAAACTCGGGAAATGGTTGAACGACACAGAGCAGAAAGCATTTGCAGAGGGACTTGTGCCTGAAGTGACGGGGCTTCTTGCCAAGATCAAAACCCCTCATGCAGATCTTCATGCCAGTGCGGCAAATATGCAGAGGCTTTTGAGCGAGAAGGGTGGTGACCGGGAGGTGAGTTCAGGCGATCTGTTGAAGATATATCAAGCGGAAAGTCTGCCTGCGTTTGCCGGAGTGCGGGGCACCCTGCATGAAATATCTGCTCTGGTGAAGGAACACATTAAGGAGCAGGAGGTATCTCTTGGAATTCAGGAAGTTACAGCGAATATAGCCCAGGTTGCAACGGTTGCAGCTGAAATTACACAAGATATTACAGATGTACATGCTGCAGCAAATGAATTGAACCAGAGTAGCACCCAAGTCCAGGGAAATGCTTCCGACCTGAAGGGGCTTTCGGGCAGTCTTGAACAACTGATCAGCGGTTATAAAATAGCCTGATCTTTTCTCCCGTCGTGAATCAGCATCTGCGAAAAAGAGTAACTGATTGCTGATTCACGATACCTTGTCTCCTGCCTTTACTCGAATTTTATAGGTTCTCAGCACTGGGCCGGGCTTCTTCATTTTCCCTTAAATAAGTTGTTTGGCTCAGTCATTCTTGTTGACACTGTTCGCAAAAATTTTGTACCTTCGCTTTATATAAGATAAATTACTTTCCTAACGGAGGAAAATATGTGGAAAAATATTGAGGCCGCACCTGCTGATTCTATTTTGGGATTAACCGAGGCATTTAAAAATGATACCCGCAGCGATAAAGTGAACCTTGGCGTGGGGGTATATAAGGATGATGCAGGTACAACGCCTATTCTACAATCAGTGAAAGCGGCAGAAAAAATTTTGGTAGAAACGGAAAGTTCAAAGAGCTACCTTCCTATTTCAGGAGATCCCTCTTATACCAAAGGTGTTCAACAGCTGCTCTTTGGAGAGGCCAATGAAGTGATAACTTCAGGGCGAGCGGCGACTGCGCACGCTCCGGGTGGAACCGGTGCACTGCGCGTTGGTGGTGACCTTTTGAAGAAATTCTATCCTCAAGCGAAAGTCTGGGTCAGCAACCCTACCTGGGCAAATCATAAAGGGGTTTTTAAGTCTGCCGGTTTTGAGCTGGCTGAATATGGTTACTACAACTCAGAGACAAAGGCTGTGGATTTTGAGGCGATGGTGGCCAGTCTTCAAAGTGTTCCAGCGGGAGACATCGTCCTTCTTCATGCCTGCTGCCATAATCCCAGTGGTGTCGATCTGACAGATGCTCAGTGGAAAGAAGTTGCTGCCATCGGAAAAGAGGTCGGCTGGGTTCCTTTCCTGGATTTTGCCTATCAGGGATTCGGTGAGGGAGTAAATGAAGATCGTTGTGCTGTTGTAGAATTTGCAGCCTCTGGTATTGATTTCTTCGTAGCCAGCTCTTTCTCAAAAAACTTTGGCCTTTATAATGAAAGAGCAGGTGCATTGACTGTGGTGAGCCCAAATGGTGCAGAGTCTGCAATTGCCATGAGTCATTTGAAGGGAACCATCCGGGTTCTTTACTCTAATCCTCCCGCACATGGCGGTCTGGTGGTATCGACAATCTTGAACACTCCCGAGCTGCACAAACAGTGGCTGGAAGAGCTTGGTGCAATGCGGGATCGCATTAAAAATATACGTGCTTCACTGGTTGAAGGTCTCACCAGGAGAGGTGTGAAAGAGGACTTTTCCTATATAACTCAACAGCGTGGTATGTTCTCTTTTAGCGGACTCAACGATGATATTGTTGACTGGCTGCGGGAAAGTAAAGGTATCTATGTTGTCGGTGGCGGCCGGATAAATCTGGCTGGTTTGACGTCTTCAAATATTGATTATGTGTGTGATGCCATTGCCGAAGCCTTGAGAAAATAAAAGAATTTTAGTCGGTTATGAACGTGCAACATTCATAATCGACTGCTCAATGAGTACCGTTGGAAACATAGCAAAAGGCCAAAATATTTATGAGAAAGTGGGGAGAGGCGGCTACTGACTGATGTCTTTTCTTCCTTAATATGCTTGTAAATAGACTTTATTAACACTATTGTTTGGTTAGATTTAGGGCTTTTGGTTACGGGGTTTTTTCTTTGAAACCAATGTTGAAAACACGTGCGATTTTTGATAGAAATGAGGGCCGACATGGATAAGCGACGCTACAGGAGAATGGAAATACCGGATGTGCGTGTTGATGTTTCGGATGGAGTTGGGTTCTTTTCGGGGACGGTGACTGATATTTCTCGGGTTGGTTTATTGTTGGATGATATTTCTCGGAGGTTCAATGACCAAGTGAACAATTTGTCGATTGTTGTTTCAACAAAAGGTCGAAATTTCAAAATGCTGGCCACGTCAAAATGGGTTGACGAGGAAAACTATACAAAACGAGTTGGTATCAAAATATTGAATGCTCCATGGGATTGGACTGAGTTTGTAATGGAATGTGAACCGCCGGAAGGTGAAGCGTTTTCAAGGATCACCCGTCATTAGTACCTTGTTTCGTAAAAGCTGTCATCGTTGTACAGGAAGGCGGCTGACTATGAGGTAAACGTAGAAGGGAGGGGTAGTGCTCGACCGAAAATCGCCAATTTCCCCAATTTCTTCGTTTACCTCAAATTTTAATCCTCAGGTAAGCGAGGTACGAGACTCCGAAATACTTAATGTGTTCTTCTGATTAAAATTATCGCACGCCTCGAACTTGAGGAAATTTACAGGTTTTCATGTAGACACTATATAGTCAAAAATGGTTTGATTTTCTCCAAGAGGGCCGCATCAACACCATCGACATTGACAAGGTCTGCGATCTGTTTGAAAGCACCGTGTGCCTCTCTGTACTTGGCAATTCCTTCAGAAATCTGTGGCCCAATACCGGGAATCGAAGCGAGCATATCTGGGGTGGCTGAGTTTATATTGATGAGGTCCTTGATAGATCCTTCTGTCATTGTACTTGCCTTTCCTGCCATATCGGCAACGGCAGCTGAAGCAGTCCCACTATCGGTTGCGAAAACCGGTGTCGCTATAAGGGATAGAATAACGGCAGATCCTGCAATAAGTTTCACTGTATTCATGGTTCTTTTCTCCACATTATAAAATTTGTAATTTCCGGTTGGAATGTGTGTTGCTTGTTTGTCACTAACTAACTACTTTTTAACAATATATCTAATACAGTATGTGTCAATCCTAGGAAGTGGAATAGATGCAAAAAAATGTTAGAGAGGCACATTGAGGACAGAATAAAAACAGAGAGTATGGTGACAATGTTGCTGACAGAGGATAGAAAAAGGTGGTATTGTTGAAGACATTTTTTAGAAAAAACTGATAGCCATATTTTGCAATCGCCACGTTTTCCGAAGATACGAGGTGATGACACCTAAGCGTATCTGTGTGTTTTAGGCGCCTGCAAAATTGAGGTGATAGCTGACTATAAGACAAAGTGCAGCACCAATAGGAGACAGGATATGAAAATGTTGGTGATATTGGGAAGTCCTCGAAAAGGCGGGAACAGCGAGACACTGGCCCGCAAAGTTGGAGAAACAGTTGAGCAAAGCGGGGGGCAGGTTGACTATATACGACTCAATGACCTGAGCCTCCGCCCCTGTCAGGGATGTGGGGGGTGTGATAAGACAGGCAACTGTGTCGTGAAAGATGACATGACCGACCTGTATACTGCGGCGGATGCTGCTGACAGGATTTTAATGGTCAGCCCTGTATATTTTTATGGGCTATCGGCCCAGTGCAAAATTTTCGGTGATAGATTTCAGGCTCGTTGGGCTCGAAAGTATCTTCTAAAAGAGCGTGTTCGACCAGAAGACGGGCGCAAAGGCTACCTGATTTCTACAGCAGCGACCAAGGGGAAAAGAATTTTCGAGTGTAGTGTACTGACCACAAAATATATTTATGATGCCATGGATGTAGAACATGGAGGTGAACTGCTGGTCAAGGGGGTTGATAAGCGTAAAGCCGTCCTCGATCATCCGGACGATCTGTTACGAGCTGCTCAGTTCGCAAACGACATCGTTGAAGGCAGGATCTGACGATGTCCTGAATAATGACAACACCCGGTCTTTGAAAAAAAGTCGGGTGCTTGTTATGACTATGCTGCTTACACCCTGGCATTTAAAAGGCTGGAAACTACCTGATTCCTTCCCGATTGTTTTGCTGAGTACATGGCGTCATCTGCCATTTTGTAAATTTCGTCCACTGTGATACCCGGGCCCGGGGTGACTGAAAGCAGGCCCATTGAAACGGTTATGACCGGTGCAACCTTACTCCACTGGTGCTCAATACCAAGGCTCTCAATTGCTGCCAGTATTTTCCTGGCAAATGCAGAGCCTTGCTCCGGCCCGAGATCTATGAAGATCACACCAAACTCCTCACCTCCCAGGCGAAAACAATTGTCACTCGCCCGCCCCAGGAGTTTTTGCAGAGTCTGGCCAATGGTAGTTAAGACCGCATCGCCTTTCTGGTGACCGTAATGGTCGTTATACTGCTTGAAGTGATCGACATCCAGCATGCAAAAAGAAAGGGTCTGACCGCTTCTCTGGGATCGCTTAAGTTCCAGCTCGATGGTGGTGTTAAAAAACCTGCGGTTGTAGAGGCCGGTCAACTCGTCTGTGACGGAAATTGTTTCCAGGTTTTTTCGGTCAGTGATATCCTGATGTATTGCTGTGAAGACCGTGATTTCGCCCCTCCCATTGAGGTTGGGACATATGGTTGATTGTGTCCAGTATTCATTGCCTTCTTTTCCCCTGTGCCTGATTTCGCCTCTCCAGATCTGGCCGCTTTTGATGATTTTATTTACATCTTGATAAAATTGTGCTGGTGTTTTTTCATGACGCAATATTCTGAAAGGCCGTCCTATCAGTTCTTCTTTAGAGTAACCACAGGTTCTGGTGAAGGCGCTGCTTACCTCTAAAATGGTGTCCTCCTGGTCGCTGGTTGAAGTGATAATGTTTTCATCAATCAGGGCAATATATTCAGTCAGCACTTTGGTTTGTGCAGATATTTTTCTGTTGAGGGTAGATGGTAGTTTTGAAAGAAGCAGCGCAAGAGGTATGGACAGAAAGCAGATAATGAAAATGATAACAAACGTTGCTTTGAGTTGCTCCGAGTGTAAAGCCTGTAAAGCCTCCTTTCTAGGAGACATTATGAGTGCTGCCTCATCCTGACTTAAAAAATATTTAAGGGAGACCAGGTACACCTTATCAATTTTAGTAAGATGTTCAGCAGAGATGTGGTGGAGAATCTCATCAGCGTGTTCCGGCTGATCCTGAAAAATGGTATAGCCGCTCTGCAGGTACTTGGACCACGACTTCTCATCATCATGATGAACAATAAATTCACCTTCCTTGTCGATGATGGAGATATTGAAAAGGGGGCTTTGTTTGAAACTGTTGAGAAAAGCCTTTGTATGGGCATTGAAAATGACGACGCCCATAAATTTCTGGTCAACATAAACCGGGGACGCCACACGAAGTACGGGTTTATACGGAACCTCTATTTGTTTGTTTTCGACATTCAAATCAATCTTTGAGTACCAGAGCATATTCGGAAGCACCTGAGATGACTCAATAAAATAGTATCGATGGCTTTTGTCTTGAAGGCTGCCATCTGGAATGACTTCAGGGGCTTGATTGCCGGCCGTTCTGTCGATTCGTATCCGCTCCCGGCCAGTAGAGTCAAGAAACCTGACCTGCATGAAATCAGGGTTTGTCCTGGCTATTGCAAGAAAAAGAGAGGTAACATTGGCTTTATTTATGGGAGTGGGAGCGAGGGCAAAATCATGAAGCAAAGGGTTGTTTCTTAAGGCAGTGACGTAATTCTCCATTGAGCCGATGTAACTTGCCAGCTCCCTGAGTTTTTCCTGAACCTCCTTTTTTGCAGCTTTTGTAACCTGGTGGTTTATGTTTTTGACATCGAGTTTGTAATTTATAACCGAAGTCAGGATAGCGATAATGGCCCCAAAAATCAGGAACAACAGGGTGAAGTAGAGCCTGTAAGACCTGGTGCTGTTTGCCTTTACGGGCTGTTTTTTTCCTTCCATCCGTTCCCCTGAAGAAAGTTTAGTACCTTACTCCGTAAAAGCTGTCACAAAAAACAAGAAATACGGATTTTTTTTATAACATAAGGATATAAGCGCTCACAAGCTCCTAGCTGTTTTAGTCGGAGAAACGTTTTTTAATTTGTGCAAAATAGTCAAAATTGGCAAGAAAACTATCAAGAACCTGCGGGTCAAAGTGGTTCTCTCTCCCCTCTTTCAGGATATCAAGAGCCTTGTCAGTAGGCATAGCTTCTTTGTATACCCGCTTGGAAGTAAGGGCGTCAAAAACATCACAAACTGCAGCAATACGGCCTGAGATGGGAATATCTTCACCAATGAGGCCATGAGGGTAGCCGCTGCCGTCGAATTTTTCATGATGGTTCAGCGCAATTTCAGCACCAAGACTGAGAACGTCTGATGTGGACTCGGAAAGAATCCGGTAGCCTATTTCTGCATGGGTCTTCATGATCTCAAATTCTTCGTAGGTCAGCTTACCCGGTTTGAGGAGGATAGTGTCGGATATACCTATCTTTCCTACATCGTGTAGTGGTGCGGCGTATCGAATGTTTTTTGCCATTTTGTCGGACAAGCCGCAAAGGAGAGCGAGCTTTCCGGAGAACCGGCCCATTCTAATAGTGTGTTTGGCGGTTTCATCGTCTCGGAACTCTCCGGCTTTGGAGAGGATATGGATAGATTCTTCTCTCGACTTGAGGAGCTCCTCTGTACGCTCTTTCACCAATATCTCAAGCTCTTCCCTATGTCTGCGGTTTTCTAATTCGAGTTGCCTGCGCCGTAGAGCGCTCGAAATATTTATGATGAGTTCATTTGCCTGAAAAGGTTTTGTTACATAGCCGTATGCCCCCATTTGCAGTGTCTTGATTGCTGTTTCCCGGTCATCGACTCCTGTCACCATGATGACAGCAAGATCAGGGAATTCCTTGAGGGCGATTTCTAGGAGTTCCATACCGCTCATGCCCTGCATATTGATATCACTTATCAGTAAATCAACGTTTTGCTGGTGAAGCTGTTCGAGTGCTGTCTCTGCATTTTCCGCCAGGCTAGAACTATAGCCTTCCAGGTCAACGATTGCAGCGATTACGTCGCGGATATGGCTTTCATCATCGACTATAAGAATATGTCCATTGACTGAGTTCATTCTGATCCTTTCCTGACATTTTTTTTCGGGGAAGTACAAAGTACTAACCAGTCTAGCATTAAAGCATAGATTGACTCTAGTTAGCAAACATCTGTAGAAAAAAGGTGCGTTTCATGGTCAATTATACAAAATATCATCGCACATCGGGGGGAGAAAACAAATTTTGTTTCATGTGAAACTTTGTCTGTCTGGTTTACAGTGAAAAATGTATTCGAGAAAAGAGATGGTTGATGGGGTCGAAATGTGTTGATTGTGATGAAGAAAAGGAATACGTTGAACCGCTTTTACACGACAAAGGTCAGAGAGAGTTTCTGGTTTAACTAGCGCCTGTCCATAAGTGGCCATTTTGCCTTAACTCTTCGTTGCCTCGCATCTCCGACGGACTAGTCAATTGCAATATTTAGTACCTTAAAAATTATATCCTGCGTTTTTATGGCAGAAAATAATTTTGTGAAGGTACTAATCCCGACTTATTTCCCGTTTATTGGGGTTAGCTTACATTATTCAAGTCGCAAGGACGGCTCATGACGGACAAGACTACAGCTGAGACACTTCCCAAAGTGTTGGTTGTGAACTGGGAAACACTGAATCGCACGTTCATTCAGCCAGAGAACGCAGAAGCCAAAAATACGCTCATCAAATACATGGAGCAGATCCACTTTGGTCTTCAGGATTTCCTGCGGGAGAATGTTGGAATTACTGAAGAAAAATCACTGAAAGAGCTCGCGGAACAATTTTCTGATACCCGATTGCCGGAGATGCCGGAAAAAACATTGGCCGCCGTGATTACCGACCTCATTCAGGATATCGCACCCCACGCAGTGAATGTAGCCTCTCCATATTTTGTCGGTCATATGACCGCAGCCATCCCATTTTTTATGGTTCACTTGAAAACCATAACGGCTGCTCTGAACCAAAACGTCGTGAAACTAGAGACATCAAAGGTCGTCTCTATCGTTGAAAAACAGGTTATTGCCAAAATTCACCGGCTAGTTTATCAACAAAGTAGCGCATTTTATGACGAACATGTTCAAAGTACCGATACTGCGCTCGGCTGTTTTACAGAAGATGGAACCATAGCCAACATCACCGCGCTATGGGTGGCAAGGAATTGTTTGTTCGGCCCCAAGGACGGCTTTGCCGGCGTGGAGCAGGAGGGAATGACCGCAGCCTACAAAGCCTATGATGTTGAACAATCTGTTGTTCTGGTTTCTCGTCTGGGGCACTATTCGCTGCAAAAAGCAGGGGGGGTGCTTGGTATTGGCAATCAAAATGTGATTGCAATTGATGTTGATGAACAACATCGCTTGGATCTGAACCACCTGACCCGTATGATTGAAAGTCTCATGGCAACTGGGAAGACAAGAATTCTTGCTGTTATTGGACTCGGGGGCGCTACTGAAACAGGAACTATTGATCCGCTTACGGAAATAGCAGCTCTTTGCAGCCAGAACCAGATCCATTTTCATGTGGATGCAGCCTGGGGAGGGCCGACACTCTTATCTCATAAATATAAAGCTCTGTTGCGTGGTATTGAATGTGCGGATTCGGTGACCATCGACGGTCACAAGCAGTTCTATATGCCTATGAGCTGCGGTATGCTCTATTTTAAAAATCCCCGTGCACTTGATATGATCGCCTATCATTCTCGCTATATAAACAGACCGGGATCGGTGGATCTTGGTATTAAGTCACTCTCCGGTTCCCGAGAGGCGAACTCTTTAATTCTGGATAGTGCTCTGAAAATAATGGGATCTGGTGGATACGCCCTACTGGTTGAAAACGGTATTCGCGTTGCCCATAAATTCGCTGATGAAATAGAGCGAAGAGTCGATTTCGAACTGACCTCTTGCCCTGTCTTGAATATTTTGACCTACAGACTCTTTCCAGCAGCCCTACGAGATAAACTGACGGGTAAAAGCGAGGACGAGAAGAAAATAGTCTACGAAACTGTGAATGAAATCAACATCAGTCTGCAGAGAAATCAGAGGGAGGCTGGCAATAGCTTTGTTTCAAGAACCACCTTGAAAGGTTTGCATGGCCAGCCGGAGAAGTGTGTTGTACTGCGCGTGGTACTCATGAACCCTATGACTACCATAGCTATCCTCAAAGAGATTCTTGACGAACAGGAAGAAATATACCGGGCGTTGGATTTTGTCACGGGATAAACGTGGCAGGCTACAGTTGAAAGAGTGTGCCGTCTTATGGCGTACCACCGTTTTTCTACATCCTGCTTTCCAATAACTCGGCGAGTTCACTCCCTGACAACCTGACCGGATTGTATTTATTGCCGGTTTGGCCAACAATTTTATTGATGTCATCCGTTGTTACCCCAAAGACACCAAGCTTCGGAATGGCCAGCTCGTCAGTTAATAGCTCTAATTCTTCAGTAAAAAAGTCTTGGAACCAGGTGTCAGTTTTCTTTTCTTCCCCTGAGCAGATGCGTCCAATATTGGTATATTTTTGTAGGCAATTTGTCTTGTCTCCCTGACTTCTCAAGCTGTTAAGGGTCATCTTGTTAGCCGTCGCCATCAATGTACCGCAAACCACACCGTGGGGGATTGTAAAATATCCACCAATAGCCGAAGCAAAGCCGTGAATAGTCCCCAGACCTGCATTGGCCAATACAATTCCTGATAATAATGCTCCATAGGCGAGATCCGTTCTCGCTTCAATGATGCTGCCGTCGGTGCAGACTCGCAGGAGAGATCTGTGGACCACCCGTATGCCATCCAGGGCTAAGGCATCGGTTATGCTCGATCCGTGAGTGGAGAGATAGCCTTCCACCAACTGGGTAAAGCAATCCATGCTGCATGCTACCGTAAGTTCTTTCGGGCAGGAGAGGGTGAGGTTCGGGTCCACCAGTGCAAGTTCTGGAATGTAGCTATCGTGGCGGAGCGATTTTTTAAAACCGTCTTCGCCAATGCTGCTGATAACAGCATTGCTTGTCGCCTCACTGCCTGTCCCTGATGTGGTTGGCACGGCAATAAAGGGAAGTTTGCGCCCTGTGGGATTTTGGGTTCCTATACCCTCGAGAAAACGGGTGACAGATCCTCTTTCAACAAGCATTGCCGAAAGAGCTTTTCCGGCATCAAGAACAGACCCGCCTCCAATGGCGATCACCATATCCCTGTTTGAGTCTTGATGAGTGGTCACAATTTCATCTATCAGCTCAGGTGAAGGTTCAGATCCGATATGGGCAGTTGCAACAGACAGATTCAGCTTGGCAAATGTTGACTGCAGCTCTTTGTACGAATCACTTTTGTTAAAGGACCTGCTTCCTGATACGAGTAACGGGCGATTGCCGAGACGGGTAATCTCTTCTTGGAGTTGGTTCAGTTTTCCAGGACCAAAGAGGATTTTAGGTGGGACATGTAGATTGAATGCAGAAAGCATCATTTTCACCATCGGTACAAAAGAGAAAAAAACCGTCCATGTTGAATCTCTTGACAGCAGAGACGAATTTATTGCTCACAATAAGGCAGCAAACATATTCGCTTGTTGAATGTAGAATCTAACTGACCAAAGCGTATCAGGCAAACTATTATTGGCTCTATTTAAATCGCTCGTCAAGTGGGCTGTAACGTTTTTGTAACAGATCAGGCTGAACGATCTGGTTGGGAACATGGGGTCAAATGAATGGAGTGATGCCTTTCGCTAGAGATATTTTTTTCTAAAACTTGGTAAATTATGGAGGAAGGCGTGTTTGATTCGCAAGCGTTGCTCTCTCTGGATGAGAAGATATTCCGTGGGATGATTTGTCAGCATACAGTCCGGGCAGATGCCATGACTTATTTGCGGAGGGGCATGTTTCGACTGATTGTTTCTATTGTCAATGTTTGTTGCGGGCCTTGTGAGCAGCATACTGCAGTAAGAACAAACAACCAAGGGACCAGCTTTGGATTGAGATGTTGACTTTTTCATCCCTACTGTCCTCTGGAGGAAATGTATGAAAGATTTTAACCCGAATTTCTCACCAGTTCAGGCGTCGTCAAGTTAAAAGTTTTTGGCAGTAAACTATAATTGGTTATGCTTGCTGTCAAAATGCTGTATGAGTTGGCGTCGCATGGGCTGAGCTTTGCTGAACATTGTTTTGCCTCAATAGGACCGAAAACCAGACAGCTACTAGCCTGCGGTCAAACTGACACAATGTTCATGAGAAATGCGGGTTAAGACCATTACACGGTCATGACGTGAGAGTGTACAAGAGAAACCTTACAATTTTCTGACAAACAGAAATCGCGGTAAGGGGAGCGCAGTTATTTTTCGTATCCAATTGTTAAAACACGAATAATTTGGGAATTGAACGCTCAGAAAAGTAGTGTGTTTGTTGGGTCTGTAGCCATTTGATCAATGATCGTTGTTAAGGGCAACTCTTTTTTATATAATAGCTAGATTTTTTCTGAAAATGGATGATGCGGGGCCTGGTGAAAAATGTGAGTGGATTGGCCTTGTGGGCAAGAAATCACAAAAGAAAAGCTTCCTTCCGGGTAACCGGCGGAAGCTTTTTTGTTACTTAGCGCCTTTCCAGAAATAAGGCTGTTTCTGGATGTGCACTTTAGCCTCCCAGATAGGCCTTTTTTACTTGTGGATTGCCCAATAATTCCTCGGAAGTACCTTCAGCTGCAATTTCTCCTGTATCAAGTACGTAGCCGCGATGAGCAAGATGCAGTGCCAGGCTGGCATTCTGCTCGATCAGGAGAATTGTCATGCCTTCCTCATTTAAATGCTTGAGGGTACGGAACAATTCGTATTTTAAAACTGGTGCAAGTCCCATGGATGGCTCATCGAGCAGCAGAAAGGTGCAGCCAGTCATCAGCGCTCTGGCCACAGCGAGCATCTGCTGCTCGCCGCCTGAGAGTGATTCACTGCGTTGTTCCCTACGTTCCTTGAGACGAGGAAAAAGAGTGAATATTCGCTCATACTCCGGTTCGAAGTCGGTATTTTTTTCCCTGGAATAGGTGCCCAGTATCAGGTTTTCCATAACGGTCAGGTTTCCGAAAATATGACGCCCCTCAGGGACCAGGGCGCATTTCAGATCTTTGACAACGGATGAGGGTTGAGTCTTGAGGATAGATTCTCCTTTGAATTTGATATCACCGGAGAACACCTTCGGTGCTTCGGGAGGCGGTAGCCTGGTGATAGAGTGGAGACTCGTTGTTTTTCCAGCGCCGTTAGCCCCGATGAGGGTGACAATTTCACCTTCATTAACATGAAAGCTGATACCGTGCAGTGCCTGAAT
The DNA here is from genome assembly GCA_033852035.1 of Desulfocapsaceae bacterium. Lineage (GTDB taxonomy): Bacteria > Desulfobacterota > Desulfobulbia > Desulfobulbales > Desulfocapsaceae > Desulforhopalus_A. Next base: position 36,819 of record JAWSVG010000029.1, on the reverse strand, counting down.
GTTACCGTATTTAACTATGAGGTTTTCTACAGAAAGCAGCATTATATATTATCGTCCCCCAGGTATGCGGAGATTACCGCTGGATGGTTACGGACATGTTCTGCAGTACCTTCTGCAATGGTCTGTCCAAAGTCAATTACTTTGATTTCGTCGCACAGTTGCATCATGACGTCCATATGGTGTTCGATCATCCAGATAGTGACCTCAAAGGAATCATGAATCCATTGAATCAGTCGAATAAGCTCCTGGACATCAACAGAGTTGAGTCCGGCAGCGGGCTCATCGAGTAGGAGCAATTGAGGTTTCTCCGATAAGGCTCGGACTATTTCAAGCTTACGCTGCAACCCGTAGGGCAGGTTGGTTGGGAACTCATCCGCGAACTTGTCGAGGTCGAAAATCTTGAGTAGCTCGTGGGCTTCTTCTTCTATACGCTCCTCGCATTTAAAATATCCTTTGGTTCGCAGCACAGCCTGTAAAAAGCCGTAATCGAGTTTTCCATGCTGTGCCACACGAATATTGTCGAGTACTGTCATCTGGTTCCAGAGCCTGATATTCTGGAAGGTTCTGGCGACACCCAGAGTCGTGACTTTATGGGGTTTGAGTCCGGCTGTAGCCTGACCATTGACTAAGATTTCACCTTCAGTCGGTTGATAAAAGCCGCTGACAAGGTTGAAAACAGTGGTTTTCCCAGCACCGTTTGGTCCGATCAGGCCGGCTAACCGGTTGTGACCGAGAGTGACACTGAAGTCAGATAAAGCCGTGAGTCCGCCAAAACGCTGGGTTAAACCACGAATTTCCAGGACCGGAGCTGATGGAGATGAAGTAGTTGGTGTCTGCATAATCATTTAAACCGGTAGAAACGTTTCAGCTTCGGAAAAATATCAGAGAGTTCACGGTTACCCATGATTCCTTCTGGCCTGAATTGCATGACGATGATCAGTAGAAGCGGGATGACAACCCACTTGATAATCTGTAAAGGCCGGAGAAGCTCAAGAAGGACTGTGAAAAACATGGCGGACATAACGGCACCCGATAGGGAAGCCATACCACCGAGGTAGACCATAACCAGGACTTCTGTTGATTTTAGAATATTAAAGCTGCCTGGATTGACGTAGCCGATGATATAGGCAAATAGACCGCCTGCAACGCCAGCAAGGCCAGAGGAGAGCATAAAGGTAATGGTTTTAACCTTATTGGTGTTGACGCTCATGATTTCGGCTGCAACTTCGTCTTGACAAATCGCTGATACACCCTTGCCAAAGGTCGAGGAATTGTAGCGACGAAGGAGCCAGACGGTCAGTACGGTGAAGATAAAGACCCAAATCACCATCCAGGGCAGATCGATGGTGTCATTCATGGCGTTCACAACCTTCTTCATTCCCATAAAACCGCGGGAACCACCAATGACACCAAGATTTTCTACGAGACTGATGATAATATAGTTAGCCGCAATTGTAATGATTGCCAGGTAGTCTCCGCGGGTTTTATAAGAAGGAAGGGCAACGAGCAGGCCTGCAACAGCTGCAGCTAATCCCCCGGCCAGAATGATGAGGGGGAAGCAGTAGAGTGCAAGTCCGGGATCAAGAAGAGGGACCCCAAAAACCTTGTCTTTTGCAAATAGCAACACTCCAAGTATCGAAGAAACATATGCACCTACGCACATAAAACCGGCGTGCCCACAGGAGAACTCCCCCATGTTTCCGTTCACCAGATTAAGGCTGGTGGAGAGGATAACATTCACCCCCATAAACATGAGAACAGAGAGGGTATAGAGGCCGATAGCTTCTTCGTAAGCGAGGTAAGTGATAATACCTCCGCATAGTATGAGCAGCAGATGAACGGAGTATCTTTGTAAAATTGGTTTCATTGGTATTCCTCTTATATTTTCGTAGTTTTGGCGATACCAAAGAGACCAGTAGGTTTGATCGACAGGATAATGAGCAGCACGCTGAAAGCAATCAGGTCACGATAGGTGGAAGGAAAAACAGCAACAACCAGAATTTCCACAGCACCGAGGAGGAATCCTCCTAAAAAAGCTCCCCTGATGTCGCCAATACCTCCAACCACAGCGGCAATAAATGCTTTCCAGCCGATAAGAGCACCCATGTAGGGTTCGAGAACAGGGTAGCTCATTGCAAATAGTATCCCGGCCAGACCGGCGAAACTGGAGCCCAGTGCAAAGGTGATTACTATGATGGAGTCAATGGGAATTCCCATAAGCGGAACAGCAAATTTGTCGTACGATATGGCACGCATTGCCATACCCACCTTTGTTTTTGTGACAATCCATTGTAATATAAAAAAAGAGAGAATAGCTGTGACAATAACGGCGACTTTCAGGTTGGTGAAGGTGACACCACCAATAGTGTATACGTGCTCAACGATGAGTGGTGGAAATGCCTTTCTGCTTGCGCCGAGGAGGGCGAGGTTGCCATGCTCAAGGATGAGCCCGCACATAAGAGCAGTAATAACGACATAGAGACGGTGAGCCCCTTTCCGTCGTAGTGGTCTGTAGGCAATGCGCTCAAGCGACACCCCTACCATAGCGGTAAGTATCATGGTAAGGGGGATGGTGAGGCCTAGGGCAATCCACCCGGGCAGCCCGAGAACAGACAGGATAAAAGTGGCGACGAAAAATGCGATATATGCCCCTACCATAAATACATCACCATGGGCAAAATTGATTAACACCAAGACCCCATACACCATGGTGTAGCCAAGGGCGATAAGGGCATAAAAGCTGCCCCATTGCAACGCGTTGATGAGGTTCTGGATGATAATTTCTAACATAAAACGCCTCTACCACTGAGTCTGATCTTCGAGTGGATCTGTTGAAGTAAGTTAATGGACCAAAAAAGAAGACAGAGAAAATGAATAATATGCAGGGAAAAAGACAGGCCGGACACCAGTCCGGCCTGTTTAGAACTTTAGTTTGTAAATCTGAAATTATTCAGGACAAACTGATTCGGTGAACTCAAATGCACCGGTGTCACTAATTCTAACAACAACCGCACATTTTACAGGGTCACCCTGTTCGTCAAACGTCATGCTGCCGGTGATACCATCAAATGATGGTATAGCGGCCATAGCATCGCGAACAGCTTTTCGGTCTTTTTTAAGTTTACCAGTAAGTCCCTTGGTGTCCTGAATAGCTTGAAGGACGATGCGGGTAGCGTCCCAGGTAAGAGCGGCAACGTCATCTGGTGTGTAGCCATGCTCTTTGGTATAACGGTCAATGAATGCCTTGGTAGCACCGGTTGCACCTGCAGCAGCATAGTGAGTGGAAAAATAGAGCCCTTTACAGTCGTCGCCGCAAAGGGTCATAAGTTCAGAGGAACCCCAGGCATCAGAGCCCATAAACTGGCCTTTGTACCCTTGCTGGTGTGCCTGCTTAACGATCAGAGCAACCTGATTATAGTTATCTGGTAAAAAAATGAAATCTGGTTTAGCGGAAATGATTTTAGTTAATTGAGCTGAAAAATCCTGATCCTTGGTTCCGTGGCTTTCAAAGGCTACAACAGTATCAGCACCCATCTTCTTCTGGAATTCATCACGGAAAATTTCAGCAAGTCCCTTACTATAGTCATTGGAGAGATCATACAAAACAGCAGCAGTTTTGGCGTTGAATGTTTTAACAGCAAAATTTACAGCAACAGGTCCTTGGAAAGGGTCAAGGAAGGCTGCACGGAAAACCCATGGGCGATCCAGGGTGGTGTCCGGGTTCGTTGACCAGGGGGTAACCATAACTGTTTGGTTATCATCGGCTACCGAACCGGCAGGTACTGCCTGTTTACTGGAGTTGGGTCCGATCATGGCAAGTACCTGATCTTTCTCAATCAGCTTAAGAGCGGTGGTCACTGCGGATTCTGCTTTCGCTTCATTGTCTTCATAGACAAATTCGAGCATGTATTTTTTTCCGCCTACTTCGAGACCTCCTGCACCATTAATATCTGCTTTGAGCATTTCTGCGGAAAGTTTGGAGGATTCGCCTACCTTTGGAATATCCCCGGTCATCGGAATATTGTAACCAATTTTAATCGTATCAGCGGCTAATGCTGAACCTGCAATAAGCAGGGCTGAACAGGACACTAAGGCGGTTATAAGTCTTTTCTTCATCTACTCCTCCCAATTGATTTTGAAGTTCGTTACTCTAGGCGAGTATCGTCACATAAAAGACAAAATATCAAAATTGAAAATATTTACAAAGTATTTTATGGATCTGTTACAATTAAGTGCGATTTGTTTATAGCAAGGACTTGCAAAAGACGGGGAGAGATCAAAGAACAGGAGATGAGCAGCAGAACTTCCAATGGTAGTACCGGTTGGAAGTTCTGTAGAGGAATGGGATTGAATTAAGAGCTGCGACCTCAACCGGGGTATTTGTCAGCCATGTAATCTTTGAGGTATTTATTTTCTACGTCTTTTTCTTTGAGTTGTGATTTGACGACGTCACCAATGGAGATCAAACCTTTGAGTTCGTTGTCAGCGAGAATTGGAATATGACGGACCCTGTTCTCTGTCATTACAGCTTGGATGTAGTCGATTTCATCATCTTCGGTAGCGACGATGAGATTCCTGGTCATTATTGTATCAACTGTGATTGTTTTGAAATCATCAAGGTGATTGACAACTGCCATCAGAACGTCTCGGCCTCCGATAATTCCCTGTATCTTATCATCTTTATCAACGACAAGGAGTGAACCGACACGATTGGCAGCAAATATTTCCATTGCGTTGATGACAGTGGTATTTTCTGTAATGGTGACAACCCGACTTCCCTTTACTTCAAGTAGATCTTTCACTTTCATGATGCAGACTCCCTTTTTGATCGAGCAGCAGTGAGAATACTATACTGTTTTTTTATGACAGCTTTTACGGAGTANNTGATTTATAAGGCACTAAATAACAATGGGATAGATACCTATTGCAAACACGCAGAACACCAGAACGAATGTGGCAGCACTTGCAAGCGGAGACCCTGAAGTCTCAAAAGTTTCCTCCGAATCATGAAAGTACATATTGATTATGAGGCGCAAATAGTACCACATAGATAGTATGCTGCTTACAACGCCAAGGACTGCAAGAGCCATATGCCCAGCAGTTATTGCACTGGTGATGACATAAAATTTAGCCATAAAGCCAGCCGTAGGGGGAATTCCTGCCATGGAAAGCAGAAATACGGCAATTGCTGCGGCTGAATAAGGACGAACTTTGGCAAGGCCCTTAAAATCGTCAAAATTCATTCGCTCTTCACCTTTACCGCCTAAATAAGACAGAGCAGCAAACATGCCCATGGTGCCAACTGCATAGGCAGCAAGGTAGTAGCCAATGACGCTTCCGGTAAAATGTTCAGCACTTATTGCAACAAGGGCGATGAGAAGGTAACCAGAGTGAACGATACCTGAAGCTGCGAGCATTCTCTTGAGATTGTTCTGGCCTATTGCTATCAGGTTTCCGCCAAACATCGTGAATACGGATATGTAGAAAAGAAAGGTGACCCAGTCACCATGCAGCGAATCGTTGAGCGCAAGAAAGTTGGCGAAAACCGCAAAAACAGCAGTTTTGAGTGCTGTGGCCATAAATCCGGTAACCGGCGTGGGGGCACCTTCATAAACATCTATAACCCAGGCATGAAAAGGGATGGCAGCAACTTTAAATAAAAGAGCGACGAAAAGAAGAAATGCACCACCGATCATGAGGGCGTGAGAGGCAGATCCATCAACTATAGAGGTGCTGATGTCTGCAAATTTGGTACTAGCTGCCCCTCCGTAAATCAGGGCGGTGCCCATGGTGAAGAATGCTCCTGCAAAGGCTCCGAGCATCAGATACTTGAGAATTGCCTCAGTACTTGTAACATTGGTGCGGTCATATCCAACCAGGATATAAATCGCAAGAGACATGATTTCAAGAGCAATGAAAGCGGTTATAAGTTCCTGAGACAGAGATAGTAACAGCATTCCGCAGGCACCAAAGAGCATCATGGAATAAAACTCAAGGGTACAGAACTGATTGATTTTGAAATAGGTGTGTGAGCACATGGCGGTGAAAAAGCCACAACCGAGAATGATGAGGCCGGCAATCATGGTAAAATTGCTTGATACCAACATTCCATTGAACACCTTCTCAAAAAGAACAGTTTGATCACCGCAGCCAACCAGTAATTGCACGACAAAACCAATTCCGAAAATAGCCATGCTGATATAAGCTGCGAGTTCTACCTCAATTTTTTCAAAGGCGGCTAGAAGCATCAACAGGATAGCACCTGAACCGATGATGATAAGAGGGAGTAATGACATAAAATCATGCATAGAGGTTACCCTGCCTTAATTCTTGTGGTTATTGTGTCCAGGATTCGGGACTTTTGTATCAGCAACCTGTGCCTGGGTCATAGCGAACACCTTGGCGACCTGCTGCTGCGCTGCTGGTTCTATTTTTTTGATGAACGCCTGGGGGAAAATCCCCATAGCAACAATCAAAAGTATTACTGGTAGAAAGGTAAGGAGTTCCGAGGTACTGAGATCCTGGAATTCTACGGTACGGGCATTGGATTTTTCAAAGAACACCCTTTGGAACATCCAGAGCATATAGCAGACCCCAATAACCAGTGCAGTACCTGCCAGGACTCCTATGAAGGCGTTGAATTTGATGGCACCAAGAATAATGAGGAACTCGCCAATAAAGCCGCTGGTACCAGGCAGTCCAACCGAGGCCAGCATGGTAATGGCAAAAAAGGTTGCAAAAATCGGAGCTTTGTAGGCAATGCCACCTAGATCATCAATGTCTCTGGTTTTCATCCGTTCTTCCATGAGACCGACAAAGAGAAAAAGTACACCGGTGCTTGTGGCGTGGGCTGCAATTTGGAAGAGAGTCCCAGTGAGGGCCTGTACGTTCATGCAGAAAACACCAAGGGCGATGATACCCATATGCGAGGCTGATGAGAAAGCGAGCATCCGCTTCATGTCTTTCTGAGAAATAGCGGCTAGCCCGCAATAAATCATCCCGGTTACACCTGCAAGTGAAAGGAGAATTGCAAACCTGGCAAATTCAATTTCAAAAACAGGTACAACGAAACGAATCACACCGTAAACCCCGATTTTTGCCATAATAGCAGAGAGAACAAACGTTGCAGCAGTTGGTGCTTCTGTATAGGCATCTGGAAGCCAGGTGTGAAAAGGAAACAAGGGGGTTTTGATAGCAAAGGCAATCATGAACATGATAAAGGCCAGTATCGCCCAGCCGCCACTGAGATCAAGTGCGGCCAACTGCACAATATCAAAGGTCCATTTGCCAAATTGAGCATGGTATGAGACACCTACGTAGATGAGAGCTGCAAGCATCAGCAAACTTCCAGCAATGGTGTAAATGGTAATTTTTAACGTTGCTGAAAGTCGATTCTCTCCACCATACAGTCCAATCATGAAGAAAATTGGCAACAGCATAATCTCCCAGAAGATGTAGAAAAGTACCAGGTCGGTGGCACAGATTGCGCCTATCATGGCACCCTGGGTGATGAGCAGATTGGCATAATATCCTTTTGACTGGGTCTTTAGAACCGAAAAAACCATAGGGAAGAGGACCGTCGCTGCCATAAGTACCAGCAGGCTGATGCCATCAACACCGAGACCATAGCTGATTCCGAGTGATTCAACCCAGGGGCGATTCTGGACATATTCCATTCCACCAGTACCTGTGAAACCGAGGAATATCTCTACTCCGAGCAAAAGGATTACCACGGATACCAGGAAACCCACTAGCCTGGCCGCCCCTTTACTGACAGGGGAGAGAAGAAGTACCAGCCCACTGAGGATTGGCAGAAAGATCATGACTGAAAGGGCATATTCAAACATTGTTACACCTTACCTAGTTGATCGATTGAGATAGGAAGAGACTCATAAGGCTCAGTCCTATAATCATATAGATTGCATAGACCCGAATGTATCCGACCTGAAAGGACTTGAAAGCACTCCCTGCCTTTTTATAGAGCCATGTGGAAAATTTAACATGAATGTCTGTAACGTTTGGTTCAATGAATCTGGAAATAACAGCGCCGAATGCCTTGTACGGTTGGACCAAAATAGCGTTGTAGATCTCGTCAACATAAAACTTGTTAAATCCGAATTTTGCAAATCCCGTGTACTCCGGTTCATCTGCACCTTTACCAAACTTCTTGTAGGCGATGGTAAGGCCCACTGCAACGGCAGCAACACTTGCTACGATACCGAAGAATTCAAGCCAGGCACTAACGTGGGGATGATGTTCGGTAAGACTTGGAGCCAACCAGTGTGAAACAGCGAGGCTTCCACCAAAAATCCCGGGGAGGTTAAGTACGCCTGTAAAAGCAGCTCCTATAGCAAGGATAATGAGCGGCAGGGTCATGACAGAAGGTGGTTCGTGAGCGTGATCAAAAGATTCCTGGTCTCGTGGGGTACCATGAAAGACCACAAAGATCATTCTGAATGTGTAGTAGGCGGTCATTCCAGCAACGAGGACGCCGATGAACCATATACCAGTGTGTCCGCTGGCCAGAGCAGAGAATAGAATCTCATCTTTACTGAAGAATCCGGAAAAAGGCGGTACACCAGCCAGAGCCAGGGCACCTATAACCATACAGCCGTATGTCTTTGGTAACTTTTCTTTGAGCCCGCCCATTTTCCAGATGTCCTGCTCATGATGGAGGGCATATATAACTGAGCCTGCCCCGAGAAAGAGCAGAGCTTTGAAAAAAGCATGGGTAAAGACATGGAAAATACCAGCGGAGTAGGCAGCAATTCCGACACCTGCAAACATGTAACCGAGCTGACTGACGGTTGAGTAGGCAAGAATCTTCTTGATATCTCTTTGGAACATGCCGAAAATAGCTGCGAGGAGTGCGGTGAGGATACCAACCCATGCCACAATCGAACCAGCAAAAGGGACATGTGCGTAGATAAAACTAAAGCGGGCTACCATGTAAACACCGGCAGTAACCATGGTTGCTGCGTGTATCAGCGCGGAAACAGGAGTAGGCCCTGCCATAGCGTCAGGGAGCCAGACATAGAGGGGAATCTGGGCTGATTTACCACAGGCGCCGACGAACAGCAGGAGGCAAACAACTATGCCGATTGTCGGAGTCAGGTTATGCGCATTCTCTTTGAGGGAAAGGTAATCAAAACCACCGGAACCGATTGCCCAGAAAAGAAAAGACATTCCAAGGACGAAACCAAGATCGCCGATACGATTGACGATGAATGCCTTATTTCCAGCAAGGACGTTATCAGTATCTTCGCTGTAAAAACTAATAAGGAGATAAGAACAGAGTCCTACACCTTCCCAGCCGACAAACATGACCACAGGTCCACTTCCAAGGACCAAGATCAGCATGGAACCGAGGAAAAGATTGAGGTAGGCGAAAAACTTACCAAAGTTTTGATCCTCGCTCATGTAGCCAACTGAATAGATATGGATGAGAGATCCAATGAAGGTGACAAAGAGCAGCATGAGCGAGCTGAGCGGGTCAGCAAGAAAGCCCATGTTCACATGGAGGTCACCTACAGCAAACCAAGTAAATGCGTCGTGAGTCAGAAATCGCTCAGGTGCAGGCAACCCTTTCAGGTGAAAGAATACAACCAGTGCCAGGAAAAAAGACAGCACTGGTCCAATACAGGCAAGCGTCCCGTAGAGTTTTTCCGAAAGTGGCTTTTCGTTGGTGCAGGTCAGCATATGCATGAGACCGAGTACCAGGGCGCCGATAAGCGGAAACAGGGGGATTAATCCGATGTAATTGGCAGTATGTTCCATTAAATCATCCTTTTAGCAGACTGAATACGTTGGTGTCCAGGTTACCTTTGTGCTTGTGAAGCAAGATAACTACCGCGAGACCCAGCGCGCACTCGGCAGCTGCGACGGCCATAACCATCATGGCAAGAACGTGGCCATCCATGCTCTCGTGCAGTCGAGAAAAAGCTATGAACGCAAGGTTTGCCGCATTAAGCATGAGCTCTATGGACATGAACACTGTAAAGACATTTCGTCTAGAAATAACCCCGAGTATCCCGATGCAAAAAAGAATGACACTGAGTGTGAGATAGTCTTGAATCACTTGCTCAACCTCCTCTTGCTACCTGCTAGTACTACCGAGCCAACGAGAGCTACAAGCAGGAGAATTGAAACGATTTCAAAAGGGAGTAACCAGTCCTGAAAGAGCACTAAACCGACCTCTTTCACTCCACCAAACCCATTACCTACGATAGTTGCCTCAACTCCAGGAACACATTTCACAACTTTGATGAGAAAGGAACCTACGGGCAAAAGAAGAATCAGTCCGCCTAAAAAATAATAGAAATGTTTAGGTTCATTTGGGAGATCTTCGTTTTGGATATTAAGGAACATTATGATGAATAAAATAAGAGACATAATTGCACCTGCATATACTATGAGCTGCAGGACAAAAATCAGCTTAGCGGATAATAAAGCATACAGCCCCGCCAGTGAGATCATTGTTACAACCAGGCTCATCGCTCCCTGCATAGGGTGGCGGAACAGAACCAGCCCCAATGCGCCCAGAACGGCCAGCACTGAAAATGCGGTAAATAACCCTTCAGCAATCATAGTATCAAGCGCCCCCTTTCTTATATTCTTCTTCGGTATAGGCGCCAGGTGTTGATAACAACTCCTCGAGCCCGAGTACGAAGGATTCCCTGTTGTTGTCGGTGACGGAGAAAATCCCGGTATCCATACGGATAGCATCCAAGGGACAGGCCTCAACACAGTATCCACAATAAATACATTCAAGCAGGTCAATATTGAACTTGACCGGCATTTTTTCTGCTTGACCGTCAGCCCGTTCTCCGGCCTCTATCTTGATGCAATTGGAGGGACAATTAGTCTGGCACATGAAGCACGCAACACATTTTACCGTACCGTCTTCTCGTGCTGTCAGTCTGTGACGGCCGCGCCAGCCGGCAGGGATTTCCGGTTGCACCTCAGGATAGTGGCGAACGTAGAGTTTTCTGTTATCCTTGAGGTTGCGGAGAAGGTGACCTAGTGTAGTGGCCATTCCCTTGGCAATCTCAATCAAATAGACTTTTTCCAGAAGAGTTGATCCTTTCCTCTCCATTACTTTTACTTTTGCACTCATGGTATCATCCTCCTTTAGCTCAACGCCACGACAACTGCGCTTGTAATGAAGATGTTCAGAAGTGCCAGTGGTAAGAGCACCTGCCATCCCAATTTCTGTAGCTGGTCATAACGAAAACGAGGCAGGGTCCAGCGTACCCAGATATAAACGAAGATCATCATAGTGACCTTTAACAGGAAGGTGCATATCTGCAGCAGGGTCACAAAGATACTGGCCGCTGCACCGCCTGATTGGCAGAACAGGATTGCCAGCAGAATTGCTTCCAGGAAAATAATCAAAGCCCAGAAACATTTGATGTAGATTTTTGCTTCGAACACACGAGGATCATTTTCGCGGGGATAATGACTGATATTGCTCCTTCTTATCCAACCTGCAAAAAAGTGCATCCCTATAGGTAGTGCGATCATAAGAAGAAGCGCAATTGGTTTTGCGTATTCGATCAGTACGTTGGTTGAGAGAAATGGTACCTGATAGCCGCCAAAAAAGAGCGTAATGATAATTGCACTTGATGCAAACATGGCAACATATTCGCCCATGAAGAATACCGCGAATTTCATGGCGCTGTACTCTACATGAAAACCCGCAACGATCTCACTCTCGCCTTCTGCAAGATCAAATGGAGTTCGGTTACATTCGGCAAAAGCGGCAATGACAAAGATGATTAGACCCAGAGGTTGAAGAATAATCCCCCACATTGGAATGAAGCCAAAGAGAAGCTGCCCCTGATATTGGGCCATTTCATTGAGATTTACAGTACCGTAGACTACGAGAAGGCTGACGATTGCAAGTCCCATGGGGATTTCGTAACTGATGACCTGGGCTGCTGATCGTAGACTTCCTAAGATGCCGTATTTATTACTTGATGACCAGCCGGCAAGGATAATTCCGTACACAGCAAATCCCGCTAGAGCAAGAAACCAGAGAATACCGACGTCTATAGGGATTCCTTGCATGATGTAACTTTTGCCACCCAGCACAAGGGTATCAGCAAAAGGAATAACAGCAAAGGAGACAACCGCTGTGAAAAAGACAATTATGGGTGCCAGTACGAAGATAAACTTATGCTTGATATGGTCAGAGATCATATCTTCTTTGAAGGCAAGCTTAATGCCGTCAGAGAGGTTTTGTACAAGACCAGCCGCCCTGAATCCCATGATACCGGCTCTGTTTGGGCCGGATCTGTCCTGGAAATAACCGGCTCCTCTACGTTCCATCCAGACACACACCGCCACAAAACAAAGTGGCACAAAGGCGCTGAAGGCAACACGAATGGCAATCATTACGTAATCAAGCAGTGACATTGGCAGCCTCGCTATTTAAGTTCAATCCCTCAACAGGGATCTTGTCAGGTTCCAAATCTTTGAGAGCGCTGATGATTTCTTGCAGTGCTGTAAATCGATCACTAACTGTTTGCAGAGGGCTGCCAAGTCTGGCTGCTATAGCTGCAATATCTTCAAGAGCAGAATTCTTCGTAATAGCTTTGCCAAAGTTTTGTAGAATGTTGTCGCAATTCACGACACTGCCTGCGTACTCGCTGTAGGATGTGACGGGGATTGTAACAGTCGCTGAGGATATCATCGGTGTATCGTGAGTGCTGACTGCAATGACTTTCGTTTCCCTCAGAAGTTGTGTTAAAGCGGAGTCTTCAAACGAGCGGGAAAGATCATTGTTAAAATTGATAAGAAGATCAGCTTCTGACAGTGCATTTTCTAAGGTTGTTTTTGAACAATCTATATCGAGTATGGTCAGTCCTGCGCGATTTGCAGACTTATCATCCTGGATCAGATAGTCGTCACCATCACCGGCGTTGACATAACCGTCACTATAACCGGAGAGGCTTGCTCCAAGCTTATCTGCAAGGGCCTTGACTGAAACCATCTGCTCGAGCGTACAGTTGGGAGAAAGTATACATACAATCTTGCCTGCGCGTTCGATTTCTGTAAGGGCGGCAACTATAACGTCTTCCAAGTCACGAGCTTGCTTTGATAATCTTGCTTCAGTAAGGCGTCCCTCATTTTCCTGGCTGTAGCTCAACCGTCCCTCATCGCACATAAAATATCCATTCACCTGCTCATTGAGGCGCGGACGGAACCGATAAATGATATCGTCTTCATCTTTCTCGCGGTTGTGATCAATTGTAATATTGCATCCTTTCGCACAGCCGTGACAAATACCAGGGGCTTTCTTTAGAAACCAGACCCGCTGTTTGAATCTGAAATCGCTGCTGGTCATCGCACCAACCGGACAAAGATCAACCACGTTTGTTGCGTAGCGGTTGTTGAGAGGTCTGCCTGGAAAAATGTTGACCCGGGTATCGTCTGTTCTGTTTATGATTCCAAGTTCACCGGTCTTGGTGATCTGTCGACAAAAACGGACGCAACGACCGCAGACAATACATCGTTCCTGATCGTGGACTACGCCGCAGCCAAAATCCATTTTCTTGTTTTTGGCAACCTGCGGGACAGTCATGCGACTTTCCTGCAGGTCATAGGTCATGTAGTAATCCTGCAGTGAGCACTCTCCAGCCTGATCACACACCGGGCAGTCAGTCGGGTGGTTAATAAGGCCGAGTTCCAGAACATCACGCTGGATTTTCTTGATATGCTCGGCGTCGAGCAATACCTTCATGCCTTCCCTCGCGGGGGTCTTGCACGCCGGAACCAGAGGAGGACCGCCTTCTTCAAGGCCGACAAGGCACATTCGACAGTTGCCGTCTGCACCAAGTGCGGGGTGATAACATAAGTGAGGAATTTCAATGCCTACTGCACCGATAGCGTCAATCAGGTTTTTACCCGATTCAACTTCTACCTCAACTCCGTTTACAAAAAGTTTTATCTTTTCAGCCATGGGGGTGCCTTATTCCTATTTCGCTTCTGCTGAAGAACCTTCCGTTGTCACATACGCCTCAAACTCATGCCTGAACTTGTCCAGGTAGCTGCGTACCGGCATGGTACATGCAGCTGATAAGACGCATACTGTTTTCATCTCAATATTGTCACAAAGCTCGCGAAGCAGGTTGACATCATCCAAGGTGCCATCGCCTGCGAGAATTTTTGCTGTAATTTTCTTCATCCAGCCGAGTCCTTCACGGCATGGAGTACACTGACCACAGGACTCATGATGGTAGAAGTCGATGAGATTTTTCACTAATTCAACAATATCAACCGTCTCATCAAAAACGACTATTCCGCCTGAACCAAACATGGTTTTGTGCTCGGCCATTGATTCGTAGTCGAGGGTGACAGTCTTTGCTTCTTCAGGTAATAACACTGGGGTTGAGCTTCCGCCTGGAATGACGCCTTTCATTTTTCTGCCTTTCCAGACACCACCTGCAACTTTGTCGATAACTTCTAGAAGAGGTACTCCCAATGGGAGTTCATACATACCAGGTTTTTCAACGTGTCCAGAGATACCAAAGAGGTGGGTACCTGAACTTTTCTCTGTTCCGTACGCCTTGTATGCATCCGCACCCTTTTCAAGAATGAATGGGAGTGATGCTATACTCTGAACGTTATTAATGATTGTCGGGCAGCCATACAAGCCTTCGACCGCGGGAAATGGGGGTTTGCTTCGAGGCTGACCTTTCTTGCCCTCAACGGATTCAAGCAGTGCTGTCTCTTCACCACAGACATAGGCTCCGGCACCACGGTGAACAGTGACGTCCAGCTTGAAATCATGCCCGTCAACTTTGTCGCCAAGATAGCCCGCTTCATACGCTTCGTCTACTGCAGCCTGAAGTGCTTTGACCTGGCTGGTGTACTCACCACGTATGTAGATAAATGTCTCATGTGATCGGATTGCGTAGCTGCAAATAATGATACCCTCGATCATCATGTGGGGATCTTTGACAAGGATGTAACGGTCTTTGAAGGTTGCCGGTTCAGATTCATCTGAGTTCACAGCGAGGTAGACGGGTTTGCCAGTGTCTTTGGGGAGAAAACCCCACTTTACCCCGGCAGGAAAACCTGCACCGCCACGACCCCTGAGGCCGCTTTTCTTCACCTCTTCGATGACCTCTTCCGGTTGCATTGAAAACACTTTGTCCAAGGTTGAATAGGCACCGTGTTGTTTGGCGACTTCAATCTTGTGGGCGTCCTCGATATCGAACTTGGCACTGAGAATTTTGACTTCCATATTCGTCCGCCTCCTTATTTCAATGTGGCCAGTAGCGATTTCAGCTTGTCCACGTCCATTTCTTCGTGGAACTCGCCATTGACCTGAACAACTGGGGCGGTACCGCAATGACCCAGACACTCAACCTCTTCCAGACTGAACTTACCATCTTCACTTATCTGACCAGGTTTGATGCCGATCTCGTCTTTGAGGTAATCAACAATGTCCTGCTTTCCTCTTAGCCAGCACGACAGAGTGCGACAGACGCAGATGTGATTCTCTCCCATAGGGTGCAGGTGGTACATTGTATAAAATGTGGCCGCCTCGTAGATCTTGGTAGCAAAGGTGCCTATGCGGTCAGCAACGTATGCCATAGCTTCCTGGCTGACCCATCCCTCTTGCTCCTGGATCAACCAGAGAGAAGGCAGAATCATGGATTCCCTGGTCGGGTAACGTTTGACAAGTCTTTCGAACTCTGCATCTCTCTCACTGTCAAACTGAAATGGTTCTCCTGTAGAAATCAGTTGTGAACGATCACTCATCTGTCCAACTCCCCACCGATTATGTTGATGCAACTTAGGTTGATGACAGCGTCAGCAATCATGTTTCCCTCAACCATTTTATGGAAACCTCCCATGGTGTAAAAGCAGGGTGGCCGAACCTTCAATTTGTATGGTGTACCAGAACCATCAGATACGAAATGGAAACCAAGCTCACCATTTGCTGCTTCAAAAGAGTCATACCATTCACCCTTAGGAACCTGTACACCTTCAAAAACCAGTTTAAAGTGATTCGCAAGTCCCTCAATGTTATTGTATACCTTCTCTTTTGGTGGCAGGCTTATTTTGTTGTCGTTTACATTGACAGGGCCCTCAGGTATGTATTTCAGGGCCTGGCGGATGATTTTTATCGATTCGGCCATTTCGTAGAAACGAATCATGAATCGATCATAGACATCGCCGTTGGTACCAACAGGCACTTCAAAATCAAAATTTTCGTATCCGTAGTACGGTGCGTCTTTGCGAAGATCAAATGGTACACCACTGGCCCTGAGAGTCGGGCCGGTAAGACCGTAGCTAAGAGCGGTTTCTGCAGAGGTTACGCAAACACCCTGAGTACGGTCGTGGACAATTCGATTTGCTGCAACAAGTTTCCAGGCATCGTCAATACCTTTTTCGATGTCAACGATCTGGTTTTCCATGTCACTCTTCCAGCCGTCATAGAAATCCCGATACATGCCGCCAACTCTGGTAAAAGAGCTGGTGAGGCGGGCACCGGTTAAGCGACTGATAAAATCGTAGGCAGCTTCTTTTTCATTGTAGAGGTACCAGTAGTTGGTGAGGCCTCCCATGTCAACCAGAGCTGCTGCGAGACAAACCACATGGTCGAGTACTCTGTAAAATTCTGATAATACTACCCGCATGAACTGGGCACGTTCAGTTATTTCAATACCCATCCAGGACTCAATGGCCTTTACGTAGGCGATGTTATTCATCATGGATGAACAATAATTGAGCCTGTCAGTAAGGGGGACTATCTGGTTGTATGTTCTCTGTTCAGCAGTTTTTTCAAAGCCCCTGTGCAGGTAGCCAACTTCGTTGACGTTTGCCAGGATGGTCTCACCATCAAGGGCTGCGAGTATTCGGATAGCACCATGTGTTGCTGGATGAGAAGGTCCAAGGTTGAGATACATTACCTCGGTATTGATATCTTTCATTGTTTCATCATCAACACCCTTCTTCTCTAACCGTGCTTTGATCTCTTTTTCCAGGCTGTCAGTTTCAAGGCAAACCTGACCTTTTTCGATGGGGTAATCCTTGCGGAGTGGGTGTCCTTCAAATTGCCAGTGATTGAGAATTCTTCGAAGATCGGGGTGGCCTTGGAAGGTAATGCCGTATTGGTCATACGCCTCTCTTTCACCCCAGATCGCTGCCCCCCACAGTGCTGAGGCTGTTGGAATACCAACCTCAGGATCAGCAACAGGTACCCGAACTTGAAAGAGAAGGTTCTCTTCCCAGTTGCGTATTGTATAGACTACGTAAAATCGGGTTTCCTGGGGTGTCGGATACTCAAGGTAATCTATTGCCGTGACGTCAACAAGAAGACCGCAATTAAACTCCTGCTCGTCTTTAAGTCGGGAAAGAGTACTCTCCAGATTTTCAGGCTGAACATCAATAACCACTGAATCCAGAACAACTTTACAGGTTGCGCCTGGAAACGCGGCTTGGATTTTTTCTAGCGCCGTCGCATTCATATCAGTCGAAAATCCCTTTAAAGTCTTTATGGCGGTCATTCAATACACTCTCGCCTTTTATCTGGTCCTGGATCTTAATAAGAGCATCCAGAACGGCCTCTGGTCTTGGAGGACAACCCGAGATATAGACATCAACCGGTATAATGGTATCAATACCTTGGACGGTACAATAGTTGTCGTAAATACCACCGGAGCTGGCACATGCTCCCATAGATACGACCCACTTGGGCTCTGGCATCTGCTCATAGATACGTTTTAGAACAGGCGCCTGCTTGTAGCTGATGGTTCCACAGACAAGCAGGAGATCTGCCTGGCGGGGAGAAAATCGAACTACCTCCGCACCCCAGCGTGAGATATCGTACTGGCTGGCAGCTGCACTCATGAATTCAATTGCGCAACATGCAGTTCCGTAGACAAATGGCCACAGTGAATATTGTCGACCCCAGTTGACAACTTCATCAAGCTTTGTCGTGATGACTGTGTCACCGAGAGTTGCTTCTAATCCTAACGCCAATTGAGCACCCCTTTCTTTAAAATGTAGATAAGTCCAGTAAGTAAAAGCAGCATGAATACGACCATTTCAGTAAAACCAAACCAGCCAAGTTCACGGACACAGACTGCCCATGGATACATGAACACTGCTTCAATGTCGAAAATCAGGAAGAGGATGGCGAGGAGGTAGAACTTAACACTGAATTTTTGGTCAACTGCTCCGATCACACGACCTACACCACTCTCGTAGGCTTCGTTTTTGATTTTTCCCTTGGAGCGCGGACCGAATACACCGGTCGCGACCATTATGCAGGGAACAATTGCGGCAAGACCAATGAGAGCCACTGCTGAAAGAACTAATTCCGTTGACATCTTTTCCCCTCTCGCTGCTGTTTATATAACGTGTGTTTATCATAAAAACGCACGTACTCTTAGGCAAAAAAAATGGTGAGCAAGAGTTGATTTAACTTCGTTTACGGTTGCTGTCAAGGTATTATTTTCTTCTCCAAACAGGTACTTGTCTCGAGTTTTGGCGATCCTTTGTTGTGCAAAACAGTTGGCGGGTGTGTGCGCATTGTGCTCTTCTTCTCGCTAAGAGTACCACCGTGTGAGACGTGAAGGGTGAGTAGATAGGTAACAATGTTATCCGGAATCAGTATTAAATAGCTCTAAGACGTAGGCTAAGATAGATTATCCTCAATCAATATCTCAGAAATTGCTTAGGAATCACAAGAGAAACGTTGTGCCAAACTGCACAATGGGCATAGTCTGATTATGGCTGAGTGTTTGCTTCAAGGCGACAGGTTGTTGCGTCACTGCTGCAATACCGCAGTTTAGTTAAGTTCTTAAATAACATAAAAACAAAGAGATGGCAGTTACTGAATATGTATTCATTTTTTTGAACTTTTTGTTAACTGTCAGTTATGATTGGGGTGGGGATGATGGATTGCAGGGAGGGCAGTGCAAAAGTGGCACAAAAAGAAGAGATTAGCACCCCAATCAGCTGTCGAGGCTGCGGGGTGCTGTTGTTAGTGGTTTGTTGTATTTTTACCAACCGAGGTTTAGGTAGTCGTCGATGGAGTCGGCTGCGTCTCGGCCAGCACCCATTGCTAGGATAACGGTTGCTGCCCCCGTGACAATGTCACCTCCAGCCCATACGGCCTTCTTTGTGGTTTTTCCTGTTTTTTCGTCGGTAACAACATTGCCCCAGCGGTTTAGTGACATGTCAGGCGTTTCGCTGGTGAGTAGAGGGTTGGCCCCTGAGCCGACGGCAACGATGCAAAGGTCGCAGTCGACAATAAACTCAGAACCTTTAACTGCGACAGGACTGCGTCTTCCTGAATCATCAGGCTCGCCGAGCTCCATGCGTAAACACTCCATGCCGGTAAGGCGTCCGTTTTCGTTGCCGAGGTATTGAGTGGGGTTGGTGAGCAGGAAGAGTTCAATACCCTCTTCCTCTGCGTGGTGGATTTCGGCCTGTCGTGCGGGCATCTCGTCCCGGGATCTGCGGTAGACAATTTTGACACTTTCAGCGCCCAGGCGCATCGCAGTACGGGCGGAGTCCATTGCAACGTTTCCGGCGCCAAGGACAACGACGTTTTTGCCAATGGGGATGGGCGTGTCTACTTTCGGATATTCGTAGGCTTTCATAAGGTTTGCCCGGGTGAGGTATTCGTTGGCTGAAAGAATACCGACGTAATTTTCACCTGGGATGTTCATGAAGCGTGGAAGACCTGCGCCTACGCCAATATAGACAGCGTCAAAGCCCTGCTCGAAAAGTTCGTCTACGGAGACGGTCCTTCCGACCACTGCATTGCATTCGATTTTAACGCCGAGTCTTTCAAGAAAATTGACTTCCTGGGCAACTATGGATTTTGGCAGACGAAACTCAGGGATACCATAGACGAGAACACCACCCGCTTTATGGAAGGCTTCGAAAATTGTGACATCGTGTCCTTTTACGATGAGATCTCCAGCCACAGTAAGCCCGGATGGGCCAGAGCCTACAACGGCAACTTTTTTGCCGGTTGGATCAGCTTTGGGTGGGAGCTCCCCGGTACCATTTTCTCTTTCGTAATCAGCGCAGTATCTTTCAAGGTTGCCGACTGCAACGGGCTCGCCCTTTCTGCCAACAATACATAGGCCTTCGCATTGGCTTTCCTGGGGACATACGCGACCGCAGACAGCAGGCAGCGCATTTTTAGACCAGAGATTGCGGATGGCTCCAGTCATATCGCCATGGGCGATGAGATCAATAAATCCAGGAATGTCAACGCCAACAGGGCAGCCGGCGACACAGCCTGGTTTTTTACACTGCAGGCAGCGTGCTGCTTCTTCCTGGGCCATTTTTGCGGTGTATCCGGTAGGAACTTCAAGGAAATTGCGAGCCCGTACTTTTGGGTCCTGCTCGGGCATAGCCTGTCTGGGGGTTTTGGTTTTTTTAGCTGGTGTTGCCATATTGTCCTCCTTAGGAAGAAGATTCTACGGTATTATTCATAGAATTAGTAAATTGCATACAAAATGAGCTGGTCATTCGTAATGGAATTAGGTGGCGTCTCGAATAGTGCAGTAATCGTCGTGACACTTGCGCTCTTCTTCCTGGTAGGCTCTGAGGCGAAGGATTAATTCGTCGTAGTCCACTTTGTGGCCATCAAATTCAGGGCCGTCGACACAGGCAAACTTGGTTTCTCCGCCAATGGTGACACGGCATCCGCCACACATTCCGGTTCCGTCAACCATGATGGGGTTGAGACTTACCATGGTTTCAACATTGTATTCTTTGGTGATAGCACTGACAGCCTTCATCATGGGGACGGGACCAATGGCTACGACAAGAGAAATATCTCCGTCTTCAAGCACATCTTTCATGACCTCGGTGACAAAACCATGATGGCCGTAGGAGCCGTCGTCGGTGCAGATTCGGAGGTCATGGGAGGCTGATTTCATCTGCTCTTCCATGATAAGGAGGCCCTTATTGCGTGATCCGATAATGCAGGTTACGTCGTTGCCTACTTCTTTAAGGCCACGGGTAATAGGGTGCAGAACAGCTACACCGGTACCACCACCAACACAGATGACTTTGCCCGTTTTTTCAAGGTGTGTTGCTTTACCCAAGGGGCCAATGACATCTTGAAATACATCCCCAACTTTGAGATCTCTGAAGATTGCAGTTGACTTGCCAACGACCATGTAGATGATGGTGATGGTGCCTTTGACAGGATCGGTGTCTGCCATGGTTAGGGGAATTCTCTCGCCTTCTTCGTTGGCTTTGAGAATAACAAACTGGCCTGGTTTTGCCTTCTTCGCAATCAGCGGTGCCTCAATTTCATTGAGGATTACCGTTCCTTCGGCCATTTCTTCACGCTTTACAATCTTAAACATTTTTTCCTCCCAGTGTAAAAAAACCAATAGATTGGACAAATAAAAAAATGATTTGATGTATTTTTCCACGGTTAAGTAATCATAAAGTGGATTTTAAATCAACATCTATTGTGCAAATGAGTGGCAGGTTGAGTGGGAGCAGGTTATTGATATTTTATAAAATATTGAGATCAGTGTTGTGCGAAATGGTCTCTGTTGGTCCTGCGCGTTGCGAGATGATCCTTTTGGACGAAGCTGGTTTGTGTATGTGTGAGGGTGGTTGGGGCATCAGAAAACATGTGGGCTGTGTGAGTTTTAGGGTATACCTTTTTTAAGGTATCCGTCGAGCGAGTATTGAAAAGAGTCCCGACTTATTTCCAGTTTATCGGAGTTAGAGATTAATTTTCTGCACAGTAGGCACATCTCTGTGATCGCGATGTTGTGGAGTGAGTGTTCCAGGATGAGTCGTAGACAGCGTCACACTGAAGACGTAGAATATGACCTTATGGCCAGTAGTTTTTTCTTATTTGGAAGAGCACATTTGCAATGAAACTGAAAAAGTATCTTAAAGATGTTTTGTCAATAAAAGAACTGAAGCAACTGGTCGGCAGTTATGATGTGGTTGGAGACATTGCAATTATAATAATTCCAGAAACTCTTGAACAAAAAGAGTCAGTTATTGGACAGGCGATCCTTGAAAGTAATAGAAAGATCAAAGTAGTGGTCAAAAGAGTCGGTTTCTATGGTGGCGAATACAGGACCATACCGCTTCAGGTGATAGCGGGAGAGAAACGGAAAGAAACAGAAATGAAAGAGTTTGGCTTGCGATTCAAGCTCAATGTGGAGACTGTGTACTACTCTGTCAGAAGTGGAAGTGAGCGAAAAAGGATTGCCTCGTTGGTGCAGGGTGGTGAATCAGTTCTCGTTCTTTTTTCAGGAGTGGCACCCTATCCACTTATTATATCGAAGTACGCAAAGGCTGCAAAGATAGTCGGTGTAGAGAAAAACCCGGAAGCTCACGCCTACGCAGAGCATAACGTGGCAATCAATAAAAAATGTCAGAACATCGACTTGATAAACGATGATGCTGAGGTGCTGTTGTCTAGTGGATTAGGAAAATATGACAGAATAATAATGCCCTTGCCAATGGAAGGAGAGAAGTTTTTGGCCAGCGCGATCAAGGCGTTACATTCGGGTGGATGGCTTCACTTTTATGATTTTCAGCAACAGGGCCAGTTTGAAAGGTCCATCTATAAAATTGCAACGGCTTGCTCCACGGTCGGCAGGAGACTCATAACGGCTGAAGTTATACAATGCGGGCACTCTGCTCCCAGAACCTATCGGCTTTGCACGGACGCTCGGATTTTTTGAAAAATAGTTGTCTGTGGCTTAGCTGTTGAGTTTTTGATGAGCCTTTGTTAAAAGTTAGGAATTCTTTCTGCTAGCCAGCCTTTTCAAAGGGTAAGGCGGCAATGAAGAGTAAGTAAAGTGGAGCGTTGTTGAATTGGGTTCATCCGCCTTCACGGTAAAGTGAAACAACTGGAGGAGTGGTAATGCACATATCGTTTTATGGTGCCACACGGGAAGTCACTGGGTCTTTTCATACACTAACAACGGATCAGGACAATATTCTTCTCGATTGCGGTCTCTTTCAGGGGCGCAGAAAAGAGACAGAAGAGAAAAATCGAGTGTTGCCTGTTGATCCAAAAATCCTCACTAACATGGTCTTGTCCCATGCCCACATTGATCATTCTGGACGTCTTCCCATGGTTACAAGTAGGGGCTTTAGTGGGCGAATCTATTGTTCCAGAGCCACAGCTCATGCCTGTGAGTATCTGCTGAAAGACTCGGCCAAGATCCAGGAGGGTGATGCTTCCTATCTCAACTATAAGACGGCCAAAATCTTTCTCGCAAAAATGAAAATGGCCAAGGGAAAAAAAAGGCTCTCCAAAGAGGACATGCATGATATAAAAGTTATGTTGAAATCAGGTGACCATGGCCTGAGGACAGAGGCAATTGAAAAATTGCTCAGAGAACATTCATTAGAAGTTATTGCACCCCTTTACACGATTGCGGAGGCGGAAGAGGCACTTTCCTTTTTTATTGGTGTTCCATATCAAGACACTGTGACCATCGGTAAAAATCTTACCTGCACCTTTTATGATGCAGGACATATTCTGGGGTCCGCCTTGTCTCTTATGCAATATAAAAAGGGAAGTCAGACGAAGACTGTGCTCTATTCCGGTGATGTGGGGCGTTTTAATAAACCAATTATTAACGACCCCACTCTGGATTTTGATGAAAAACACAGGGATGTCGATTTGATGATAATGGAGAGCACGTACGGAAGCAGGTTTCATGATCCGGTGATTGATATGAAACCATTGTTGAAAAAGGCTCTCACTGAGGCCTTTGATAGAGGGGGTTCTGTCATTATTCCATCGTTTTCCTATGGTAGAACGCAGGAACTTATCTATTTCCTCCATGAGCTCTATCTCGAAAAGGAAGTGCCACCGATGCCTGTTTGGGTGGATAGTCCCCTCGCCACCAAGATAACGCACGTTTTTGGTGAGCACCCAGAAACCTACGATGAAGAAACCCATGAGGCATTTTTACGAAAGGGGCTGAATCCTTTTGATTTTGATCAATTGAAGTTTGTTCAGAGCGTTGAAGAGTCGATGGCCCTCAACCGGGACACCCGGTCGCATATCGTTTTAGCCGGTTCGGGGATGTGTGAGGGAGGAAGAGTCCTTCACCATCTCAGACACAAGATTCATGATGAACGAAATACGGTACTCATCGTCGGGTATATGGGGCAGTCTACATTTGGTAGGCACCTTCAAAATTTGGGTGAGAAATACGCTGCTGATGGACGGCAGGGGCCTCCACCTGTGGTGAAATTTTACAAGAAAGAGTATCCATTAAAAGCCAGAGTTATCACTCTGGGGGGCTTTAGTGCCCACGGGGACCGCAACGAATTGATGAAACTGTTGAAAGAATCCAATCTGAATATAAAAAAGATAGCACTGGTACATGGCGAAGAAGAGCAGACTTTAGGTTTTGCAGACTATCTTCGTGAGGAAGGTTTTGATGTGGTTGTTCCGCATCACGGTCAAAGTGTTGCTGTCTGAGAGACTTCGACCTCTCATTAGGGCCATGGAGTTCGTCTTACCAGGGAAGATGTAATCGTGTAGTCAGAATGGTAGAAAAATCAGATCATAACAGAAAAAGGAGAAGAGTGTATGGGAAAAGCTAAAACAATGTGCGCAATTGCCACAAGTACGTTAATGGGCTTGTCCTTAGCTTCCGGTGCCCTGGCAGCTGGAGGAATGGATGAGAAAATGCTGATGGAGTTGAAACAACTCATTGAAAAGCAGCAGTCCCAATTGGACATTCAGGCCGGAGAGATAGCTCTGCTTAAAGAACAGCTCGGTGGAGCCACCCAGGAAATTGAAAAGAAAGTTGACAAAAAAGAACTTGCGAAGCTTGAAACGGGTAAAATGATTACCTCCAGATTTAAACATATGGATGTCAACCTTTATGGTCACTTGAATCGTGGTGTTTTATGGAGTGACAACGGTGACGCCAGCAAGGTGTATTTTGTTGACAATAATAACTCCATGTCGCGACTTGGTTTAAATGCATCAGTGTCCCCATCAGATACATTTACTGTGGGTGGCAAAATTGAATACGGGATCAGGACCAACTCTTCAGGCGACGTGAATCAGGAGAACAGTAACGGAGCAACATCCAATAACTGGCTCCTCCGTCACGCTGACGTTTTCTTTGCCAGCACAACCTGGGGTAAGGTTTCGCTTGGTCACGGAAGTGCAGCTTCAGATGGAACTGCGGAAGTTGATTTGTCTGGTACGAGTGTCGTGACCTATTCTGATGTTGCAGCAATATCCGGAGGACAATTGTGGTATGATGATGTAACGAATAGTCTCAACGGTCTACAGGTTAAAAACGCTTTTAGTAATATGGATGGTTTGGGGCGCGATGACAGGCTCCGCTACGATACCCCTTCTTTTGCCGGATTCACCCTTAGTACTTCCGCCGTATCGGGCGATTCATATGATGCTGCGGCAAAGTATAGCCGATCCTTTGGTGACACCAAGGTTGTCGCTGCAATAGCCTGGGCCAAACCTGATGAGTCCAATACTCGTTATGACAACCAGTACGACGGCTCTGCTTCAATCCTGTTTGGCAACGGGCTCAATGCAACCTTTGCGGCCGGTTCACAGGATAGTAAGGTTAACGGCAAGGACGATGGTACCTTCTGGTTTGCAAAAATGGGTTACAAGGTTGATGTCTGCAGTCTAGGGACAACTTCTTTCTCTATTGATTATGGAGAAAATCAGGATCTTATCCAAGATAATGACGATGCCAAGACATGGGCGCTGGCTGCGGTACAGGATGTCGAGTCTTGGGGAACGGAGTTTTATATTGCCTATCGTAATTACCAGCTGGATAGCGATGGCGCTTCCTATGAAGATGTCAATTCTATCTTAGGTGGTGCGAGAGTGAAGTTCTAAGCGATTGTATCTGGACATAAGCAGGGGCTCGAAAGAGCAATAATGGATTTGGGTCTCTGCTTATCGCTGATAGACGTTTTGCGCATAACGTTGTTTGTATAACCTCTTCCTGGTCTGTAAATAATGTCAGTTTTTCGAAGTGTAATTGTAGCAAGTATGATCTTCGGTCTTGCCGGTTGTGGTGGAAGTGATTTTAAATACGCAGACAACCGCGACCTAAAGTCAGGTCCGGGGCTTTTTTCAGGAGACGATGGTGTCTTTACTCTGATAAAAATAGACCCAGTTGATGCGGAAAATGATGAACAGGATACTGAGTCTCAGGAACTGCCACCTGAAAAAAAAGAGTAGGATGACTACCATTCCCATATACCATGGAACAGGTTTTACAGCACTTTCAACTCCAACCATTCCCAGGTGGGGCGGAACCCGGGGGGCAAAAGATAGCCGGTTCCCTGGTCAGGAGTAGGGGGACACTTCTCATAAGATATAGACTGGCAGGTGGTCTTGACAGTGTCCAATGGCCTGCCTCTGTTCTGCTCCCTTATCGCTGCCATGGTCTGTGGCAAAATACCTGTTTTGAATTCTTTGTTGGCATCAAAGGTACGCCTGGTTACTGGGAGGTGAATTTTTCATCAAATGGCTGCTGGAATGTGTATCATTTCGTTGGTTACCGTGAAGAAATGCGGGAGGAAGATTTGGTTAAGGCGCTCTTTTGTTCAATCAGTGGAGATAACAGTGGGCGGGATTTTTCCTGTCGCTTGGAAACATCCGGAATAATCGAAAATACTTCTACTGTTGAGGTCGGGGTTAGCGCGGTTCTGCAGTACCGTAATGAAGAATTGTGCTACTGGGCTCTATGTCACCCCGGTTTGAAAGCAGATTTCCACGATAGAAGAGGTTTCGCCATCGAGCTGGTTGGTGTTGCAGATTAATTTACAGAAGGGGAAAACCATGAAAAAAATAGCACTTTTAGCGTATAACGGAGAACTCACTTGTTTTGCTCATGTAATGCTGTATGCTCTCGACCTTGATAAAAAAGGGCATGAGGTGAGGGTTGTTATTGAAGGGGCTGCAACCAGTCTTATTACCCAATTGGCTATTCCTGAGACTCCTTTTGCAAGTCTCTACAGCCAGCTGCGTGGCAAAGGTTTGTTGACCTGTATCTGCAAGGCTTGTTCCCAAAAGATGGGCACACTGGGCGCTGCGGAAAAGCAAGGGTTGAACATAGTAGGTGACATGCAGGGTCATCCCTCGATAGAAAGGTTTTTAAGTGATGGTTTTCAGATCATTTCTTTCTAAACGTGTTGTGGATAATCCGGTTGGGAATTTCTGGCAGATTCGTTTGCGGGAACGAAAAGAGCAGCTAGGTAGTGTCTGTCCATAAATGAGGTGTTCTTTTCCCAAAGAACGCATCACAGTAATCATTATAAATGAGGATCTTGGCCTTGAGCCAATAGACATCCTATGTCACCGCGGAAAATCGAACTCCTTGCACCAGCGAAAGACTTGAAGTGCGGCATCGCCGCCATCGAACATGGTGCTGATGCGGTCTATATAGGTTCGCCTGAATTTAGTGCCCGGACAGCGGCCTCCAACAACTTGAGTGATATTGAGAAACTTGTTGGCCATGCCCATCAGTTTGGAGCTCGAGTCTATGTCGCTCTCAACACCGTTCTCAATGATCAGGAACTTGAGCGAGCAGTGCAGCTTTGCCACCAGCTCTATACCCTTGGAGTAGACGCGCTGATTGTTCAGGATATGGGACTTCTCGAGTCCGCTTTACCTCCCTTATCATTGCACGCATCAACCCAGGTAAACAACAGGACAGTGGAAAAAGTTGATTTTCTTGAGAAAGTGGGTTTTGAGCAAGTAGTCCTGGCTCGTGAATTGAGTCTGAATAAAATACGGGAAATCCATGCCGCTACCAGGGTAAGCCTGGAGTTTTTTGTTCATGGATCCTTGTGTGTCTCTTATAGCGGCCAGTGCTATATCAGTGAGGTCATGACCGGAAGGAGCGCCAATAAGGGGGAGTGTGCCCAATTTTGTCGGCACAGCTTCACCCTCAGAGATGGCAGGGGAAAGAATGTGGAAAAAGATCGCTATCTCCTAAGCCTGAAGGATCTTGATCTTTCTGCACACCTTAACTCTCTTATACAGGCGGGGATCAGCTCTTTTAAAATTGAGGGACGCCTCAAGGATGAAAACTATGTGAAAAATGTCACTGCTTCCTACCGCATGGCGCTTGATGCTATTATTGACGGAGACGACGAGTTAGAGAGATTGTCTTCGGGCAGGTGTAGCTTCATTTTTTTGCCAGATAGCAGACGATCGTTTAACCGGGGGAAAACTGAGTATTTTCTATATGACAAGAGAAATAATCCCGGGGCCATAGATTCCCCTAAATCAATAGGGAGCAGGGTCGGAAAGGTTCTCCGAGCTGATACGCGATCCTTAGTTCTTGACGGTGATACCGTCATTGAAAATGGAGACGGACTCTGCTATTTTAACCAGGAAAAAAAACTCGTAGGAGTACGTGTGAACCGAGTGGAGCAGGGGCGAATTTACCCAAAAGACGCTGCTGTTATTCCGGTAGGCACGGAGGTATACCGAAATCACGACAGTGGTTTTAATAAAGAGCTGGCACGTAGTCACAGCTGTCGCTTAATCACTCTCTGTATTGTCCTGAACGAAACTAAAAATGGACTGGAGCTCACTGTTTCAGATGAGGATGGTTATGCATCGTCGATAGCAATTCAGGTCGAGAAAACGGTCGCAAAAAAAACCGGGGCAGTCATGGCTATGGCAGCAAAGCAGCTGAGAAAGAGCGGGGGGACTATATTCAGAGTCGATGATGTTCAGGTAAATGTTGATCCGCAATCTTTTTATCATGCGGCCCTTTTAAATGATTTGCGACGGAAGGGACTTGATAACCACCTGCAAGAGCGTTTTTCGAGGTATCACCAAGAGAAAACCAGTGTACAAGTCAATGACTATCCCTGGCCGAGTAAAGAGCTGACGTACCAGGATAATATCACCAATCAGAAGGCTGAAAAATTCTACCTTAGACATGGAGTTCCGAGTAATGATAGGAGGTGCCTGGTTGCCAAAGATGTCGAAGGCTGTGCTCTCATGACCACGAAATATTGTATTAAAGCGCAGCTTGAAGCCTGTCCCAGGATGAATGATACACAACGGCATCTGGTGGAGCCTCTTACCCTCGTTGACAATACTGGTGAATATGAGCTTGGCTTTGATTGCAGCGTGTGTGAAATGACTGTCCGGAGGAGTAAGAAATAACCGGAAGATGGACGATTTTCTTTACAACCTAAATCGTGTATACGCAAAATCCGAAAATATTTTATTGTTGCAATAACAACGTATTAGATTCAGAAAAACCATTTTGCAAACTTGCCAATTGCAATATTTAAGTACAATATTATTTATCTTGTAGGCCCCACAATGCCAAGGAACCAGTCAGCTTTCACGAGCTTCATCTTCCACCTGCACCCGAGAACGACACCCCGGGAGACCATGAGATTCGGTTTGAGTCTCGGCCTTTGGGGGTATGGCTGCGACGCTGCTTTTTCTCCTTTGCGTAACGGGCTTGCTACAACTGCTGATGTACGCCCCTGAAGTTGGCCGGGCCTATAGTTCTATTGAGCGGATGTCTTCAGGCGTGCTTCTGGGGGGCTGGGTTCGCAACATCCACCACTGGTCTGCACATCTCCTGGTGGTGGTTATGGTCATCTCGTTCGGGTTTTGGCGACGGGGGCGCTGTCTGCAGAGCAGCGATGGAATTGGCTCATAGGTCTCGTGCTCTTTTTTCTGGTACTGTTTGCTAATTTTCAGCGGTTATCTCTTGCCGTGGGATCAGCTCGCCGAAGTGGACATCGAAGCCGGGCCGCAATTTCTCGGCAGCGAAAAATGCGGATCTTGTCATAAGGTTGCATTTGGAAAATGGCGTGGCTCCCACCATGATCTTGCCATGGACCTGGCAACTGAAAAGACTGTGTTGGGGGACTTCAATAATGCATCCTATGACGATCCGCACAATGGAATAACGAGCCGTTTTTTATAAAAGAAATGAAATATTTTGTTGAAATTGAGGGGCCCGACGGCAAAATGGGTACGTTTGAAATTACTCATACCTTTGGTGTTTTCCCGCTTCAGCAATACCTGGTATCTTTTCCAGGAGGCCATCTGCAATGCCTGAATATTGGTTGGGATGCTCAAATGGGACAGTGGTATCGTCTTCTACCGCCCTATAAAACCCAGGGCCTAGGTGACTGGCTGCACTGGAGCAAAGGGGGGCAGACATGGAATGGAATGTGTGCTGAGTGTCACTCGACAAGACTTCAGAAAGAATTTGACATTGAAGCGGGGAGTTATTCAACTTCATGGTTTGAGATAGATGTTGGCTGTGAAGTTTGTCATGGTCCCGGTTCTGATCATGTGGCCTGGGCAGACTTTCCAGCCCTGGCTCGGCCTGCTACAGACAATTTTTGACTATCTGTGCAGACTAGTGATCTGGAAAATGTTCAACAGATAGCAATATGTGCTCCCTGTCACTCGAGGCGCTTTCAACTTGGTGACAATACGCATGATCAAGGTGAATTACTTGATAAAATGGTGCCTTCTCTGCTCACCGAGGGTTTGTATTACCCGGATGGACATATACTTGATGAAGTATATGGTTACGGTTCCTTTGCCCAGTCCAAGATGTATCGGCATGGAGTGAGGTGTGGTGATTGTCATGATATGCATAGCCTTTCCACCTTGAGACTAAAAAACGTATTGTGCATACAATGTCATCGTGCTGAAGAATTCGATACAGAGAGCCATCATTTTCATAAAAAAGAATACAAAGGCAAACCAAGTGACGGTTACCTTTGTGTGAAGTGTTACATGCCGGGCAAGGTGTATATGGGAATCGATTATCACCGGATCACAGTCTGCGCACTTCCCGTCCGGATCTGAGCCTGTCTATAGGCACTCCCAATAGTTGCTCGGCTGTGGGATGTCACGATGACAAATCCTTGGAATGGAGCAATGAACAGTATAAAAAATGCTACGGAGAAGCGCGAAAACTCCATTATGGTGAAATCTTTAGTGCTGGCAGGCGAGGCAATCCTGATGCACTAACTGGGATTACCGGTCTGGCTGAAGATGGCCTCCTTCCACCTATCGTTCGTGCAACAGCTCTTTCCCTTCTGCGTAACTATCCGCTAGAACTCTTCCTTGCCACAACGAAAAAGGGTCTGGATGATGAGAATACCCTGGTCAGATATACGGCAATACACGGGATTCACTGGATGAGCAGTCAGTTTTGAGCCTTGTAGCACCCAAATTGTATGATGATGTGAAAGCTGTTCGAATCGAGGTTGCGCAAAGACTGGCTTCGATTCCTGAAAAGAATATCAGGGAAGCGAACCTGGATGTACTACAGGCAACAATTGAAGAATACCGTCAGGCGATGTTGTATAACGCAGACTTTGCGGCCCAGCGCTACAACCTTGGTAACCTTGCAAAGGATACCGGGCAACCCGATAAGGCGGTAGAATATTTCCAACAGGCAATAGCAATCGACAACCAGTTTTTTTCAGCAAAGGTCAACTTGGCAATGTCGTATAACAGTGCCGGGGGAAATGTAAGGGCAGGGGGATTATTGAGAGAAGTTGTTGCTGATAACCCTCAGTTATATGAAGTGGCGTACTCTCTTGGCCTGTTGTTAGGTGAAATGGAAAAATATCAGGAAGCAGCAAAGTACTTCTCTCGTGCAGCGGATGGGATGCCGGGATACGCCAGAGCATGATACAACGAAGGAACTGGCCGAGAGGTCCCTGCAGCAATTTCCAGAACATGCCGAAGCTAAAGATCTGCTCAATTATTTATCCAGTGCGACAGGCCAGGGGGGGCGAACAAAAGGAACGTATTGATTATTGGATGTATCATTGTGCTTTGCCTCGCATCTCCGGCGGACTGGTCAAAAGCAAAATTAAATACCATAAAAAATATTTTCTGCGTTTTTATGGTATTTAATATTTTTGTGAAGGTACTTATACCCGTCGAGCGAGTACTGAAAAGAGTCCCGGCTTATTTTCCGTTTATCGGGGTGAGATGCCATCGAAAAAAGGAAATATTTAGGTAATCTTTCAACTGTGATTGTGTTAGAAATAGCAAGAGACTTGAAAGAGAGTTGCTTACTCACCTTGTACAAATATAAAAAATCGATATCGATATATTGAAAATATTCACATTCTATCAGGGGGAATTATGACTAAATGCAGCCTGTTGAAAAATGGTGTCTTGATGCTGGTGGCGGCGTCTTTGTTACTGGGCGGGGCCTACGAAAGTTACGCCCGGCCCAGTGCAAGTATGAAGTTTACCACGGTTCGAGAAGAAAATACAAACATGGGTAAAGAAACCTTGATTCTGCCTTATGCTTTTCCATCCGACACCCTGGGGACGACTTTTGGTGTGGGTGCTTTGGCTAAAGGTTACGGACAAGATCAGTTGCTGGTTGCCGGGTCGGCATGGGGGAGTGTGGATGACGCCTATGGTGTTGTACTTGGTCTTTGGGATTACAAACTTCCCGCCACAAACAGGTTGTTTTTCTCCATTATTGGGTCTGCCGGTGATTATCCGCGCCTGCGTGCGTACACAGATGTTACTGCCAGCGGAGGCCTGGACGGCCGCGCAGGCTCTAATGATTCGGATAAAGATGACTATATTGAACAAGAAGGCGAAGATAACTGGTGGGAGATGAAGCTTGAATTTGTTTTACCCATAGGTGGTATGAAAAGCGATGGCATGGCCGATTACCACCTGAAACGAGGGATGCTCGTCTCAGGAGCCTCGGGTGGGGAGGAGTGGAACCCAATGAACAGTGGGGCTACTGTTCTGGTACTTAAACAGTTCAATCGCTATCAGGAGTTTGAGTTGGAGGGTGGAGATATTGACGGAACCATGCACCCCCTGGAATTTGGAATTCTCTATAACAACACTGATTTTACCAGCAACCCTTCAATGGGTAGCAGTCAATATGTGTCAATCACTCATGATTTTGGCTGGTTGGACTCCGAAGAAACCTGGACATTTCTTGAATTTGAGGCGAGCAAGTATTTTTCTTTAGGTGCCAACGATCTGGCTCGTCAGCAGGTTGTGGCCCTGAACTTCTGGACAGGATCTTCGCCCTCCTGGGAAGAAGAAATAAACAGCGAGGGGCATGTGGAAATTTCTAATGATCCTCCCTATCTGGCTGGTGCAAGGCTTGGTGGGTTTTATCGTATGAGAGCCTATCCCACCAACAGGTTTAACGATAAGTCAGTTATTTATACCACCGCTGAATATCGTTTTACTCCCGAATGGAACCCCATCGGTGAGACTTCTTGGCTTCAGTGGTTAAAGATGGACTGGATGCAAATTGTGGGATTTGTGGAAGGTGGGCGAGTGGCGGAAGATTATACCGTCTCTGAGCTTTTTTCAGATTGGAAGGCAGATGTAGGTATTGGTTTTAGAGCAATGATGGCCGGTGGTGTGGTCAGGTTTGATTATGCCGTATCCGATGAAGAGTCTGCGGGGTGGGTGATGTTCGGCCATCCTTTCTAACGCAGACAAGCTGCAAGTAATTACCTTCACGAAATTCATTCATAAAAACAAGAGATAAGCGAAGACTTCGATTGAATTTCTAAGGTACTAAGTTGCTATTGTACGTTTTGACCTCAGGACCGTTTCTTGCGGTGACTGGTCAAAATTCTTTTTGTTGCTCTTCTTGTGAAAAAAACAGAGAGGAGCTTCAGAGAAAAGAAATAGGCTGCAAGGCCTGTCACTGTTCCTATTACCAGGGATCCTAAAAGCAGTGGGATCAGGATCTCCCTGCCCATATGGAAAACTGCCAGAGCCTGTCCTTTGATTTCCCAGAAGTTCATGTGGGCCATGGTGCTGCCGATATCGATAAACAGACCCGAGACCTCTTTGAGTGGCGGGCCTGTAACGATCTGACACCCAAGCCAATAGTTAAACGTATAAATGGGGGCAACTGTTACCGGGTTGGTAATCCACACCGGGATCATTGAAGCAGGCCTATTCATGTTGAAGAACGTGGCTGTAATGATAGCCAGAATAAGCTGGATTCCCATGGTGGGGGTGAACGCAATGAAGGTACCAAGGCCCAAGCCGCCGGCAATAGCCTTTGGTGAACTGCGCAGTTTCACCACCCACCTCAGGACCGGTCGCATTCGAATCAGGTAGTTACGCTTATTTTTTCTCGGTGGTGATTCTTCCATCACTTTATTACTGGTATCGGTGGATCATAAGAGACTGGTACATATCGAGGGTGATATAGCATTAGTGATAGCACATCGCCTTGAATGTTCCCTGCATAACCTTGTCTTTAAATAGATAAAGTTGGTCTTCAATTACTAAATAGTTGCTTGAGCCGGATAAAGCACCTAAAAAAAGCGTTTTCATACTGCATATTCGGACAATACATCTTCGTTGTCAAGATTGTGGTGCACGATGTGCTGAGCAGGCAGACCCAGAAAAGTGCGATAAACAAGGGGCGTAGATTCATTTCTCTCATTCATTTAAATAGAGTCAATCATACAATCTGCGCCAGATGATATGCACGAAACATGGCTGAGCCAATGGCTGTTTTTGCAAGGAAGGTATAATTATTTGTCAACGGATGGTAAGAAAATGATCAAAGCCGCTCTCAAGGCAATGAGAGCGGCTTTGCTTATGGCTTAGGGGAGTATTCTTATGTTAGGGTAGAGACCTTCCATCTCGCCAAATTGGAATGGCTGGATGGTATTCAGGGAAAGATTCTGGTTTTTCTGTGCGTGACCAGCATTTTCCTCATTTTCGAAAAAAGCACCATTCACATCAAGGATGTGATGGATGCGATCTTTGAAAGCCTGGACAAACATCTTTCCTGTTCCTTCAAAGTGCATTCTCCCTTTTGAAAGAGATGATTCGATACTGTTCATCTCATCGAGTGAAACACTATTGTTGGTAAGCTCGGTTTGGTTGCGTATTAAGCCCCAAACCAGGTGGTCGGCAGGGATCTCCAGCGGTTCGTCGATGTCGATGATGGTATGTGGCATAATGACACAGCCTTCGCCAACTTTGAGCCTGCTGTCTTTCTTACCAAAAAGGAAGCTGTTAAAGCCGGTAAATACATTCAGACCAAGATCCGCTTCGATAATCTTGGCTCCATGGGCGCTGACATTGTAGCCTTCCAAGTGGGAGTTGATGATAAAACAATTTTCCTGGGCATTTGCACCTTTGCCAAGAATCGAGTTTTCAAGATATGCCCGCTGGGAAATCAGCACGTTATCGGCGATCTGAGTATTTGGTAATACCACCGCGTACCGATCAAGTGATGCGTTAGCTGGAACCGACTCTATTGCATCAAGGTTGACGAAATCAAAGACACGCTGAAACTGCTCTTTTCGCTCTTCTATGAAATCAATAAGTACTCCCCAGGGTACTTTGTCCGGAGAGAGTGAAATATAGTGTTCAAGGTCTTTCTTGGGGTATTTATAGTAAAAATTGAAATTCCCTGGGCTGTTAACCCAGATGGTGCCTGGTTTAATTTTGAGGTGAGATATCTCTCCTGCCTGGATGTATGAATATGAACCGATAACACTATCCCGCATGGTGGTGAGATCGACTGTAGCGAAGGGGCCAAGGAAGCAACCATCGGAAGGGGCGCCATGAATAATGGCGTAGTCCATGGCAACGGTATCTTTTATAAAAAAGTTTTCCGGGGTTTCAGGGTCGTGGGAATAGTTATGGACCAGGGTTTTGACCAGTGCGCTGTCCACCACCTCAATGACTTCATCTTCGGTAAGAGTTAAGATTTGGTCATTGAATTTGATCTCGTGTCCTTTGCGCTTGAGTTCGTCTCCTCTGATATCGGTCTTATATAAGAGTGAATTATGCACCCGGCATTTGCCAAGGAAGTAACTCCCTGCCAGTCCGCTATGGTTGAAATGAAGGTCAAGTGGATGATCAGGTGTGATACCATAGAAGGCGTAAAATTTACTCATCTGATCGGGTGGAATGAGTTGCTCAGCAAAGGGACGTACATCAAAGTTCTGCTCTCTCAAGTTGATGTTCACTCTCTGGACAATTCTGTTAAATAGTTCTTCCAGCTTATTCATATAGTAGCCTCAAAATCTTGATAATTACTTTTCTATTTTGTTGGACATCAACACCATCAGGCTTGGAGGTTGTCTGAGAATCAGCATTTTTTCTCAAATCGAGGCATTTTCAAAAAAATAGGCACAGTCATATAACTGATATTTCGAGCATTATATTTTTGAAAATAACGAAGAGTTGTCAGAGAAATGCATTCTCGGACAAGCTCCTAGGTGTCAAGTGTCATCATTTGCCCAAAAGCTGCTGCAAAGACATCAGATATCCTCAAGATGCCAACGATTTTATTATTTTCGGTAACCAGCAGAGAAAGAAGTGTGCCGGCAATAAATTGATGAATTGCGGTATCCAGGCTGGAATCAGCAGCAACAAACTCACCAGGTGAAGGGGTTTGCATGAACTCTTCAACCTTCTGAGCCGCAGCTGAGGCTAAATTGGTTGGTGTGAGAATTTTCCCTCGTGACCTGTAGGAATCCTGAAGATGTGTGATATAGGCATCACTGAAGTTGAACTTCTTCATACTTTTCAGTTCATCATTGAAATCAACCTTGGGTTCCATCGCTTTCAGGGCGCGCAGTTGGCTGATTTTTCCAACAACTTTGTCTTCCTTGTCCAGTACAATGATCGCCCGGTGCTGGTATTTGCTTTCTGTGTAAGCTGCTTGCGCCTGTTCGAGCACCTTTAAGGCGTCAAGGAGCGGAGTCCCAATCTCCACTGTTGCGTATTCAGATATTGGAATCATAAAGTCTTTTACTTTAAAATTGTCCACAGTACCTCCCTAGCACTTT
>JAWSVG010000110.1:0-28116 GCA_033852035.1 Desulfocapsaceae bacterium | reverse complement strand
ACCAAAATCTCCTCAGAAAAGGAAAACAAAACGCCGGAAGCGATTGAAGAAATCACATGCAATTTCTTAACCGGACATTACTGACTATTATCCCAAGAAAAACATGAAAAAGAACCAGTGGAAAAGATCCTTGAAAGTTCTGCGGGAACAATAGAAAAGACAGCAGAAACAAAAACAGAGACTGCTGGAGAAGCTTTACAACTCACACTAACCGCAGATAAATTGATTTTTTGTAAAAAGGAGCGAATACACTTTTCTGTTACAGCTACATCAGCTTCTTATCTGACCATTATTTATTCCATGGCAGATCGCTCTATTGTTCAACTATACCCCAACGACAAACAAAAAGAACTGAAACTGGAAGCTGGTAAGACCTATAGATTGCCAAACAATGACTCCGGGTTGAGTATCGAAGTGGCCGAACCTTTTGGCAAAGAAACCATTATCGCCTATGCCCAACAGAAACCACCGGAGTCTATCGACAATTTGACCAAGACCCCGAGCGGATTTTATCTTTATAACGGCACTGCAGAAAGATACCACGAAACATTCTCGGTGAAGAACCCTGCTTCAGTTCAATCATCGCTGAGGATTGAAACCTTCAGCATACAGGAGCATGAAAAATAAAAACCAAAATACTATTCTTATGTACTATTATCTCCATGTTTTTTGTCAACTCGATCCTGGCAGAACAGGCTGTTAATTTCCTTGGCACCGCCCCTACACCGGAACAACTGGTAAATGCGTTGGCATTACCGCAAAAAAGTGGCGTCAGGGCAAGGGGGATAAATCTCAACGCAACACCTGAACCTGAACCAAGAACCATTCTGGATATCAAGTTCAAATTTGACTCCGACGAACTCACAGAAATCGCAAAAGAAACCCTGGAAGCAATGAATATTGCTATGGAACACAAAAAGATCTCCGGTAACACCTTTTTGATTGAAGGCCACACAGATGTTGTCGAAACCAGTGAGTACAACATGGAACTTAGTGCCAGGAGGGCACAAATTGTAGCCGAGTATCTGGGTGCCACCTCTCAAAACAATAGTATATCCCTGAAGACTAAAAGTTTTGGTGAAGAGAAACTATTTGATAAGGATAACCCGCAGTCCGAA
The DNA here is from genome assembly GCA_033852035.1 of Desulfocapsaceae bacterium. Taxonomy (GTDB): domain Bacteria; phylum Desulfobacterota; class Desulfobulbia; order Desulfobulbales; family Desulfocapsaceae; genus Desulforhopalus_A. The sequence continues at coordinate 26,998 of JAWSVG010000110.1, read as the reverse complement.
AAAAATAGAAGGGTTGAAGTTGTTAATATTTCGGAGAACTGATCGTGCTCTCGACTGGTAGATTCATCATTATATTCACTGTCTGTTTCTTTTTGTTTCCCTGCTCAACTCAAGCCGGTTTTCACTCTGCTAGACAGATGAGCAGGCTTGTTTCAAAAACAGTCAAGTCGAACGTGGCATACTCATTCAGACCTATTTTAAGAGTGGCTGAAAATGGCTGCGAATCAGTTCGACAAACAATATTATCAAAAGATAAAACATTTTTGTTAACAATAATGGAGGGTGGCCTGGCTCGTGGCTGGGATTTGATGAGCGGACAGCAGGTACCTGTCTTTAAGGCAGGATGGAAAATACATCTTGCTGCACTCTCTCATAACGCAGGATACTTTGCCTTTATAACTGATAAACAGAGACTTGTAATTATCGATGGCAAAAAAGGCGAAGCAGTAGTTGATCGTGAAATGATCAGCGAATTTGTCGCACTTGGTTTTACTGGTAGTGGCAAGCTACTCTCACTTTCTAAAAATGGCCGACTTTTTTCAACCGGTATAACTGGCGAAACAGTCCTTCTGTATAATACTGCCATGCAGGTTAAACAGGCAGAGATAATGAATGACGGGATAGCCATTGTTCAGGAAGATAATCAGGCTTTTTACATTCAACAGGATACTGAGAAGAAGGGTTTTGTGCCTTTGAAAATAGAACCTGTTGCAAAAAATGTTGAGAAAATCGCCTATGACCCAGATGCTAATAAAATTTACTATCAAACAGGCAAACAAACTCTTGTTGCTTGGGATATAAAGAAGAAGGCAAAGGCTGGGAAAAGTCATCTCAAGCAGGGGGAAATACATCTATTTGGAGCAGATGATAATCAAGCTATAGTAGTTAACACTAAAAATGAAATCTGGTTGTGCAAAGATGGACAAGAGAAAAAAATAGCAACACTGCCGATACAACCACAAACCATTTTATTGGATGGCCAGTACCTGATGATCGGCCTGGATTCAGGGATCATTGATTTATGGGCCGTCAGAAGCAGCAAAAAGGTTGCTTCTCTCATCTCTACAAAAACAGGGTGGGCAATAGTGGGAAGTGATGGCAGTTTTTCAGGATCAGAAGACAGTCTAACCGATGTCATCTGGCAGGATCCTGAGAATGGTCATCATGCTATTCCGGTTGGAAATCTTTCCGCGAATCATTATCAACCTGAATTACTGACTAAAATATGGGGTAATGACAGCCAGAAACCATCCTCCTCTGAACACGTTGTTTTAACCCTGCCACCAACACTTGCAATCTCGGTGGATACTGATTCAAGCCAGGTAACTGTTCGTGGTGAAGAAAACAGGGGTGGCGGAATTGTTGGTATCAAACTTTATCAAAACGGTAAAAGAGTCAGTGAAAAACTACTTATAGACTCAAAGAAAAATATAGAAAAGCTGGGTAGAGAAGAGTTGACCAAGGTCTATTCCCTCACTTCACTGGAGAAAGTGAAAAAACTTACCACAGTGGGGGTGAATAATGATTTAACAGAAAGCTCACCCACTGAATACATCCTGAAAAGAAATGAAAAAAGAGGTGTCTCTTCAGGAAGGGTGAACGTAGTCGCCATTGGCATTGATGTTTATGATGACAAAAGGTTGGAACTGGTGTCAGCGGTTGCTGATGCGGAATCGTTCAAAGACATTTTTAAAGAAGGTCAAGCGGGAAGGAGGGTACCGGCGACACTTACTACTCTTGTAAACAGTGAGGTCACCAAAGAGTCTGTTTTTTCAACGTTAGAGTCTCTAAAATCGGCTTCTCTTGGAGATACTGTACTTATTTATCTCACAGGTCACGGAATAACAGTAAATGGAACGTGGTATTATCTGCCAAGTAATATCACCCTTGATAACTTTTATGACCAGGTTGAAGAAAAAGGAATTACAGCGGATGATATTCAAAATGTGTTGACAGACATTCCTGCAGATCAGATTTTCTTGGCCATTGATTCGTGCCAGGCTGGTGGCATTATGCCGGAAATCAAAAAATTTGCCGGATTACATGCACTGAGAACACTTTCCAGGAATTCCGGTATCCATATACTTGCTGCAACTGACAGAAATCAAAATGCACTGGAAGTAGACATTCTCGGGCACAGACTGTTGACTTTTTCCATTCTGGAAGGAGTTAAGAGCATGAAGGCCGACCTTCCCCCGAAAGATGGAAACGTATCAGTGAGGGAGCTTATACAATACAGTAGCCAGATAGTACCACTGTTGAGCCAGCAATTTGGTGGTTACAAACAATATCCAACAGCTTTTTCCCGTGGTTTTGACTTTGTTGTTTATCCATAGAAGATTGTCATTATGACTGGATTAGTAACTGATCCATGGCGAGTGAGTGCTTACCTCGATGGCGACGGTTGCTGATTTGCATTGCTGCCAAGATTTCTGGCAGCATCTGCTATGCTATAACCCTGCTCGGTAATGAGTTTTACCGCCTCTTTTTCTCTTACTCATTGAACACCTCCTCCAGAATAGTCATTGAACTCTTAAGAAACTGTCCATTACATTCCAACCACATCACTTTTTACAGGGTCTATGTTCAAATACACAGATCAATGAACCCGTTGATTTACTGTTTTTTGCCCAATATCGGCGTTATTCGAAAAAAACACTTAGTAAATCAACAGACTCATCAATGTTGTTGTAATTTGGAAAGATTCAAAACAACCTGACCCCGATAAACGGGAAATAAGTCAGGACTCTTTTCAGTACTCGCTCGACGGATATAAATCCTTTCACAAGAATAAAACAATCATTTGGGAATAAAACTACCGTCCGTCATCTCCTATTAAGTACAACGCTCCGATCTGGGGTAAATCAGTTGTCAAAAAATCGGCGAAATAAGGAGAATGAAATGATGAAACATATCGTAATTGTAGCGGTCTTGGTTATGTCGTTGGTACAAGTCAGTTGGGCAGGTGGGTGGAAAAATGATAAGGGTCTTGGAAAGACGACACTTAAGGGTCAGTTGGTCTGTATAGGTTGCAGCCTGAAAAAATTAGATGGTGCCAATGCGCAATGTAATCTCTTTGCCCACCATGCAATTGGTTTTAAGTCTGCCGACGGCACCTATTGGTCAATTATAGACAATGCAATCGGTCACGATGTAATCCGTGCACATGAGTTGGTGGAAGGAAAAGAAGGTACTATCAGCGGCTGGATCTACCCTATTGCCAACATGGTTGAAATTGACACAATAGAGATTGATGGTATCAGCAATGCGCAAGTAGCTCAAGCAGGATGGGAGGAAGATCAGGAAATTGCCAAAAGCCTTCTCGCTCGAAAGGTTGGTGAAGCACCAGAATCAGAGGGCAGTCATTAAAAGACTTCGTAATTACCTGAAGTAGTCAAACAAAAACTGGCAGGATAAGGGCTACTGCTCTACTCCTGCCAGAACAACAATGTATCTGGAGCTGGTAGCATGGACCATCTTATTAATGGATTACAAAACTATCTGCAGACTTCTTTAACTATGGCTTTTACGGCTGCTCTGCTCGGTGGAGTTCTGGCCAGCCTGACACCATGCGTTTATCCCATGATCCCTATTACCGCAGGTTATATAGGTTCCACAAATATAGGCGGTTCTCGTGGTAGGGCTTTTCTTTTGGCTGTTATTTATGTGGCTGGAATAGCAGTGACCTATGCAGCAATGGGTGTGTTTGCTGCGCTTACAGGTAGACTGTTCGGCGAATTCAATTCAAGCCCCTGGAGTTTTCTCTTGGTGGGGAATATTATTCTTCTATTGGGGCTTAGTATGCTCGATGTCTTTACACTGCCAATGTTTGTCCCAAAGGATAGAGGCAAAAAAGGTGGTTTGTTACCTACATTTGGTCTTGGTTTGGCTTCTGGTCTGGTGGCTGGTCCTTGTACCGCACCCGTACTTGGCGTGCTGCTGGCCTATGTTGCATCAACCGGCAACGCTTTTCTAGGTGCTTCCCTCCTTTTTGTATTTGCCTTTGGCATGGGTATACTCCTGATTGTTGTCGGCACATTTTCCGGTCTTATGGCCGCCATGCCCAGATCGGGTAACTGGATGGTGCACATTAAAAAAGGGATTGGTTGGTTAATGATTATTCTTGCAGAATACTTCTTGATTCAAGCTGGCAAACTTTTTTTATAGTGACCGAGGAAGTAATATTTTAAGAGTAATCAAGAAAATGAATATAAGAGAATAATGGAGAATATTATGAAGGTTACATTATTAATGGCGGTTTTACTTGCTGCTATATTTCTTATCTCCCCTTCGCTTCATGCGACTAACATTGGGGAACAGATGCCCGCCTTTACGATTACCACCCTGGACGGTGCATTGATGGAGTCTGGGGAAATCATCGGCAACAAGCCGCTGTTTCTTGTCTTTTGGGCAACCTGGTGCCCAAATTGTAAGAGAGAAATTCCCCACATTAATAAATTGGCCGAAGAATTTGGCCCTCAAGGTGGGAAGGGTAAAGGAATGGAATTCCTCGGTATCAACGTAGGGGTTAATGACTCTGAGAAAAAGGTCCGTCGGTATGCAAAAAAATACACCATGGACTATCCGATATATTTTGACAAAGATTCAAACTTGACCAAAAGGTTTAAGGTTCAAGGCACCCCAACAATCATCATTGTGGACAAGAGCGGCATTGTCCGTTACCGGGATGTGAGTCCTCCTGAAGATTTGGCGGCCCATTTTGCAGATTTGAATAAGCAGTAGATAATCAATTATTGGAAATTATTAAATATCAGTATGTTTAGATTCCGTAGTCGCAGAGATTTTCAGGAGCTGACATCACCACATGTCCAATTCCTGTACAACATGGCACTTCGTTACACCGGTAACAGCTATGATGCAGAAGATCTTGTGCAGGAGACCATGTACGCAGCGCTTAAGAGTTTTTCCTCCCTGCGGGAAAATCGAAAGTGCAAAGCCTGGTTGTTGACTATTCTGCGCCGCCTTTTTTATAAAGAACAGGATAAAAAGTGTAAGCGGCCTCTGCTGTTGGATGATGCTACCTATATGCACTTACTTGACCGTTATGCCGAAGCAGGCCAGAAAACTGAGCTTGACAAAAGAGAGTCCGTAATTGAAGTGCAGCAGACCCTCGATGGGTTGCCGGAAAAATATAAAACACCACTGCTCCTCTTTTTTATGGAAGATATGAGTTACAAAGAAATAGCAGAGACTCTGGACCTCCCCATGGGTACCGTAATGTCCCGTCTGTCCCGGGCTAAACACTATTTTAAGAAGGCAATGTTGATTCAGGCAGTATCCCAGGAAAAAGAAACAAAAGTTGTTCCGATCCACCCAGAGATGGTGCGGGTTGGAGATATGAAGAAGGAGGCAAGTTAATGATGAAATGTAAGGAATTCAAGCAGTGGATGCAGGAGCACGAAACTGTGGAAATGACTGAATCTGTTCGAGATCATCTTGAAAGTTGCAGTAATTGCCAACAAATTTTCACTCTTGATCAACAACTCGATAAAAAGCTCCGAACTCTTTTGCAACCGGTAGAGGTACCGGAGTTGCTCAGGGAACGGCTGGATCAGAACCTGTCAGGAGCTGGATACCGAAATCGACGTTATTTTATATCATGGAAAAAATGGGTGCCAGCTCTCGCCACTGCAGCTGTATTAGTATTCCTGCTTTTACCATTTGTCGGCAGACAAAACTCATTTTCATCCATGGACCAGTTGAGTCAATACGCCATTACCGATCATACAAACCATGGTTTAAAGGACACTTCTATCGCTGTTCTCAATGATTTAGGTGCTTGGGCTACTGACCAGTTGGGGTATAGTGTCCGCTGGCCGGAAGTTCCAGGAGGAGCAAAACTGATTGGTGCAACGAAGTGTCGCCTGGGAAACTGCGACACAGTGCATCTCATTTATAGTCAAATGGGCCGCAGGTTTTCGATCTATGTCTTCTCTGAAAAAAAAGCGGCTTTTAGCATGGCAGCAGGGAGGATCTACTCTTTCAAAATTGGTAAACATAATGTTAAAATGTGGAAGAGTGGAAACCAAGTACAAGCAATGGTATCATGAAGAAATAAGTCTGGGGGCTATCTTATTCCTGTGACGCTCCCCTCCCTTCCCGTTTTATAAATCATAATATATAGAAACATGAGCTATAGAAACTTTTTTACAACTCATCACTTATAAAAATAAAAAACCACAAAGAGCCGCACCCTAGGCCAAATTAAAATATCTCCATCCTGTCTTGCCTGAACCTCCTAAAAGTTGCAGTGTATCCTTCTACATAAAAATGCTTATCCTTTTCTGTATTCAAAGGTTTTCTAGTTATGGCTAATCTGGAGAGAGAGTGTCACCAGGTTAAATCTTCAATATTTCCATATGCAAGGAGGATGAGATGGTTGAGTCTGAGATTTCGGTTGAACAGCTTGGTTCCCTAACAGCCTACGACGAATGCGAAGAGGCAATCCAACTTTCCACTTTGTGGCAAAAGAGGATCGCCATCTTGGTTTTTGTTCGTCACTTTGGTTGAGTAATCTGCCGTCAGCAGGTTGCTGAACTAGCTGAGTGCCAAAATGATTTTTCACAACGAGGGGCACAACTCATTGTTGTCGGTAATGGCAAGGTTAAGGATCTAAAAAATTTCAGGGCCGTGACAGGTTACCGGGGCATCTTGCTCACCGATCCCACACGGGATGCCTATCAAGTTTTGAAGTTTAAAAGCGGCATTAGCGATATTATCGGGATGAAATCCTTTACCCAGAGTTTTTTAGCTCTTAAATCGGGTTTCATACCCGGTTCGCTCCAGGGTCACGCCTTACAGCTTGGTGGTGCTATCGTTGTTGCACCGGAGGGCAACATTTCATATTTATTTAGAAGCTCTGCGGCAGGCGATCACCCTCCTTTAAAAGCTTTGCTCGCGGCAGTTGGGTAACCAATTATGACAGTTGCAACAGGAGAAAACCTATGAAATATCCAATCGACAGTGATGGAATCAGCGTCCATTCCAAAGGTTGATGAATGTGATTTAATGATATCCATATTCAGTTCAAGAACCCATCCGTTGTCCAAGACCCTATGCTGTTTCATGTCATAGTGCCCTTCACTACAGATTGGACAGAACAGCTGTTCTACAGAGCTTTCATTCAACAGCATTTTACCAAAGACATTCCCTTTTCTTCTCTCCACACTGACATTTGAGAATATAACTTTCGCACATAGCAACGATCTCCCAAGAAGAGGTTATCCTGAATTATAGTGTCTCGATCGCAAATTTTGCAAAAATCTTAATTCTTAAATCGACCTTCGAGTCTGTTCAAATACGAAGCATATTTTTCTGGATCTACACCAATCTGCCTGTCTTTTAAATCAAATTTTTCAGAAAGTTCAACAAGCTGCTCTGCTGTAAGTTTCCGGTCTAACCAAGGAAAAAGTATTTCATCTTCTTTTTTAATATGCTCTGCCAGCAGTAGGCCGTAGGCAGTTAGGTGTTTACTCAGAGCTAGTACATCTTTTTTCTCTATGGCCGTAAGCATCTCCTTAACATGGTTACGTGCAATTCGATGATCTTCATAGATAACCTGAAAGATCTTTTCAGAATCATCAAAATAGGTGAATAAAACGTCTTCTTCCTTGCCATGGTGTAATCTGTCTGCGTATGACCTAATGAGGTCAATGCCGTCAACTATAACTCGCACTCCCTTATCAGTTGACAGATCAATTTTGCCTACCACTAAGGGAATAAGGGCCAGCCAGCGTTTAATCGTGACATGTTCATCGACCAACCTTTGCATCGGTGACGAGAACACATGGGGTGAATCGACTGATAGAGCTGAATCAACAGGCTCAGCGAACTGAACTTCCCGTTCGGGATAAATCACTGCCTCAATACGTGTCATAAGTTCTAGTTCTTTCTCTGGCGTCATCTTGTGGATGTCAAGAATGTCCTTTAGTTGGCATATCCCAACAGTGCATGGGACACATCCGATATCATACTCCTCAAGAATGTCTCCAATTTGGGGGAATTCAGTAATTATGTCTTTGATTCCCTTGTTTTTGTAAATTTCCATTGTGGGATCTCCTTTGAAGATAGGATGTATCTAGTCTTGTTAGGATTGCCAGATCAAATATAGAGTAATTTCACACCCACTTCCTATTGAGATTGCTACTGTTGGAGGTACGGCCTGAAATATGACCAAGAAGATTTACTTTATTCCTGTAAATTCAAACCGGAGATTGATTCGAATTTTGTCACAGGTTCATCTGTTCAGGTTGACAAAATGCTGTCAGGTACCAAGCCAGATACTAACCAATTTTCAACAATGAATTTTGACTCTAAACATATGACACATATACATACCTTTGCTATATACGCAACTGTACCATATACATGCCTATATGTAGCGTCATCATTAACCTAATCTAAGGGAGTAGGTCATGGAGTTAGGCCCCGTAATATTGTTAACGCAATATTCACGCCAATGCCCTACGTCTCTGGAATTTGCAAGCAAGTGACAAACTATAGCCTAGAGACAAAAACTTAAGTTCTGTTTGTCTTTGTCAGCCACCCTTTGTGACTATTCGGCTGTAACTATTGCCCAATTGCAGCATTTTTACTCACCATGTAACATGTTCAAGAATTTAATAAAATAATAGCACGCATGTTTCAAAAGGAAAAGATCCCATTGTGAATCGTTATAAAGCGACCTCTACGTTATTCCTTGCGGCATCATTGACTACCTTGTCTGTTTTTGTCCAGGTAGTAGAGCCATCTGTGGATATTGCTGAAGAGCTCACTAAAACTGAGTTGCCCCGACAAACGCCAAGAAGTGTCGACAAAATGACAAAATCTGAAATTCTGGAACTAACCAAGAAAGCGCAAAATTCCATAGCTAACATGCGAAGTTTTAAATTTCAGAATCATTCACACTAAGGTCCTGATGATAGTACGCAAAATTTTCTCAACGACAATTTTGATCGTGGCTGATACATGATGACATCGCCAATTATTACTGCAGACTGGGAAGCTGATACTGGTCATCGCTGGATTGTACCAATCGGCTTCAGTTTTGGAAAACTTTTCAAGATCGAGTCACAACCTATAACCGCGCAAACCAATAGGTACAGCAATATTATTACTCCAGATGATTACGGTGTTGATTGGCAGATAAGAGCTATGGTGATGTTCATGTTCCCAAAAGGAAAGTGATTATTCATTCAGTACGTACTCCAAGAGAGAACGTGAAGTATTATAGAACCATAAAATGACAATAGCATCGAAAAACACTCTTTCCCATGGTGAAGGATCTTTTGCTGACAGGCGCACAACAGTGAGGAGTCCGCACCCCTTCGAAAGACAACCATGAAGTTGAAGGATGGTTGCAGTTTAATACAAACCTGGAGTTCCTTGGCTTTAACAATTCCGCAACATACTTGGTATTGTCCAGGGATTGGAGCAGGATTTCTGCAACTTTTGCCGTCGAACAAAGTAAATTCGCCCTACCCCTAAAGCCCTGTTATTGGGTTTTGGGGAAAATAATAACCCCAATATTACAAATTAGCTGGGTCACTAAGAAACCCGGATGGCTAACAAATTGAACGATCATACCTTTAGTACCATTTCAAGTGGCAACTTTTGGTCAGGTTTTGAGAAAGGTGCTATAGAAATGCTCATTGATTATGATCAACTATGTAAATAGGGTCGGGACTGGTATTGCTCTGAAAAACTTGCTGCAATAACTTCAAATCAGTTTTTATCTTCCCAAGGCCTAACAAAAAGGAATGTTCAAATGAAAATAGTGCTATTGGTTTATGGTCTCATGTTTGTTCTTGTTAGCTCTTCTTTTGCCGTCGAACAAAATGCAGCTAAAAAGACCCCACCGGATACCGTTACTTCGTCCCAGTCTGAGTCAATACTTGCAAAGATGAGTGACGAACAGGTTCGCAGTCTACTTCTTGAAGAGCTTGACAAAGGTCTGTCGGTTGGAAATGTAAAACCAAAAAACACAGGAGGACTGGTAGCCAAAGTAATGAGCATGCTTCAAATGCTCGACAAGGATGAGACTAAAGTTGAGAGATCAACAAGTTTCTTTTCTTCAATCATCCGTGTTCCTGTTGACTATATTGCAATGGCCAGAAAGGTTGGTAATGGTTCCATGGGGCGTTTCATTGGAACCATTGTCATGTTTGCTGTCCTCTTTGGCCTAGCCTGGCTATCAGAGTTTTCTGTTCGTCGTTTTACAGCAAATTTCAGTAAACAGTTTCAGGAAAGAGCCATTCCGGACCTTGATGGTCCCATGCGTTTTATTGCAGGTATTATGCGTTCCCTACCTGCTTTTATACATATTCTGATCTTTTCAGGGGTAGCGATTATTCTCTTTTCTATTCTTCCTGCAGATGATCTTGCCCCCGTACGTTATCTTTTTCTGACCATTCTTTTTAGTATTGTTTTTTATCGAGCAATGGATCAGCTTTCACGAATTTTTTGTGCTCCGCAGTTTCCATCCTTGCGGGTGTTTCCTGTTGATAATGCAACAGCAAAAAAAATCCATTTTGTTATTGTAGCCTTCTTCACCTATACCTTTACTGCTGTATTGTTCCTTGCTTTCTGCAGATTACTGCAATTGCAGCCAGCCAGTCTTGCTCTCACAATCATGGTCCTTGCCACCATTCTTATCGGTATGATTATCATCATAATTTTTCGAAGCCGTATTGCTGTTCGTGAGCGTATTCTTAAAAAGAGCGATTTGTATAAAACCAGAAACTGGATCGTCGAACAGTTTGCCATGTTCTGGCATGTTCCTGCCATCCTCTATTTCGCAATTATTCTGATCATCCTGATTGGTGAACAGCTTGCCGGAGTACAGAGAGAAAATTCAGCTTTTCTTCTCTGTTTATTAACCCTTCCCTTATTTGTTCTGTTTAATGGTGTGGGGCAATGGGTGGTACGGGTTTCTATCAACACATTGCGCATCTACAACCCGGATGCTGCAGAGCCGGAAGATGAATATTTAAAACAAAAACTGGAAGAAGCAAAGGAGAGGGAAAGGAAACTTTTTGTCACCAGTGGACGGATTATGAGTCTTGGAATCCTTGCCACCCTTCTGGTCTGGTCACTCAGCCTCTGGGGAGTGTATGTTCCTTATGCTTCAACTATCACTAGTGCTGTTTTTCAGTCACTAATAGCAATGAGCCTTGGGCTTACTGTCTGGCGTTTTGCATCAAGTTATATCGAGAAAAAGCTTGCAGAAGACGCACCTTGCGAAAATGATGACGAAAATGATGACGACGAATGGGGGGCGGCTGCCAATCGCGGACGAAGTTACACCCTCCTTCCTATGCTACGTAAATTTATTGCTACCACCTTGCTGGTCATGGTTATTCTGGTTGTTCTCTCCTCCCTTGGTGTTGATATCGGGCCTTTGCTTGCAGGTGCTGGAGTGGTAGGCTTAGCTATTGGTTTTGGTGCTCAGAAAATGGTCAGTGATGTGTTCTCAGGGTTTTTCTATCTCCTTGACGATGCTTTTCGAGTGGGTGAGTATATTCAGGCAGGTGCAGTTTCCGGAGCGGTTGAATCAATTACCCTTAGAAATGTCATGCTTCGCCATCATCGGGGGATGCTGCAGATTGTCCCGCACAGTGATCTAGGTTCCATTACTAATTTTATGCGAGGCGGTATTATTGTAAAATTCAACCTGGACTTTGCATATGATGCAAATGTGGATAAGATACGTAAAGTGATAAAAAAAGTTGGCAAGGCCATGCTCGAAGACGAGGAGTTTGGGAAGGATTTTATTCAGCCTGTCAAATCGGCGGGTGTCAGGGAAATTACCGGTTCTGTAATGACAATACGAGTTAAATTTAAGGCCCAGCCTGGAACCCACTTTGTTATTCGCCGTGAAGCCTATCGCCGTATCACAGAGGCACTGACAACACAGGGTATTTACTATGCTCATCGAAAAGTCATCGTTGAACTGCCTGAACATTCCGAAAAAATGCTACAGGAGGAGGACAAAAAAATACTTGAAGGTGGAGCAGCCGCCGCAATGATTCAGCAGGAAGAAGATGCCAAGAGGGCGATAAAGTAACAAGTAACAGAAATGATATTTATTTACATTCGTTCGTCAGGAGAAATTTATGGAAGTCTTTTTTATCTGTCTTGCCGCCCTTATTGGCGGTTATCTGATTTATAGTGTTGTTGTTGATCGTATATTTGGTGTCGATCCCGATCGTGCAACTCCGGTTACGACCATGGAGGATGGTGTTGACTTTGTGGCCATGCCCGGATGGAAATTGTTTCTTATTCAACTGTTAAATATAGCTGGTGTTGGCCCTATTTTTGGGCCTATCCTCGGCGCTTTGTATGGGCCGGTTGCCCTCATCTGGATTGTTATCGGATCTATTTTTGCAGGTGGTGTTCACGATTATTTTTCCGGTATGCTTTCCATTAGACACAACGGCGATTCAATTCCTGAGGTTGTGGGACACACTCTTGGCAATGTTGTGAGACAGTTTATGCGTGGTTTTTCCATCATCCTTTTACTGTTGGTAGGTATAGTTTTTGTTTCCAGTCCGGCTCAACTCCTGACGAATCTGACTGATATTCCCATGGGAATTCTGGTGGCGGTTATTTTCTGTTACTATTTTATCGCCACTATCCTGCCCGTGGACAAAATCATTGGTAAGATTTACCCTTTTTTTGGAGCAGCCCTTATTTTTATGGCTCTCAGCCTGATTGTTATGCTTTTTATTGGTGATTACACTATTTACCCACAACGTAGCCTGTCTAATTTAAACCCTCAGGGGTTACCCCTCTGGCCACTTATGTTTATCACCATTGCCTGTGGAGCACTTAGCGGTTTTCATGCCACTCAAAGCCCGCTTATGGCTCGTTGTACCAGCAATGAACGGCAAGGGCGCCATATCTTTTATGGGGCCATGATTCTTGAGGGTATTATTGCACTTATCTGGGCAACCCTGGCTATGTCTTTCTTTGATACCCCCGACGCCCTGAATGAAGTGTTGAGTAAAGGTGGTCCTGCCCTTGTGGTAAACACTATTTCCAAAGAACTCTTAGGGGGAATTGGTGCTTTTCTTGCCGTAATTGGTGTTGTCTTTCTGCCAATCAGTTCCGGCGATACTGCTTTTCGTTCGGCTCGATTGATTATTGCAGATTTTCTTCATCTTTCGCAGAAGAGCAACATGAAACGACTTATGATTGCTGTTCCACTCTTCGCTGTGGGATTTATTGTTTCTAAAACAGATTTTAATATCATTTGGCGTTACTTTGGCTGGGCAAATCAGACTCTTGCTACAATTGTGCTCTGGACTGCAGCTGTTTATCTGCTGCGCAGAGGTCGTTTCCATTGGATAGCTACTATTCCTGCAATATTTATGACGGCTGTGGTTGTTACATTTCTCTTTTATTCGGATATTGGCTTTGGAATGTCGATACAGATTGCTACAATCGCTGGTGTTTGCGCTTCTTCCGTCTGTTGTGTTCTTTTTTTTCTAAAAGGAAATGCAAATGATATCCAGTTAAATCCAGAAACAGAATAAGCAATTCTCAACCAGAGGGAGATAGATATGAAATTGATACAACACGTGCTCCCCGGAGCTCTACTCTGTTTACTTAGCCTTACTCAAGTCGTTGCCGGGGAAGATCTTGTCACAGTTGAAGGTGTAGAGTGGAAATCCACTATTACCCATCAATCCAGTGCCTGTAAAAATATTGGACAGAATATCGATAAAAGCCATACCTATGTAATTCTCGCCAAAACCGACAAGAAAGTAGTTGTCGTACATCGGAAAAGCGGAATCAGCTACTACGGTACGGTGGATACGGAAGATCCCATGATCATCCATTACTGGGCAAGTTATCTCAAAGATGGTGGTGTCGTCACTGAACGTTTACAATTTGAAAAATCAAATGAAACAAATGGAAAAGGAAAGTCAGAATGGAACTGGTCTGATGGTCTCATGAGTTGCGGTGGACAATACAGCTTCTCAGCAGTCCAGATCGAAAAAGAGTACTGAATTATTTTGAGAAAAATTATCAAGAGGAAAAAACACGATTGATGTGTATTTTATTTTTAGAAACACTCAGCCTCCTAAGGGTAAGGTGAAATTGGTGTCGGTGCTGCCTATGGTGATGTGTATGTCCACAAATAAATCATTTATATTAGCGATATCATAATGAACCTATTCAGCATTGGCCCGCAAATGGGATACAAGGCTCGGTGGACAGCCGTTCAGATATAGTGCTCGCGCAGCTACATGAATTACAATCTTTTCAGACAGGACTACCATGCAATCATTAATGCGTTTATTCAGCTTCCTGCTATTCGCTACAGGATTTTTGAGTGGCTGTACAGGTTTTACAGGGTTATCGGAGAGTGGTGTCGATATGGCCCAACTCCCGATTACAGAAAAACCGAGTGGCAAGAGTTATCCCGGCAAATTTATCTGGCATGATCTCCTTACTCCAGATGCTCTGTCTGCTGCAAAATTTTATGAGCAGCTGTTTGGCTGGCAGATTGAATATCATGGACAATATGCAATAGTACGAAATGGTAGCAAAGTCATTGCCGGAATTCTCCAGGTGAAACCTGAGGCTGGAAAAACACGGGAAGGCGTCTGGATAGCCTCTGCATCAGTGACTGATGTCGATGCAGCTGCCAGCCGAGTAATCGCCAATGGTGGTACAATATTGAAAGGGCCGCTTGATATGGATCAGCGTGGTCGTGCTGTGATGATCAGTGACCCGCAACATGCTGATCTGGTTCTGCTTCAAGCAAGAGGCGGTGATCCGGTTGATACTGAGGTACAGGTTGGCGATTGGTTATGGAATGAAATCTGGACTGATGATCCGAATACCATTGGAAAATTTTACCGACAGGTGCTGGGGTATGATGAACTGCTTTCCGGATATGACTACGATGTGTTGATGCATAAAGGGACATGGCGGGCAGGTGTTCGTCATTTGCGGGATGCAAAACATATGATCTGGGTACCAGTTGTTCGAGTTGAAGACCCTTATGTCATTACCCGACGTGTTAAAGAATTGGGTGGAGTTGTATGGGTAACACCTGATGATGCACCAGGTAAGGGCAATGCTGCACTGATTGCCGATGTTACTGGCGCTCTACTGTTAGTTCAGAGATGGTCATCACAAACTCCAGAAGGAGAGAACTGATCATGGAACAGCCTATTAAAAATATCGTATTTCTACTGGCATTGTTTTCTCTCTTATTTTTTACTGGTTGCTCTGGTTCTGGCGGCGGATCCACAGCAGTGTATAGTGGTATTTATAGTGGCTATGGATACCCTTATGGCTATGGATATGGCGATTGTTGTTATGATGATATTGATGTTGACATTGATCGTCCTGATAGAGACGAGCGTATCGAAAGGCGTGAGAATGCGAGAACTCAGGCTGCTTCTTCTTCCAGGTCTTCTGCTGGAATGGGTCGGCCTGCAAGAATGTCAAGAGGAGGCGGAGGCCGTCGTCGCTAAACTAGTTTTAGGGTGTGAAAGGTAATAAGATGCATTTCTTTCACAGCCTCTATTTTCCATCTGGTACCATAGAATTCTATTATCTGCTTAACCAAGAGCCTCAAATCAGTTGTCATAAGTGCGCCAGTTCGTGTTTAACACGACCTGGGCATCTCATCGTTTGTAGCATAACGGGTTGTGAATAAACCTGCACCTCCCATTGCTTGCCATACAGTGCCACAGAACAGGCCAGGGCCTTCTCTTTTAGGCTGATTGCACATTCATCAACACTACCAAGCTGACCACCATATATCATATTATTGCCTGCTTTTTTACTGTTTATCTTACCGGAGTTACAATACTACATTGTGGTGCCCATATTCACGCAGGCATTGAAATAAAAACCGGATAAAAATGCAAAACTGCAATAGATTTAGTTGAATCATCATATCTGATTATCAAAAACTATCGTTTGTGATTACATACCTCCATGTGCTCCTTATAAGACTATTCTATTAAATTTAAAAAATAGGAGAACGATTACGTAATGTGCTATATAGCTGTAAGGAGTGTTCCTAACAAATGACATCCTACCTGTAATAACGATTTTCTGATTAAAGAGTCAGACTCAAACTGATCCTTGCTAATATCGATGAAACGACCCAACACCATATCGAGATATTGTCTCGTTTTGATTATTCTTACAGCAGCTTTATGCTCAGCAGCCAACATATCAGCACAGAATTACAAACCACCTTCTAAAAGGGTTTTGGCCATATTTGTATTCAAACAGAGTATGCCCTGGCCATATCAACTTGAAAGGAGTTTGCGTGCAGCTTTAACTACAAATCCATCTTATCCCATCGAACTTGATGTTGAGTTTGCCGACCAACTGACTTTTTCGAAAGAAGACTATCTTGCCAAAGTTATTGATTTGTATAGTTATAAATATAAATACAGTAAGCAGAAAGTTGATCTAGTCCTTGTTTTGGGGGACGAATCTGCAAATTTGATGCTTGAATACGGCCGGGTACTGTTCGGTGATATTCCTGTGGCATTGATCACCATTGAACAAAAAAAATTACCACCAGCCCTCCTAAAACTCAACATTGTATCCCTAATGTGGGGATTTGATCTCACAAAAATGGGCCCACTTATTCACGATTTGCTCCCAAAAACAAGGAATCTGTATGTTATTTCAGGCAGTTCTCTTACAGATAGGAAATTTAAAAAACTGACTGCTGAAGCTTTGGATGAATTTGATGGTCCCTTCACAACCCACTATCTCGATGATCTTGTGGTAGAGGATATTTTTTTAAAAGTCTCACAACTTCCAGAAAATTCAGCAATTATATTTTTAACAATATTTCGTGATGCCAGTGGGAGGTCCTTTGTCCCGCGCGATATTATGACCCAGGTTTCAGAAAAAGCAAATGCACCCACTTTTGGTGTCATAGATGCGTATCTGGGACGTGGAATTGTGGGAGGGCACTTGCTCAGTGCCGAAATTCAGGGAAGAAGATATGCAGAAATTGCTAAAAAAATGCTGAGTGGTACACCTCTAACGGAATCGATATATAAGGAAAACGCCAACAAAATGATGTTTGACTGGCGACAGCTTAAACGCTGGTCCATTGATGTAGACAGATTGCCTACCGGCAGTATTATCCGGTATCGGCAGCCATCGGTCTGGGTGGATCACAAATGGACAATAGTCTTCATAATTGTAATAATAGCTACCCAGTCTATTGCTCTGCTTGGTTTAATTATTCAGCGCCGAAGAAGCAACCTGGCGAAGGCGGAAACGCAAAGGCTCCAGGATGAACGTGCCCATACATCCCGGGTACTTGCCATGGGAGAGATTGCTGCCTCCCTGGCCCACGAGCTTAATCAGCCCCTGTCAGCTATTCGCAGTTATGCCCAGGCAGCGCAGCGTTTCCTGACTAACTCGCCTGCCGAGCCCAATGAGGCAGGCAAGGCATTGGCTGGTGTTGTCGCTGGTAACAGACGCGCGGAAGAGGTGATAAAAAGGATCCGGATGGCCTTGAAAAAAGAGCCATTTAAACGTGCGCACCTCGAAGTCAAGGACCTGATCCAGGATGTTATAGTGCTTGTCCGGGGAAAGGCCGATGAGAAGAACACGTCCTTAAACATTAAACTTACTAGCAATTTGCCTCCACTGTTCGGCGACCGAATTCAGTTGCAACAGGTTCTTTTAAATTTGATCATTAATGGTATTGAAGCCATGACTGATGGAGATGGTGATCATCGCGAAGTATTTGTCCAAGCTATAAGAGAAAAACCCGATGTTGTAACGATATCGGTGCGGGACAGCGGTATCGGTATTGCTGACAACCAAGAGACAATTTTGTTTGACGCATTTTACACCACCAAGCCGGAGGGTATGGGGATGGGGTTGTCCATTAGCCGCTCTATCATTGAAGATCACGGCGGTCGACTATGGGCTACTAAAAATCCTGAAAAAGGAACTACGTTTTTCTTTACCGTACCGATTATTGAGGAGAATAAGAAATGATCATATCCGATGCTGTTGTTTTCGTTGTTGACGATGATTCACTTGTTCGCGATTCCCTGGAACAGCTGGTCAAGTCGGTGGGCCTCAAAGCTTTTACTGTTCCATCCGCCCAGGCGTTTCTGGATATGGAACTGCCGGATAAGCCCTGCTGTTTGATTCTTGACATCAGGATGCCCGGGTTAAGTGGGCTTGATCTTCAGGACGAACTAATGAGAAGGGGAGCTTTGGTCCCGATTATTTTCATCACAGGGCATGGTACTGTCCCCATGAGTGTTAGGGCGATGAAGGCTGGTGCTATGGATTTTTTACAGAAACCATTTGAAGATCAGGAACTCCTTGATCTGGTTCACCATGCCATCGACCAGAACCAGCAGGCAAGAGAGGAGCAAACCGAAATAGACGAGATTGAACAGCGCCTTAGGTCATTGACTTCGCGTGAACATGAAATTCTTGTTCTGGTCACTGCCGGCATGCTGAACAAACAGATCGGTTATGACCTCAAGGTGAATGAAAACACGGTCAAAACACATCGGGCCCGTATCATGCGTAAAATGGAGGTAGGGTCTCTCGCGGAATTGGTTCGAGCTACTGAAAAGGCCAATATTCATTTTAATAAAAAATGACCTTTAGTAAACTAAAAGATTACTTCCTGAAGTCTTCCTTTGTATTGTTTAGAACTATAGTTTCGTCAGACAACGCTTACCATCCTTTATGGTTAGCAATATAGAACTAATCACTACTTGCTGCTCCTGCCCTTCAAGCATATACTAACAAGCGCGTTTACTCCCATCAACGGGAAGGAAAAAGACAGTGTAACTGTATTCAGCAGCACTTCAACTATGTCCATTGTGGTCTTTTGAAAAAGCATCCGTTTGCTTCAAAGCCCTCAATTTAACAACTTTGAAGCACTGATGAACAGTTACAATGCAGTTTTTTTCTTGTGATAGAAAAGTAAATGTTTGTTGTGTTGACTGTAAAGACCGACCTCCATTTTTTCAAGTCGAATTACCTGCCTTATTAAGCGAATGGTGTTGACCATTTGCAAAATGAAACAACAATGTACTGCAGACTAAGTCCGGCTAAAAGTCAGGAGAATTAACCTCTTATTTTATCCGAAAGGAGATCCTATATGGATGACAGGATACTTGATTTTATCGCACTGGGTATCTTAATAGCAGTGGTGATTATTCTTTTATACGGAATTATTTATATACATGATATTCCTTATAAAATCGCAAAAAAACGTGATCATCCGCATACGCATGCAATTCACACGGCTGGCTGGGTAAGTCTCTTTCTGATGCATGCTTTATGGCCATTTCTCTGGATATGGGCAACACTGTATGTGCCTGAAAAAGGCTGGGGCGTGTCACCATCTGGTGACGGTAAGACAACATGTGATATTCCAGTGGAAGAAAATTCAGCGTTTCTTGCCTTACAAGCTCGAGTAGCAGCACTGGAGAAGAAGCATTGTCCCGCTCCTCCCGAGCAAACGTTACAATTACCAACTAGGGAAGCGTAAGCATGGAACTTATATTACTGACGATTTACTTTAGTTTTTGCTGGATCATTATCAAGATTTTTAAAATTCCGATTAATCAGTGGACAATAACAACAGTATTTCTCGGTGCTGTGATTATGCTCGGTACCATATTGATGACTATGGCCTATTTTCATCCATCCTCCAAGACTGCCAGAAGTTATTTTATCTCCACCGATGTTGTCTCTAATGTTCGCGGAAAAGTAATTGAGATACCCGTGAAAACCAATGTTTCAATAGAAAAAGGTGAAACCTTATTCAAAATCGATCCCACTCCGTATCAAGGAAAAGTAAATGAGTTAACTGCAGAGCTCGAATTTTCACAACAACGTCTGGAAGAATCTCGGCAGCTTGTGAAGCTGGCAGGTGGCGCCAAGTTTGATGTTGACATATATGAAAAAGAAGTGCGGAGACTTAAGGGACAGTTAGAGATTGCCCATTTCAACCTGGACAGTTGTATAGTCTACGCACCGGCAGCAGGTTACGTAACACATCTCATGATACGTCCCGGCCAAATGGCCGTCCCTTTACCAATGTCTCCGGTAATGACTTTTATAAACGCTGAATCTGAGATGTTTATAGCTGGTTTCAGCCAGGAGCCTATGCAAAATATTAAAGTCGGAAATGATGCCGAGGTGATTTTTCCGGGTATACCCGGCAGGGTGTTTAAGGCCAGGGTTGCTCAAATCCTACCAGCACTTGCTGAAGGTGAACTTTCCTCAAGAAAAGATATGTTTTCGCTGTCAACCCAATTGCCTGCGGGGATGATACCCGTATTTCTGACATTTGAAGAGGATATGAGCGAGTTTTATATTCCCATGGGGAGCAATGCTGTCGTTGCAATATATAGTCATCGCGCCCACCATATCCAAATCTTAAGGAAAATCCTGCTTCGAGTTGAAAGTTGGAGGAATTTTTTGCATTTTCATTAATTTCTGTTAACTCTCGTCTGAACAGAAGTGTTTAAAAGGTAAAGACGTAATTATGTATAAAAACTTAGACAAAACGTATCTCGTTGATAGCGCAGTGTCAGCGCTCATAATGCTTTTTCTTTACGGTTGTGCTGGGCCTGTTGCTACTCAGGAAGAGGCGGTTACATCCATTAAAGGTCAGCCCGTGGAAGAGGGGGTGCCGGACAGTTTTGCAGCAGAGGCAGCGCAAAGCACTGTGGATGATGGCTGGATTAAAAGTTTCAATGATCCGACCTTACTGAAACTCACCGACGAAGCTCTTGCTGCAAATCCTGGACTAAAAATAGCAAAATCTAAAGTTGATCGTGCCGATGGTCTGACCAGGCAGGCTGAAGCCGGACTCAAACCAACGATTGGCTATGCCGGGGGATACTCGGATACTGAGTATGAGGGCTCAGGCGCAAGTCGGGGAGGGGGGGCCGGCGGATTGGCCCTTTCCTGGGAAGCTGATGTCTGGGGTCGTATTGGTACTGATATTGCGGGCAGTGAACAGGAAACAGCTGCAACAGTTGCTGACTATATGTTTGCCAGGCAATTACTGGCTGCATCCGTAGCAAATGGCTGGTTTTTGGCAAACACTGCAAAGTTCCAGCATCAGTTTGCCGAAGATATAGTTAAACTTCAGGAAAAAAGAGTAGAAATTGCCGAGATCATGCAGAAGATCGGCAAAGGAACCGAACGGGATGTTCACCTGGCTCGAGGTTCTGCTGCCTCAGCCGGTGAAGCTGCTCGTGATGCACTGTCAGCATCAGAAGATGCACTCCGCAGTCTGGAATTATTACTGGGACGTTATCCGTCTGCCGATCTCGAAACAGCTGATAAACTCGTCGCTGTTCCACCGCCTCTCCCGGCAGGAATTCCCTCTGCGATAATGGAACGAAGACCTGACCTCATTGCCGCTGAGCATCTTGTGGCGGCTGCTTTTTTTAAACAGAAAGAGGCTGAGCTCCTTCATCTTCCCCGTTTCAGTTTTTCTCTTGGTATTGGCTTAAACTCCATTAATGATGCCATTGCGGGTTTAAGTGCCGGGCTTTTTGGACCTCTTTATACGGGTGGTGCCATTGAGGCGGAGGTGGAGAAAGCAACAGCCGAACAGGAAGGGGCCATTGCAGCATATGCTCAGGCAGCCTTGCAGGCGTTTAAAGAGGTAGAAGAATCCCTGGCGGCGGAAAAGCATCTCCTCAAACGGGCGGAATATTTGCAAATTGAAGTAGTGGAACATAAAAAAGCATATGATCAGACCATGCAGCAGTACGAGATTGGCCAAATTAATCTGCTTGATGTCTTAACCGTTGAAAATAAATGGATCGCATCACGCATTGCTGAAATGGATATTGCTGGTCAGCGTCTGGTTAATAGGGTGAATCTTCATCTTGCACTTGGTGGCAGTTTTGAAGAGCTGCCTGTTGCAACAGAGCAGCAGTAAGTAAAACAGTATATTAGGTTTTTAAAAAGATTATGTAGTTGCTTTTCCTTCCAATCACTGCGTTATAGGCAAAATTTTGGCCATACCTCCTTTTTGATCAAAAAAAATNNTTTTTTTGCAGGCGGGAATGTATAAGGACTGTTTATGAAACTTCACGATGAACATAGAATTGTATCCTGCATAGTACCCATGGCAGTGGGTGTAATGCTCTTACTGGTTGCTGGATGTACCAGTATACCAAAGCGTCATCCACTGCCATTTGATCTGAGCAATGAGGCGACTATTCCCGGTATTCCCAAACTTCGATTCTGGGGAGATGAGTGGCCGACATTTGCCATTGAAAGGTTTGAGACTTTCACTACAGAAGAGTTTCAGCAACATTATTCCGGTATTTATGGACAACCTCACAATTATCTGGCGATATCCGGAGGTGGAGCCAACGGAGCATTTGGTGCCGGATTGTTAGCTGGCTGGGCGGCATCTGGAAAACGACCGGAATTCACCATGGTAACTGGTGTTAGTACGGGTGCACTCACTGCGCCTTTTGCATTTCTGGGTTCTGATTATGATGACACCCTGAATGAATTGTATACAACAAAGACCACCAAAGATATTGTGAAAAAACGCGGCATCCTGGTAGCTGCATTTAGTGATTCAGTTGCTGATACAGCACCACTCCGGGAGCTTATTGCACATTATATAACTTCGGATATTGTAGCGGCCATCGCAAAGGAACACCAACGTGGCAGGCGTCTGTACATAGGCACTCTAAACCTTGATGCAGCACGCTCAGTAATTTGGAATGTTGGCGCCATTGCAGTGAGTAATTATAAGGGGAAACTTGACCTGATTCATGACCTGATGCTTGCCTCAGCATCCATTCCAGTTGCCTTTCCACCTGTGGTTATCAACGTATCTGTCAATGGTGAAACCTATGATGAAATGCATGTAGATGGTGGTACAGGTTCGCAGGTTTTTGTCTACCCAGCTGCCATGGACTGGCGTGTAATAACAAAAAAGCTGAAAGTAAAAGGAAAACCACAAGTATATGTGGTAAGGAATTCATTTCTTGATCCGGATTATCATAATGTTGAGCGAGTAGTCTTTCCCATTGCCAGCCGCTCTATTGATTCTTTGATCAGGACACAGGGTATAGGGGATCTTTACCAGATATTTGCTCTTTGCCATCGTGATGGAATTGACTTTAACCTCGCTTATATCCCTTCTGAATTTACGGAAAAACCTGATGAACCTTTCGACAAAGTATATATGAGCAAGCTTTATCAACTCGGTTATGACCTTGGATTAACTGGATACAACTGGAAAATTGAACCACCAGGGTTCTAAGAACGGTTAGGGCAGACACAGTGGAGAATGATAATGACTGTAGCCAAGGCGACTGTATTTGTTGTAGACGATGATCCAATCATTTGTGATTCACTTAAACAACTCATCGCATCTGTGGGGCTCCAATCGAACACCTTTTTATCTGCCCGGTCTTTTCTGGAAACAACGATACCAGAACAACCCTGCTGTCTGGTGCTGGATATAAGGATGCCTGATTTGAGTGGTCTGGATCTCCAAGCCGAATTGACAAGAAGAAACGTCTCCATACCCATTATATTTATCACCGGTCACGGTACTGTGTCCACGTGTGTTAAGGCCATGAAGGCCGGAGCTGTAGATTTCTTTGAAAAACCACTGGAAGAACAGGCTCTTCTGGACTCTATTCAATACGCTCTTAAGAGGCACAATCGTATACAAGTTGAAAAACACACCATTGATGAGATTGAAAAACGTATACAATCTTTAACATCACGAGAACAGGAAGTTCTTCTTTTTGTTACTGCAGGTATACGGAATATGCAGATTGCCACCAAACTTGAAATGAGCGTAAATACGGTAAAAACACATAGAGCTCGGATCATGCGTAAGATGAAGGCTAAATCTCTGGCTGATTTAGTTAAAATAACTGAAAAAACAGCCTTCAGTACATCTAAAAGGAACTAATTGAAAAAGAATGGGGTAAAAACTCAAAATAAAATAGAATCCATCACAGGGAACGGCTTCAGGAATCTACTTTTCTTGCTTCTTCTGTACATTGTGGGCAGTCCCTTTCTCGAACAGTATCCATCTCTTGCAATTCTTGCCCATATATCACTGTCTATGGCACTTTTTGGGGCAGTTTACGCGATCAACCAACAAAAGAATCAACGCTCCATTGCCGGTATTTTGCTTCTGCCTCTTCTCACCATGTATTGGCTTGCTTTTTTCGATGTAGTAGATTTTAGCCGTGTTGCAGCACACCTGCTTTTTACCATTTTCTATGCGCTACTTATCTACGTCTTTACGATTCAGATTAAAACGGCTCAGAGGGTTACCAACAAAGAGCTTTATGCAACACTCAGCCTTTACCTGATTATTGGCCTCTTCTGGGGCTCCATCTACACTCTCTTGTATTACGTAAACCCGGAAGCATATAGTGGTGTTCTTTTGAAGAATACCAGTAATGTTTCCCATGTCTTTAACTATTTTAGTTTGGTAACTCTTACGACACTGGGCTATGGCGATATTACACCCCAAACTGCCGGAGCCGGTGCCCTTTGTCAAATGGAGGCTATAGTCGGTCAGTTTTTCACAGCAGTTGTTGTAGCATGGCTGGTAGGAATGTTCGTCTCAGGCAAAAAACCTACAAAATATAAATAGTTAAGCAAATATAATCATGTTCGAGACGAGTGAATTTCATTATTATTTGGGGGTACGAGGGTACGTCGTAACAATAGTTGAATTTGCAATAATTAAGAAGATAGAGACTTTGTACAACGCCATCAATTATAGGAGAAAAAATGTATACAGAACTAGCTGTTCTCTCGCTGTTTATCTTCTGTTACAGTCTGGTTTCAGGAAGGCTTGAACGTGCTGCAGCATCAGGGCCGATTATTTTTGTCTTTGCCGGTCTACTTATGGGCCCTCTTGGGTTGGGTTGGTTTGATGGTAGTTCTACTAGCATCGAATTACGGTTGTTTGCAGATTTGACACTTGCCCTCATTCTTTTTATTGATGCCGCAAATGCTGATCTTGGAATACTTAAACAGCAATATCGTATTCCTTTGAGAATGCTGTTTATAGGGCTTCCCTGCGCTATCTTCCTCGGTACTATTACTGCTTTGTTCCTGTTTGACGGCTTATCCATCTACGAGGCAGCTATCTTGGGAACCATGCTTGCTGCCACCGATGCAGCACTTGGTAAAGCTGTAATCACCAACAAGGTGGTACCTGTACAGATCCGGGAAGGATTAAATATTGAAAGCGGATTTAACGATGGTTTATGTGTCCCTATTTTGTTTGTTTTCATTGCTATGGCAGTAGGCAGTAGTTCTGATGGCGGTGGTTTTTCACTGGCTTTGACACTTGTCGCTGAAGAAGTTGGAATTGGGCTCGCGGTTGGTTTAGGGATGACTGCTCTAGCCGTACGCTTACTGAAGTGGTGTCATGAGCATGGCTGGACAACCAGGGTCTGGCGACAACTTACAGTTGTAGGCCTAGCCATCGCATGTTTTACCGTCGCCCAAAGTCTGCACGGCAGTGGTTATATTGCTGCATTTTCTGGAGGCTTGTTTTTTGGTTTTATGGCGAAAGAATCCACCCACAAGCTCGTCCTGGCTGCCGAGGGCATTGGGGAAACAATGGCCCTGATGACCTGGATGCTTTTCGGAGCAATTGTTATTGGTCAATCAATCGAGTACTTCACCTGGTCAATGTTTGGCTACGCTCTTTTAAGTCTCACTGTGATTCGTATGGTGCCAATTTTTTTGTCGTTAACAGGATCAGGAGAGAATACAGCAGCAAAATTATTCCTTGGCTGGTTTGGCCCGAGAGGCCTTGCGAGTATGGTTTTTGCAATAATTGTTCTCAACAAAGGAGTACCACAAGCTCAATTTCTTGCGATGGTGGTAGTTTTAACCGTGTTTTTAAGCTTGCTGGCTCACGGGATTTCAGCCAACCCATTGGCTCGACTGCTGGGTAGCAGAACTGAGGCGAGAAAAAATAGTGGGAAATAGTTCAATGCAGAGTAAGACAAGATCATCCCATTTCTACACTGAAAATCGGCTAAAGATATTCGTAAAAACATAGAAAGACCATTTAACCAACTGAAAAATCGTGAAGGTTTGGATAATGCACGGGTTCGTAGCCAACAAGCATTAACAGCCAGAAGCACTTTTGCAATGATTGCATTGCCTTACTTATCGAAATGGCTGGAACCAGGAAAAAACCACACACTCTTCGCAACTTGAACTCTTTGATATGGCGGCGTAACCATGATAATATAGTAGGTTAATGAAAACAGACATCTTGTCGCGTAATTGTTTGAAAAATCAATCTGAAAATTACACAGAACCTATTTGAAGACAAAAGTTCAGAAGATTAACCCTGCACAAACAGGTTGAAAGTATCGAATAATCGCTTGAGTAGAAATGACAACCGAAAAATGAACCGTAATGCGGATGGGAAATAAGTGTTACTCGGCCAAATTTGGATACTTTTCAACACCCTTTGTATGCCTAGAATCAGGAAGACACCTTGACCTAGATCAATTGGTCAAAGGTAATTGATCGACATTGAGGTGACAAAAATTGAAGGAGCAGGATAAAAGTTGAAGAGCCGAGAAGGATCTTTTAGTACCTCATAAATTATTTTCTGCGTTTTTATGGCAAAAAATAATTTGTAAAGTACTGAAGTTGTTCAGATCTGATCTGACAGTTACCGATTCTCAAGGTACTTTGAAGTCATTCCCGAGACGAATAAACAAAGGCAACTTGATCTTTTCTGCCAGAATCTCTTTTCGCCATTTTTCATCACTGATAAAAAACATATTTCCACCGCTTACCATTCTACGCATAGCCAGATGCTTCTCTGATAATTTTTGCAGTGGCGCGACAATGACCACTATGTCTTTTTTCCAGGCAGCTAACTGGCGAACCATGGTTACGGTTGCAACCATTGACACTGGGCAATCATCTGAGGTAAAGGAGA
>JAWSVG010000028.1:0-92379 GCA_033852035.1 Desulfocapsaceae bacterium | reverse complement strand
AACAAGTTATTATACAGAAGACTGAGTAAAGTTCCCCATAAGGTGCGGCTCGTCCTTTAGGATGCTCCACTCAGTGTTATAAAATTGTGTCAAATCAGATAAATAGATTGTGCTATTCAATGCAAGTTGTTAGTGTTCTACTTCCGGGTAACATGACATTAAATGATATTACAGGTAACTATTTAAGGATCTGGAGGCTATAATGTTGGTTGTACCTACAGAGGTCAGGACTGGATTTGCTGAGTTTCTCGTTAAGAAAGATATTGCCCAGAAATACATTTATAAATGTCAGAAATACCTGCGTTATTACTTGGATTTTTGTCAAAAATATCGTCATGGTTCAGGAACTGTCCAAGGGCTTGAAGCCTTTCTTCTTAAGCTTGCTGAAAAAAAACAAGATTCAATGGCCAGGAAAGAAGCCCAAAGAGCAGTCCAGCTCTATCAAGAATATTTGACGCTCAGGAAAAACGATAGCAAGAGACTAAAAAATAACGAAGTTACAAACAAAAAGGTCTCTATTGACAAGCACATTGCCAATAGAGATCATAACGAAGAGAAGGTCTCCTCAACAAACACAACCAAATCCACACAGAAAGACGCCAATAGAAGCGGAAGCTCTTGGAAATCTGAATTTGCAGGACTGGAGAATACCATCAGAATGAGACACTACTCTGATAAGACACTCAGGTCCTACAGAAAATATGTACGAGATTTCCAAGCCTATACTCAATCCCCGCAGCCTGATAGCTTAACAGCTGAACACGTAAAAAATTACCTCACTCACCTGGCGGTCAAGAAAAAGGTGTCAGCCTCAACCCAGAACCTGGCCTTTAATTCCCTCCTTTTCTTCTTCAGACACGTACTTGGCAGGGAATTCGGCACCATCGATGGAGTGGTACGCGCCAAGAAAAGACCGTATATTCCAGTGGTCCTATCCAGAGCAGAAATAGATAAGATATTTAACGCAATAGATGAGCAGTATCTGCTCATTGTTAAACTGTTGTACGGTTGCGGGTTACGGCTGTTTGAGTGCCTGTCACTGCGCGTCAATTGTCTGAACCTGGAAGAAGGAATTCTGACTGTCCACAATGGGAAAGGAAAAAAAGATCGCACGGTACCTCTGTCTAAACGTTTACACAGAGAACTGCGCGAGCAGCTTGACGCTGTTCATGATCGACACAGTAAAGATGTTGTCAGAGGGTACGATGGGGTTTTTCTTTTTGACGCATATGAGAGGAAAGCGAAGAATGCCGGTCGTCAATTCATCTGGCAGTGGTTGTTTCCTGCATACAAGCTCTCCAAGGTGAAGGAGACTGGAGAGATGAAGCGATTTCATCTCCATGAAACCCATGTTCAGAAAGCTCTTCGACGGGCTGTGGAAAAGGCCTGCCTTACCAAAAGGGTCACTGCACATACCTTCAGGCACAGTTTTGCAAGCCATCTCCTGCAAGCAAATTATGACATCCGGACAATTCAGGAATTATTGGGACACAGTGATGTGCGAACAACCATGATTTACACTCATACAGTGAAAAGCACGACAAAGAAGGAAGCAAAGAGCCCACTTGATTTTTAATATGTTCTTTAGTGATACTAGGTGCATAACGATTATATTGCGAGACGCACAATAAAAAGATGTTCCTTGTCTTTAGCAACAGGCATAAGGGTACATTTTAAAATTGCTACTTTACTCAGCTTCATTGTTACGCTGAAAATTTTATCCACGGAGGTAAGCGAAGACTCCGATATCAATTGTATGCCTGGGGTAAAATTTTTCTTGTGCCTCGAATCTGAACAATTTATCTAATTTTTCATGGTTCCCATAACTGAGTAGCCTCTGATCTCCCAGGCAACTTGTGCTGGTACTGAGCGCGGGTTCCATTAAGTCTTAACAACGCATATTGTGGTGCGTGTCATTGTTCAATGAAATGGTGCAAGCCTGAACCTACCAGTTGAATGGGTACAGCGATATCATCGAAAATAGCAGTAGTTGCCAAATCGAAGGGGAGGGAAATCGGTCTCCCTCCCTAAGGGATATACCTTTGGGAGGGATTCCTTGTCCTCCCCTAACTCCTATAGATCAATTGTAATTCCATCTGTTTAAGCTATATGGTTTTCACAGATCACTTAATCGTTTGCGTGCGCTGTAAGGTATTCTGCAACACCTTCTGCTGTTGGCTTCATGGCATCGTCACCCTTATTCCAGTTCGCTGGACATACGTCACCATGCTCTTCTGTAAACTGGAGAGCATGAAGAACCCTGAGTGCTTCATTCACGTTTCTCCCAAGGGGAAGGTCGTTTACCACCTGGTGACGAATGATGCCTTCTTTGTCAATGAGAAAGAGACCTCGCAGGGCTATTCCGGCATCGAGCAAAACTTCATAGGATTTTGAGATTGATTTATCAAGATCGGCTACCAGTGGGTATTGAATGTTGCCTATACCACCGTCGTTTACAGCTGTGTTTTTCCATGCCAGATGTGAAAATGCTGAGTCAATAGAAATACCTACCAGCTGACAATTGCTTTCTTCAAACTGTTTGACCGCCTTGTTGAAGGCAAGGATCTCTGAAGGACAGACAAAGGTGAAGTTCAGAGGGTAAAAGAAGAGCAATACGTATCTACCACGTAGATCAGAGAGGCTGAAATCTTCTTTGAAACTGTTATCGGGTAAAACGGCGGTTGCTGTAAAATCGGGGGCTGGTTGAGTTACTAAGAGGCTCATATTATACTCCGTATAGTATTTATTATGATTGGCATATATAGTTAGTTAGTTCTAACACTTAAGACAAAAAAGAAGCTGCAGCATAATTTCAGAAGAAAAATAAGCTACAGCTTAGCTATGTAATCAGTCCGCTTTCCAGAAAGATTCTTTTTCTGCACCACAAAGCGGGCAGACCCAGTCTTCGGGTACATCGTCCCAGGACGTTCCAGGAGCAACACCGTTGTCTTCATCACCAGCAGCGGGGTCGTAGATGTATCCGCAAGGGCATTCCCATTTATCCATTGTACTATCCTCCTATTGAGTTTAAGGCTAATGATAATTATTCCTGTTTGGTTCTAGTATAGCTAAAAAAAAATTAGAGTCAAGAGGAATTCAAAAAATAATCAGCTATGCCGTTTTATGATCTCCTTGGCAGGAATCAGAGCTGTCGCAGTGGCAGAGACAATGTTGCCGGCAACTCCGGGACCATCGCCCGCAACAAAAAGGCCTTTTACAGCAGTTTCAAGGTTGTTGTCTGAAGCAACCTGGGTGGCAAAGAATTTGATTTCAGGAGCGTAGAGCAGGGTCTCGTCATTTGCAACACCTGGAATGACCTGGTTAAGCTGCTCAAGTCCATCTATAAGGTTTGTTAGAATTCTTTCAGGCAGAGCCATAGCAATATCACCGCAGGTGACACTCGTAAAGGTGGGCTCAATATAGCTATTCTGGACGCGATTCCAGGTTGACCTGCGTCCTCTTTTGAGGTCACCGTAGCGTTGCAGTATTGGTTTGCCTCCACCTATGAGGGTTGCAAGTTTTCCAATTGATTCACCATAGGCCTGATTATCTTCAACCGGATCGGTCAATACGACTTTTGACAGGAAAGCGAAGTTGGTGTTATCAGATTTCCTGTCCATATACGCGTGCCCGTTAACGCAGACAAAATTCTGGTAGTTTTCAAGAGCAACGAAGCCGCCAAGATTGGTACAGAATGTTCTTGTCTGGTCGTCATATTTTGATGTTCGTACAAAAAATGTCGGGTCATAAATAGTAGAACAGAGGTCTTGCATGATTTCGTTATGTACCTCTACTCGAACACCCACCTCTATGCCTCGTTGAGAAACCTTAATGCCATGTTCTTTTACTGCTGTTGCCACCCATTCTGCACCTACTCGGCCGGGGGCGAGTACTACATTGTCAGCCTTGTAGGTTGCTCTGTTTGTTGTGACCCCTGTAATGGTACCATTTTTCACCAGAAGTTTTCTGGCTTCTTCAGAGTGGTGAAAGCTCACTCCCTTGTCAGCCACATAGTCAGCCATCGCAGCTATGTGGTTTGGCAAATTGTCACTACCAAGGTGTTTCTGTTTAATAATGAGAAGGTCGATGCCTTGCTTTCTCGCATCTTTTCTAATGTCTTCTGCTTTTTCCATATCTGTTGGAAAAACTTTGCCATCCATGTTGAAACGATTGAAGATTATTTCAGTTTCATCAATAAGTTCCATGGCTTTGGACGCTTCCATGAATTGGGTGAGGTCGGTCTTGCCCAGTTTATGGATAAAGTTAAGTTTTCCGTCAGAAAAAAGACCGGCACCACCGATGCCACAGAGGATATTGCAAGGTTGACACTTAATGCAGCCGGAATCTTTAATAGGACATTTTCGCTTGAGAGGGGCCTTGCCTTTTTCGATGACCAGAACACTGAGGTTAGAATGTTCTCCAAGATAGTAGGCGGCAAACAGGCCGGCAGGACCACCGCCGACGATGATCACGTCATATTTTTTCTTGGCTTTTTTCGTTTTTGGTTTTGTTGCTGTCATTGTTAACTCACGTGAAGAAAATGGGACAAAACTGAAGGTCGACCCTCACGAATACAACACTGGTTGACAAAGAGTCAAGGATTAATAGTCAAAGTAAGAATGGATGCCCATGGTCTTGTGACGTCCAAAGAGGGGAGGTAAAAGAAAGGTACTGAAATACTTTGAGGGGGGCTGCTATGAAGCCCCCTCAAAGTAATTCGGTCGGTTAGGACTTGTCTTGCTGCTCCTTTTGTACAGAGGAGTCTGAAGGAAGAGTTGGTTCTACAGCCATCCCGTACGCCAGGCGAACTTTGTTCTCTATCTCCAGGCATAACTCAGGATGTTCGCTGAGGAACCGCTTGGAGTTTTCTCTCCCCTGGCCGATACGTTCTTCATTATATGAGTACCAGGAGCCACTCTTTTCTACTATTTCGAGGTTGACCGCAAGATCAAGTGTATCTCCGGTTCTGGAAAATCCTTCCCCGTAGACGATGTCAAACTCTGCTTCCTTAAAAGGTGGAGCGACCTTGTTCTTGACCACCTTGACTCTGGTCCTGTTACCGATCACTTCTTGACCATCTTTGAGCTGGCCAATTCTTCGGATATCAAGGCGCACGGAAGAATAGAATTTCAGCGCGTTCCCGCCAGTGGTTGTCTCGGGGCTGCCAAACATGACACCAATTTTCATCCTGATCTGGTTGATGAAAATCAAAATAGTGTTGCTCCGGCTCAGCACACCGGTAAACTTTCTCATGGCCTGTGACATCAGGCGGGCCTGCAGGCCGACGTGGGAATCGCCGACATTGCCGTCAATTTCTGCTCGAGGTACGAGGGCCGCTACAGAATCAATGACAATGATATCAACTCCGCCTGATCTGATAAGTATCTCAGTAATCTCCAGCGCTTGTTCTCCAAAATCAGGTTGTGATACAAGTAGGTTGTCAATATTAACACCAAGGCGCTGAGCATAGCTGGTATCGAGGGCATGTTCCGCATCAATGAAAGCTGCTGTGCCTCCAGCCTTTTGTGCTTCTGCAACCACATGCAGAGCCAGGGTTGTTTTACCTGACGACTCAGGGCCATATATTTCAGATACACGCCCTTTAGGGAGACCACCTACTCCCAAAGCTATGTCGAGACTGAGAGCACCAGAGGAAATAACTGGTATGTTTTCGATTTCTTGGGAGCCGAGTCGCATGATGGACCCTTTTCCAAACTGTCGTTGGATCTGACTGATTGCGTTGTCAACACTGCTGCCTTTATCTTTCTTAGGGGATGCTGCCATACTGTTCTCCGATATGAGTCAATTGTAAGTCATGCTTTTTCATGACGGATAGTAACTAGACGAGGTCATTACTAGGAGCTCGTCCGAGAATGGTCCTTCGGAGTCTTCGTTATTTTCAAAAAATAATGCTCGCAGATAGCATAGACTTCGATATCACGCATATGGCTGTGATAATCTTTCGATTTTAACCAAAAATCCTATTCTCGGACAGCCTCATAGTCAATTGCAAAATTGAGGTGGTACATTTCAATATACTACGTAATCACAAACACTCTAGTCGCAATTCATAGCGCTCTATGCAGATAATTGCAGCAGGTATTTTCTGACCAGATCAAGCGCGCTCTGGGCAGTTAGTTCTCTTATTTTTTTACGGTCATCTCCAAAAAGAAACTTAGAAACCCAACTTTCTTCTGAGGTTGCGATGGCGACATAAACGGTGCCAACCGGTTTTTCCTCAGAACCTCCATCGGGGCCTGCTATTCCGGTAACCGCGAGACCGATGTCAGAACCGCACCTCTCCCTCATCCCAACTGCCATTGCTTCGGCCACCTCCCGACTGACGGCTCCAAGAGTGTCGATGAGCTTTGCAGATACGCCAAGATACTCACTTTTCATGGAGTTTGCATAGGCAACTATCCCACCAAGCAGGTATGCAGAGCTACCGGGGGAGTCTGTCAGTTTCGTACAAATCAAGCCGCCAGTACATGATTCGGCAACAGAGAGGGTGAGGCTGCTGCCAAGGAGAAGCTTCCCTACTACTTTTTCCATGTTGTCGCGGTCGTGTCCATAGACAGAATCACCGAGTACCGTACTGATCGCCTTGCATGATGATTTGAAAAGGCGTTTTGCGTTATTGTTTTCTTTATCTCTTGCTATGAGGCTCAAGTGTACTTCCGGGAAAACCGGGTAGTAACCGATGTGTACATCCGGGCTGAGATCAAGGGTAGCTATTCTACGATTAACCTCTAGTTCCGGGAGGTCGAAAATGCGAAAAATTCTCTGATAGGTTACCAGTAGATTATCTTTTTGCCAGGTTGATAGTTTCGGCAGCACCTGTTCCGTTAAAAGAAGACGCATTTGACTGGGAATGCCGGGCAGGAAAAAAATTGGTTTTCCCCCGTGGACGAGCTGGTAACCGGCCATTCTGGACTGGGGACTCAGCGGGTCTGCGCCGGTAGGTAACCAGGCCAGTTTTTCCAAAGGACTCATGGGGTCAGTGGTTATCTCATCAAGGTGAGCGCGAATGTTGGACAGTATTTCCAGGTTAGGCATTGTCGGTCTGTTGAGAGCCTTTGACACAGCTTCATTGGTTAAATCATCATCGGTGGTTCCCAGGCCGCCGGTAACAAGGACTGCGTCAGAGCGGTTTAGTGCCTGCTTCAGGGCCTCACCAATCAGGGTGGGTGTGTCACCAATAGTGTTCATTGCATATATTTCATGGCCGGCTTCAAAAAGGTTTCTGGCCGCGAAACTGCTGGTGGTGTTGAGTATTCTCCCGGAGGTGAGTTCGTTCCCGATGGCTATGATTTCAATTTTCATGGTTCTCTACTCGCTCTCCTAAAACAGTATCATGCTGCAGGGTAAGAAGTCGGACATTGGTCACACTACCCTGAAGATCGTCAGGTCCATCAAAGAGTACTGCAACATAATTACAGGTAAACCCTTTCAATAATCCATCTCCGCTTCGCCGACTTTCAACCAGAACCGGCAAAGTGCTCTTAAGCTGGCTTTTATAGAATTCTCTTTTTTTATTATCACTTATTGCACGTAATTCTGCCACCCGTTTATCTTTGACCTGCTTGGAAATCTGATCCTTGAAAGCAGCAGCCGGCGTACCTGGTCGTATGGAGTAGGGGAAAACATGCAGGTAGGTGAAATCCAAAGATTTGAGAAATGCCTTGCACCTTGAGAACTGCTCTTCTGTTTCCCCGGGGAAGCCAACCAGTATATCAATACCTATTGCACCATTTGGGAGCCACGATTTGCAATTATTGACGACCTTCTGGAATTGTTGGGTGGTATATCGCCTGTTCATTCGTGTAAGTATCCCGTTGTCCCCACTTTGCAGCGGAATATGTAGATGAGGCTGGATGTTGGGCCGAAGCTGCATCATCTCTAGCAGCTGTTCACTGATCTCCATGGGCTCAAGGGAGCTTATACGGTAGGAGACCCCAGGTGTTATATGGGAGAGGGTGCCGAGAAGAGAGACAAAATTTTCAGCCGGATTGAGATCTTTGCCATA
This sequence comes from Desulfocapsaceae bacterium, assembly GCA_033852035.1. Taxonomy (GTDB): domain Bacteria; phylum Desulfobacterota; class Desulfobulbia; order Desulfobulbales; family Desulfocapsaceae; genus Desulforhopalus_A. Next base: position 84,353 of record JAWSVG010000028.1, on the reverse strand, counting down.
GTTGCCAAGGTGTATGCCGGTCAGGACGATCTCTTTATGTCCCTCACTCGCAAAAATGTTGGCCTGATCTATCACTTCCGGGACAGGGAGGCTTCTGCTAGGTCCCCTCGTGTAAGGGACAATACAGTATGTACAGAAACTTTCACAGCCATCCTGGATTCGCAGGTAGGCTCTGCTCCGCTCACCAAATTTTCTGACAGGCAGCCGACATATCTCCTTGGCATCACCGATAGAACCAAGTAACTCTGTTGCAGTTTGAATCTGGTCGTCAAAGGCCAGGTGAACAAGGGTGTCTTTTTTACTGTTCCCTATTACACGATAATTTCGCCCTTCCAACTCTTGTTCTTTGGACAATTCGCTTGCGCCGATTTCAGCATAGCAGCCGGTAATAAGAAGCTCTGCGTCAGGGTTTGCCCGTATCGCGCGGCGCACAGCCTGACGAGATTGAGCTCCGGCGCTGGCGGTTACTGCGCAGGTGTTGATCACTATGAGATCGGCCTGCGCTGGATCAGCTACAATAGAATAGCCTTTGTCTTCAAAGCCTGTTTTAAAGGCTGCAGATTCAAACTGATTTACCTTGCAGCCAAGGGTAGTAATAGCAATATTTTTCACTTCGTATTCTCCTTTACTCAATGACGCCGGAGCCAAGGAGTTCTGTGTCGTCATAGATTACTGCAAATTGTCCGGGAGTGACTGCTCTTTGTGGTTCCTGAAACGAGATAGCCCCCCTGCTATTATTCTCAAGGATAAGGCGCGCTATAGAACCCCTGTGACTGTATCGGATACGAACCTTGTATTCTCTACTGATGTCAGGGGGGGCGCCGGAAAGCCAGTGCAGGTTATGGACCCTGATCTCTTTCTTGAACAGCTCTTCATTACTACCTACAACAACAGCATTGTTTGCGAGGTCGAGAGCGATGACATAGAGAGGGGCCTCGCTGGAAATACCCAAGCCTTTTCTCTGGCCGATTGTGTACCTGAAGAGTCCTTTATGTTTGCCTAGTAGAGTTCCTGAGCTGGTTACGATATCTCCGGAAGTGGTTACAGCGTCTGGTCTGTTTCTGAGAAAATCTCCAACCCCGCTGTTGTCCATGAAGCATACATCCTGGCTCTCCTGTCCGCGAAAATCATAGAAACCGTTCTCCTCCACAAAGTGGTAAATGCTCTCTTTACTTTTATCTCCCAGAGGGAATTGGATTTTTTCAAGTTGCTTTTGACTGAGCCGCGAAAGAAAATAGGACTGGTCTTTTTTTGGGTCCCGGCCTGTGTGGAGTTGATAGATATGGTTTTTTAATACTGTCCTCGCATAATGACCAGTTGCCATACTGTTCATACCTGCGCCAAGGATGGCATCCAGGAAGAGCCCGAATTTAATCTCTTTGTTGCAGATGACGCAGGGGTTGGGGGTGAGAGCGTCAAAATAACTACCTGCAAAGTAATCTAATACTTTTTGCTCGAATTCGTGCCGCAGGTCAATCACTGTTAATCGTATCTGTAATTTTTCGGCTATATGCTCAACCCGCTCTTTCTGGAAATCAAAATTAGACTGGGCAAGCTGCATGAAAAAACCCTGGATTTCATATTGCCCACGCATCAGCAGGGCACAGGCAGTGGAGTCCACACCACCGCTCATCGCTATACCTATCTTTTCTTTATTCACGTAATCTTCGTATCCTGGACGATGAATGCAATATTATGGGGTTGAAAACGCTTGTTTTCGTAGTTACATATCCGTTTGTCTATCTGGTAATAGAAGCCACAGGGGGGGGGATGTTGTACGTACATGCTATGAACGTGCGAATTTGAACCTTTAAAATAAGTCATCACAATACTCCACCATGAACAAAAATGAAAGTGTCAAAGGTTCTGTCCAGCCACTTCCAGAGTTGCTGGCACCGGCTGGAAATTACGAAAAACTTGTTACAGCGGTGCACTATGGTGCTGATGCTGTCTATCTTGGGGGCAAAAGGTTTAGTCTTCGGGCCAAGGCTGGCAATTTCAGCGAAGAAGCCATGCGTGCTGGGGTCAAATTCGCTCATTTTCACGGCGTCAAAGTATATGTAACTGTCAATATTATTGCACACAATAGGGATCTGGTTGGCCTGGAAGAGTACCTTCTCGGTTTGCAGGACATGGACGTGGATGGGCTCATTATTTCTGACCCGGGGATTTTGGACTGCGCTAAAAAAGTTGTACCTGAAGTGCCGATACACTTGTCCACTCAGGCGAATGTGACAAATAGCGGATCAGCAATATTCTGGCTTTCACAGGGTGCTGAGCGATTGAACCTTGCACGTGAGCTTTCTCTTGCTGAAATTGCAGAAATACGAGCAGTTGTCGACGGTGAATTGGAGATATTTGTACACGGTGCGTTGTGTATCTCTTATTCCGGTCGCTGCATGCTCTCGAATTACATGACAGGGCGTGATGCAAATCAGGGAAGTTGCGCTCATCCTTGTCGTTTCAGCTATTCGCTGATGGAAGAAAAAAGGCCAGGTGAATATTATCCTGTTGAAGAGGATGAGAGAGGGACGTATATATTTAACTCCAAGGATTTATGTCTACTTGAAGCCTTGCCTATGCTGGTTGCTGCGGGAGTCGATTCCCTGAAGATTGAAGGTCGGATGAAATCAATTTTCTATGTGGGAAGTGTGGTTCGTATATACCGGGCAGCTCTTGATTACCTGGCGGCATTACCGCAGGAGGTCTGGGACGATCCCAGCTCGATACGGATACCTGAAACCTTTGTTGAAGAGATTCAGCGTATCGGTACCCGGGGGACTTCTGAAAATTTTATTAAGGAGAAGCCGGGCAGTAAGGAAATGATATATTCATCGTCAAGGGCTGAACAGGTTTATGAGCCTATTGCTGTGATCCGGGAAGCCGGTACCGAGCCTCTTGTCGAGAGTCGAAACACCTTTTCTGTGGGTGAAAAAATAGAATATATGAAGCAGGGCTTTGAGCTGCAGCCTCTTACAGTTATCGCTATGAAAGACGAAGAGGGAGGGGCAGTTGTAAAGGCAAACCCAGGGAACCGTGTACGTTTGATCACCGTAGAAGACTTCGCTGTCAACAAAGTGTACGGGATACTGAGAAGAAAAAAGACTCAAAGATAAAAGGGGGAGGCTGATCTGTGAAATTACTGATACCGCTTTCAAACCCCTAACGATAGCTAGGAGAGACTCCGAGAGACCATTCTCGGACAAGCTCCTAATAAGATTATCGACGCATTTACTTCGTTCCTGTCCGAAAACTACCCTTTTTGTTCAATCTCAGCGTTGCTTGAGATTGCCTTTACACTGTGTCTGTGTTGACATTAATTGAAGTTCGTGTTTCTTTTTAACCGCTTTCTACCTATAAAAAGATGACCTAAGGAGTTACACCCATGGCTGACTTTACCTATCAGGAGCCTTTCCCAATGGGAAAGGATGAGACGAAATACCGGAAAATTGAAGGCTCTGAAACTTTTGTAAGCACTGAGCTTTTTAACAATCAGGAAATTCTTAAAATTGACCCAGAAGGACTGACAACACTAGCAAAAGAGGCAATAAAAGATGTTTCCTTCATGTTGCGGCCCGCCCATAATGAGCAAGTAGCCAAAGTTCTTGATGACTCGGAATCTTCAGCAAACGAAAAGGGTGTAGCCCTTGCTTTTTTAAAAAATGCTGAAGTTTCTTCTCAATTTGAACTCCCCTTATGTCAGGATACAGGAACGGCAATTATCATGGGCAAAAAAGGTGAAAACGTCTGGACCGGAGCCGATGATTCCAAAGCGCTTTCCGAGGGAGTGTTCAAAACCTATAGCGAAGAAAACTTGCGCTATTCCCAGACGGTTGCTCTCGACATGTATCAGGAAAAAAATACGGGAACGAATCTGCCGGCACAGATAGATCTGTATGCCACTTCCGGGGCAGAGTATAAATTTCTCTTTATCGCCAAAGGAGGGGGGAGTGCCAATAAAACGTATCTTTTCCAGGAAACCAAAGCCCTTCTCAATCCACAAACTCTCGAAACATTTTTGGTCGAGAAGATGAAAACCCTCGGCACCGCAGCCTGCCCTCCATATCATTTAGCTTTTGCCATCGGTGGAACCAGCGCCGAAGCTAACCTGAAAACGGTTAAACTTGCTTCCGCCAAATATTACGATGAACTGCCAACTTCCGGTAATGATTATGGTCGAGCCTTTCGGGATATTAAGCTTGAAGAAAAACTGCAGAAGGCTGCACAAAACCTCGGTATTGGCGCGCAGTTTGGTGGTAAATATTTTACCCATGATATTCGTATAGTTCGTCTGCCTCGCCATGGTGCTTCCTGCCCCGTCGGCATGGGGGTCTCCTGCTCGGCTGATCGAAATATGAAGGCGAAGATCAATAAAGATGGCTTATGGCTTGAAGAACTTGATGCTGATCCAGGTCGTTTGATACCTGAAAAGTATCGCGCTAAACATGATCATGGAGTGAAGCTTGATCTCAATCAACCAACGAAAGATGTATTGGCGGAATTGACCAAACATCCGGTTGGTACTTCTTTGCAGCTCACAGGTACCATTGTGGTTGGCCGTGATATTGCCCATGCAAAATTTAAAGAAATTCTCGACAGTGGGGCAGCTCTGCCCGAGTACCTCAAAAAGCATCCTATCTATTATGCAGGACCTGCAAAAACACCAGCTGGTAAGCCATCCGGTTCTTTTGGGCCAACTACTGCTGGACGTATGGACAGCTATGTCGATCTGCTCCAGTCAAATGGAGGATCAATGGTGATGATTGCCAAAGGCAACCGGTCACAGCAGGTTACAGATGCCTGTAAAAAGCACGGAGGGTTTTATCTCGGGTCCATTGGTGGACCTGCAGCCATTCTTGCTGAGGAAAACATCAAAAAAGTTGAATGCATTGATTACCCTGAACTTGGCATGGAAGCAGTGTGGCAGATTGAGGTTGTCGACTTCCCGGCTTTCATCCTTGTTGATGATAAGGGGAATGATTTTTTCAGCGACTTGATGTAGGGCAGCGAATCGCCCCTAAATGCAAGTTAACTTTTTATAAATTTTATGCAGTCCCAGTATTTGCGGGACTGCATATTTTTTTATCTAACTGGCAAAAGCAGATCGTATCCCATGACGCGATCTATAGATTTACATCCTCGGAAGACTTCTCAACCCGCCCAACTTTAAATTTGGAGCTATTGTTTCTTTGCTTTTAAAACAATGTCCAGGGAAGGGTTGCAACTTTTTCCGTTAATGAACATTAACAAGTCTAAGACTGTGCTTTTTCTTAACTTTTTTCCAGAGTTCTTTCATTATCACCATCGCAGGGTCTTCATAACTGTCGTAATCTTTGCCAAGGTAACTGCAACAGTTGCCGAGCAAAGCACCATTTCCATTATATAACCCGAACTCTTTTCTGATCATTTTAGCCATTACCAAATAAACGGAAGTGTCGAGTTTATTTTCTGATAATTGAGACATAATAACCCGGTCTCTAAGAGATAAGTCATTGTAAAGTAATTCAACTACTTCGTCTACGGTTTGGGGCAGGGAAATCGGGTTGAATTCGGTAAAAGGTGTAAACATCATAATAAATCTCCTAACAATACAGCCTTGCTATCTTAAAAATATGCTGGCAGCACAATAATAAATAATCTGAATGTGATGAAAGAGAGGAAGACAGAAAAAATTGGGGACTTTGTTCTACTTTGCCAACTGCATTGGTAGCGGCTTCCTATGTTCCGCTCTTTCCTAATAAACTATACTACAAAATAGCATGCTGTCATTGCAGGCGGTAATAAATAGTTTGAATGGTCTGCAATAATTATTTTGTTTGTATAGTCGGGGCGAATAAGAAGAGGGGATTAGGTGTCCAATTTTTCAGAGAAAAACTATGATTATATTGTTTGTCCGCTGAGAATGAGAGAAAAATTCACGATGATCCACAAAAGAAATGAGTGAAAATAAATTCGAAAGGACGCAAAATTGAATACAAGGCTCAGAGCAAAGACGTTGAGACGATGCTCAAAATTCGCATTGCCCTGTTTGATACGCAATTGACTGTGAGAGATCTGACCGACCGCTTTTTTGCGGTAAAAAATATTGGTACAGCTGGCTAGAAGAGCGGTAACAATAGAAACAATTGTGAATGAGATCAAGCCTATTGAAAGCCAATCTTCGTGTAACATGCAACCTCCCTTGTAAAACTAAAACTTTTATTGATCTGGAAAAATAGAAGAATAACAAAAATTATGTACTTTGTTGTTCCCTTAGTGTTTGCAGCATCTTTTCTGGAGGTAATTTTTGGATAACCCCACGAAGACTATCATAAAAAAGTTTCGATTCTTGGTCAACCAGGATATCTGTGTCGGTCAGGGGGCGTGCCATGGATAGCCCTTTGAGAGACCTGCAGCGACTTAAAGCGACATAGGTCTGTCCGGTTTCGAAGGCACCTCTGCCAAGATCAAGATGGACTTTTTCAATGGTTTTACCCTGGCTTTTGTGTATGGTCGTCGCCCACGCAGGGATAAGAGGGAACTGTTTGAATATTCCAGTTTCTGAACGTTCAATCCTTCTTGTCCGTTTGTTCCAACTGTATTGGTACTCCGACCAACTTACTCTTCCTACGTCCACAAGTTTTGAAGAATCGGCAAGCTCGATAAAGATCTTGTCATTCAGCATTCTTCTTATGATTCCTACAGATCCGCTGATCCATCTTTGGGCGGCATCTGTTCGGGTGAACATTACCTGGGCACCAAGTTTTAATTTCAGTTTCATCGGTGAAGGAACTCTGGTCGACTGAAAGTTGCCTGAAACCTGTCCCGTATAGGTTTTGGTGTGCCCCGGGAGTTTATTCATTTCTCTAGCATTGTGCTGTTCTACCTCCGCATTTCTAGGAGATAACCACACCGTGCCTGGAGGCGGCCTGTCGGTCAGGTTGCAACCGCTATTGAGCGAGTCCAATGACTGGGGAAGATCCACACCCTCTCGCAGTTTGGTGAGTATGTCGACAAAGTGCTGGTCTGACTGACGATATGTTTTGTTTAGTTCTACGGCGTAATAGGACGATTTCTGCAAGCACTTGGCGTTATAAAATTTTGCAGAACCATAGACTTTTTTATATAAGGGATGAAGCTCTCTACGGGTGACCGGGGGGAGCTGAAACATGTCTCCCACCATTATTACCGGGACACCGCCAAAGGGTTTGTTTATTTTTCTGTTGAGTCGTAAAAATGCACTGACTCCATCCAGGAGGTTTGCTGTTACCATTGATATCTCGTCAATAATAAGAAGCTTGGCCTCTTGTATTTCCCTGCGGTTTGGAACGGCTTTTATATCGTTTTTAACAATCCAGCCGGGTGGTAAGTGACAAAGAGAGTTGAGTGTTTTTCCGCCTATGTTGACTGCAGAAATGGCTGTGGGGGCCCCGAGGAGGACAGCGCCCTGGAATTCGTTCAATGCCCACCGTACGAATGTACTCTTGCCTGTACCGGCACCCCCGGTGATAAACGTGATGGGAAATTGGTGTTCGACCAGCTGTTTGACTAATTTGTACTCCGGAAGAATGTCAATTGTCGAAAGGTCAAATTCAGAACGATTGTCGGGTTTCAGCCGAGCAACAAGATCCTTGCTATAGGTAAATTCCCGACGCTCTTCTCTGTTATCCGGTTGCCCTGTCATCTTGTTGAAAACAAAGCCAGCGGCACTCACAACAGCAAGTAAGGTGAAAGGATCCATAAGGCTTCATCACACAGGTGTGAAGTAACACAAATAGGTTGGGCAGGCTATGCGCTACTTTATTTTCGTCAAATCATTCATCGCGTTAAGGGGAGCATTTTCCTGAGAACCGAAAAGGTTAATAGGAAAGATCAGCCTGGCGAATAATGGCCAGCATCTCTTTGACGGCCTGGTCGAGTCCGGTAAATACAGCGCGTGCTATAACTGCATGGCCGATGGAGATTTCTTCTATTACATCTATTGCTGCTATATTTGCGGTGTTGAGATAGTGCAAACCGTGTCCTGCGCATACACGCAGACCCATATCATGGGCTTTTTCGGCTGCATCGCTGATGAATTGGAACTCCTTTTCCTCTTCTTCTTCGCTTATGGCATCCGCGTATCGTCCGGTATGCAGTTCGACAAAGGTTGCTCCAATATCTTTACCTGCCGAGAGCTGTTTGGGGTCAGGGTCGACAAAAATTGAGACCGGTATGGACGCTGCTGTCATTTTTTCAATTACTTTCGCAATTTTCTTTTTGCCAGACACAACATCAAGCCCACCCTCTGTCGTCAGTTCTGCTCGTTTTTCCGGTACAAGGGTGATCATGTCAGGCTTTATTTCGAGAGCAATCTTAATAATACCTTTGTTGGCTCCCATTTCAAGATTAAGTTTGCTTTTCACAGTCTGCCGGAGGAGAGATATGTCGCGATCCTGCATGTGGCGACGATCCTCCCGCAGATGAACAACGATTCCAGCAGCACCGGCAAATTCGGCAATTGCCGCGGCGGCTACAGGGTCAGGCTCATTGATTCCCCTTGCCTGTCGGATCGTGGCCACATGGTCAACATTAATAGCTAGTTTGGTCATCACTTTTCTCCTTTGGAATCGAAGCATGTTCTGGAGTTCATTCTCTTTGGCTTCCATCTCTTGACGTTGACTACCTGACTGTTCATGGTCATAGCCGAGTAGGTGAAGCATTCCGTGGATCAGGAGCCAGGTTATACGTTCATAAAAGGTCTGGTTATACTCTAGAGCCTCTCTTTTGGCTGTTTCTACAGAGATAATAATGTCCCCCAGTTCCATTATCGGCAGGGCGCTGATGGAACTTTCAGCCCCATCTGCAAAAGGAAAAGAGAGTACATTTGTTGGCTTGTTTATATTTCGGTATTGGTTGTTGAACCGGGCCATCTCCTGGTCATCAACCAGAAGAATACTTACGCTGTAGTCAGCAACATTGCATTTTTTGAGCAACCAGTTACTAAGTTGTCTGAGTCGCTCGGAGGGGACCGGATAGAGACCGGGTGTATAGTTACTTGTGAGGTCAGTTGGCAAGGTAAAGTCCTTTACTGTTTTTCGTATGCATTAATAATTTTTTGAACCAGGTGATGACGAACAACATCGGTTTTGCTGAACGAACAAAACCTGATACCATCGATACCGTTGAGTATTTTTTTCGCCTGCAGCAGTCCCGAGTGCTGTTTCACCGGAAGATCCACTTGAGTAGTATCACCGGTAATAACAGCTTTTGAGTCAAAACCAATCCTGGTGAGAAACATTTTCATCTGCTCCCTTGTCGTATTCTGGGCCTCATCGAGAATGACAAATGCGTTGCTCAGTGTGCGTCCCCGCATAAATGCAAGGGGAGCTATCTCAATTATCTTCTGGTCAATGAGGTCAAAGGTCTTTTCAGCTCCCAGCATATCGTTGAGCGCGTCGCGCAGGGGGCGTAGGTAGGGGTTTACTTTCTGGGCCAGGTCTCCTGGCAGGAAGCCAAGTTTTTCACCGGCCTCTACTGCTGGTCGTGTCAGAATAATTGAACGAACCTGCCTCTGGGTAAGGGCTGAAACGGCCATAGCTACAGCAAGGTATGTTTTGCCGGTTCCTGCAGGGCCAAGGCCGAAAACAATGTCGTTGTCACGAATAGCATCGATATAGAATTTCTGATTCGGCGTTTTGGGAGAAATGATCCGGTTTTGTGTCGTGACATACACTTTATCCAGAAAAATTCGATCAAGCCTGGCGTTCGGAGTAGATTCAAGAATCCTTTGCCCGAATGCAAAATCTGAGCTGTACACCGGGTAGCCCTTACCTATGAGATCATAGAGCTGGCTCAGTAACTCCGTGACCACTTTTACTTCGTGGGGAGAGCCGACAACACGTAGACTCGTCCCGCGAGCATGTATTGTAACACCTGAGTTTTTTTCTACAGCATGCAGGTTTTTATTCAGGTCACCGTACAATATGCAGGCATTTTCGTTATTGGAAAAGCTGAGCTCTTCTTGCGTTTTGTTTTTGCTCATATATTCGTTACTTCGTAACTTTTTCCAATTCCTCGTTGATGAGAGCCTGGAAGCCGGCCGGGCTTCGATCCTGGAGTACTCTTCCGTTGACGAAAATTGAAGGAGTTCCGGTTACCCCGGCTTTCTGGGCATCAGCGAGATCTTTTTTAAGTTTGGCCTTGGTGGCTGCGGAATTCATATCTGTTTCGAAACGGGGGAGGTCCAACCCGAGCTCAGTGGCAATGATCGTGAACGTCTCAGTGGTTATCTTTGGCTGGTTAAAAAGTTTATCGTGGAATTCCCAAAACGTACCTTGGTCATGAGCCGCGAGTGCTGCTCGTGCAGCTGGTTCTGCCATTTTATGCATGCTCAGTGGCATGTTTTTAAAAACCAGTTTGACGGTCTCTGGATTTTTTTCCAGCATCTGGTCCAAGAGAGGGCGTATTTTATTGCAGTAGGGACATTCAAAGTCAGTAAAGAGAGCAATAGTGACGGGAGCATCTTCAGGGCCTCTGGATGGTGATCCTGCAGTATCTACATCAACAACAAAAGAAACAGCAACAGAGCTGAACGTTTGTTTTTCGTTGTCTATGACATATAACAGTTCTCCTCTTGGAGCTATGTCGATGACTGAAACACCTTTTGCAACAGGTATATTGCCCTGAAGCTGTCCCTCATGGCTGAAAACCTGAATCTGTTGTTTATCGTTGAGGATATACACAGATTTTCCATCCAGGCTGTGAACCATATCAAGCGTTTTACTACCAGTGGGCCAGCTCTTTTGACTCTCCCACTCGACCCGATGATCCTGGCCGGTTTCGGGGATAACTGATGCATTTGAATGTATAGCAATGAGCAGGGATGCCAGACAACTAAAAAGCACTTGAGGATATTTCATGTTTTCTCCGGTAAAATATTGAAAATATATAAAATAATTGAGTTTATTGTTTGAGTGTGTTTATAATTCTGTGAACAATAGCCATTTTCAGTCATTTCTGCAAGATGGCCTCGTATAAAGCCGGTACGTCCACATGGTGTCATTGTAAAGATTGAAGGGGAAAAGTTGAAAAAAGGGTAGACACCTGTGAAACAAGATGGTAATAGTAGCGTCCTTTTAAACCACATAGCAAAAAAAATGCAGGCTTGACTGCAGATTTTTTGTGGTTTATTAAGTAGCATAAGGTACGACACAGGTTGAGCAGGAGTGCGGCTGAGATGCCAACTGTGGTTTAACCTTGTAATAGAACGGGTGCGAGGGTGGCGGAACTGGTAGACGCACCAGACTTAGGATCTGGCGCCTTGCGGTGTGGGGGTTCGACTCCCCCCTCTCGCACCAGCAGTGCAAAAAAGGGTTTTGGCAGTAATGCCAAAACCCTTTTTTTGTTCCCTGTTCGGGACGAAGTCTTCTTTCTTGCAAAAACAAATAACTGAACCTATACTTCCATAGAAAGTTGTCAAAAGACGATGACGTCGTAAAAAAAATCCGATCTCCTACGTTGTAGGTTTTTTTCCGGCCCTCGACATGCATTATGTATAGTCGGGAACCTGTAAAAAACACTACGCCTCGTATATCGATTTTTCAAAAAAATGACAACTAAGGGGTACTTTGAAAAACTAGATTTTCAAAGTGGCCTATAATAACTCATTGGGAGATTGATGAATATGGAGAATACGATAGTTTTAGTGGCACTCGGTGTGGCGGTTGTTGTGGCTGTGGTAGCAGTGGTGTTGCTTCAAAAAAAAGCAGGAGAGCTCCAAGAAATCTCCGATGAGTTGGCTCGGGTGAAACAGGAAAGAGACGAAAAAAGTGAAGGGCTCAGTACTCTGGAGGCAACATTCGAAGAAGAAATGGATAAAGTTGTTACCTCTACTATTCAGAAACTTGCTCATGCCGAAAAGGCCAAAGAAGAGGCCGTTCAAGCTGCTGAGGATAATTATGAAGTTGCCGCGGAGGCTCATGATAAACTGAGAGAGAAAGACGAAATTATTAAAAAATTGCAGCAGTCGCAAGCATAGTTCGTGGTCGACCGAAAACCGCAAATTTTCAGGTATTCGTTCAGGTACTCGTTACCGGGTTGGCGTGTTTTTTTGTTGTGCGATGGTGCAGGAAACACGTTGGTTTGTAAGAACGTGTAGAGCCGCTATTTTGTTCTGTGTGATTTTTCCTCTGTTTGATTCTGCTCCTGATTTGCTCTTGATTCAATCTAACACCGGTAAACGGTAAGTACCTTATGAGTGCTTATAACCACATGCTATCAAATCGAATCCGTATTTTCTCGGAGTCTGCCCTTACCTGTTTTTTGTCACAGCTTTTACGGAGTAAGGTACTAAAAACTTGAACTTTTTTTGACTATAGCTAACGTAAGGAAATCTTGTTAGAAAACAGTTCTACTCATCATTTTACTACCTGCGATTGCAGTATGATATTGGGGTCTCGATGGATATTCCTTTTCAAATAAAGTCAAAATTCACATTGTCCGGTGACCAGCCTGAAGCTGTAAAAATGCTGGTGGAAGCTATTCAATCAGGGGTTAAGAGCCAGGTCTTGTTGGGGGTAACCGGATCAGGAAAAACGTTCTCCATTGCCAATGTTATCGAACAGGTTCAGAGGCCAGCTCTGGTAATCGCACCAAATAAAACACTTGCTGCACAACTTTTTGCTGAATTCAAAGAGTTGTTTCCTCACAATGCAGTTGAGTATTTTGTCTCGTATTATGATTATTACCAGCCTGAAGCATATATACCTCAATCAGACAGCTATATCGAGAAGGATTCATCAATCAATGATGCTATAGACAAAATGCGTCATTCGGCAACTCGTTCGCTGCTTACCCGAAAGGACGTTCTCATTGTTGCGTCTGTTTCCTGTATATATGGTCTGGGGTCTCCCGAAGAGTATAAAAATATGCACTTACTCCTGCAATCAGGTGAAGAATATCCGACCGAGGATGTTCAGCGTCGTCTGGTTTATATGCAGTACGAAAGAAACGATGTCTCGTTTCATAGGGGGACCTTTCGGGTTCGTGGTGATGTCCTGGATATCTTTCCGGTACACGAAGAGGATCGGGCGGTACGAGTTGAGTTTTTTGGAGATACCGTTGAATCGATATCAATCATTGATCCGCTGCGAGGTTCAAGATTGGATCGGGTTGAAGAGTTTACTGTTTTTCCGGGAAGTCACTTTGTTACCTCTAAAGATCGTCTGCAGGTTGCTCATGAAACGATAAAAGAGGAGCTGAAGAATCGTTTGGAGTTTTTCCATCATGAGAATCGACTGGTAGAAGCACAACGGCTGGAACAGAGGACCATGTTTGATCTCGAAATGATCCAGGAATTGGGTTATTGCACTGGGATTGAAAATTACAGCAGACATCTGACTGGCAAGAAAGAAGGGGTCCCTCCTCCGAATTTGCTGGACTATTTCCCCGAAGATTATCTGCTCTTTCTCGATGAGAGCCATATTGGCATAGGTCAGTTGAATGGGATGTATAATGGTGACAGGTCCAGGAAGCAGACGCTTGTCAACTATGGTTTCAGGCTTCCATCTGCTCTCGACAATCGTCCTTTACGTTTTGATGAATTTTCTTTACGTATAAACCAGGTTGTCTATGTGTCAGCAACGCCGGGGGCGTACGAACTTGAGCAGGTCGACGGGCGGGTGGTTGAACAGGTGATTCGGCCAACAGGTCTTCTTGATCCAAAGATTGAAGTTCGCCCGGCAACGGATCAGGTTGATGATTTACTGGAGGAAATCCGGCTTCGCACCAACAGAGGTGAAGCTGTTTTGGTGACCACTCTTACCAAACGTATGGCCGAGGACCTCACTGATTACTATGAAAATCTTGGCGTCCGTGTTCGCTATCTCCACTCGGATATTAAAACACTTGAGCGTGTCAAACTCATACGTGAGCTGCGCAAAAAAGAATTTGATGTACTCGTGGGAATAAACCTTTTACGGGAAGGACTTGATATCCCTGAGGTGTCTCTGGTTGCCATTCTTGATGCTGACAAAGAGGGGTTCCTCAGATCTCATAGGTCGCTGACCCAGACATGTGGGCGTGCTGCGAGAAATGTGGACGGCTTGGTCCTGATGTACGGTGATGTGGTCACCGGTTCGATGGAGGCTACCATTGCGGAAACTGAACGGAGGAGGGTGATCCAGAAGGAGTTTAATCAAAAACATGGTATCACTCCAAAGACAATTATTTCAGAGGTGAAGGATACCATGCAGCAGCATCTGACGGCGTCCGGATACAGATCAGATGATTATGAAGACAGTCTGCTTGAGGCCGCTGAAGATATCCCAACCTACTATTCCATAAAAGAGCTTGATAGAGAGATATCAAAACTGGAAAAACAGATGCGCGAAGCTGCTAAAGAACTTGCTTTTGAGCACGCGGCAGAACTGCGTGATCGAATTAAAAAGCTGCGCCTTTTGGAGATAGAGATAGCATGACCAAGGGAGTGTTGAATTCAATTCTTGTAACGGTGCTACCAGGCACTGTGGCCATCATGATGAGATTGTGGTTTTTGACCTGCACGGTACGTCGTCACAATGTCGAAAATTTTTCTTTGGCTGATGATGAAGGTAAACCCCTTATCGCCTCTTTCTGGCACTACTCTTGTTTCTATCTGTTCTATCACGTGAGGAAATACCCTGCCACTGTCATGGTCAGTGCCAGTAGAGACGGCGACTATGTAGATAAGTTGTCTAAGAGTCTTGGCTTTTCAACAGTTCGCGGTTCAAGCAATAATAATGGGATTGCGGCACTCAAAAAAATGCTGCGGGCTGTAAGGAAAGGAAAAAGTGCTGCAATTGTTGCCGATGGCTCTCAGGGGCCTGAAAAAATTGCCCAGCCTGGAGCGATTCTACTCGCAGCTCGTACCGGCGCTCCTGTTATTCCAATCATCTGGTCGGCTTCGCGCTATTTTAGAGTAAAGTCATGGGACAGGACTGCCGTTCCAAAGCTCTTTTCACAGGTTGATGTTTTTTACGGTGAGCCAATATATGTCCCTTCCAGATTACGACCGGAAGAGATGGAAGGGTATCGTATTCACCTTGAAGAAAGCCTCAATGCATTGTATGTGGAGGCCTGGGGGATGTATGGAAAAAGGCAGCATTGATACTTTGTGACAGGGAGTTGGGAGTGTATTGATTTGGATTTGAGGAAGTCCTCTGCCTTTATGCTGCATCTTAAATTTTCTGGAAGTCCAAAAAGGTAAAAAACAAGTATGTCGATGAAAGGAATTGTGGTTGCCGGGCTCTCCGGCGGGTCGGGTAAAAGTGTTGTTTCTGTAGGGATAACAACCGCACTTGCTCGTCAAGGGCACAATGTCGTACCCTTTAAAAAAGGGCCTGATTATATCGATGCAGGATGGATGCGGACTGCCGCGGGGAGGAACTGTTATAATCTTGATCCGTACCTGATGAGCAGGAAGGTGATCGAACAATCGTTTTCCAGGCGATCAAAAGGTGCTGACATCGTTATTGTTGAAGGGAACAGAGGGCTCTTTGATGGAGTAAACGTGGAAGGCGGTTATTCTACGGCTGAGCTTTCCCTTATTCTGAATCTGCCGATTCTTCTCGTTGTTAACTGTACTAAAACCACGAGAACAATAGCAGCGATGGTTCTTGGCTGCATGCAATTCGATACAAGGATTAGCATTAAGGGAGTCGTCCTCAACCAGGTTGCAACAGAACGTCAGCGCTTACTCATTACGGAATCCGTGAAAAAGTATACTGGCGTTCCTGTTTTTGGGACGATTCCTCGACTGAAAAGAGACATATTCCCAATGCGTCATCTCGGGATGGTACCCCACCAGGAATATCGTGACAGTCAGGGAGCGCTCGACTTTTTGGGGGACCTGATTTTTGAAAGTATTGACCTGGAAGGGGTCAAACAAAGTATGGCCGAGATCCTTCACCCAGGGAAGCCGGTTGATGGACAAAAGACAGCTGCTCGCGAAAACTATGTGAGAATAGGGGTCCTCCAGGACACGGCATTTCAGTTTTATTACTCTGAAAACCTCGAGGCACTTGAGCGGGCCGGTGCCGAACTTGTTTTTGTGAACGCCATGGAGGATAACGCTCTGCCTGTTCTAGATGGTCTGTATATTGGCGGCGGTTTTCCTGAGACCAGTGCGAAGGAGCTGGCGGCAAATGAGACGTTTCGGAAGTCTGTAAAAGATGGAGCCGATAAAGGGCTTCCTATCTACGCTGAGTGTGGCGGACTCATCTATCTGGGGGAATCTATTCTTCTTGATGGTGAGGAGTTCCCGCTTGCCGGTATATTCCCTGCTCGCTTTGGAATGTCCCAAAAGCCGCAGGCCCACGGCTACAGTATCTTTGAAGTGGACAAAAAGACCGGGTTCTACAATATCGGAATGGAAGTAAAAGGCCATGAATTCCGATATTCGACAGTTCTTGAGTGGAAGGGCACTGATGAGCAGTTAGCTGTCAGGATGATTCGCGGTACAGGGTTTATTCATGGCCGGGACGGCTTGACCTATAAAAATGTCTTTGCCCTTTATACCCATGTGCACGCTGAAGGTACTCCTGAGTGGGCAGAGAAATTTGTTCAGCACTGTAGGGAGGTAAAGGGAGAGGGTCTTGGGGATGTCGCCTAGCCATTCAATCTCGTGGGAATGGCGCTACTGTCGTTCTCTGTTTGGCTGTACAAAATGAGGCGGTAATTTTAGGCCAAACGACGCCGGTTTCAACAACATTTTGGCAGTACCCATAGAAAACTATGGATCTCTGTCAACTGGTAGCTGACTCTGACGCCGCCTGGGCTGGTAGTACAGGAGTTAATGTGAGGTTGAGGTGCCGAGGACTTTCTCCTGAATCATATGCCTGTTCTCCTCACTTGGTTCGGGGTCAACCCAATGGATGAAGGATTCTTCAACCCGCATAAAGTCCCCGTTGTCTTCCTTGCACTTTTGACAAATGCTTTTGGCCTGATCTCTGTACATTATGATCTTGGATGCAGGGTCTCCTTCCTTTGAGATCGCAGCCATTTTTCTGCAGCCGCACTCAAGGCGAATAACAACAACTCCAATCCCATCCGGACTGCCTTCGAGAATTCCTTCGATCATTGCCCGTTCGCGCTTTTCTACCAGAACGGCCTTTTTGTTTTGTTTGCTTTTTTTCATGTGTACTGTGAAATCCAATAGTGATAATCTTGTTGAGTTCAATCTGCGGCAACAATCCTTTGGCCATCGTAGAGAGTAGAGGTTACACTCTGTTCTACGCCAAAGGGATGTGCACTATATCTCCATTGATAACATACGGTCAATAATAATATACGCAACTCAAGTCTGATGTTTCGTTTTGGCTGAAGTGGATTTTCGTCCAATTATTAAGCCTTTTGGTCATTTTCTGGTGGAGTCGTTCGTCCGTCAAGAGAATGTTTTTCCTTGACAAAAAATTGGCCGTGAATTAATGCAATACTACACTCGATAAGAGGGCATCTGGACGATTTTCGGACAGACGATTAAGTACGATGAATACTTATTTTTAATTTCACTTTTGGAGGTGAAACATGTTTGAAGTATTGGTAGACAAAGATAAATGTAGTGGTGATGAAGAATGTGTAGCTGCATGCCCAGCGCAAGTTTTTGAAATGGCAGATGGTAAAGCAGAGGTTGTTGAGCCGGATGAATGTCTTGGTTGTGAAACCTGTGTTGAGGTTTGCCCTGAAGGTGCTATCGTAGTAAACGAAATGTAACTACTGCTGCACTTGATTTTTTAAGAACAAGCCCATCTCCTTAAGAGGAGGTGGGCTTGTTCTTTTTCGGCGTGAGAAATGTGGAGAATGCGACAGAACCTTCAAAAATTCAAACCGGCTGCCACTAGAAAAAACATCTTGCTTTTGTCCGCTTTACTCTGGTCGGCAATCGGAGCCATGCTTATTGCCAAAGGCCTTTATCGCTTGCCCCAAACACATTCTAGCCAATTAATTGTTGTTGTATCCGCCCTATTCGCTGGTACTTGTAAGTCGTTTGTAGTACTCGATAGATCGGCTCGGCGGGGTATCTCCCGTATCGAAGAGTTGAAAGACGGTACGTGCCTCGGAGCTGTATATTCAAAGAAAACATGGCTGCTGGTTGTATGTATGGTGTGTATGGGGGTTTTTCTGCGTAGTTCTTCCATCCCCCAGGCGTATCTATGTTTTATATATGGGACTATCGGTTGGGCACTGCTCTTTTCAAGCAGGTTTGCCTGGTTGAAGTGGCTAAAAAATTGAGCTTTTTGGTCACGCACTTTTCACGTATGTAATCATCCCTGGAAAACAGAATTTTTATGGTCCCTTTTGCAAGGCCTATGTACTCTCATTTTGATTTGTTCATACGGATAGATGGGCGGTAGATAGTTCTGGCTAGTCTCAGGGGACGAACTTTTCTCAGAGTGTATAATGGTAGAAAAATCATTTAATTGTGTTACGATACGACATTCCGCCCTGCAGCATAATTATAAATTTATGAGCGCTGTTGTTGGAAGCAATGTCCCTGTGATGGCAATGGTAAAAGCAGATGCCTATGGACATGGGATGGTCAGGGCCGCTCAGGCATTCGCCGGAGCGGGATGCCGAGTCTTTGGTGTTGCCGAATTGTGTGAAGGAGTTGTTTTACGACAATCCGGTATAGGCGGTGAAATATTTGTAACACTTGGCATCGCTGAAGAGGATATGGGGCTGATTTTTACGTACAAGCTGACACCGGTTATTTACAGCTACGAGACAGCACTGGCTTTGTCCCGTACTGCTATTGCTTTAGGCAAAAAACTCGATGTACACATTAAAGTAGATACAGGTATGACACGACTGGGGGTGTTACCGGGAGACATATCCGGGTTTTTTGATAGTCTCAGCACTATGAAAGGGCTGCGGGTTGCTGGTGTTATGAGTCATTTTCCAGGAGCTGACGACCCGGAGTCATCCAGTACCACCGAGGGAGCATCCGCCTTTACTGAGAGTTGCAGCCTTATAAAAAACAGGTATAGTGGCATCTGTCACATTGCCAATTCTGGAGCAGTGCTTAACTTTCCCAGCACTTACCACGACATGGTGCGTGGTGGGATTGCATTGTATGGGTACCATCCCGGCGGCAAGGACCCTTGTGGGACTGAAAGTTCACATCCACTGGTTCCTGCCCTGTCTTTTGCCACACGGATACTGCAGGTGAAAACTGTCCCAGCTGGAACTGGAATTAGTTACGGACACACATTTCGCACGACACGGACGACCAGGCTGGCCATTTTACCGGTTGGCTACGAAGACGGTTTCTCCAGGTCTCTGTCAAACAAGGGCTGTGTTCTGGTTCAAGGCCAGAAAGCGCCTGTTCGAGGTCGGGTCTGTATGAATATGTGCATGGTGGACGTTACCGACATTGACGAAGTCAAGGCGGGAGATGAGGCTGTGCTGATAGGCAGTCAGGGGGACTCTGTTCTTACTGCTGACGACCTGGCGGAGACGATGGAAAGCATAAGTTACGAAGTGCTCTGCATGATTGGAAATAACAATAATAGAATATACATAGACTAACACCGGTAAACGGTAAGTAAGTACCTTGTGAGTGCTTATAACCATATGATATAAAATAGAATCCGTATTTTCTTGTTTTTTACACCCCTCAGGTAATCGATAGACTCCGAGGGGGTACTGTCACAGAGTGACAGGTTTTACGGAGTAAGGTACTAAACGTAATGATTCGTACACAGCTGAAAAAATTACTTGATTCCTGTTTTAATGAAGGTGTAACTGAAGGCCTCTGGTCGGAAAATGGTGCAGGGAAATTTACTGTTGAGCTGCCTAAGCACGAAGGGCTTGGGGATTTTTCGACCAATATTGCACTGGTTCTTGCCGGGATTGAGAAGAAGAACCCTCGAGCAATCGCCCAGGAGCTTGTGGAAAAACTTGGGGCGGCAGACAAACTTATTGAACGTGTCGAAATAGCAGGACCAGGATTTGTTAATATATTCATACAGCCAGATGTCTGGCGTCAGCTCATTCCGACAATTCTTTCCAAGGTCGATAGTTTTGGTAAAGGAAATATTGGGCGTGGTCGGAAGGTCATGGTCGAGTTCGTTAGTGCCAACCCGACAGGGCCACTCAGTATTGGGCATGGTCGACAGGCAATTTTAGGTGACTCTATTGCCAGGTTGCTCCTGGCGACAGGGCATGACGTCTACAGGGAGTATTATTATAATGACGCCGGCAGGCAAATGCGGGTACTGGGCGAATCCACAAGGGCTCGATACCTGGAGCTTCTTGGTCTGGAGTCTCAATTCCCTGAAGATGGCTATCAAGGGGAATACATAGTCGATATTGGTCGATCTCTGGTTGAAGAGAAAGGGGACAGCTTAAAAGACTATGGGGATGTAACTCCTTTTAAAGAGCAGGCTGAAAAGCATATATTCAAAGATATTTCTTCCACTCTTGAGCGAATGGGTATCATCTTTGACAATTATTACAACGAACGTTCACTTTACGAGGATGGTCACATTGATGATGTTGTCGCTGAGTTGCGGTCTCTTGGCTACGTCTATGAAAAGGATAATGCTGTCTGGTTTAAAACGACGGAGTTTGGACACGAGCAAGACAGGGTCATTATAAAGAGTAGCGGCGAACCCACGTATCGTTTACCAGATATAGCCTATCACCGCGAAAAGTTTAAACGCAATTTTGACTGGCTCATCGACATTTTTGGCTCAGATCATATTGCTACGGTTCCGGACGTTCTGGCCGGTGTAAAAGCTCTCGGCTATGACCCTGAAAAAGTTACGGTTGTTCTGCACCAATTTGTAACACTGACAAGAGACGGCAAGCAGGTGAAGATGTCCACCCGTAAAGCCAACTTTGTCACGGTGGATGAGTTACTCGATGAAGTTGGTGTTGACCCGGTTCGCTTTTTCTTCATGATGCGCAAAGCAGACAGTCAGCTTGAATTTGATCTGGATCTCGCCACAAAACAGAGTCAGGAAAACCCGGTTTATTATGTCCAGTACGGATACGCACGGCTTTGCTCTATTATGCGTCAGGCAAAAGAGAAAGGTTTATATGATGAAGGGGAAGAGAACATCGAAATGAGCCTTCTAAAAGAACCGGAAGAGCTTAATTTACTGAAAACCATGTCCGCTTTTCCACAGACCATTGAAAACAGTGCGTTGGAACTGGCACCTCATAAAGTGATCTTCTACTTGCTTGACCTCGCCGGACAACTACACAGTTATTATAACAAACACAAGGTGATGACGGATGATCAGGCTCTGTGTAAGGCACGCCTCTACCTTATCAGAGCTCTGCAGATTGTGCTGAAGAATGGCTTAGATATCGTCGGTCTTACTGCTCCTGAAAAAATGTAAAATGGTTTTAAAGGATGGCTGTAAGGCGCAAAAAACCAGTTAAAAAACTCAAGTTTGAACTTACCAGGAGTGCTGCAGCAGGGGTGGGTGTCATTGCCTTCTGCCTGTTTCTCTGGATGTTTTTGTTAGGGGTATGGGCAGGACAGTCACTCCTCGTACCTTCTTACGGTTCCGGTCCGACTACGGCGAAGCTCGATAGTGGCCAGCCGGAGATGCAGTTAATAAAAGCAGAAAAAAAAGTAATCAAAAAAAATGTTCAGTGAATGTATGCTGTATTGTGCTAGCATCGAGGGCAATGAACGAGTAACGATTTGTGTTCACTGATGGTTAATAAAAATTATGCTTCGTGTTCCGCTTTTTCGAAGCTTATCCAACATATAAATAACTAACGGCTTACTCAAATGATTGGAAAAATTCTTACAAAAGTTTTTGGCAGCAGCAATGACAGGATACTCAAGCAGATACGACCTGTCGTCTCTCGGGTAAACGAGCTGGAATCTCGTGTTCAGCCACTTGATGATGCTGCGCTTGCCGCGAAGACTATTGAGTTTAAAGAACGTTCGGAAAAAGGCGAATCCCTTGATGATTTGCTGCCCGAGGCGTTCGCCGTTGTTCGTGAAGCAGGTAAGCGAGTTCTTGGCGAGCGGCATTATGACGTCCAGCTTGTTGGCGGTGTTATCCTTCATCAGGGGAAAATTGCTGAGATGAAGACAGGTGAGGGAAAAACCCTGACGTCAACCCTCCCTGTGTATCTTAACGGTTTGTCTGGCAAGGGCGTTCATATTGTCACTGTGAACGATTATCTTGCCGCCCGTGACAGTGAATGGATGGGGCAGGTGTATAACTTTCTCGGAATGGAGTGCGGGAAGATCATCCATGGACTGCGTGATGAAGAGCGTCGAGCTGCCTATGGTGCTGATATTACCTATGGTACCAACAATGAGTTCGGTTTTGATTATCTCCGCGACAATATGAAGTTTGAGCTCAAGGAATTTTGTCAACGGGGCTTTAACTTCGCCATTGTCGATGAGGTGGACTCCATCCTGATTGATGAGGCAAGAACGCCCCTCATTATTTCCGGGCCGGCAGAACTATCCACTGAATTGTACCAGAATGTTGATAAAATTATCCCAAAGTTTGTTAAGGAAGAGCACTATACCGTTGACGAAAAAGCCAGGCAGGTCTCCCTTACTGACGAGGGCGTGGCTCAAGGTGAAACGCTGCTGGGCGTAGACAATCTCTATGATCCTGTCAATATAGAAAAGCTACATCATCTCAACCAGGCATTGAAAGCACACCTTCTGTTTCAAAGAGATGTGGATTATATAATCAATAATAATCAGGTTGTTATAGTCGATGAATTTACAGGGAGAACTATGGAAGGCCGGAGGTACAGTGATGGTCTGCATCAGGCTCTTGAGGCAAAAGAACGGGTCAAAATAGAGCAGGAAAATCAGACCCTGGCCTCTATTACCTTTCAGAACTACTTTAGGATGTACGATAAATTAGCTGGAATGACAGGGACCGCTGACACGGAGGCTCCGGAATTCAAAAAGATATATGATCTCGATGTCGTGGTCATGCCTACCAATCAACCGATGGTGCGGGATGATTATGCGGATGTTATTTACAAAAATGAAGACGCAAAATACAGAGCAGTCGTAAATGAAATTACCGAGCTTCATTATGCTGGGAGACCGGTCCTGGTTGGTACAATTTCCATTGACGTTTCTGAAAAAATTTCAGGGATGTTGAAAAAGGATAAGGTGCCCCATGAGGTTCTCAATGCAAAACACCATGAGCGTGAAGCTGAAATTATTGCCCATGCAGGACAACTCGGCAAAGTTACCATTGCAACCAATATGGCAGGGCGTGGTACTGACATTAAGTTAGGAGACGGTGTTGTTGAAGTGGGAGGTTTACACATCCTTGGAACGTCTCGTCATGAGTCTCGTCGTATTGACAATCAGCTCCGTGGTCGTGCCGGCCGTCAGGGTGACGCTGGCTCCTCTCGTTTTTTTCTCTCTTTAGAAGATGACCTGCTTCGTATCTTTGGTTCTGGCCGTATAACCGGTATCATGGATAAATTGGGTATGGAAGAAGATGAGCCCATTGAGCACAACATGATTTCGCGGGCTATTGAAAATGCGCAGCGGAAGGTCGAGGGGCATAACTTCGAAATACGAAAGCATCTGCTCGAATATGATGATGTGATGAACAAGCAGAGAGAGGTAATTTATCAACAGCGTAACGACCTGCTTAAAGGTGGGAATGTCCAGGAGGTGGTTTTGGATATGATGGATGATCTTGTTGAGAATGTGGTTCAGGAGTTTTATCAGGACCGTGCTGACTCTATTGAGTGGGATTGGGATGAGTTTACCGCCCGAATGGGGGAGTATTTTCATAAAGTGCCGGAGTGGTCGGATGAGGACCGTACCGATCTGAAGGTCGAGCCGTTTCAGGAGATGGTGCAGGAGTTTGTACGACACTCCTATAAAACGCAGGACGAAGTCAATGGAGAGGAAACCCAGCGTCAGCTGGAAAAACTCATTCTACTGCAGATTGTTGACAACCACTGGAAAGACCACTTGCTTTCCATGGATCACCTTAAGGAGGGTATCGGGCTTCGGGGTTATGGACAGAAAAACCCGCTCAATGAATACAAACGTGAAGGTTTTGAAATGTTTGGCAACCTCATTGAAACTGTGAAAGTACAGACCGTCTCAAGCCTGATGCGTGTCCGTGTTGTTCGCGATGACGAGGTCGAGCGACTGGAAGAGGAGCGTAGAAAGAGACAGGAACAGGAACGGATGCTTCTCAATAAAGGTGCGGCAGGGGAGGGTGGCTCTTCCGCCGGCCAGCCCAAAAAACGGGAGGGAGACAAAATTGGTAGAAACACTCCCTGTCCTTGCGGTTCAGGTAAAAAATATAAGAGGTGCTGTGGTAAAGAGGCCTAGGAGCTTATCCCTTCGGAGTCTTCGCTAGCAACGGGCTATCAATGGCCTTGGGGTAAGATACTACAGCGACACCATGGCTGCCTCGACTATTGAATCAAGAGACAATACATTAACGATAAAGCGCGAAAGGGAGATATCTCCCTTTCGCGCTTGTACAATTCTTCTCTCAGCGATCAGCCGCGGAGTTCTGCCGGCCTCATCAGATGGTCTTCCATATGTTTGAGCTCATCGATACCTGATATGACAATTCTGGGATCCGGGGTCAGCTCTTTTTGCGGGAGTTTATCCTTATAGTCCATCTCGCTCAGGATGTGCTTCATACAGTTAAGGCGCGCCTGCTTTTTGACGTCTGATCGTATGATTGTCCAGGGTGAAATGGTTCTGTTGGTCTCCGAGAGCATTTGGAATTTTCTGATGGAGTATTGGTCCCAATACTCCTGTGCAAGGTTGTCGACCGGTGAGAGTTTATATTGTTTGAGCGGGTCTTTTTTGCGTGAGTCGAATCGTTCTTTTTGGATTTCTTTTGAAACGCTGAAATAGAATTTAAAAAGCCGTATACCATCTTTTACCAGCATCTCTTCAAAGAGAGGCACATCTTTGAGAAAGCGTTTATTTTGCTCGTCCGAGCAGAATCCCATTACAGGCTCAACCATCGCCCGGTTATACCAGCTTCTGTCAAAAATAACGACCTCGGCTGAGGAAGGTAGGTGGGTTGTGTATCGTTGGAAATACCATTGAGTGAGTTCTGTTTCATTGGGTTTTGTCAGTGCGACAACTCTGGTAAACCGGGGATTAAGATGGGCGAGAATTCTCTTGATTGTTCCGCCTTTTCCGGCAGCATCACGTCCCTCAAATATGGCGAGGATGCGCTCGCCACTGTCTTTCATGGAACTCTGCAGCTTCATGAGTTCTATCTGCAGTTTTTTGAGTTCTATCTCGTAGAGAAGGTGGGAGTTTTTGATCCAGAGTGCGGTTTTGTTGTCACCTTTTTTGGTGTTGACATTTTTAAAAGCAGTTTCTTCCAGCAGTCTGAGATTTTTGAAAGATGTATCTTCTTTTTTACCCTTTTTTCGTTTAGCCATATCGCGTTTTCTCCCGGTATACGTTAATAGAACGAGTACGTTGAAGACCACCATCGCTTACTGTAGTCACTGTGAAATATTTTTGCTGTTCCTTGCTGTTTCAAAATAGATAAACGAAATGTAACATTTTTATCCACTACTTGCAGCATACCAGAAAGAATCTGTAGAAATCAAACATCAGTTCAGTTTTGTCCCTGTCTGGTACATTGTCGAGTAGATTTCAGGCAGACCGAGTTCCAGAATCCTATGCATTACATCACGCACCTGATATTCGACTCTGTAGTGTTGTACTTTTACTTTGTTTCCTGATAGTTCAACAATAGCACAACTAGCAGATGGATTACCATCAAACATTCGTCCAATTGAACCAGGGTTTATAAAATGGGTAGATTCAATAGTCTTATGGTAGGGGCTATGAGAATGCCCTGTAACGACAATAGAATAGGGTGTCTCACGGGCAAGTTCGCGAAACCTGGAGTCCTGGGTATCTGCAAACAAGAATTCATGGTTCCTTGCAGGGCTGCCGTGGAAGATACCAATTGTATGTAGCTTTATTGTAGAACCAGATGGATTTGATGGGAGATGGAGAACTCTGGATTTTGGCAATGATAAGAGATGTTTTTTGTTGTTGCTTCGCAGGGTTTTCGCGGTTTCTGTATACATTATTCGCTTATCAGGTTTGCCTGGTTTTTTAAAAGATTTTCCACGGAGTAGTTTAATTACTTTTTTATCTGTGTTCCCCAGGATTGAAATGACCTTATGCTTTGTCAGCCATTCAAGCGTCTCGTTTGGAAATGGAGCGTACACCAGCGAATCTCCGCAATTGATAATATAGTCAAATGAATCAGCTTTATAGGCCTTTTCAATGGCACACAACGCAGGGTAATTACCGTGGATATCAGAGATAAGCAGTATACGGATACGCATAAGAATTTCTGGTTAAAGAAGTGGTGATATCAGAAGTGTTGTATTCTCTTTAAACTTTTCCACAACGCTTCTTTCGGAAAAAGATACAATATCAAGTTCTTCTGAGTGACCGAGATAGTCTTCCTGGACCGAGAGCAGCTCTTTTGTGAAGGATTCGCAATAGATGAAAAGAGTCGCTTCAAAATTCAGCCAGAAACTCCGCATGTCGAGGTTAACAGAGCCAAAGAGTGAAAAACTGCCGTCCACCGTAATCGTTTTTGAATGGAGTAAGCCGCCATGAAAAAGGAAAATTTCAACTCCTGCATCGGTAAGTTCCATATAACGGGCCCGGCTTGCATATTTAACCAGACGTGAATCGTTATATTTGGGGACGATGATTTTGACGATGACGCCTCTTTGGGCGGCGGCTTTCAGTGCAGCAAGCAGAGGCTCATCAGGGATAAAATACGGGGTGGTCATAATGAGTTCCTGACGAGCAGCGTAAATCGTAGTGAGAAGGAGGCTGTGAATTGCTTCAGGAACAAAAGCAGGACCCGAGGGTACAAGCTGAACAGCTGAGTCTCCAACGATTGGTCTCTTTTTAATGTCGCCGGTTGTTCTCATTGCCCCCATGTCTTTCTGAAGAATTTCTGGACGGAACTGACCTACGTCGGTCTCCAAAACCCAGTCACTAAGGAAGGTGCCGGCCAGGCTCTCAACCACAGGGCCTTCCACTTTTACCATGACATCGATCCAGTTGCCCACGCCGGCTGCTTTTTTAAAAACATCAGGGTCGACCATGTTCTGGCTTCCCGTGTATGCAACCTCTCCGTCAATGACGACAATTTTTCTGTGGTTGCGTATATCAATTCTTGAAAAAAAGGCTTTTATAATACCAGCAGGTAAAGATTCCTGGACTTTTACACCGGCGCGTTTCAGGTTCTTTGCGGCTTTGCTCTTTAAAAAATCTCGACTACCTATAGAGTCGAGAAGAACCCTGCAGGTGACACCTCTGGACACGGCTCTGACAAGGGCATCAGTAATGGTATCTACCCGTCCCCCTACCTCCCATATGTAGAATTGCAGGTGGCAGGTGGAGGTTGAGTTTTCAATTGCTTCAGCTATTGCTCCAATAATTTTATCCGGACTGGTGATGAGTGTGAGCCTGTTTCCGGCCATTGCTGGGAGTCCAATAAGGTTCCTGGCTTGATAGTGGAGCGGACCGCACTCCGGGTTGAGCTTGTGCCAGGGCACCGGCGCTCTTTTGTACAGACTCTTGAGCCAATTCTGGTAATGATTATAAGAGGCTCTTGCCCTTTCTATACGCCTTTCTGGGATCCTGTTTTCTCCAAAGAGGAGGTAGCAGAATCCACCTAGAAATGGAACAAGTAGGACAACCACCAGCCATGCAAGAGATACCCCGTAGGGGCGTTTTCTCATAATTACCCGTAAGGAGAGGCTTATACGGATCACAAAATCTGCAAGCAGGATTAAAAAAGAAAATATTGTGTAACTTTCCTGAATTTCAGGGATATCCATTCGCTACCTTCGTAAATTACTTTCGTTTTGAGTTGCTGATCAACAGGTTACCCATTTCACGTTGTAAAAGAAATACTCTTTTTAAGACAAGCTAGAGTTCTCTGTAGTTTATTCCATTGTTTTGCCTGTGGGTAAAAGTGGAGAAATTCACCAGTGCAGGTAAAGAATCTTTGTTCGGTCATATATTTTAAAGTAGCATAATCAGCAGGATGAGTGGTAGATGTATTTATTGGATGCCTTCTTTTTATACCTGAATTTTGCAATTGACTAGTCCACCGGAGATGCGAGGCAGCGAAGCTGAAGACGTATCAATATACTTCAAAGCTTCGGTAACGAAGCAGATTCGGTGGAATTGTCAATCCCGAAGGGGAACAAGTAATAGAAAAAATGGTACTCATGAACAAATGAGTTTATGGAATGATTATGATGGATGCTACGTCTTGTTTTGAAATGACAAATCATTTTTTCTCTACTTTGCGTATGAAAAATTGAGGTTATACTTGTTTCAATTGCCTGGGAAGACCTGCCAGGTGCTATAATGTAAGGGTTTGTCTTAATAAAATTTAATGTACCAGTGATATGGATATGATATGAAAATTCAAGGTTTTTCCTTTTCGGCGATAAAGGCGGGCGTTCGCTACCCGGATAGATTGGATCTCGGTTTGATTTATAGTGACAACCCCTGTGTAACAGCAGGCGTGTTTACCACAAATCAGGTAAAAGCAGCACCGGTTGTTCTGGATATTGAGCGTTTAAATGGGGGGCTAGCTCAGGCGATTCTGGTAAACAGTGGTAATGCAAATGCCTGTACCGGTGACGAGGGTATGAAAACTGCGAAGGCAGCCAGTGCCCTGCTTTCAGAAAAACTGGACATTGCGGATGAACTGGTGCAAATCTCCTCGACAGGCGTCATTGGTGAGCAGTTGGATCTACAGCCATTTAGCGATGGCATACGTTCACTTGTAGAAGGGCTGTCGCCTGATAACTTTTCTTTAGTTGCCCAGGCTATTATGACCACGGATACCGTGCAAAAGGTTTCCTGTACGACGGTGGTAATTGATGGGCGGGAGGTGAATATACTCGGCATGGCAAAGGGTGCCGGGATGATCATGCCTAATATGGCGACTATG
This sequence comes from Desulfocapsaceae bacterium, assembly GCA_033852035.1. Classification (GTDB taxonomy): domain Bacteria; phylum Desulfobacterota; class Desulfobulbia; order Desulfobulbales; family Desulfocapsaceae; genus Desulforhopalus_A. Next base: position 55,395 of record JAWSVG010000028.1, on the reverse strand, counting down.
TTGGCATTTGTCGTCACTGATGCCGGCATCGCCTTTCCAGCGCTGAAAATTGCTCTTGTGAAAAGTACTGAAAAGACCTTTAATCGCATTACGGTGGACGGTGATACCAGTACCAACGATATGGTTCTTGTCATGGCCAATGGTACTGCCGGTAATTCTATGATTGATGTGAACTCCAATGATCTCCTGGACGTTTTTCAACAGGCGCTTGACCACGTGTTAATGGATTTAGCCATTCAGATAGTAAACGATGGTGAAGGTGCTACAAAAACAATTACAATTAGGGTTCGTGGTGCAGAAAGAGACGAGGACGCAGAGAAAATTGCAAGGACCGTAGCAAATTCAAATTTAGTGAAGACCGCTTTCTTTGGTGAGGACGCAAACTGGGGGCGGATTTTTGCAGCAATGGGACGGTCTGGTGTCACATTTATCCCGGAGCGTGTAGATATGTCATTTGGGGATGTTACTATTGTAAAAAATGGTTTGGCAGTTGGCGAAGATGCTGAGAAAGCTGCATCAGCGATTCTTAAAGAGAAAAGTTTTATCGTAGATATTGATTTGAAACAGGGGAGCGGCTTTGGTGAAATGTATACCTGCGACTTTTCACTTGATTACATTAAAATTAACGCTGACTATAGATCCTGAGACTATGATTGTAAAAAGTTTGAAAGGTGGACACTCGTGAAACAGGTGTATTTGATTCGTCATGCCAAGTCCAGTTGGGCCAATCCTGATCTGGACGATTTTGACAGACCGCTCAACGGGCGTGGAAAGAGGAACGCACCGGAAATGGCCAGGAGGTTGGAGGTTTTAGGTATTCATCCAGATGCAATAATTTCCAGCCCGGCTAAAAGAGCCAGAAGGACAGCCGCGTACATGGCAAAGGGCACTGGCTATAAAAAGAGTGATATCATGTTCGATGAAAATTTGTATATCGGTTCACTGTCCTACCACCTCAAGGTAATAGCTACTTCTTTTCAGAAGTACGATACACTTTTTATAGTAGGTCATAACCATACTTTTACTGAACTCGCCGATTATCTGACAGGTAAAGAATTTGGAAATGTTCCAACCTGTGGAGTGGTGGGCGTCAGCTACGGCAACAACAAAAAAGGTGTGGCCACGTCTGGGGCAGGAAAACTACTGTTCTTCGATTTTCCTAGAAATAACAGTGTGTTATGTCGAACGAAATGAAATAATTGGTTTGTCGCTTTGAAAAAGGTGTACTCCTCTTAAGCTGGCGATTGTCACAACTTCTATTCTACACCATCAAACTTGGCAGACAGAAAGAGCAATGGCGTCAACTCCTGTGTGTTTACGATGCACTCACTACTACATTACCTTTGATCCAAACAGACCGTACGGCTGTAGGGCTCTGAAGTTTAAGTGTAAAAAGAATCCGGCTCAGGTTGTCTTTGAAAGCTCTGGCATGGTATGCCAGATGTTTTCGCCAAAGAAAAAAATAAATAGTGGCTCAGGCTCATCACGAGTTGCCTGATTGGTCACCGGAAACATAATGATAAGCAACGCAAAGACAAAGCAGAATTTCCACTTGAAAAGCGCTTTTTTTTCACTGGTAGGTGAAACGTGGTTGACCAGTTGGGAGCTTATAAAAATAACCATCCCAGTGGTGATCATAACCAAGATCCTGGAAGAGTTTGGTATGATTGGCTACCTGGGGATGGTGCTTGAACCGGTTATGGGGCTGATTGGTCTGCCTGGGCCACTCGGCCTGGTGTGGGCCACTGCTATGATAACTAATTTGTATGGAGGTATCGCAATATTTGCGGCTCTTGCGCCAGGTCTTGACCTGAGCAGTGCTCAGATAACGATACTCTGTTCTGCTATGCTCATAGCCCATTCGCTGCCTATCGAATTGAGTGTAAGTAAAAGGGCAGGAGCCAATCTGCTGCCAATCGCAATTATACGGCTTTTCGGAGCTGTTCTGTATGCCTTCATTCTCAATTTTGTTTGCCAGCATTTCGAGTTGTGGCAGGAGAAAGCTGTACTCATCTTCAATGCAACAGCGGCCTCTGCGTCTCTTGGGCAATGGGCTGTTGAGCAGATTCGGAATCAGGGGTTGATTGTTGCGATCATATTTTGCATTATCCTTATCATGCGTCTGTTTAAGGTTCTTGGCATCCTTGATCTGCTTGAGAAGCTGCTGGCACCGTTTCTGCCGGCGTTTGGTATGGGACGTCAGGCTGCACCGATTACCGTAGTCGGTATGATTATGGGTATTGGTTACGGTGGTGCTCTTATCATAAGAGAAACCAGCACTGGCAAACTGAACCGGGAGGAGGTGTTCAACTCCATGGCTCTTATGGGCCTTTGTCATGGGCTTATTGAAGACACCCTGATCATGATGGCAATCGGTGGTAAAGTAAGCGGTATCTTGTGGGGACGGATTGTCTTTTCTTTGTTAGTAACCTTCGCCCTTGTCAGGGTGATGCGGATACTTCGGCGGCGCAGAGAATGTGCTCAGAAGTTGTAGTGGGCGAACACAGGTGCTGTAAAGGTATAACTGTATAATACTACAACCTAACCCCGATAAACGGGAAATAAGTGGGACTCTTTTCAGTACTCGCTCGACGGGTATAAGTACCTCCACAAAATTATTTTCTGCCATAAATACGTAGAGAATAATTTATAAAGTACTAAATTTCGAAATATCAAGAGCGTATTAATTATGGATTTTTCTCAGTTTGGAAAGAAAATGACCGGTGATGCCGGTATCCTTTCCTTGATGGACGACTTAGGTGAAGCTGCCAGGGCTGGTGGCGACTCAATGATAATGATGGGTGGTGGAAATCCTGGTCAGGTTCCCGAGTTCCAGGAGATTATGCGACAGCAGCTCCATGTTATCAGCAGTAGTCGTGAGAGCTTTCAGAAACTTGTCGGCAGTTATAGCTCGCCGCAGGGAGAAGTCGGTTTTGTTGATGAACTGGCTGTGCTCTTGAAAAAAGAGCAGGGTTGGGATATTGGGCCGGAAAATATCTGTCTTACCAACGGCAGTCAGACAGCGTTTTTCATGCTGTTCAACCTCTTTGGAGGTATTCAGGCCGATGGTAGCAGGAAAAAAATCTGTCTGCCGATGGCACCGGAATATATAGGGTATGCTGACCTTGGTCTGATGGACGAAATGTTTGTTACCACCAGGCCGAAGATTGAAATCCTGGAAAATGGTTTCTTTAAATATCACGTGGACTTTGATAACCTGACCATCGATGAAGATATACGTGCCATTTGTATATCAAGGCCCACGAATCCGACCGGAAATGTGGTAACAGATCTGGAAATAGAAAAACTTGCTGAACTGGCCACTGAAAATAGGATTCCACTTATTGTTGATAATGCATACGGACTGCCTTTTCCTGGAATGATATATTCCGAAGTGAATTCAATTTGGAATGAAAACATGGTCGTTTGTCTAAGTCTGTCTAAACTTGGGCTACCAGCTGTTCGAACAGGAATTGTAGTGGCCAGCAAAGAAATTGTTAGGGCTTTGACCTGTATGAACGCCATAATGTCCCTGTCGCCCAACAGCTTTGGAGCAATACTGGCCGAGCGCGTTGTGGCTAGTGGAGAGATAACAATTATCAGCAGAGAGATTATTCAGCCCTTCTATCAACAAAAAATGGAAAAGGCAGTGGCGGTTGTGAAAAAAGAATTTGCGGGGACTCCCTGTCGTATCCACAAACCTGAGGGGGCCATGTTTCTCTGGCTCTGGTTTGAAGGTTTGCCTATATCGAGCCTTGAACTGTATCGTCAATTGAAAGAAAATGGTGTCCTTGTTGTCTCTGGACACTATTTTTTCCCGGGCCTGCAGGAGGATTGGCAGCATAAAGATGAGTGTATCCGGGTGACGTATGCACAAAATGATGAAGATATTGCTAAGGGGATCGCGATTATAGCCGGTACTGTAAGAAAGGCGTTTGAAGATCAGGGGGCGACATCAATCTGATTTTCTTAAAAGATTGACATCTAAACCTTTGCAACTATGGACGGAGAAGGCGGGTTATGTGTAAAAAACACTTTTCGACACTGCTGTTTTGGTTCGTCTTGCTGACGATGTCGACAGAAGGTTATGGAAACTGTATCGAAGGTGACTGTATAAACGGCAGGGGTGTTTTTGTCTCTGAAGATGGCAGGCGGTATGAAGGTGATTTCAGCAATGGTATGATTGACGGGGTTGGTATCCTCAGCTTTCCGGACGGCACGCGGTATTCTGGAGAGTTGCATGAAGGAAAATTCCATGGAAAGGGGAACCTAGTTAGCCCTGATGGCAGGAAATATGAGGGAGAGTTTGTTGAGAATGTGATTCATGGGAACGGCACAATGGTTCGTGGAGACGGTTCACAATATATCGGCGAGTTCAGTCTTGGCCGTTTCCACGGCAGGGGCGTTCTGTTCTTCCCCGACGGTCGAGAATATGAAGGTGATTTTCGTAATGATATAATTGACGGCCAGGGAAAGCTCAACTTTGCCGATGGTACCTGGCATGAAGGCATGTTTCACAATGGTAAACCAGCGGGGAACGGAAAACGAACCTATCTAAATGGAGCCAACTACACTGGTGAGTTTCGAGGGGAAAGGCGCCATGGTTACGGCGTTTATCAGTCACCAACCGGTGAGCGCTACGAGGGAATGATTGTTGATGACAATTATCATGGTGAAGGGAAGCTTCAATACCGGGATGGGCGAAAGTATACCGGCGACTTTTCCGGAGGCTTAAGCCACGGCAGAGGGACCCTGGAGTATGCAGATGGCTCTAGGTATCAGGGCGGTTTTGTCGATGGGCTACCCGATGGTGAAGGTGCTCTGGAGCACCCGGACGGCACCCTTTACGAGGGGGAGATGAAAAATGGTAAACGTGACGGTTTTGGCGAACTGAAGTTTGTCGATGGCACAAGGTATAAAGGGGAGTTCCTGGATAATAAGATGCACGGAGAAGGGGTGATAGTTTACAGCGACGGGAGAAAGTTTTCTGGACAATTTATCCACGGTCAGCCGCAAGTCCCAGAACCTGAAAAAGTGAAGGAAGAAACTGTTGCGGACAAAGCTGACTTTCATCCTGGAGATGGGCAGGATAATATACTGGCTACCGAGGCAACTGGCGTCATGCAGACAGTACGTTATCCGGTGATAGCAGGTTTTGTTTATGATGGTGCGGGGGGCACCCTGTTCAGCGGCATTGCTAACGTAGATTTTCCTGACGGCAGGCAGTATCAGGGGCAATTCAAGCGTGGACTTATGGATGGCAATGGAGAGATAAAACTGGATAATGGTGATAGCTACTCGGGCGATTTTAAAAAAGGTATGTTGTCCGGACAAGGGCTGTATCACCATAGAGATGGCAGGGAGTATAACGGTATTTTCGTAGACAATAAAAAATCGGGAGAGGGGACGTTCACCTACCCGGACGGGACCCGCTATGCCGGTGAATTCAAAAACGACCGGTTTTCTGGTCGAGGTAAATATTCCTTTTCGGATGGGAGTAGATATACAGGTGAATTTGCCAGCGGTAGTTTTAGCGGAAAAGGAGAGTTGCTCTATTCCGACGGGAGCAATTACAAAGGAGAGTTCCGTAATGATTTGCCTCATGGTCAGGGAGTGCTTATTTCTGCTAATGGGAGTCGATTTGAAGGGTTGTTCAAATATGGGCGGCGAGAAGGAAAGGGGCGTTTAATACAGTCCAGCGGCAAGATAATAGAGGGGACCTTTCACAATGATAAACTTGTGACTTCTCCGTAAGTTGAACAGAGATGGTCGTCGCAACCGTATACCTCAGGAAACAGGATAGTGGCAATGCGTTGGAGTTATAAAACAGTACATTATGAATTAACAAAAGAAGGTTTGCTGGGGAGCACATTCCTGGATGAATCAGCTGTAGAGTTGTCACTCAATGAATATGGAAAGGCCGGTTGGGAATTGATCTCTATGTTAGAGACTCTTGATGGTCTCATTGCCGTTTTCAAGCAACCTCTTAGTTTGCAGAGTGATAACGACTTTATACCTGATGGCTTAAGCATTCAGTCGAAACAAGAGAGACTTGACAGTGAAATTGACTCTATGGATAGCGACTATCACCCAGCCGATGACCCGGGGGAATTGGAGTCAGAAAACCATTATGCCCTCGTTGATGAATTGGAAATAATTGAAGAAGAGAAAGAGCAGCAGGCTCCTGAACCTGGAGCAAAGAAAGATATTGGGTCGATCAGGATTGCGTAGAGGCGGAAAATGAAGTTTTCGACGATGGTGACAGATGTAGATTCCGGTTTGTTTGAATGGATGAGAGAAATACGCAGGCGTTTACACCAATATCCTGAGCTGAGTTACCAGGAGACGAAAACTTCAGTTTTTATCCAGGATAAGCTTGATGAGCTGGGTATCTCCTATCAGAACGGATGGGGAGGCACCGGTGTTATTGCCTCACTTGGCGAAACGCCTGATGCACTTCCATTCGCTCATGTGGGATTGCGTGCAGATATGGATGCCTTGCCTTTGGAAGAAAATAATCGTGTGATATATGCCTCCATGAATCCTGGGGTTATGCATGCCTGTGGCCATGATGGTCATGTTGCTATGCTTCTTGGTGCGGCAGCGCTTCTGAAAAAATGCGTTCTGCCTGGTAAGGTCTCCTTCATTTTTCAACCGGCTGAGGAAGATGGTAACGGCGCCAGAAAGCTGGTTGAAGAAGGTGCCCTGTCAGATCTTGACGCGATTTTTGCCGGACACATAGATGTCCACTATCCGACCGGCACGATTACTGTTGATGAAGGGCTTATCTGCTCTTTTGCTGACCCTTTCTCCCTTTCCATAAAGGGAAGCAGTGGTCATGCTGCGCGACCTCATGAAGCCAAAGATGCCATTGTCGCCGGGGCATTTCTCGTTACAGCGATACAGACACTTGTCTCAAGAGATACTGACCCCAATCACTCCGCTGTTGTGACGGTAGGGTGTTTTCAGGCGGGGCGGGTGCACAATGTTATAGCTGATAGCGCTGTTATTGATGGAACAATACGGTGCAGCGACAGTAGCACCCGGCTCCAGGTTATTGAAGGGCTGAAGCGTATCGCCAGTGGGGTTTCCCTGCAGTACGGGGTTGAGATAATTGTGACCTTTAAAGAACACCTTCCAGCAGTGATTAACTCCAGAGCGACAGCCGAGGTTGCCAGAAACGCAGCCAAGAATATTGTTGGCGGTGAGCAAGTCATTTCCCAGGGGAGACCAAGTCTGGGCGGAGAGGATTTCGCGTTTTACCAGCAGGTTATTGATGGCTGCCTGGTGCGCTTTGGTGCAGACAGCGCTCCGGAAAATGGTCCGGCTCACAGCCCCAATTTTGATTTTGATGAGGAGGTTTTGAGGATAGGTGCTGCCTGGCTCGCAAACGTTGCGGTAGAGTGGTTGGCTAACGGGGAAGGGAATCGTATTGATGCACACTGACAAAACGGCTGGGGGTACTACAAGTCTGGATTTTACCCCCAGCCCCAAATATACCCTCGGGGTTGAACTTGAGTTTCAAACCCTCGATAAAAGCACATGGGACCTGGCCCCCATGGCCCCAGTCTTGATTGACAATGCCCCGTCTCTACTCAGGCCGCGTCTCTCTCCGGAATTTATTCAGTCAATCCTGGAGATACAGACAGGGATTTGTTTCTCGCTGATTGATGTTGAAAATGACCTGATGCAGACCATCAGTCTTGCAGAAGAACTTGCCGAGGAGAACAATTGCAGGTTGTTTTCTGCCAGCCTGCATCCGTTTGCACGACATCGGGATCAACTTCTCACAACCAATGATCGTTATAAGCGCATAATGGAGGAGTTACAGATCGTTGGTCGTCGCTTTATTTCTCAGGGCTTCCATGTTCACGTTGGAGTACCGGATGCAGAAACGGCGATTCGTGTATGCAACAGAGTCCAGGCGTATCTACCTGTCTTGCTGAGTTTATCCACCTCATCACCATATTCTCAAGGTGAAGAGACCGGTTTAAGTTCATATCGGACAAAACTCTTTGAAGCCTTGCCGCTTGCTGGGATCTACTCGCATATTACCGACTGGAAGAGTTTTCAGGAGGAAATAATTCTGTTGCAGCAGGCTGGAGTTATTCAGTCACTTCGTGACCTCTGGTGGGATGCAAGGCCAAATCTGGATTATGGGACAATTGAGATTCGAATCTGTGACCTGCCGATACGATTTAAGGATGTACTTGCTATTACTGCAATTATTCAGGCACTTGTCGGTTTTCTGGCTGAAGATAAAAGACCATGTCCGGTTCTTAACCACTATATGATTCAAGCCAACAAGTGGCAGGCTGCCCGGCATGGTTTGCAAGGGTTATATGTAGACCCAACTGGAATGCTCTCATCCGAGAGGGTTCCATATCATGAAGCAGTGATACGACTGATGGACGCTATTGAGCCAATGAGTATTCGTTTGGGATCCGAGGACTATATTGCGTTTGTTTCGAGAATTCTTGAAGAAGGTACCGGGGCGGAGTTCCTCAGAAAACGCTTTAAAACAACAAAGAGTTTGAAAGATGTTGTGCAATCTCTGCAAGGGGAGTTCTGGTTGTGAGTAAATACGATAAATCTATAGTTGCCTCCGGGCACCCTCTCGTCAGTGAGGCTGCCGGCCTGGTGCTGAAAAATGGAGGGAACGCATTTGATGCAATTGTTGCAGCTGGTTTCTCCTCGGCCATGGTCGAGCCGGCACTTACCAGCCTTGGTGGTGGTGGGTTTATGCTTGGTCATAACGCAGAGAATGGACAGGATATCTTTTTTGACTTCTTTGTCGACACCCCTGGGCGGGGCAGAAAAGACCAGACTGTCGAACCAGACTTTTTTGGTGTAACTGTCGACTTCTCCGGTTCATCGCAAGTGTTTAATATTGGGTTTGGTTCTGTTGCAGTTCCCGGCACATTGAAAGGACTGCTACATATTCACAAGCGCCTTGGAAGAATGGTTCTTGCAGATGTGTTGGCTCTTGCCAAAGAATACGCGCAGGGTCATAAACTCAACGAGCAGCAGGCCCATTTTCTGAAATTACTGCACCCCATTATGACCCTTACTGAGCGAGGGCGAAAGATCTACGAAAGTCAAGGTTCTTCACTTCAGTCTGGATCTCAACTGACCAACCAGAATGCAGTAACTTTTTTAGACCAGATCATTGAAGAGGGAGACAGCAGTTTTTATTTAGGTGAGATTGCCAAACAGATCCATGGCGAGATGGAGGATGGAAGAGGGCTTTTGACCTTTGAAGATCTTGCTGGATATGAAGTGAAAGAGCGGCGTCCATTATCCGTTCCGTATAGGGGGAGTCGTTTTCTAACGGCACCGGAACCTTCCATGGGTGGGACCCTTGTTGGTCTTTCTCTTTCTCTTATGGAAAAACGCGGCGCGCAAAATCATGAATGGGGTTCCGGAGAGCATTTGAGAGCTACAGTCGGATTGATGCAGGAGGTTGAGCTGCTTCGTGGGGAAGGTATTATTTCTCCAGTTGGCTTGCGCCATTTTCTGGAAAATTCGCGAGTAGTAGCTGCTAATCTTGAAAATATGCGATTGTTCAGCAGGGGAACAACCCATGTCAGTGTCGCTGATAAAGATGGGAATTGTGCTAGCATGACCTGCTCAAACGGAGAGGGATCTGGATACGTTGTACCGGGGACTGGCGTTATGCTTAATAATATGATGGGGGAAGATGACCTGCATCCTGATGGATTTCATTCCAGTTCTTCAGGAGAGCGAGTCTATTCAATGATGTCACCCTCTATGCTGGTTAAAGACGGTGAGGTGAAGTTGGTTATCGGCAGCGGCGGTTCCAAGCGAATTCGTATAGCTGTAAGCCAAGTTCTCAGTCAGCTCGTGGATTTCAACAGATCTCTTCAGCAGTCGGTGGATGCGCCGAGGCTTTATCTGGATGAAGATATCGTACAGATGGAACCCGGTTTTGATACTTCTGCAATGGAGGAAGTTGAAGATGTGGTGCCGGTAAATCTCTGGCCGCAAAAAGATGTCTATTTTGGAGGGGTTCATGCCGTTATTCCTGGCTTGGAGGGGGCTGGCGATCCACGTCGTGGTGGGTCAGTTGCCATCGTGCCCCATTCGGAAAAAACAACCACAGGCATATAGTTGATATCGGAGTCGTCGCTTCCTGAAATGTAACATGGTCAGGATAGTCACCGATTGAAAAAACAGTTCGTTGTTTCAATCGGTGGAGTCGGCTCTATTTTTTTGTCTGCCAAGAATCCCGAAGGGTTACAGTTCTGTTAAAAACTGGCTGTTGCGGGGTTGAATCGACAGAATCGATGCAAAAGTAACCCTGACGCTCAAACTGGACCGGTTCACCAGGCTGCAGGTCGACCAGGCAGGGCTCACCCACAGCATTATTTAAAACAGCCATGGAGTTTGGATTGAGGTGTTCAAGGTAATCGACATCTTTATCAGCCTCCGGGTCTTCTACGCTGAATAACCTGTCGTACATTCGGACGGTAACAGGTAAGCCTTTTGTCGCTGATACCCAATGAATTGTTCCTTTGACCTTTCTGCCGTCGGGAGCTGATCCTCCTTTGCTCTCAGGGTCATAGGTACAGTGAATTTCGGTTATTTCGCCGGTTGATTCGTCTTTGACATGGGACGCATACTGAACGAGATATGCATAGCGGAGCCGTACTTCTCTACCAGGTCCAAGGCGGCGATATTTTCCGGGAGGGTTTTCCATGAAATCTTCCCTTTCGATATAGAGTTCTTTTGTGAAAGGAAGGGTTCGGGTCCCCATTTCGGGATATTGAGGGTGATTCTTACCGATGATGGCCTCTTCGTGATCTTCCGGGAAATTATCAATTATAACCTTTATCGGATCGAGAACGCACATGCGCCGGGGGGCAGTGACGTTGAGGTCATTGCGAAGCTCGTTTTCAAGCACCCCCATGTCAATACGGCTTTCACTCTTGCCAATGCCGATGGTTGCACAAAAATTTCGGATAGAAGCTGGAGTGTAACCCCGACGCCGAAGACCAGATATAGTGAGCATGCGTGGGTCATTCCAGCCGTCTACAAAGTTGCCTCCCACCATTTTGAGGAGCTTTCGTTTGCTCATGACGGTGTATGTCAGATTGAGCCGGGAGAATTCAATCTGCCGAGGATGGCATGGGGTTGAGAGTGTTTCTAGGACCCAGTCATAGAGAGGCCTGTGATCCTGAAACTCAAGAGTGCAGAGAGAATGAGTGATGTTTTCAAGCATATCGGAGAGACAATGGGTGTAATCATACATCGGGTATATATTCCAGCTGTCTCCAGTTCTATGGTGCTCAGCTTTGAGAATCCTGTATATCACAGGGTCACGCATATTGAGATTTGGAGAAAGGAAGTCTATTCTGGCACGTAAAACATGGCTGCCTTCTGCAAACTCGCCCTTCTTCATGCGAGCAAAAAGGTCAATATTCTCCTCAACAGTGCGGTCACGGTATGGGCTGGGCTTTCCTGGTTCGGTGAGTGTCCCCCGGTACTCTCGCATTTCTTCTGGGGACAGCTGACAAACAAATGCCTTGCCCATGGTGATCAGTTGAACGGCGTAGTCATACAACTCCTGGAAATAGTTTGAAGCATAGAGCACATTCTCGTTCCATTTACAACCAAGCCATTTTACATCTTCCTGTATTGAATCGACATAGCTGACGTCTTCTTTCGTGGGGTTGGTATCATCAAAACGGAGATTACATATACCACCGAATTCTTCGGCAACTCCAAAGTTAAGACAAATGGATTTGGCGTGGCCGATATGAAGATAGCCATTTGGTTCGGGCGGAAATCTGGTTATGATCTTCTCATGCTTTCCGGTCTCCAGGTCTTCAGCAATAATCTGGCGGATAAAGTTGAGAGGCTTGCTCGCTGTGTCTTCTCTATTTTTTTCGGTCTTCATATTTGTTCACAGTGTGGTGAGTTTGCACTTCGTGCTTTTTAGTACCTTATAAATCAGTTTCTTGTTTTTTTAAAAGAAACTGATTTATAAGGCACTCATCCCGACTTGCTTACCGTTTTCCGGTGCTAGGCGAAAAGAGTCGCTATAGTTCGAAGTCTTGCTACAACTTTTTCCTGCCCTATGGTGACAAGAATATCAAACATGGACGGGCCTGCGAGTTGTCCCGTGACCACAGTTCTCATGCCGTTAATAATAATGCCGGGTTTAATCTCCAGTTCGGTGGCAAGCTCTCTTGCAACACGTTCTGTCTCTTCAAGGCTGAAGTCAGAGAGCTTTTCATAACGATTAGCAAGGTCGGGGAACCACTCTTTCAAACCTTCATGTTTGAGAACATTCTTTTTAAGAGGTTTTTCATCCACCTGGAAATCGTCCGCGAAGTATGCTCTTCCCAGGGTTGTGAAATCTTTTAAAGTGTGAAAACGATCCCTGATCAGATCAAGTGTCTGTAGGTACCAGTTTTTTCGCTCGGCATCGTATGTGTCCAGCCAGAGATCGTCTGCCTGAAGTTCTTTTTTAACCATGAGGCCGAGCTTGGTGATGTCCATGGAACGAAGGTAGTGCTCATTAATAGAGATGGCTTTCGGATCAGTAAAAAATTTAGGATCATTTTTCCGGTAGTTGAAAATAGCACTGGATTTATTAATTCGCTCAAAAGTAAAAGCTTTAATGAGTTCTTCTTTTGTGAAAAACTCCTGATCATTACCGGCAGACCAGCCAAGAAGAACGAGGAAATTATTGAAGGCCCATGGAATAAAACCGCTGTCCCGGTAAAACTGCACAGAGACGATTTCGCCATGACTCCGTTTTGATATTTTTGCCTTTTTGGTATCAAGGGTGAGCGGCATGTGACCAAAGACCGGAACTGGTGCACCCAGAGCCTCGTACATAAGTACCTGTTTGAGTGTGTTGGTCATATGGTCCTGACCCCGTATTACGTGGCTGATCCTGTCTCGGATATCGTCCACCACGTTGCAGAGCAGGTAGAGCGGTTTACCGTTAGAGCGGACAATAACAAAGTCGTCAACTTCTGAGTACTGACTTTCAATGCGTCCGAGAATGACATCATCATAGCCAAGGGCACCATTTCTTTCAGGGATCTTGAAGCGAATAACAGATGGAATTGCGGCCGCCTCTTTTTCTGCAACTTCTGCTGCAGTGAGATTGCGGCATGTTCGGTCATAGCCAAGAGGCTTCTTGGCGGCAAGAGCAGCTTCTCTTTTGGCGTCCAGCGTTTCTTTGCTGCAGAAACATTTGTATGCAGAGCCCTGATCCAGTAGTTTTTGGGCGGCCTTGGTGTGATCTTCGGCAAATTCAGTTTGGAAATACGGTCCTTCGTCAAAGTCGATACCCAACCATTCAAGACTGTCTACAATACCCTGGATCGATTCTTCTGTTGAGCGCTCAGCATCGGTGTCCTCAATCCTGAGGATGAGTTTTCCTCCGGTCTGTTTGGCGTAGAGCCAGTTGTAAAGGGCTGTTCTCGCGCCACCTATATGAAGGTACCCTGTCGGGCTCGGCGGGAATCGTAGTCTGGTTTCGGTCATGGATACTTCCTCGGTATGTTCGTTTAGAGTCTCAAAGTGAAATACAAAAGTCTTTGGCAAGAATTTGTAATCTGTTGAAATTAAGCTGTGGTGGTGCGAATTGCAAGGTACTAATACGGTTTGTAGAAAACAGGAAGCTATATATCTTTTTCCCTGAAAATCTTCAACAGTATTGCTAACCCTTTTGTGGACATCGCTCTACCGCTAAGGTGTTCTGCTTTTTTGTTGTTCTACGGCCCTGAAGTTTGTATAGTTTTGCCTTCTTCAGGGGTGCTCCGCTTGTCTCTTGAATAGTCTTTTGGTTGTACAGGTTTTTACTACAGTTGCACAATGTATTATTGTTGACCCAGAGCGTGCTTCCTGCGAGACGGGAAGAATATCTTGATGAGCTTAAATAAAAGGAAATGGAACGATGAAAGTATTAATCAGTGATAATTTATCCCAGACTGGCATTAACATCCTGGAAAAAGCAGGACTTGAGGTTGATGTCAATACAGGCCTTGCTCCCGAAGAATTAAAAAAGATAATAGGCAATTATGACGGTCTGGTCATTCGCAGTGCAACAAAAGTAACCGCTGATCTTCTGGAGGCTGCAGATGCTCTCAAAGTAGTTGGTCGTGCAGGTATTGGTTTAGATAACGTTGATATTCCTGCTGCAAGTCAGAAAGGTATAGTGGTAATGAACGCTCCTGACGGCAATGCAACCACTGCCGCTGAACATGCAATCGCCATGATGATGTCCCTTTCCAGGAATATACCCAAGGCCTGCCAGTCAATGAAAGAAGGTAAATGGGAAAAGAAAAAGTTCATGGGGCGTGAAGTCACCGGCAAGACTTTTGGTGTTATCGGTATTGGACGTATTGGCGGTATAGCTGCAAGTCGGGCGCAGGGGCTCAAGATGAAAACCATAGCTTATGATCCCCATATGCCGAAAGAAATGGCGGAAAAAATCGGAGTTGAGCTGGTAAGCCTTGAGGATTTGGCAAAAAGGTCAGACTATATTTCTGTGCACGTTCCCATGACGAAAGAGACAAAGCACATTGTCTCTACGGATTTTTTTGAAAACATGAAAGCGGGTGCCATGTTTATTGATTGCGCAAGAGGAGGGGTCTGTGATGAAGATGCGCTCTATAAGGCACTCGTTGAAGGAGAGATAGCCGGCGCAGCTCTGGATGTTTTTGCAACCGAGCCCACCACTTTAGACAGCTGCCCGCTCCTTGGACTTGAAAATTTTATCTGTACTCCACATCTTGGGGCCTCAACAAATGAGGCTCAGGAAAGCGTGGCACTGATCATTGCTGAACAAATGGCGGACTACCTGCTTCGAGGTGCAGTGACAAACGCAGTAAATGTGCCTTCTGTGAGTGATGATGTTCTCGCGCAGGTTGGCCCATACCTGACCCTTGGTGAAATGCTTGGTTCTCTACATATGCAAATCGCTCAAGGTGGCGTTGAGACCGTTAGGCTTGAGTACAGTGGAGAACTTGCAGAATTGAATACCAGTCCTGTTACGGTAGCATTCCTCAAAGGACTCTTTACACCGATACTGAAAGACGCTGTTAATTATGTAAACGCTCCGATTATTGCAAAAGAAAGAGGGATAAAGATCGTAGAATCAAAAAGTGAGACTTCTGATGATTTTGTTAACACAATGTCCATTACAGTGATTACCAGTGAAGGAGAGAATGTCCTGGTCGGTACGGTCTTTGGACGTAAGGAGCCGCGTCTTGTTCGATTGAATTCTTTCCGATTGGAAGCATTGCCTTCTGGAGCGATGCTATTAGTGTTTAACAACGATGTACCTGGTGTTATTGGTGCATTAGGTACCACCCTCGGAAATTCCGGGGTAAATATATCGAGGATGACTGTTGGCCGGGAAGAAGAAAGCAATCAGAATATTATCCTGCTCAGCACAGATCAACTTGTTTTCAAAGAGCTGCTGGGTAAGGTGCTGGAGCTTGAGAATATCACAAATGCCCAAGTTCTGGAGCTTGGCGTTATCTAAAAAGAGCTATAGATTAAAGGGAAAATACGATGTCTGAAAATGAGAAAGTACGTCAAAATGATTGCGGCTGTGGAGAGGGTGAGGCCCTGAATAAAGAGGGGAAATGCGTAATGCCAGAAGTTACTTTTCCCGCCTTTGTTATGTCACTGAACACTTCTGCCCTCTATCACCTGGGAGAGATTGCAGACCCGACAACCGGAAAATCATTAGTGGATCTTGAACTCGCCAGGCATGCTATTGATACTTTGGTTCTTATTGAACAGAAAACAAAAGGAAATTTATCGGATGAGGAGGGAAGTCTCCTGAAAAACATTTTGTACGATATTAAATTGCGCTACGTGCAGGCAGTAAAAAAGTAGCCAGAAGGGTATTATTGTGGTTCCTGCAACAATGCGGCTGTATGCTCCGGCGAAGATCAACTTCTTTCTCCATGTCCTCGGTAAGAGAGCGGATGGTTACCATGATCTGGAAACCTGGATGCAGAAGCTTGATCTCTATGATGTCATTGACCTTGAATTATTCTCTGGTGAGGGCATAGATTTCTCCTGCGTTGATGCGGCTGTTCCTTGTGATGATTCTAATCTTGTTGTTAAAGCGGCCAGGGCCTTTTTATCGAAAAGCAAACGGAGTTACGGCTTTGGTCTCAGGATTCGACTGGAGAAGCAGATCCCTGTTGCAGCGGGCCTTGGAGGTGGGAGCAGTGATGCCGGCACGATACTGCGGGGACTGAATGCTTTCTTTGGTGTTGAATTTTCCCCCGGAGAACTGATCGATATGGCAAGACCTCTTGGAGCAGATGTTCCTTTTTTTGCTGTTGAGCATAATGCTGTACTGGCAACTGGAATTGGCGATATAATGTACCCTGTTGATTCTGTGTCAGATTGCTTGTTTTTGTTAGTCAATCCTGATGTATTTGTATCTACGTCCTGGGTATTTGAAAATTTATCATTGACAAGAACCTCGAAAACCTCTAAATTGTCATGCTTTCAAAAGTGTAAAGAGGGTAGTTTGTCTTTGCAGGATTTGCACAATGACCTTGAACAGGTTACGTCTGCAAGGTATCCTCAAATAGAGGATATAAAGAAGTCACTACGTAAGGCAGGGGCTTCGAACGTGCTGATGTCAGGCAGTGGGCCTACCGTTTTTGGGGTTTTTCCTGATAACGGAAGGCTGTTAGATACTGATATACAGCGTATTGTTGACATGTTACGACAGGAGTACGGGGGAAAAGTTTATTTATCAAGAGCTAACACCGATAAACGGTAAGTAAGTACCTTCATAAAAAACAAGAGATAAGCGAAGACTTCGATTGAATTTCTAAGGTACTAATATTGGGGCGTCGCCAAGCGGTAAGGCACCAGGTTTTGATCCTGGCATTCGTAGGTTCGAATCCTGCCGCCCCAGCCATCATTAGGAGCTTGTCCGAGAATAGGATTTTTGGTTAAAATCGAGAAATTATCCCACAATAAGCACAGCCATATGTGTGATATTGCGAGCATTATTTTTTGACAATTCCAAAGAATTTGGGCAGGTAAGCGTCGACTCCGAAAGGCCATTTTCGGACAAGCTCCTAGTACGTTGCCAAGTCTACCTGGATAGTGTTTAAAAAAATGAAACGGGACATAAGAATTTTTTCGGGCAATGCTCATATGCAGCTGGCGGAAGATATCGCCGCACATTTGGACATGCCTTTGTGCAAAGCCGATGTAAGGAAGTTCAGTGATGGAGAAATCTTTGTTGAACTGAAAGAAAATGTCCGTGGGTCAGATGTTTTTGTCGTTCAGCCGACATGTACACCAGTCAATGATCACCTGATGGAACTCGTTATCATGGTTGATGCTCTGAGAAGGGCATCTGCAAGAAGGATCACTGCCGTTGTTCCTTACTACGGGTATGCCAGGCAGGATCGTAAAAATGCACCGCGTGTACCGATAACAGCGAAGGTTGTTGCTGAGATGTTTATGGCGGTCGGCGTCAGAAGAGTTCTCTGTATGGACCTTCATGCCGGACAGATCCAAGGGTTTTTCAACATCCCTGTCGATCATCTCTATGCTGCGCCGGTGCTACTCAAATACATACAGAAATCCTTTGGTGATGATGTTATCATGGTTTCACCCGACGCCGGTGGCGTGGAAAGAACAAGGGCGTTCGCCAAAAGATTGAATTCCGGGCTTGCTATTATTGACAAGCGGCGGGATAAGCCGAATGAGTGCGAAGCGATGCATGTTATTGGTGATGTCGCTGGGAAGACCGCTATCTTGATGGACGATATGGTTGACACAGCTGGGACGTTGTGTGCTGGAGCGAAAACCTTACTGGAAAATGGTGCTAAAGAAGTCCATGCATGTTGTTCCCATCCTGTACTTTCGGGACCTGCGATTGAGAGACTCACGAATTCTAACCTGAAATCCCTCGTCGTTACAAATTCTATTCCGCTCGTTGGTAAAGCGAAGAAATGTGATAAGATTATAGTGCTCTCGGTCTCTGAGTTACTCGCTGACGCTATACACAGCATACATAATGAAGATTCCATCAGTTCACTGTTTGTGTAACGGAAATCTTTTTGTAAATAACACAATAGAAAATTAGAATTTATTATATTCTGCTCAGTCGTTTTCATGGTATGCAGTAGCGACTGTTTGATAAAGGAGAAATTATGCTTCAGGTTGAAATGTCAGCTTCTGTTAGGGAAACATCAGGTAAGGGTCCAATGCGTCAATTGCGTATGAAGGGTATGACCCCTGCTGTAGTGTATGGTGGTGGTGAAGAGGCACTTAAACTTCAGCTCGAGACCAAAACGTTGATGTCAAAGTTGCTGAAATACTACAGGTATAACACTATAGTCACTTTGAAAGTTGAGGGTAGCGATGATAAAAGTGTGACCATTGGAGAGGTTCAGACTGATCCTGCTCGCGATACACTGGTTCATGTGGATTTTTGTGAAATCGATCTCACTAAGGATCGCGAATTCACTGTACCTGTTGTATATACTGGGGTGGCAAAGGGTGTAGATCTCGGTGGAAGGATGACTGTCCATTGTCCCGATATCGTCCTTAAGGGTAAGCCGCTTGATATCCCGGACGAGTGTACTTTTGATGTCACTAAACTGATGATCGGTGATAGTGTTAAGGTTGGTGATATTGAGGCTCCTGGAAACGTTGTCAAGGTAACAAATAATGATGCTGTAGCTATTTTCATCGAAAAAATGAGCGAGAAAATTGAAGTCGATGAGAATGAAGTTGATGCTGAGCCTGTTGCCGAGGAAACTGCTGCTGAATAAAAGTTTGACATAACAAGTTTTGGGTAGGCGCTGTTGCTGATGTGAAGCGATATAGATGCAACTGATTGAAGGTCCGGGAAAGAATATTTCCGGACCTTTTCTGTTTGCACCTCAATTTTGCAATTGATTGGTCCACCGGAGATGTGAGGCAGCGAAGTCGAAGATGGATAACTACTTCAAAGCTTCGGTAACAAAGCAGATTCGGTGGAATTTTTAGGTGAAGGGACTATGGAAGACGGAGATCTTATGATAGTAGGCCTCGGCAACCCGGGAGAACAATATCAAAACAATCGCCATAATATTGGTTTTCTGGTTGTCGATGAAATGGCTTCTCGGTGGAATGACTCTCTGTTAAAAGAAAAGTGGGATTCAATGTACGGAGCTGTTTTTCTTTCCGGTCGAAAAACACATCTTCAGAAGCCCATGACCTACATGAACCTAAGTGGTAAGGCTGTGCAGCAATGCTATAGTTTCTTTAAAGTTGTACCTGAACGATTACTGGTCATTCATGACGATCTTGACATGGCACCTGGGAGGATAAAACTGGTAAGAGGTGGTGGTGCGGGAGGGCATAACGGTATTAAATCGATTGCTGCTATTGTGGGGTCAAAAGAATTCTACCGTTTAAAGATAGGAATAGGCAGACCTGGACAAGGCGAAGTACATAAAAACATTCCTGTTGAAAAATATGTTTTGGGCGATTTGTGCGACGATGAAGTGAAAAGGCTAGAGGGTAGGTATGATGACCTTGAAAAGGGCGTACGCTTATTTGGCCAGGGTGAGCCATCCAAAGCAATGAATCTATTGAACAGTTTGAAGTAAATTGCGGGACGGCTGCCGGTAGAATGGTTCTATTGTGCGCGGGATGTGTTTAAAAGTGCGGCAATTTTAAGTAAAACATGTTATATGTGTACTTATTATAATATGAGTCAAATGATTTACTATCATCCCTACATAAAAAAATCAATAACAACCGGAAAGAAAATTGAAATTTCTGTTGCTCCGGTGCTTTCCCTGGTCTGCAAATAACTGCGTTTTGTCTTGTGCCCTCACTGTTCATAAAGTATGCCGAGCGCAAGACGCCCTGAAAGAAGGAGATATCTGTGTTTTCAGAAGGTGATATGGCTGTGTATCCAGCCCATGGTGTTGGAGTAATAAAATCTGTTGAAACGAAAACCATAGCTGGTATTGATCAAGCGTTCTATGTTTTGGAAATCCTCGATAACAGCATGAGAATTATGATTCCAACGGCTAGTAGCCAAAATGTTGGCCTCCGAGCTATCGTTAATGAGAGTGAAGTAAGTGATGTCCTTGATATTCTAGCTGATCGTACAGTAGAACTTGGTGCTCAAACCTGGAATCGACGCTATCGTGATTACATGGAGAAAATCAAAACCGGTTCGGTTCACGAAGTTGCAGTTGTTCTGCGTGATCTCTTTCTTCTAAGTGTAGATAAGGATCTTAGTTATGGTGAACGAAAGATGTTAGATACTGCGAAAAACCTTATCGTTAAAGAGCTGTCATTGGCACAAAATACTGAAGAGGAAGATGTTACGAAGATGATTGAAGCAATCTTTTCGTGATAGTTCCACCGCTTTGTCGCTTTTGCTTCGTGAGATGATGTGTAGCTTGTATGGAGTCTAACAATATTGGTAGTACCCGTTCCAGTGTCTCTGGCCAGTCTTTTGAGCTGACAATCGAAGCTGGTCAAAGAGGTGTGCGTCTTGACCAGTTTCTTGCATTATATATACCCTGTGTTTCAAGAAGTTTAATTAGCTGTTCTGTTCGTAGTGGCCTTATTTATGTTGATGGAGAGAATCGGAAGAGCAGTTATCGGCTGAAACCGGGGCAGGTTGTAAGGGGGACTTTTTCTGTTCCGCCGCCACTTGATATTATTCCTGAAAAAATCAATTTTTCTATCCTCCTTGAGGATGAATACCTGCTCCTTCTCTCAAAGCCGCCCGGTTTAGTTGTACATCCTGGGAGTGGTAATCAGTCTGGGACTCTGGTTAATGGTCTGGTTTACTATTGCCAATCTATCAGTGCAGTAGGAGAGGAGCTTCGACCAGGTATTGTTCACCGCCTGGACAAGGATACTTCAGGCATAATGGTAGTTGCCAAAAAGAACTCAGCGCACCGGAAGCTTATTGAGAGCTTTAAAAACAGGCTTATGACGAAAGAGTATACCGCGCTTGTTCACGGTATACTAAAAAATAAAACTGGACGGATTATAGCTGATATTGGCCGCCACCCTGTTAATCGTCAGAAAATGTCTGTCAGAGAGATCGGTGGTCGCCACGCTGTCAGTAGCTGGGAAGTTCTCAATGAATTCTCATCTCAGTATAGTTTGTTACGAGTTCATATTGAAACAGGTCGGACGCACCAGATACGGGTACACATGGCTCATCTTGGCCATCCTGTGGCTGGAGATGTCACTTATGGTAGCGGCAGGAATAATTCTCTGTTCTCACGGCAGATGCTGCATGCGTCCCGTCTTCAGTTTGAACATCCTGTTTCTGGTGAATGTATTGATATTACGGCGCCCTTATGGTCCGATTTTTCTGAGATAATTGATCACCTGGTTGCTTCAACCTCAGTAGCGGATAAGTCATGAATATAGCAGTGACGGGTGGGCTTGGTACTGGAAAGAGTACGGTGGTAAAAATATTTGCTTCCTGTCTCGGTGGCGAATATCTTGATACTGATCAGATCTGCAAAAACCTCATGGAGCCCGGAGCGCAGGGTTTACATCAATTTATCGATCAGTTTGGTAACAAATTTCTGAACCCTGATGGCTCACTCGATCGAAACCGCCTGCGACAGGTTGTTTTTACAGATAGCTATGTGAAAGATGGACTCGAGAAAATCCTGCACCCTCTTGTTCGGCAGGAGGTTGCAAAAAAGTGTCTGTCCTCAGGTGCACTGTCAGGCGATATTGTGATCGAGGTGCCACTCCTTTATGAAGTCGGCTGGCAGGATGAATTTGATGTTACAGTTGTCGTGTATATTTCGGAGCAGGCCTGTGTGCAAAGAGTGGCCACCAGGGATGGCCTGACTGTCAGAGAGATAAAACTGATATTGGCTGCACAACTTCCGATAGAGAAAAAAAGAGACCTCGCCGATTTTGTAATTGATAACTCCGGAACATTTGTCAGTACAACCCAGCAGGTAAGGTGGGTACTGAAAAACCTGATAAGAGGGTAAACCTTTTAGCGGACTGTGAGAACAATAAAAAATGTTGCAGATGCTTCCTTAAAAAGCTTGACAGCTGCGAATTGAATACGTATAAGGGGGTACGATGATTTTGGAATTCAATCCTTGTTCCTGCTGAGTCATTTATTTTGAACCCTGCTTATTCACTTCTCTGGAATAGACTGTTTTTATAAACGGTTTCTGGACCGCTTCGGACTTCAAATATATTGATTCTTAACGGATCTGGTCATTCGTCCTGCTCTGCCTGTAATCTAAAAATAATAGAGAAATCAAAAAAAACCAAAGCTCAATTGCTGGATAGTTAGTTACGTAATGCGTTCTGCTGGTAGCAAGTAAACGTTTCTACTGCTTGTATAGTAATTCTTCAGGATAGCCATAATTCTAGCAAATACAATTGTGCCAGGTTGGACTACTTTTGTCCTCGATTCGTACGTGAATACAGAAAAGTATAATAACAGAATATGCAATCAACGGCGTTGTTTTTACAGCGTGCAGTAATTTCGCATACCTCGAATGGTGTGTCAGAATATTTCATAATCCTGCCTACCACCACAAAAAGGAGAAGTAAGTAAATGAATCTGGCGGAACTTAAACTGATGAAAATTGGTGAACTTGTACTGCTTGCTCGAAAGTTAAAAATCGAGGGGTACAGTTCATTGCGAAAACAGGAACTCATATTTGCAATTTTGAAGGCTCAGTCCGATAAGGACGGGAAAATGCGTGGCAACGGTGTCCTTGAGATACTGCCTGACGGCTTTGGCTTTCTCAGAGCTCCTGATTATAACTATCTGCCAGGACCAGACGATATTTATGTCTCTCCTTCACAAATTCGTAGATTGAACCTTCGTACCGGTGACACGGTAGAGGGGCTGGTTCGTGCACCTAAAGAGGGTGAGAGGTACTTTGCCCTCCTTAAGGTTGATAGTGTGAATTTTGACCCACCTGAAGCAGCCAAGCAAAAGACACTTTTCGCCAACCTAACCCCACTGCACCCTAACGAAGCATTTTGTCTTGAATGGCAGCCTGATAATAATGCGATGCGAATAATGGATATGTTCGCTCCTATTGGTAAAGGTCAGCGTGGTCTGATTGTGGCACCTCCGCGAACAGGTAAGACGGTGCTGATGCAGAAAATCGCAAACTCTATTGTGAGAAATCACAAGGAGGTGTACCTCATCGTTCTGCTTATTGATGAACGTCCTGAAGAGGTCACTGAGATGACACGAAGCGTGAAAACTGCAGAGGTGGTAAGCTCAACTTTTGATGAACCTCCTCAACGTCATATTCAAGTTGCTGAAATGGTAATTGAAAAGGCCAGACGCCTGGTCGAGCATAAAAAAGATGTTGTCATTTTGCTCGACAGTATTACCCGTCTTGCCCGTGCTTATAATACAGTAACCCCTGCGAGTGGCAAAATCCTATCAGGTGGTGTCGAGGCCAATGCACTTCATAGACCAAAACGTTTCTTTGGTGCTGCGCGAAACATTGAAGAAGGTGGGAGTCTTACTATTCTCGCCACTGCTCTTATTGAAACTGGTAGCCGTATGGATGAAGTTATTTTTGAGGAATTTAAGGGCACCGGCAATATGGAGCTTATTCTCGATAGAAAGATGGCTGACAAAAGAATCTTCCCTGCTATCGACCTTAAACGCTCGGGTACCAGAAAAGAAGATCTCCTGTTGAAACCAAATGTCCTTAACCGGATCTGGATTTTAAGAAAACTGCTTAACTCTATGAATCCAGCAGATTGTATGGATTTTCTTATCGACAAACTTAGGCACCAGAAGACAAATGCAGATTTTATTGACTCAATGAATGGCTGACAGTGTCCTGCTGACTGCTATGGGCTTGGTAACGAGCAGTGTACACAAGCCTCATTTGCAGTCTTCCTGGAGGTGGAGTTGTTTTTAGTTGAAAAATATTGTCATTTGGTTATTATTATGCTCTTGTCTCTACGAATAATGTGGTAATAAATGAATTTGAACACCACTCTGGAAAGAGTGCTGGAGGAATAAAGATATGAAAGAAGGTATACACCCAGAGTACTTTACTATTCAAGCAGAATGTGCTTGTGGAAATGCAGTAGAACTAGGCTCCGTTATGGAATCAATGAAGGTTGAAATTTGCTCTGCGTGCCACCCTTTCTTCACTGGAAAGCAGAAGTTGATTGACTCCGCCGGACGGATTGAAAAATTCAAACAGCGTTATGCGAAACACTATGCGGATAAGGACAAAAGCAAGGCGTAGTTTCTCGTATTATGTACCAGTGATTTTACCTGGTATCTGAGTTGTTCAGTAGAGTCCACAACGATGCTCAGCATGGTTGTGGACTTTTTTATTTACTCTGCTTCTGGTTGAAAGAGGATTATGTTCGAAAAATTTGCTGATCTTGGTGATAAGATATCTCACCTTGAGGGAAGAATGTCTGATCCCCAGTTGGTAAGTAATCAGGATGAATTTAAGAGGGTGGTGCGAGAGCATGCACATCTGACTAAACTCAATGCAACGTATACTGAATATGCCAAGGTTCAACAGGAAATTTTGGAGAATAGAGAAATCCTTCAGGATGAGAACGAAGATCCGGAATTAAAAGAGATGGCCAAGCAGGAGCTTGAAGAGTTGGCCGAACAGGAGAAAAAACTGGATCAGGAGATGAAGATTATTCTTCTTCCCAAAGATCAAAATGATGAGAAAAATACCTTCCTCGAAATACGGGCAGGTACTGGAGGAGATGAAGCAGCACTTTTTGCAGAAGATCTCTTCAGGATGTACAGCAGGTTTGCGGAGAGTATGAACTGGAAGGTTGAAGTTATGAGTTCCAGCCCACTTGGTATAGGTGGATTTAAGGAAATAATAGCTCTTATAAGTGGTGATAAGGTCTATTCAAAACTCAAATACGAGAGTGGGGTACACAGAGTGCAGCGAGTCCCCGAAACAGAAACCCAGGGACGAATTCATACCTCTGCAGTGACTGTGGCTATTTTACCGGAAGTTGATGAAGTAGAGCTTAATATAGATATGAACGAGTTGAAATTTGATGTGTTCAGGTCTTCAGGTCCAGGAGGCCAGTCTGTTAATACCACTGACTCAGCTGTAAGAATAACTCACCTTCCAACAGGCCTGGTCGTGATCTGCCAGGATGAAAAATCCCAACATAAAAATAAAGCCAAAGCTTTAACTGTTCTGCGGGCGAGATTGCTTGATCAGGTCGAGCAGGAACGCCATGATAAAATTTCTGAAACGAGAAAAAGCCAGGTTGGTAGCGGTGACAGGAGTGAGCGAATTAGAACGTATAATTACCCCCAGGGGCGGTTAACTGATCACAGAATAAATCTTACGTTGTATAAACTGGAATCAATCATTGGAGGAAAACTTGAAGAAGTGATTTTTCCTCTTATTGCACACGATCAAGCTGAAAAACTAAAAGAAATAAATTGATTACGTTGGTTTGGTTGTTCTTTCTGCAGCTGGCTGGCGAAGTGAAAACAGTTATACTGTATGCGCATAGATGATCTCCTCCGGCAGGCCACCTTCGAACTGTCGAAATGTGGAATAGTCGAACATGAACGCGACGCAAGAATTCTTCTTGAGAGTTGCCTGGAGAAAACCAGAACGGAACTTTATCTTGACTCCGACAAACTCGTCAGTGAGGAAAATGAACAGCGTTACTACCGTTGGATAGCGCGGAGGAAAAATCGTGAGCCTGTCGCTTATATTCTGGGTGAACAAGAGTTCTGGTCGCTTCCGTTTTTTGTATCACCAGCTGTACTGATCCCAAGACCTGAAACAGAATTCCTCATTGATCGGGTGTTGCAGCTTTCTGATAGAGTGAATTTCAGCAAAGGCTCTGTTTTAGATTTATGTTGCGGGAGTGGTGTCATAGCCACAGTCCTTGCAAGGGAAAGTCGTCAAATTGTTATAGCAGCAGACATTTCAGGGGCGGCTCTTACAATTGTCAGGAAAAATTCCAAACGGCATGAGGTTGAGCATCTGGTGCTGCCAGTACAGAGCAATTTGTTCTCAGCCTTCGCTCACCAGAAGAAATTTTCTTTGATTATTACTAACCCTCCCTATGTAAGCAGCTTTGATGTTAACAAGACACTGGAGCCTGAAGTTGCAGAACATGAACCTCGATTAGCCTTGGATGGTGGAGAGAATGGACTCGAAATTATACGAGAAATAGTTCTGTCTTTACCAGCCGTTCTGCTGCCTGCCGGGCAGCTATTTATGGAAATAGGAGCTGACCAGGGAGACGCCGTAAGAAAAATGTTTCATTCGAGTAAAGAAGCAGGCGGGAAAAATTACACCGAGGTAAAGGTACTCGCTGACTATACTGGTCGAGATAGAGTTTTGTATGCCAGGATAACAGACTGAAAAGGAAGGACGCAGGATGGAAAAACTGATTATCGAGGGGGGACGTGCTCTGTTTGGTGAAGTTAAAATAAGCGGTGCTAAAAATGCAGCTCTACCGCTTATGGCAGCAACCCTTTTGGCTCCCGGCAAACACATCCTCAGAAATGTTCCGGATCTTCGAGATACCAGAACCTTCATTCGATTGCTTGAAAACCTTGGAGTTCAATGCAGGCGGGAAGGCGATGTCGTGACATTTGACGCAACCAACCTCAATCATTCAGAAGCATCGTATGATCTTGTTAAGACAATGCGTGCGTCCGTCCTTGTTCTTGGCCCACTCTTGGCGCGGCTTGGTAAAGCCAAGGTCTCCTTGCCCGGAGGTTGTGCGATTGGTGCAAGGCCAATTAATTTTCATATAATGGGCTTAGAGCGCCTTGGTGTGACTTGTCGACTTGAAGGTGGTTATGTAGATGCTGAAATCTTTGGTTCAATGCAGGGAGAAGTTGTCTACTTTGATATCCCTTCTGTTACAGGAACCGAAAACTTGCTTATGGCTGCAGTAATGGCAGAAGGTACAACAGTATTGAAAAATGCAGCCAGGGAGCCTGAAATTGCTAACCTCGTTGACATGCTTAATGGAATGGGAGCAAAGATTGAGGGGAGAAACAGTGATAAACTTATTGTTCAAGGTGTGAAGAAACTTCATCCTGCAGACTGTTCTATTATACCCGACCGCATTGAGGCAGGCACATATCTAATAGCTATCGCCGCTTCCGGAGGAGCTGGAAAAGTAACGCACTGCAACCCTGCCCATTTACCTTCTTTACTTGAAAAATTGCGGGCTGCGGGGCTGGAGGTAAGCGAGTCCAGGGACACGATCAGTGTTGGGTGGCCGAAGTCACGACAGGTCGTAGGGCAAATAAAAGGGGTTGATATCAAAACAAGGCCATATCCCGGATATCCAACGGATTTACAGGCCCAGTTTATGACTCTGATGACACTTTGTTCAGGAATTTGCGTGATTAATGAAACAATTTTTGAAAATCGTTTTATGCATGTTGCAGAGTTGCTTCGAATGGGGGCTGATATACGTATTGACGGGCACTCAGCTGTAGTGAGTGGCTCTGGGATGGAGGGATTGACGGGAGCCCCGGTTATGGCCACTGACCTTCGTGCAAGTTCATCGCTGGTGATCGCTGGGCTGGCTGCCTCGGGGAGAACAGAGATTTCCCGTATATACCATCTGGAAAGAGGGTACGAAAACCTCGTTGAAAAACTCTCCGGTCTTGGTGCCTCCGTCTGGAAAGAGGACGAATGAGAACGAATGAGAACGGCGTGCTTTTGCTCTTAGTTGTTAACACGTACTCGTCACAATATGGTTAATATTGTATCACCTAACCCCGATAAACGGGAAATAAGTGGGACTCTTTTCAGTACTCGCTCGACGGGTATAAGTACCTTCACCAAATTGTTTTCTGCTATAAAAACGCAGAAAATAATTTCTAAGGTACTCAATCTTGCAATTGATTAATTTGTATACATCCGATTTAGTGTCTGACTGTTTTTTGAACTGGTAATCCGAAAACGGGGTGAGTTGTGACAGAGTTTTTGGCAAAGCATCGTGACAGAGTTATTCTGGTTGTGGTCGGGCTCGCATTTGTATTGCTTGTAGGTGGCGGAATATATTTTCAGGACACAAAACAAAAAATACAGGACCCCTTGTCAAAAGTTGTACCCATAAAGATCGAGCTGAAAGTACCAGTAACAGGTGATGGGGGAAAACAAAAAGAATCTCAATCTCAAACCACCTCTTTTTTTCTCAAACCGTCTCCTGATGAATTGTTGGAACAGCTTGCCTCCATGGAAGGGTTGAATGAAAATGTGTCCAATGCAAAACTCACTGGATTGCGGGTTATCTGGCCTGTTTATTTTTTTGAACTTCTGGAGCCGCAGGGAAAGCATAGCCCCTTATTGCTTGATGTGTCGGAGGATGGTTTTGGTGTGCTGATTAAGACAGAAGTCGATACAACTGTACATCCACAACTTACAACGATGAAGAGAGGTCAGGAATTCTGGATTGCAGGGGAAATCATAGCGATTGACCCAGGTGGGACAGGTACAATATACGTCCAGGCGGAGCAGTTCGATTTTTCAGAAAGCCTTTTTCCCCCCTCCCAGGTAACTAGCTCTGACAGTCAACAACAGGTTAATGAGGAAGAGGAAGTACAAGAATAAATTGAGCGCCGCCTGTGTGCCCTTTTTCAACGGTTATTGAGCCGTTGTGAGCCTCAAGAGCCTGTTTAGTGACAGCGAGGCCCAGTCCGGTTCCTTCTGGTCGTGATGTGTAAAATGGCTCGAAAATCTGTTCCCGCATCGCATCATCAACGCCGGGGCCGTTGTCTTTTATAATGATCTGTATGGTATCAGGGATGCCGGGATTGCTTTTCTCTTCAGCGCTGATTTCTATTCTCTCTCTGCCAGTTGGGCAGAAAGCTAATGCATTCTGGATAAGATGTGTAAAAACAGTGAATAACTGTTTCTCATCCGCCCACACGTCGATAGTATCTTTAAAATAAAGGCGTATTTGACTGTCCGGTGGCCACGCCGGGTCTGCCTTACACATATGAAGCACCTCTTCTAGGCAATTCCGCAGGGAAAACCAGGTGCAGTCAGTATGCTCAGGTCGTGAAAATTTTAAAAAATCAGCTATAGTATCGATGAGCCTGCCAGATTCACGGAGGATGATATGTATAAGCTCGAAATCCGCATGGTGTTTTGTACCCGCCGATGAGAATTCAGCGGCTAATATCTGAGCTGATCCTGATATGGCAGTGAGCGGATTTCGGAAATCGTGGGCAATGCTGGCGCTCATGGTACCAATAGCAGCAAGTTTTTCTGCTTGTCGCACCTGTCGTTCAAGTTTTTCAAGTTCGCTGATATCCTGCAGGGTGATGATTTTCTGTGCCGGCTCTGCGGTTTGCTGGTGCTCCTCCGTCGTTTTCTGGATGAGCATGTTTGAATAACCGATACGCAGAGTGGTGCCGTCTGATTTTGTGAAATCCGCAGCCATTCGACTGTCAACTTGTGACAAATCAAAATTGGGAAAAGTAGTGGCAAGTTCCTGACCGATCAATTCTTGTGGGTGGATTGAGGTGATTTTGAGTATGGCATTGTTGGCGGATGTGATTCTATTTGCACCGTCAATAGTCATAATTCCCGTTGAAATATTATCAAAGACCTGTTTGTAAAGAATAGCCAACTGGTCAAAGTTACGTAGTGAATCACTCAGGGCGTTTTCTGTTTTTTGAAGACGAAGTCCAAACAATGCACTCAAAACTGCGGCCAGGAAAAAGGTTAAACCGTGTACTGCAAAATGGTTGAGAACCACAGCAGATGAGCTGGGGGCAACGAGGTGGTAGCCTTCGATATACGAGGGATAGAAACCTCGTGTCTCGAGGTAGAGAATAGCTGCATATAGCAAGGTTGAAGCTGCTGCAGCAACAAGGCCTCCTTTTCGTGGTAGTAGTAAGCCTCCTGAAATGATTGGGAAGAAGTAAACAGTTGTAAAAACAGAATTAATCCCTCCGGAGAAAAACACCAGTATTGATACAAAAAAGGTATCGATGAGGGTTTGGATAAAACCGTAGCGGCGCAGGCTGCCTCTATATATCTGAAGATAGAAGGCGGAGAACAGGGTTGTTATATAGACTGTAAGGATAAAAATGACGAGAAGGTTTCCTGGAAGGACGATAACGTCAAATGGCCCGCCGCTGAAAACGTAGCTGATAGCAAGGAGCAGGGTGTAGAGAATAATCCTCAGAGCCAGCATCCATAAGAGCTGCGTTCGTAGAACTTGTTTGAAATCAGTGGTCTGGCGTGCAAGAGTTAAGAGGCTATTTAGATCCATAAAGCTCAATCGATGGCATATTTTTTCACTTTATAGCGTAGGGATCTAAAGCTTATCTGCAGGAGCTCCGCCGCCCTCATTTTCGAATTATTCGTTTTCTTCAGAGTATGTTTAATGATTCTCTTTTCAAGATTTGTCATAATTTTCTCAATCCCCAGGTCATAGAGTTCCTCCTCACTTTCTGCAGCGTGAAAAAGTGAAGGGGCGGCCGTTTGCATTGTCAGCTCGATGTCCAGACTGTCCCCGCCGGAAAAACTGAGACTTTGCGGCAGGATGATGTTGGAACTTTCCATAGCGACACCGCGCTCTATTATGTTCTCAAGTTCACGAACATTGCCGGGAAAATCGTAGTTCATCAGTACCTGTAGCGCGTAGGAGGAAATCTCCTGAATCTCTTTACCAAGCTGTCTGGAGTATTTCTTTAAGAAGTGATCCACCAGTTGCGGGACATCACTCTTTCTCTCTCTTAAGGGCGGAACTCGCAAGGGAACCACTGCAAGCCTGTAGAAGAGATCTTCTCTGAACGTTCCAGCTTTGATCTCGTCCTCGAGGATTTTATTGGTTGCAGCGATGATCCGGACGTTAATTTTTTTTGATTTTGTTCCGCCTACCGGTTTGATCTCACGCTCTTGTAAAACTCGCAGAAGCTTTATCTGGATTATTGGGGTGAGTTCACCAATCTCATCAAGAAAAGCGGTACCGTTGTCGGCCTCATTAAAAAGTCCTGGTTTGTCATGAAGGGCACCTGTAAAAGATCCTTTGACATGGCCAAATAGTTCACTTTCCATCAGGTCTTCAGGAATAGCACTGCATGTGATCGGCATAAAGGTGGCGCCGGCGACATGGCTGTTATTGTGAATGGATTGGGCCACAAGCTCTTTTCCTGTCCCGGATTCACCGTAAATTAGAACGTTAGCCGGTGTTGGCGCAACACGCTTGATCATGTCGAAAATTTTCAGCATTTCCCTACTTTGCCCAATTATTCCTGGAAATGAATCACTGAGTTCCTGAGGTTTATTGCTGTTGTGATTTTTGCTGGTTGCTGACTCAATTACGGATTTAATTTCGTCAACATTAAAAGGTTTACTTATGTAATCGAATGCACCATTTTTCATAGCCAGCACAGCATCACCAGGTGATGCGAAGGCTGTGATGAGGATAACAGGTAGTTCAGGTGAGTCTTCTTTTATCGTCTCCAGAAGTTGTATTCCTGAAATGCCAGGCATACGAATGTCACTGACTACAACATCAAACGACTGATTTTGAAGAGTTGCAAGGGCCGCTTGACCATTTTCAGCAGTGGTTACCTGATGGCCATCTTTCTCAAGGAGAATTTTGAGAAAATCTCGCATGCTGCGTTCATCATCGACTACTAATATCGAAGCCATGATCACCTTTAGTGATGAAGAAAAAATATGTGGAGAGTGTCTTTACGCACCCTTAGGAGGTTGTCCGAGAATAGAAAATTCGCCGCAGATCTAGGCATGTTGGGAAAATATGCACAGCCGTATACTTAATATCGAAGTCTACGCTATCTGCAAGCATTTTTTTTAACATAACGGAGATATGTGGTGAAAGGGCATTCTCAGACAGGCTCCTAGCAGAAACACCTCCAGTCAGGGGGCTCTTAACCTACTTTGTCAGCAGACTTTATTGTAAAGTATTCTACTCGACAAGACAAGGAAGGTGAGTGAAAGATCCAGAAGGTATCGAGCAGAGGACTGTTTTTCAGGTTTGGAAGGCTCCGGGGCATCCAGGATCTTGCAATGGCTGAAGTCAATCGGCTGAAAAAAACAGCAATTGACTCCAGTCAGGGGACGAACTGTAATGGTATTAAGACCGGTAAACGGTAAGTAAGTACCTTGTGAGTGCTTATAACCACTTAATTTGAAATCGAGCCCGTATTTTCTTGTTTTTTATCACAGTTTTTACGGAGTAAGGTACTAAATCTGTACGGTTCTCATGAAAAGTTTGGATTAGGCGAGTATTGTGTCGGCAACGGCACGAGCGGAATGATTTAAAAGTTTTTTCTCAATGATCTCTCTGGCTGTCTCCGTGGGAAGTTTAAGCTCTTTGAGCTGATCCTGGACCTGTCTTAAGAGTACCGCGTCATGAACAATGGTGGCATGAAGTGAGCCGTCAGGTGGGACGTTTTCCTGTTGCTCGATGATGAAACATACTTCTGCTATCATTTCGCCGTCTGCGCCTACTTTTTCAAGGATAGATCGTGCCGCCTGCAATCCTGCACTGTGGAGGTATGCCGCACAGAGAACTACAGAAAGATTCCCTCCCGCTTCTTTGCCAATATTTTCGGCAAATCTTGCTGTGCTTGTAGCTTGCCTGATGGATTTGAAATCTGTGTGAAAGTATCGTTTCATTTCTACAGCAACTTTATCTTTGAGGAGACTGTCTCTTGGACCAGTGAAATCCTCAGGCAGTGTTCCAAGGCACTGTTCTGCAAATTGGCAGTAGGAGGCACAGCCAAAATCCATTTTAGGGTTAACAAAACGGGTCCCGCAGCTGCTGCACTTTCGAGTGGTATCATCTTTATAGAATTCGACGGAAGCTTTGCATTTGGGACAAGCAACGTCAAAAATCGCATTTTCTTTCCAATACTTCATATCCTGACCGGGGCATTTCATATCAATTCTCCTGTTGAGGGAGTTTAGTACCTTCTAAACTATTTTCTGCGTTTTTATGGCAAAAAATAATTTTGTGAAGGTACTTACTTACCGTTTACCGGTATTAATGTTTGATTTCCTCTGGAAATATAAGGCTGATTCTGCGATAAGTATAGCTGCAATTCAAAAGAGAAACCTTGATGTAAGTCAAGACAATACAGTTTTGTTGTGAGCTTGCTGGTAAATTGGAAGGGAGGTTGAAAGGGGGCAGTAGGCCCCCTTGGGTGCGGTAAGTACCCTTTTGAACATCTTTTAACCGGGACAGTATTCGTCCATAATTTTGTTGAGAGCGGCCACCGATAAAGAATCATCTGGAAGATCAAGAATGGAACGGCGCTCCATATCGTACTCTAAAAGGGCGGGATCTTGCGGGATGATTCCTGCGATCGGGATACCTGTTTCCTTTACTTCCTTGAGGAAGGTATCACTCAGCTCTTCCGGTCCCCTGGTTACAATAATTGCAATTTCTTTTACTTCCAGTTTAAGGCTATCGAGCATGGAATGAATGCGCCTGACTGCGCGTAGGCCGCGCAAGGCATAGTCCGTTACCAGGAACAGTATATCTATTTTGCCGCTTGTTCTTCGGCTGAGATGTTCCATCCCAGCTTCATTGTCAACGATCATATATTTGTAATGCTTGCTTAATTTGTCGGTAAAATTATTAAGAATGTTGTTCACCATACAGTAGCAGCCCTGGCCTTCCTGTCTTCCCATCACAAGAAGATCAAATTGAGGCTTTTCAATAAGGGCCTGCTCAACGAGGGTTTCCAGGTAATTCACTTTATCCATCCCAGAGGGGACTCCCTGGGGGTCCTTCATATAGGTTTCACGGATATCACCAATTGTGGTTGGAACATCCAGGCCCATGGTCTCGCCAAGGTTACTGTTAGGGTCAGCATCAACTGCAAGGATAGGCGATTTTCCGACTGACGCCATATATCGAACGACTAATGTTGCTACTGTGGTTTTTCCGACACCGCCTTTGCCTGCAAAAGCAATAACTTTACTCATGCTGAACTCCGTGTAAGGTTGCTGAATGAATTATGTGGGTGACGTAGACAGAAAAAGATATCAGTTTTTTCTACGTCTCTTCAAATATCTGATGAATAGTAAACATATTCTGGAAAAATTAAAGAAAAAACCACCTCCTATGTAATTATTGGAGGTGGTTGCAGGTCAGAATCTGTTTGTAAGCCATCGTGAAAAATAACTTTTCGTTCAAAAAGCGGCGTTGCGCCCAGGATACTATCTCCAGAATACCTGACATACGCCTACAGAAACACATTTCGTGGTAGGTGACCTTGGTCAAAAAATATATTTAACGAGCTCTCTGAAGAGTTGGGTGCTGGTTAGGCTGCTGCTTTCTTCTTTCGTCTTTTCTTCTCTTCAACGGGTGGGCCTAAGAGTGATTTTATTCTGGCGATATCATCTTTTTTAATTGTGCTGTTCTCTTCTATACCAAGTTGTTCTTCAGGTAAGTCCAGACAAAGACCAAGCAGTTGCGGGTAGAGAAGAACCGGAAGAATCTTACCCCCTGAACCTTGAGAAACAAGGTTTTTCTGCGTGGTATCGAATTGAAGGTGGCAGTATGAGCAAATAGGTGTGATATAGTCAGCGCCGGCATCCTGAGCGCCACTCACTTTTTCCTGGAGAAGTTTGTGTGAGAGCTCATCGTTAATTCCAGCTAGAGCGGCACCACAGCATTCGAGTTTTCCTCTCCATTCCAGACTTGTGGCCCCGGCTGTCTGCATCAGATCTTCAGTTATTCTGGGCACAAAGGAATCATCGAAGTTGGTGATTTCTCGCGGACGAAGAATGTGACATCCATGCAGAACAGCGATGTTCAGGTCTTTAAATTTATTAACCAGTTTTGTTTTGATCTTCTCCGTTCCAATATCTTCGTGTAGCACGGTCAAGTAATGTTTGATTTGTACTGTGCCAGAATATTTCAAGCCTTCCTTCGCGAGAATACCATTCAATTCAGTCAGCAAAGTATTGTCTTTTTGCAATGTGTTTTGCGCCTTTTTAAGACTCGAAAAACAGCAATTACAGATAACCAGTATGCTGAGGCCCTGCTTTTCTGCAATGGCCATATTTCTGACTGAAGGAAGAATATAGGCCTTTTCATCAACATTACGAACCGGATATCCGCAACAGTTAAACTCTGGGATCGTCACGAGTTCTACATCAAAGGCGCCAAGGACGGCCTCTGTTGAAGTTGCGTATTGCTGAATGCGTATAGGTATATTGCAACCCTGAAAAAATGCGTATTTCATCAGTTCGCTCCTGCATCGATTTTTTGTATGGCGCCATTCTTAAGACTATAAAATATGTCAGTGAGTTCAACTTGATTTGGGCAATGTTCCTGGCATAAATAACAGGTCGAGCAGCTCCATATCATTTGAGACCCCATCGCAAGATCGAGTTTACCAACACCGAGACTGAACATGATTTGGTGGGGCAGCATGCCAAGGCTTTCAATCGGGTTCTCATAACTTCGAACCACAGGACAGATATTGGTGCAGCGCTGGCAAGAAAAGCAGCTTTTAAAGGTGTCGTTATCGACTGCAGCAGCGTTGCTGAGGGTCATGGGAGACGTTATGTCAGAAAGGTGCTTGAAGCTTTGTCTGAAGAGCTCAGTGACTTGCTTTAACGCCTTGAGATGGTCGTCGACGAAATTTTGAGCCAAAGCGAGGGGAAAGGAGAAATGGCTGAGCATGGCAGTTTCCGGGACCCCTTGGCTTAGAAGAGCGTAGCGGGAAGTAATGAAGAGTTGCTTCAGGTTGATTCCGGATGGGCAGATTGCAGTACAGCGATCACAGCTGGTGCAGACGTAAAGACCCTCCTGCAGACGTTTAAGGACAACAGGATCAATTTCTTTGCCTGCTGCAAAATTTTTCAGGTATTGAACTTTTTCAGAGGGGAGGATGAAGTCGTTATTAAACGACTCGAAAAACATATTGGAGGAACATTCAAGGCTACAAGATCCGCAGTGGGTACATGCTGAAAGACCAACCATCTGAACATTAAGCAGATTTGCAGGAGATTCAACCAAATCATCAGTTGTCCCTTTAATTAGCAGGCTGACAGGGGCTGCAATAATGTGAAACATTTTGCTAAATGGAAGCCAGGCAAGAAAAGCAAGGCATGCTACGATGTGGAGAAACCAGAATAAGGATACAGTCGTACTGTCACCCAGTATTGCTGAAAAAGGACGGCTCACTTTAGCCATAGCAAAGCTGGCAAAGGCTGCTTTATTTGAAGAGTGGCATTCCATACAGCTGTCAGCGTTTATCTCTTGGCCCATCGCTACGGCCTCAGAGTCAAGAGGGCTTTGCATATGTGGGGAGATGATACCCATTTCCTCTACCCAGTATGCCTCCAAAGCTTTTTCCTCTTCTTCGTCGAAGGCACCATACTCTTCAAGCATACCCTGATATGTTGTATATGAGGAAATTTTTGAACCTTCAAGGAGCATTCCTGAGAGCATAATGACCGCAATAAAGATGATGGCAGCCCAGTCACTCGGATACGTTTTCAGTCGTTGAGGTTTGAGTGAAATTCGCCTGAAAACAGCTATTCCCAGACCTGCCAATACCATCAGCCCAAATGCATTTCTCAAAAAGAGGTAAGGGTTGAGGGTAGACTGATAATCTGCAAAAAAGGATTCAGTGATTACCGAGTCAAGGGCATGCATGAAAAAGAGTAGAATGAAGCCAACAAATATAAGACTATGAGCAGCCCAGCGAAGAGAGCTTTTGTCGAAGATTCTTTTTTGAAACAGTAGATCAACGATTAATGACTTGAGAAAAAGGACAATTTTGGCACTGAAGATCGTTGAGAGTACACCTTGCAAGGCTGATGTGATTCTTTGCTTGGCAGAGATTGGTGACTCAGGAGGGCGTATACCCTGGGTGAACCAGATTGATAATCGAAGAAATAACCCTACCAGACAGACAATAATCGCTAAACCCAGCAGTATATTAAAAGTCATAATTGATTCTCTATACCCTCAGTTTGGTTTCAGATAGTGAAAATATTTTGGTTTTATCAATTCATGTAAACCATACTCATGCTCATCTCAAATATGATAATCATAAATGATACCAGTCGTGTTGGTCCCTCTTATACCTTTATTTGATACAATAGAAGATACAATAGTAGATACAGTAGAAGAGACTACGTGTCAGCAGCTACTCTTCGATCACGAAAAAATGCTGCAGCAACTGACCCTGTTTACTGTCTATCCCTGTCAATATTTCAAAACAGCAAACAGCAATCGATTGGAAATATACTGCTTTTTCTCTTAGGCGTCGAGCAGTCTTTGTGCTGACATAAAAAAAATTGATTATAACTATCTTTGGTATGCCCATCAAAGGTCCTGTTGTTTTAGGTCAACCGATTGACATAAAATGAAACTCATTGGAAACAGGTTCCTCTGGTAGTTCTAATAGTAAAGTGGTCCCTTCTGGGCCTGTGTTTTTAATTGAGATGCGTCCATTATTTTCTTTTAAAATGCCATAAGCCATACTGAGGCCAAGCCCTGTTCCTTTGCCGACTTCTTTGGTGGTGAAAAATGGGTCAAAAACCTTTGACTGGTTTTCTGGTGAAATTCCGCCACCTGTATCACTGACTTCTATGAATGCTCGCCCTGTTTTTCGGTCTCTGTACGTTTTGAGTGTAAGTGTGCCTCGTCCCTCCATTGCATCAAATGCGTTGATAATGAGGTTGATCAGCACTTGGCAGAGTTGATTTTTGTCAGCGTTGACCAGACTCTGGTATTCGTCAAGTTCTTTAATGATTTCCACATTTAAGAATAATTTCTGATCTCGGATAAGTCTCAGACTTTCACCGACCAGATTGTTGAGGTAAAAAACATCCTTTGACGGTCGAGTTTGCCGGCTGTAAGCCAGTAGGTTTTTGACAATTTCCTGGCAACGTTCCGCATCTTCAAGAATATAGTTCAGATTATTGGCCAGTGGATGGTCGTCGCCTAGTTTCTCACGCATGAGGTTGCCGTAGAGCAGGATACTAGTCAAAGGGTTATTAATTTCGTGGGCCACACCCGCAGACAGTCTCCCAAGAGAAGCGAGTTTTTCTGACTGGAAAAGTTGGTTCTCTGCCTCTTCAAGCTTTTTCTGAACTGCCTGCTTTTCCCTTAGGTCGTTGTAGATTGCTGCGGTAGCGGCTTCTTCTCCGTCTTTATAGATGATGGCCGCCGTCATTTCGACGGGGACTTCTACATTGTCTTTGTTGAGAATATTAACCTGTGTTAGTGGCAGTTTACCTTTTTCTCCTATGTTGTCATCACGCAGAGACCGCATGATTTTCCGAGCGACACCAGGTGGATAAAATTTTTCTATATTGACCCTGGATGCCTCAGGAACTGAAACACCAAAAAGGTTTTCTGCTGCTTTGTTCATTATAATAATTTTGCCACTTTTGTCAGCTGCTATGATGCCGCTGACAGAACTGTGAACAACTTTGTCAACGAGCTCCCGAACATCACTGTATTTGTTTTGAAGATCTTTCAGTTCGCTTACATCTCGGAGGCTTTCAATTATATAAGCGACCTCACCATGATCATCGAAGATAGGAGCGAACACGCGTTGTTCCCAAATTTCGCCACCATTCTCATCTTCACTTTTCAACACCAGAGATGTTGTCTGTTTTGCTTGTATAACTTTCTGGAGGGGGCAACTGTCACTCTCGCATAAGTGGTGCCTGAGGCTTGTGGTGTCAAAAAAAACGTCTCTGCAAGTTTTTCCTACAACTTCATCATTCGTAGTATCGTTTTTTTCTAAGAATTTTTTGTTGGCAGCGATAACGGTCTTGTCGGGCCGTATGATAAGTGTCGGAAAGGAAAGCGAATCAAAAATCTGAAGGCGCCACTCCGTTTCGTTCATGTTCTTTTGTGTTTTTTCAGCCATGGGAATACAATATATGGAGGTTTCTACTATATACTAGGAGCTTGTCCGGGAATGATAGCGGTCTATTTCGATTTTGGAATCAGGAAGGTTTCGGTAAGAATATGATGGGCAATAGATCCTTTGTCTTGAGGAAGAACGATATACATACTTGTACCAGCACAGCCCACAACCAATGGACGAATTTCCTGATTTTTTAACGTGGAAAAGGCAATTTCGGCGATACCATCTCTGTCTTGAAAGTGAGGACCATGAAGGAAGAGCAGATCAACAGGATGTTGCACTCTAAAACTGCTATCCGGATTGCCTGCCAGCCAGGATTGTATGTTTTCATTTAATAAAGGTTCAGAATTTTGAACAAAAAGCAAGTGGAGGGTTATGGAGAGCGGCTTTGCAGATTGTAAGGTTATGAGTTCAAACTTAGGGGCGAGTGAGTCAAGATTTTGAAGGAGTTCGGTACATTTTTCAAAACGTTCAACAGGAAATGTGAGTAATCCTAAAGAAAGCCCAAGTTTTAGAGAAATTCCATAGACTTTTACTCGATCTTCCCGATAAACAGCAATAGTTTCCAATAGGATTTCTCCGAGAAAAGAAAGATTATTATTGAACCTGTTTGAAGCAAAATTCTTGTCTGAAGGGAGCGTGGTTCTCCGGGAGTTCGATTACAGTTTGTAACTTTTCAACGAGTTTGTCTAAAGAGAAGTAGTCGGTATTAATTGCAATGGCAGATATCGAAGTACTGAGGGAGTAAACAGGGTAATTACAGCCTGTTATAACCGCAAGAATCTGGCCGATAAACTGAAAGCTGTATCTGTGGGGGAATACAGTAAGAGTACCGACTGAGCGTATTACTGTAAAGGTACTTCCGGTTAACAAATGGGAGTTTAATACAGATTGCACTATGTCAAAATCGTTACTGTCTATGCAAAAAATACTCTCTGTTGATTTGCTGATACAGGAGTGACACAAAAAAGGTATATTGATACTCTTTTCTGCAAGCAGTTTCAGGACATCCTCAAAAGACCAGTGCGTTGTTTTCTCGCAGACGAGCTCTATATGGACCAGCTCTTTACTGAACTTGATACCACCAACAAGAGTTCTATTATCACTCGCTTGTGAAGGAAGGTTCTTCATGGAGAATATGGTTCTCCCCGAATGATCGGGGAGAACTGTTCTACCTCTTACAGATTATCTTGTATAATTTCCATTAGTTTGTCGAGGTCAATGGGTTTAGTTACGAAGTCATCTGCAAGGGTGGTTTTGCCACCCATATGGGTGTAGTTGGTTGTTTTAATCGCTTCAGTCACTGCCGTTAAAAGTACGATAATGATATCTTTATACTCCGCAGAATTCTTCAGCTCGTCGCAAAGCGTATAACCGTCTTTGCGGGGCATCATAACGTCAAGTACGATAAGTGCAGGTCGCTCTTCTTTGATACGATCTAACGCTTCGATCCCATCGTATGCCTTTGCAACACGATACTTCTCGCTTTCCAACTTCATGGAGACCATTTCCACGAGATCTGTATCGTCATCCACTACAAGAATAAGTTTACCATCGCTCATGTGCTATTCCCCTTCATCAATTTCATTGAATAATAATATCTTTAATTGTTTATACCTGAGGTCGAGGAAGAAGTCCTGCTCTTTCGCAAATTTCTTCAACTTTTTCTTCCCACTCAATGGCCATGATGTGAAAACCTGCGACGCCCTCAACCTTTTTGAGCCTTTCAATCGTCTCAACACAGATTGCAACACCTTCATCGGCCTGTTTTTCTTTTGGTACAGAAGCCATGCGATCGACGATATCCTGAGGCACGTCCATGCCTGGGACCCTTTTTGCCATATATTTAGCAGCTCCAAGGGATTTACATGGTGTTACGCCAGCAAGAATATAACATTTTTTATGTAGACCCATCTTACGGACACCTTCCATCCACTGCTCAAATTTATCGACGTTGAAAATACATTGAGTCTGAATGAAATCGGCACCGGCCTGGATCTTTTTAGCAAGACGCATTACCCGAAGTTCAAATGGATCGGCAAAAGGGTTGGCAGCTGCACCAATAAACATTTTAGGAGAACCTTTTAAGTCAGCACCTCCCTGGAATTTACCTTCGTCACGCATCTTCTTGACCATCGCTATCAATTGAATAGAGTCGATGTCGTGGACATTCATTGCCTCGGGGTGATCACCAAATTTGGTATGATCACCTGATAGGCAGAGCATATTATCAATGCCTAGTGAATAGGCTCCAATAATATCGGCCTGCATGGCAAGTCTGTTACGATCCCGACAGGTCACCTGAAACAGAGGATTGAGGCCCTGTTGTTTGACGATAACAGAAGCGGCAAGGCTCGACATTCTGACCATGGCTGTCTGATTGTCAGTGACGTTTACTGCGTCAACTATTCCTTCAAGATATTTGGATTTCTCCACGACCTCTTCAGGCTTACAGCCCCTTGGAGGTCCGCACTCAGAGGTAACTGCAATATGTCCTGCTGCTAAAACTTTTTCTAATGTGCTTTCAGTTTTCATTCGGCCAAATCCTCTCTAATTATCTTTCTTGGACCACTTCCACCACCAGATCTCCAGTCTTTTGCAGGCATGTTCTCTAGATACTTATCCTGTAGTCCAAGAGCTTTGAGCCTGTCCCAGATAAGCTGCCATGCGCAATCGACGTCTTCACTGATCTCACAATGTCCTGAGACCGAGCCACCGCATGGGCCATTCATAATTTGTTTAGCACACCTGGCAATCGGGCAGATTCCGCCAGTTATACCGAGTACACAGTTACCACAGCCCTGGCATCTCTCAGCCCACACACCCTGACGCTCTGATGCCCCCATGAATTTGGTGTTAACAGCAGGGAATACAGGTTTATCCTTAAAGCGCATTGCGAGCTGTTGGACTCCACAGCCACATGCCATGGACATGATGGCTTCAGACTCATCGAGCAGTGGTACGAGTTCTTCAACATATTCTGGGTCGCATTGTCTTTCCAGGGTATGTTGCCTGATTTCTATGTTGCTTCCACTTTTTAGTAAAGCCATCTGAAGCCCTGAGGCTAGAAGGCCAACCTCTTTTCTGCCGCCTGCAGCGCAGACAGTCACGCACTCATTGCAGCCAAGCAGGAGTATGCGCTTAAAAGGTTTGACGTATTCAATGAGTTCTTCTAAAGGTTTTCGTTCAGCAGTGATCATTGTGGTTCACTCTCCTTAAAAATATTTCCGTCAACAAGTATGCTAGCGGTTATATGGCTGTAGTTGTCTTAATTGGACTTGGACCGAGTTTACGGATTTTTTCCGTTATTTCTGTCGCTGTCTGGGCAAAACGATAGCCCATGCCCGCTGACATCATAACCATTTCGAGTCTCTCACTTTCGATACCAATTTCTTCAAGATACTTTTGGACGTAAGCTACTCTGCGGGTGGCCTTTTCGTTTCCGTTTTTGAAGTGACAATCGCCCTCAAGGCAACCCGCCACGTAGACACCATCCGCACCTTTTTCAAAAGCTTTTACTATGTGTAAAGCGTCAACCTTGCACGAACAAGGAACCTGAATCACTTTTACATTTGCGGGGTAGGGAAGTCGTTGGCTTCCCGCCATATCGGCAGCTGTATAGGCGCAGTAGTGGCAACAGAAAGCTACAATTACCGGTTCAAAATTTTCC
Source organism: Desulfocapsaceae bacterium (assembly GCA_033852035.1). Taxonomy (GTDB): domain Bacteria; phylum Desulfobacterota; class Desulfobulbia; order Desulfobulbales; family Desulfocapsaceae; genus Desulforhopalus_A. Next base: position 12,832 of record JAWSVG010000028.1, on the reverse strand, counting down.
ATTATGCATTTATCCTTTCAAAAAGTTGTTCCACCTTTGCAAGAATTTTATCATCCTCAAACTGCATGAGTTGAATGGCCTTGGCAGGACACTCAGATACACACATACCACAACCATGACATTGAGCAGGGTCAATTTCAGAGTAGCCGTCGGCATTGATAAACGGAATATCGAATGGGCATGCTCTGACACAAATCAAGCAAGATGCGCAAAGATTACCGTCAACACGGGCCGACGCTGCTCCAAGATTTATAACGTCCCTTGCGAGCATGGTTTGTGCCCTTGAGGCAACAGCGTATGCTTGAGAGATGGACTCTCTTATCAATTTTGGTGAGTGTGCTGTACCAGCTACAAAGAAACCTGGAATTGGCATATCAACAGGTCTCAGCTTCACATGATCTTCAAGAAAGTAGCCATCAGTTGTGCGTGGCAACTTAAAGATCATTGCAAGTTCCTCTGTGGAGTCAGCGTCTGCAGTCATGCCAGTACTAAGGCTGAGATTATCGGCCGTAACTGTTATTTCCATCCCAAGGATTGGATCGGTGAAGGCTACATCAACCTGATCACCTACGGCAGTTACAGAAGGTGGGCTATCAATCTCATATCGAACAAAAATGACACCTTTTTCCCGGGCATTTTGATAATACCCTTCCTGGAACCCATAGGTACGCATGTCTCGGTACAGAACAAATACACGGGTGTTTGGGTTGATTTCCAGGATAGCTAATGCATTCTTAATGGCATTCTGACAACAGATTCTTGAGCAGTTAGGGTTGTCTGGAGTGCGGGAACCGACACACTGAATCATGACCACGTTTTCCCACCCTTTAACAACATCAGGATTTTCGTGGACAAACTTCTGGGTCTCAAGTTGTGTTCGTACTGCAACACATTCATCGAGTAGATATAAAGGTGGACGATTTGGCTGTGCACCCGTTGCTAAGATTGTAATGCCATGTTCAATCTGCCTATAAAACATTTGCGTACCGCTCTGCATACCCGTTTTAAACATGCCGGGCATACCTGAGTGATCGACAATCATGGCTCTCGTAATGACCTGAATATTACTGTGATTTTCAACTTTTGTTATCAGTTCGCTGAGGAGGTCCTGCACGCTATTACCCTCAAGCGTTTTGATGAGTTGTTGTGCAACCCCACCAAGTTTGGCGCTTTTCTCGGCGAGAAATATTTGAAAACCTTGATCAGCAAGTCCTAGTGCCGCAGTCATCCCAGTTACACCACCACCGACAACGAGAACATTTTTGTTCATTGGCAGGGTCTGATCCGAAAGGGGTTGGGCTTTCGTTACTGCACCTACAGCCATTTTGATGAGGTCTTTTGCCTTAGCTGTGGCTTCTTCAGGTTTGCCTGAATGAACCCAGGTTGCCTGGTCTCTGATATTAGCAATTTCTACGAGATACTTATTAAGGCCAGCCTTCTGAAGCAGGTCCTGGAATTTTGAGAGGTGCGTGCGAGGAGAGCAACCACCAATAACAACGCGGTTCAGACCCTCTTCTTCGATGGTTTGTTGTATGTTTTCCATGGATACCCGACTACATCCGTGGCCTTCGGCTTTTGCAACGGCTACTTGAGGTAGTGTCGAGGCAAACTCCACGACATTGTCAACATTGATAACGCCACCAATATTTTCACCGCAGTCACAGATAAAAATCCCAACTTTAGGATCTTCTAAGGAAATGTCCCTTTCTTTCGGCAGCTCAGATTCTTCGCCCTCAGCTTTTTCTACTACCGTGAGATCACTACCTGCAAGGCATGCAGCTGCACTGGCCTGAACCATAGTCTCAGGGATGTCTTTAGGACTCTCGAATGTTCCAGCCACATAGACACCAGGCTTTGTGGTAGCACATGCATTGAATCCGTCGGTCACCGGGAAAAAATCGTCATTGAGTTCTATGCCAACTTTTTCTGCTAGTTGTCTCGATTCATCAGACGTTTTAAAACCGGTTGAGAGTACAACCATGTCAAACTCTTCTACATGTTGTGTAGTAGTTTCAGCAGTCGTGTAGGTGAGAGTGAGGTTGTCTGAACCTTCCGGTTGCAGGATGGAGTGAGGTCGACTGCGTAGGAAGCGAACATTGTATTCGTCCTTCGCTCTATTGAGGTACAGTTCGTAGTCTTTACCAAAGGTCCGCATATCCATATAGAAGATAGTTGTCTCAATATCTTCCTGGAAACGTTCTTTGGTAACGATGGCCTCTTTAAGTGCGAACATACAACAGGCGTTTGAACAGTAAGAACCTGAATCTTTTTGTAAACCTCTTGAGCCAATACACTGAATCCATGCGACTTTTTTAGGTTGCTTGCCGTTGGATGGACAAAGAAGCTGACCTGATGTTGGACCAGAAGCCGAAAGAATCCGTTCGTATTCGAGGCTTGTTACTACATCTGGAAGGGTAGCATAGCCAAGATAATCAAGATGACTTGGGTCAAAGAGAGAGGCTCCTGGAGAGAGAACCATAGAACCACATCGTATTATGCGGTTTATCGGCATATCATCTGGGTTAATAGCACCAGCAGGGCATACTTTTACTAGAGCCTGAACATCCTTACATTTGGTAAGGTCTATCGAAAATGCCTGGGGAGTCGCTTGAGGGTAGCGCATGCAAGTTGGTGCGCGGTGGTCAAGGCCAGGGTTGAATTGAACACACTCTGGAAACGCTTTGAGACAATCGCCACAAGCAGTACATTTGTCGAGGTTAATGAATCTTGGGGCGGTTGTAAGGGTGACTGTGAAATTACCCTTTTCACCGGTGACGTTCGAAACGGTCGTCATCGTCAAAAGCTCAATGTGTTCTTGCCGGTTGCTTTCGGAAAGATGGGGAGCGAGGGTACATAGATCACAATTGTTGGTCGGAAAGGTCCTGTCTAACTGGGTCATCAGGCCACCGATGGTGAAGTCCTTATCAACAAGGACGACATCTTTTTCTGCCTCTGCAAGATCAAGAGCCGTTCTTATGCCGCCAAGACCACCTCCGACAACGAGTACTTTGTTATTGTGGGTTTGAAGACTATTTGAATTCTGCATTGTTACCTTTTTTGTTCACAGGTTTAGCAGGGTTAAACGAAATATTCGGTCAATCCTAAGATAAATTGCTGTTTACATTCTGTAAGATCAAAGCTTTGCAACATCGAGGATTTCTGGAAGCTTATGCTCCCACCCAAGGGTTTGCAGCAATACACCCTGGGTTTGATCTTTTAGTGCCAGGATAGTTTCGCCAGCAATTTTGATACCTTCCTGTTCCCTGTTAGAAGATTTACGAATACGTCGAATAAGATCGTCAGTTATCCCTGAGTGTGGATCGCTGTTGGCTATGTATTGGGCTATCGCTAGTGATTTTATGAGGAACACAGTCTGGATGACCGGTACACCAAGTTCTTTCACTTTAGCCAGAAGAGCAGAGCCACCGCTTATGTCGAAAACCGGAGGGGTGACGATAAAACTTGCACCCGCTGCGATCTTTTTTTTCGCCACGTCAAACTCAGCTTCACAGGCTTTTTCATCAACACAGGGACCAATGGTGCAACCGATGGTAAAGTCAGGAGATCCGTCCAGGTCAAAACCGCTCATGTCCTTGCCTTTCTGCAGAGTTTGTAGCGTTTCAACGAGCTGCACCTCGTCCAGGTCGTCTACTGTTTTTGCATCACTGTGGTCGCTTTCACGCATATCCTCACTTTTAGCAGCGATGATGTTTTGAATACCTAGAACGTGGGCGGCCAGGGCATCACCCTGGATTGCCATTCTGTTGCGGTCACGACAGTACATATGCATGATGGTTTCAATACCCTGCTGCTGGAGTAAAACTCCACCGGCCAGGGCACTCATGCGCATTATGCCATTGTCCATATCTGGTATGACAACAGCGTCCACTCTACCTTTCAGGCGCCTTGCATCGTTAACCAAACGGGAAATGTTAATTCCCTTTGGGGTATGCATTTCGGCCAGCACAACGAATTCATTTGCTGCTAATCGTTTTTGAAAACTCATAGGCTTATTTTCCTCCAATTAAGAGCATGCTGGTTTGAGTTAATTCCCTTGTTAAATTGTCCATGACTAAAAGAGAGATGTTTCAGGGTGAAAGACATCAACGTCTTTCAAGTCATCACCGAGATAGGTTCTTTCGTTTGGTCCAAGGATGCCGAGAGAAAGGCATATGAGGGTCCAGACGTGGACAGTTTGATATGAACCACCAAAGTGATGTCCGATATCGTGCACCTGTGCATGGCAATTATGGCAACCAGTTATGCAATAATCAGCACCCGTTTCTATAATTTGGTCATATTTGATTTTTCCGTAGGCACGACGCTCTTCAGTGAAGCCCGACTGGAGAAAACCACCACCGCCACCACAACAATAATTGTTGGATTTGTTCGGGGTCATCTCGATAACATTTTCTTTGCCTACAACAGACTGTATGACAAATCGTAAGTCATCTGCAACAATATCACCTTCACCCTTTCGCACTATTTGGCAGGGGTCTTGGATGGTAAATTTAATTTTTCTTTCTTTGTTCCATTCTGAACTTACTTTCAACCTGCCTTCACGTATCCATTTGGCGTAGTATGTGTAGATTGAAGCAACCTCAAATTTGTGATCAATTCCGAATTTTTTCAGTCCAGCCCGGACTGAGAATGTTATGTGTCCTCACTCCGTATTGAGAAAGACTTTACAGCCAAGTTCGTCGGCTTGATTTGCCGAGACCCGTGTGACTCGCTCCCAACATTCGTTGTCAGCAAGGAAGAGGCAATAGTTTTCAGCAGCCCATCCTTTGCTGCCGTAGGTCCAGTCGACCCCGGCCAGATTGAGGATTTTCCAGAGAGGCACCATCTCATCTGGTTCAGTAACAGGCTCACGGGAGTTCTGATTGAGGAAAAAGAAAGCACCAGGTTTGTCTATCGGTGCAACCATGTCCTTGAATTCGGGTTGTGATTCCTGGTATTCAGCAAGGACATCTTCGACGACAAAGATAAAGTCATCAGGAGCTGTACCCATAGCGCTGTTTGAGTCATTTCTGAGGGCCATGTCACAGGAATCTCTAATACCTTTAGGTCGCTCTTCGCGTGGCCATTCGGCACGGGCATTAAAGACGAGCTGTGGGATATCAATTTTCATTGGACAGACGTAGACACAGCGCTGGCACATGGTACACATCCACACCCATGGGGTGGAAAGTACTTCTTTGTCCATTCCCATGGCACACATGCGAAGAAACTTTCGGGGATCCATGTCCGCCTGGCCTGTGGCCGGGCACCCTGATGCGCAAGCACCGCAGGTGAGACAGAGGTTCAAATTACCACCGTCCGGAATGATTTCCTTGACTTTGTCAAGGAAAGAGCTTTCCTTTTTTCCTTTGATTTTGACAATACTTTCTGACATTGATGTTATTCCTTTTTTCCTATCAAATTGCATGTTGCTGAATTGTAGAACAATACTTTTCCAACAACATTCTATTGAGGTGTGAGAATGAAAAAATGTGCCAGGTTATCTTTAGTTATCCTCCATATATAGTATTAAATTGCCTGACGTTAGTAAAACCTGGTACCTTTCCTGTCAGCAGCAACTGGCACTGATCAGAACTCTGCTTTAGTATGAAGCTGCAAATTCTTGTTGGCATACGTTCTCTCCTGGCCTCGTTTGTAGGCGAAGAGAAAAACAGAATTCAAGTTAATGCTGTTTGCTGCGTAAGGAGGCGGATATAATGCATTTTGTGCAGCCCTCTGAACAAAAAAGCAGGTTGCGACAAATTGGAGTTTAAGGAATTGTGTGTGAAGAAGGGGTGGAACGGAGGGTGTTGCTGAAGGAGGTATAGATCTGGAACAAGAAGAGGTGCTCGCGATAAAAGAAAACAGTGCTCCCTTGAGTAAGGGGAGTAAGCAAAGAACACTCAAGAGTCGCATTGTATATGGCTCCAGAAACTAGAAAAAAACGTAAAGGAAAAAACATCCTAAACACAGAAAGAATATGATCCCTTAAAGCATTGTCAGTAACACTCTAGCGTCAATGAATCTACAAGTAGCAAAATTAAAAGTCAATCCCTATAGGATGAACTGAATCCTTATTAAGGACAGTATCTTAGCATAAGAACCTTGCATGTGTTACATTCACGTAAAAGTAAACAAGACATATCAGAGTGTTATGTTTAACGATTTAAGAAAATCATAGTTGTAAACCAAAGAATTTGGTTACATATCAATAATAGTTGGGTAAAACCGTAGGGAATTTGAACACTGTTCGGTCTGGTTTTGATTTGCAGCGAAAAGTCAAAGGTTACAGCGTACGTAAGATCGGGACGAGGTTGGGGGAAACAGTTTGATTACATTGCTTTCATGTCCTAGGGTATTGGATATCGTATATAAAGAAATCTTTTGAAGATGGGGTACTGTTTTTGTTTTGTTCTTGAGTAAAAACTCGTATACTGTGGAGTGGGTGACTGTAGATACCTTTTTCGTTTTTGTAACCTATAAACCAAATGCAACCTGAGGATGCCATGGAATGTAACTCTTTTACCGGTGCTTCGAAATATGTTCTCGACCCGGAATTAGCCAAAATTGTCAATATTTCGATGGTACTTGAAATGCCTCTTCTACTTAAAGGTGAGCCCGGTACCGGTAAAACTATGTTGGCTCATGCAATCGTAGAGTCTGTGCGTATGCCGCTTATTGTACTCAACGTGAAGTCAAGCATGAAACTGGTAGAGGCACTGTACCAGTACGACACCCTTACCCGCCTCAATGACAGCAGGTTTGGTGACTCTGAGAAAGACGTGTCGAATATCAACGATTATATTCGTATGGGAAAAATCGGACAGGCTTTTGCTGCAGAGGAGCGGTGTGTGCTTCTGATTGATGAAATTGATAAGGCTGAGACTGAATTTCAGGATGATATGCTCGACGTTCTTGATCAAATGCAGTTTGATATAATTGAAACAAACGAAACGGTGAAAGCGAAACACAGACCCGTTATCATCATTACTTCAAACGCCAAAAAAGACCTGTCAGATCCCTTTCTCGGGCGGTGTAATTTCCATCACATTGCCTTTCCTGATCCCAAAATGATGCGCAATATCATTGGTGTGCATTTTCCGGAGATTGACAGGAAGCTTGCAGAACAGGCGATAAAAACATTCTATGAATTGAGAAGCATAGAGGGTATTGAGAAAAAACCCGCTACCCGGGAATTGATAAACTGGATACGCGCACTTGATGCAGATCCTGATTTCGGCGGTGGGCAACAACTTAAAAAGGAGATTCCATATCTTGGTATTTTATTCAAGAAGAGTGGAGATTACCAAAGATCGGCCAACACTTTGCTGAAAAAGCGTTTTTTTTAGGAAGTCCAGCGTATGTTTATCGACTTTTTTTATAAACTGAAGGAAGTAGGGGTTCCCGTTAGTCCCACTTCTTTTCTTACACTGCATAAAGCAATGAATGGTGGTCTGGTGAGTTCTGTGGATGATTTCTACACAGCCGCCAGGACTATTCTGGTAAAAAGTGAAAAATATTTTGATCTTTACGATCAGGTTTTTGCCTATGTTTTCCAGGGAGAAGAACTACCTGAAATAGACGACTTTACTTTTGATTTTATGGCCGATAGTATGTTGCATGAATGGTTACAAAACCCCAAAGAGATGGCCAGGGCGTTGGGTGTTGATGAAAAGAAATTACAGGCTATGAAACCTGCTGAATTACTTGAGTATTTTAAGAAAAGGCTCAAGGATCAGGATGGTCGGCATGATGGGGGAGCAAAATGGATTGGTACGGGAGGTACTTCCCCAGTGGGGCACTCAGGCTATCATCCGGGGGGAATGCGCGTCGGCGGTGTGTCGAGAAACAGATCTGCTGTCAAGGTTGCAGCGGAACGAAGGTATAAAGATTATTCAACCCACGCGCCTCTTACCAGAAGCTCTGTAGGGGAGGCTCTGAAGCGGTTACGGAATCTCGTTCCTCAAGGCCCAAAAGACTTTCTTAATATTGATGCGTCAATCACTCAGACCATACGGAATGGTGGGGAAATTGAACTGGTCTTTGAACGTAGTGTGGTCGATCGATTAAAGATCATTTTGGCTATCGATAACGGCGGCTGGTCGATGGAGCCCCATGTGGATATAGTTCAAACGCTCTTCCAGTACTCCAAATCCCAGTTTAAAGATCTGAAGACTTATTATTTCCATAATACGATTTATGACCTTTTATGGGAAGATCCTGGCCGATATAAGAAACCGGTTGCTATTCAGGATTTTGTTCGTCTTGACCCTGACACGCGTTTGATAATTGTTGGTGATGCCAGCATGGCTCCGTACGAACTCATGTCTACAGACGGGTCTATATATGATTTTGAGCGCAGTGGTAAACCATCCATTGAACAGTTGAAATTTTTAAGCAGCTATTTTGTCAGGACAATCTGGCTCAATCCCATCCCTGCACATCATTGGCAGTACACTCACACCATCAATGTTCTGAGAACAGTTTTTCCCATGTTCGAGCTGTCTCTTGACGGGCTTGAAAAAGGTGTCAAGCATCTCATGAATCGCTGAGAACAGCTTTTTTCTATTTCAGACAGAATACCCAACTTAGTCAGATTGACACCTGATTCGCCGTCATTTCTACTCTTTGAGGATAGAGAAAACAAAATCAACAGACTCATGGGTGACAATTGCCAATTTAGAATTACTCTTTCACTGTTGTCTGCACGCTTTGCCGAAAAAATATGTAAGCACTGCTTGTCAAAGGTAGGTTGATAAAAAAGACCCAAATATCTGTTTTTTCTTTTCCACCATAGATTTGATTTTTTATAACTCCATTACTTATAAGGTTTCTTTATGTCTCAATTTTTGCCGAATTGTCTCCCGCTCCTCATTGGTAGTCTCCCTCTTGATAACCACAAAGAAGCTACCGAATTGATTTTTGACTATACCCCCAGCATACCACTCTGGCCTCAGCTGCCTAAGTATAAAGAAGAAGGAATGATCCTCCAGTATGTTCCTGGGTTACCAGGGGTTGCCCAGTGTGAAGGGAAATTATATTTAGACACCGGAGGGGCATCATTTGACGAAGAGCTGGTTGCATTTTATGAGGACTATTTGATGGTAAGCGAAGGCGGCGGGTCCATTGATGATTCGCGCTTCCATCTTTCAAAAGAAGTTGCCCAGGGCTTTTATGCATTTCTTGAGAAGTCAACTGAGCTCAAGGAAAACCTTGTTGGGCTCAAAGGGCAGACCACAGGGCCTGTTACTTTTTGTACAGGGCTTGTTGATCAGGACGGGAGGGCAATATATTATAATGACCAGCTTCGTGACGCAGCGGTAAAGCATCTAGCCATGAAGGGGAGGTGGCAGACCAGGAAGATGAATGAGATCTGTGATCGTACGCTGATGTTTTTTGATGAGCCAGCGCTTGCCGGTCTTGGGTCTTCAGCATTTATTACCATGACTGAAGAGGATATTATAGGTTGTCTGACAGAGGTATTTGAAGGTGTTAAGGCAGAGGGTGGGCTTACAGGGGTGCACGTTTGTGCCAATACTGAGTGGTCGGTTATATTTGATTCAGGAGTGGATATTATCAGCTTCGATGCCTACTCCTATTTCGACAAATTGATTCTCTATCCTGAATATCTGGTAAAGTTTTTTACAGGTGGAGGTGTACTCGCTTCAGGAATTGTACCTACTACTGAAGAGTTTATTGATATTGAAACGGTGGAATCTTTGTCAAATAAATGGTTTGAGCAGTTGGAGCAGCTTCAGGCAATCGGGATCGAAAAAGAGACGGTTGTACAACAGACGTTGATTACACCAAGCTGCGGAACTGGAGCAATATCAAGGGAACACGCAACCAAGGTTCTGGAGCTAACCAAAGGCGTCTCAGAGAAAATCCGCCAGTTCTTTGCCTGAGGTCAGGCACTTCACCTCAGTCGTCGTTAGATCACTCCCTGGCACCTGCGAGGAGCCGCCTCTTAGCGGTTGCTGCCATCTTTTTAATTTGGGATTCACGGGTGGCAGCTGCAGATCTTGAAGGGGCTTCTTCACTATAGACCAGTGAGACTGGACGACGATTTCGGGTATACTTTGCACCTTTTTTGCTGGAGTTGTGCTCTGCTATTCTCCTGCTGATGTCAGTTGTGATGCCTGTGTACAAAGTCGAATCGTCACACTGCACTATGTAGACGTGCCAGGAGCTTTCTGGTTTAGTGGCTATTTTATGAGCTGTATTGTTCACGTAACGTATGGACTGTATGTTAGAAAATTACTTGTCGTCTTTCTTGAAAAATATGGCAGTAAGTGGTAATCAACTCAACTCTATAGTTTTTTGCCTCAATTTTGTAATTGACTAATCCGCCGGAGATGCGAGGCAGCGAAGCTGAAGACGTATAAAAATACTTCAAAGCTTCGGAAACAAAGCAGGTTCGGCGGGATTGTCAATCCCGAAGGGTAGCAAGGTAGCAGAAAAATAATGCTCATAAAAAATATGAGTTTCTAAATTGATAAAAATGAGTGCAACATATCGTCTTGCAAAGACAAATCTATTTTTCTCTACTTTGCGTATGCAAGATTGAGGTCTTATTCTTATACACCTAATCTACAAAAGATCCCAGGCATGAACCAACTAAATGACAGTTTTGAAAAACAGGCGTTGACAGACCATCTGAAAGAGCTGCGCTCATGTTTGATTGTGTCTTTCACAGCGGTATTTATAGCTTTTTGCCTTTCTTACAGCGTGATTGAGCCAATTGGCACGTGGTTCTTCAAGCCCCTCACGGAAGTGTTGCCCGATGGAACTTCACTGATATTTATCTCCTACCAGGAAGGGTTTTTTTTTATCTAAAACTCGCTCTGGTTTGCGCTATACTACTGGCGTGCCCCGTTATTTTCAGTCAGACCTGGAGGTTTGTAGCCCCTGGTCTTTTCAAACATGAAAAAAAAGTAATAATTCCTTTCACGATTATTTCCTCCTGCTGCTTTATAGGGGGTGCTGCTTTTGGCTACCTCGTTGTATTTCCACCAGCCTTTACTTTTCTGGTAGGGTACAATAACGAGTTTCTGACATCCCTGCCAGCGGTAAGCGAATACTTTACTCTGGCCACCCGTTTGTTGCTTGCCTTCGGGGTGATTTTTGAAATGCCTATCTTTATGGTTTTTCTAGCGAAAGCAGGTGTCGTTGATGGTGCTTTCTTACGTCGAAATCGAAAATATGCCATCCTCATAAACTTTGTAATTGCGGCTATTCTGACTCCAACTCCGGATATTGTTAACCAGCTGATGATGGCGGTACCTTTGATGGCACTCTATGAGATCAGTATTGTTGCAATCTGGCTGTTTGGAAAAAAGAGTTTTTCAGGATTTGATAAGCCTGAAGTTTCGGAATGAAACGTCTTGGAATAAAAGAATAATATTGCTAGAATGGAGTATTGGATTGCTTCGATGGACACTGACCTCGTCCCGGTAGGACGAGCCTTGGTCATGAGATAATCGTCTGCCAAAGCGCCGAACGTTCTAATACGGTGCCGGGATGATAACCGCTGGATAACGGATACGGAGGTGCAATATGAGCGTGAATACAGATTATGAAAAAATCTTAAAAATAGGTAGACCCCCTACTATCAGTGCACTTTTTCCCAATTCTCGTGCTTTGATAGTAAGTGGTAAGGTTATTGATCAGGCCCTGGTCGCTAAAGGTAGGGCCATGACAATTGCTGCAAATGGACGCAGTTCACTCATAATCAGAGGGGCGCTGATGGCAGCCCAGAGAGCTGACGCTGCTCTACTTGTTGAAATTGCCAGATCGGAATGTACCTACTGCCCGATAAATTTTTATAACATCGCCATGCATGTCGATGCGATCTGTAATGAGCTGGGGATTACGATTCCGGTGGCCATTCATGCCGATCATTATGGTATAAAAAGTGAAGCTGATCTTCCATTTGCAAAAATGGAAATACCGTCTATGTTTGATGCCGGAATAACTTCAATCGCGGTTGATGCTTCACATATGCCAGATGATAAAAATCTCCTGGCGAATCTTGAGCTGAGTGATTGTATTCCCGATTGGGCCGGCCTTGAAACTGAAGTGGGGGAGATTAAAGGTAATCAGGGATTATCAACAGTCGATGACGCCTCTTTTCTGATCAAAGGTATGAATGCGCACGGTATTTTTGCTGACTGGATAGCGCTCAACAATGGCTCATCCCATGGACTGGAGGCAAGCGGGCAGGGGATACAGGTTGAATTAACAGCTGAAATTCATAAAGCAATTGAAAAATACGGAGTATCAGGTGCGCAGCATGGCACTTCCGGGAATAATTCAGATAAACTTCGGGCAATTGCCTCAAAAACTAATACGACAAAAGCCAATGTTGCCACAGCATTGCAGATGGTTTCCTGGGGTGTTGAGGTCAATGATTACGGCAATGCTTCTCAGGATAATGACGGCAATTTCATCAAAGTTAAAGGTGAGGGTGTTCGCCACGATGTCTGGGGCCAAATGCAGGAAATCGCTGAGAGCAACGGTTGGACCGGTGGAAACTACAAGAAGCTCAACCTGGCGATTGAGAGATTATTGCTCGCCCAGGAAAAAAAGGTACGTGAGCGTATGGTGAAAAGAGTGGAGGATTTTGTCTACCGTATGCTTACGGGGGTGTTTAATGCCGAAGGATCAGCGACTCTGGCAAAAGAAGCTATTTTAAAAGCTGACTCCTATGACCTGGGAGCAAAAGGCACGAAACTTGAAGATCCCGATGAATGGACGAAAGAACAAATAATAGAACGAGCCAAAACGCTGGATGTGGACAAAGGGCCTGAAGGCGATTTCGACGATTGACAGA
>JAWSVG010000027.1:0-69762 GCA_033852035.1 Desulfocapsaceae bacterium | reverse complement strand
TTTGCCTCAAATATGTTGACTTTCAACCAGCTGTTTTGTAATTAATATTTTTCGGGAGTTTCGTTCCAATCCCTCATCTTGTCATTAACTCTCGTTTTCTACTGATTTCAACCTCAATAATAAATACAAATTATAGCCAGTCTCATGGAACTTCGAAAGGGCATCAAAGAAATAAAAAAAGCAATATCCGAAATGCGGCTTCAGTCTCGAAAACCGGTTTTTAACGAGTGGTTACTACTCGCTAGAAATGGACAAGGGTTTGAGGTACTTCACCATAGCAAACCTCTTTTTCAAAGAAAGAGTGATGGTCTTGACATGGACATCCATATGTTAGCCGATGAGATACAGAAAAGTACCTACACTACGGGGCAATACTTTTTTGCTATGGAGGCTCCAGGTGCCCTGTATGATGCTTTTATGGTTGCAGGTCCTCAAAGATATATCATTTTTAATAACACAATTCAGTCTATGACTGAGATCAGTGTCGACCCATTCTGGGTCGATTGTCAAGTCCGCTTTGTAGAACTCAGTGAGTTGTTCCAGCAGGACTGCCTGGAATAATGTGGTTCGTGGTGCCAGATGTCATTCTTCTGTCACCGTGGACTTATGTCTGTGGGTTTTTCTGTTCATCCCTATTGTTGCTTGCCACTCTTAATCATCTCGACCGTAAAGGATTTGAAGGAACAGTTATAGGCACAATGATCATGCCCTTCTGTTCCGGTGCGCCAAATTTAGTATTTGCCGCAGTCATGGTTCAGACCAACGGGCCCGGACGGGAGGTCTTAATCAATTGCCTGGTTAATAACATAACCAACCTGAGCTTGCTTATTGGTCTGCCCTGCTTGTTGTGGGGATTAGATATTATACCCAGGAAAAAGACTGCCAGAGGTAAGCTCAAGGCGAGCCGCCTGAGCAGACTTTCACTGGCCCTCACATTGATTGCAGTTTTGGTCTTCACCTGCGGAACCTGGGCATTGGGGCGGGACGGCAAACTGAGCCAAAGTGATGGACTGATTTTGATAAGTCTTTTTGTCTTCTGGCAAAGTTTCGGTTTGATTGAAGTGTTGAAAACCAATATAAACAAATCTCGCAGGATAGGTTTGTGGCTCGTTGTTGATATGCTGTTTCTCGCTGCAGCTGTTTTCTTGATGTTTCACTCAATAGACTGGCTTGTGAGCTGGCTTTCAAGCGCTAAGACGGGATTTATCAGTTATGACCATATCGGTTGGCTGAGTGGTTGGTTGATGGTCTTGCCCAATGCTCTGCCGGCCTTTTACTATGGATGGAAAGGACGGGCTGACATCGTTTACAGTTCACAAATAGGTGATGGTCACATTTGTATTCCCCTGTGCATCGGCTTATTTGCGCTCTTTAGTCCTATTTCGGTACCGGGTTTTTATGATATTGCCATTGGGTTATTAATGATCCTGGCCACCGTCCATTTTGTTGCTGTAGTATTCCTGGGTCGCCTGCCCAGGATTGTTGGCGCAGCCTTGGTAGTGGCTTATATCGTCTTTGTTTATAAAGGGTTGGTCACAGCGTGAATTGTGCCTTATTCCCCAAAAGGTGCAATCAGAGCGTGACAAAAAATAAAATGAAAAACCCCGCAAGAAGTACTTGTCTTTTCGTTGAAATATTGATATATTTGGCTGTTCAAGTAAGTAAAGGTTGCTACCTCGCGCGGGGAGTGGCCTTATTTTCTTTTTATTCCAGCCTTGTACAGTTCAAACTGGGATAGAATAACCTTAACTTTTTAGGCCTTTGGTCAACAGGAAGAGTAAAATCAATGACAGAACAACTTAAACAATCAACCCAGGAAGATAGTGGAGAGCTGAGTTTTGCCGAGCTCTTTGAAATGGAAGAAAACAACACCGTAGTTGCCGTTGGCGATGTTGCGGCAGGAACAGTTATCGGTACAGTCGACGACTATCTCCTGATAGATGTTGGTGACAAAGCAGAAAGTTATATTGCTAAGTCTGAATTCCGCCTGGAAGAAGGTGAAGAAATAAAGATTGGTGATGTATTTGAAGTATTTGTTGAGCGCCGTAAAGAAGAAGGCGGGCTCCTCCTGTCAAGAGAAAAGGCTATTGCAATAAAAGTATGGGAAAAGATCGCAGAGATTCAAGAAGCCGATGGAACCATTTCCGGTAAGATTGAAAGCCGGGTCAAAGGTGGTATGTCCGTTGATATTGGTGTGCCTGCTTTCCTTCCATACTCCCAGATTGATCTCCGCCCCGTCAAGGACCTGGATGCACTGATTGGTGAGTCCATGGAGTTCAAAATTCTTAAGTTTAACAAGAAAAGAAATAATGTGGTGATCTCCCGCCGGGCAATCCTGGAAGAAGAGCGC
The DNA here is from genome assembly GCA_033852035.1 of Desulfocapsaceae bacterium. Lineage (GTDB taxonomy): Bacteria > Desulfobacterota > Desulfobulbia > Desulfobulbales > Desulfocapsaceae > Desulforhopalus_A. Next base: position 67,412 of record JAWSVG010000027.1, on the reverse strand, counting down.
AATAAACTGCGTGAGGAAATGCGTTCCAAACTGGAAGAGGGGCAGATTATCACAGGTGCCATCACCAATATTACCGATTACGGTCTGTTTATCGACATGGGCGGTATGGACGGTCTCTGTCATATTACCGATCTGTCATGGGGGCGTGTGTCTCACCCTGCCAAGCTGTATAAAGTTGGTGAAGACCTGGAAGTCAAGGTGCTTAAGTATGACAGGGAGCATGATCGTGTCTCCCTTGGCGTAAAACAGCTTCGTGATGATCCGTGGGCTACTGTTGTTGACAGATACCCCGTTGAGGAAACAACCAAAGGTAAAGTCGTCTCTATCACCGATTACGGTGTGTTTGTAGAGCTTGAAGAGGGTGTTGAAGGTTTGATCCACGTTTCTGAAATGACGTGGTCCAAGAAACCTCGCCATCCATCCAAGATGCTCACCGTAGGGGATGAGGTCGAAATCATGGTGCTGAACATCGAGACCGAAACAAAACGTATCTCCCTGGGTATGAAGCAGCTTCAGCCTAACCCATGGGATCTGGTAACAGATAATTATCCTGTTGGATCTGTTATCGAAGGCAAGATCAAAAATATTACTGACTTTGGTGTATTCATTGGTATCGAAGAAGGTATTGACGGCCTGATCCATGTCTCCGATCTGTCCTGGACAGAGCGAATTAAGCATCCTTCTGAAAAATACGCCAAGGGCGAGACTATTCAGGCGGTTGTTCTTAAGATCGATAAAGAAAACGAAAGGTTCTCCCTCGGTATTAAGCAGCTTGTACCAGATCCATGGCAGGCAGCCTACAATAACTATCCTTCAGGAACTGTTATTGAGGGTGAGATCACCAACGTTACCGACTTTGGTGTGTTTGTGAAGCTTGAAGAAGGAATCGAGGGGCTTGTGCATGTCTCTGAAATAAGTAAAGACAAGGTGAAAACCCCTGTCGGTATGTATCAGGTTGGTGATGTTTTGAAGGCCATCGTGATTAATGTTTCTGCTAAAGATCGTAAGATTGGTCTCTCCGTCAAGACTCTGGAGGGTGATGATGAAGAGGTGGCAGTTGAGAAGTTTAAAAAGTCTGAGAAGGTCGCTTCAGAGAACTCGCCTTCGACATTTGGTGATCTGTTGAAGGCCGCTGCAGAAGGTGGGGAAACTACAGATAACGAGTGAGAAAGGGCCAGGTTGTAGGTCATTGATGTCATAAAAAGGTTGTTGCGCCGGAACTCCGGTTCGACAACCTTTTTTTATAGGGGATAGTTCGAAGAGAACTTCCTGGGAATAATTTGATGGGTAGCTATTTGGTATGTTGAAAAAAGATTTAGTTGATAAGGTGAGCAGTGAGCTTTCCATGCAAAAACAGGATGTGAGTCTAGCTGTTGATATTATGCTTGAAACAATGGCAGAAGCACTGGTGGAAGAAAGACGTATCGAATTACGCGGATTTGGCAGCTTCTCGGTTAGAAACAGAAAGCCCCGCTCTACCAAGAACCCGCGTACCGGAAAGGTTATGAATATTCCAAATCGTAAGACTCTGCACTTCACCATGAGCAAGTCTTTGAAAGAGTCTCTGATCAGCGAAAAAGACTAGCGTCTCCTTTGCCGACACGAAGTATCTCGGGGTAGTCTGTTGTCAGGTCCACGACAGTGGAGGGGTCGGGAAAGATGTCACCTCCGTCTATGACCAACTCAACCCGGTTTCCCAGGTAGTCTTCAATCTTAAAAGGTTCTCCGAGGGCAGTGTCGTTTTCGTCGAGGCTCACACTGGTATTGACTATCGGATTGCCGAGGGTCTCAATGAGGAGTTGGCTTATAGGGTTGTCGGCTACCCTGATACCTACGGTTTTTTGTTTGCTGGCCATTACCTTAGGGACCAGTTTTGTTCCCGGCAGGACAAAAGTATAGGGACCCGGTAAACTTTTTTTAAGAAGACGGTATGCTGTATTGGATACATGGGCGTATCTGCTGATATCAGAAAGCCCGGAACACATGAATGAAAATGGCTTTTGTTTCGGCCTCTTTTTTAACTGAACTATTTGCTTGATGGACTTCTGATTGAAAAGGTCGCAGCCAATGCCATATCCGGTGTCAGTCGGGTAACAGATAATTGCTCCATTTTTTAATAGTTTAACCGCTTTGTCAATAAGGCGGGTCTGGGGGTTATCCGGATTGATTTCAAGCAGCATATCTGATTGTCCTTTGTAACCACTAACGATGTGGTGTTATAAATGAGCCCGTTGATTTACTGTTTTTTTGCCCAATATCGGCGTTATTCGAAAAAACAATCCTCGGAGTAAGCAAAGACTCCGATATCAACTATATGCCTGTGGTTGTTTTTTTCGAATGCCTTGATCTCGGACAAAACATCTAGTAAATCGACAGACTCATGAGTGAAAGTACCACTATTCCCATCTTTATTTAAAATAAGATTTTTACTAAAGATGCTATAAAGTAGTACAATAAAAATTAAGACCTTAATCTAATTATTGAAGAGAGTCTCTGTCCTTTTACCTATCCTGTGGCCGGCTAAATAAACCAGTAAGGCAGTACTGAACATTCTTTTCTTCTATACTTATCATCCCTGATAAGGAGGGACCATGTTACCAGATCATGTAGAAACTGCTCTCACATTTGATGATTTACTTCTTGTTCCTGCTGCATCTGAAGTGCTGCCGAATGAGGTAAATCTTGAAACAAGGCTCACTGACAGCATTAGCCTCAAGACCCCACTGCTCAGTTCTGCAATGGATACTGTGACAGAACATCGGGCTGCAATCGCAATGGCTCGTGAAGGTGGTATCGGGATCATACATAAGAATATGACCATCGATCAGCAGGTTACAGAAGTGGAGCGAGTAAAAAAATCAGAATCTGGAATGATCATTGATCCTATTACTGTGACCCAAAACCAGTCGGTTGCCGAGGTTCAGGAGATCATGTCTACCTATAAAATTTCTGGACTCCCCGTTTTAAACGATGGTAAACTTGCTGGTATTGTAACAAACCGGGACCTGCGTTTTGTTTCAGATGATGGGTTACGTGTGGCCGATGTAATGACTTCGAAAAAATTAGTTACAGCAAAAGTTGGTATAAATCTTGAGCACTCCAAGGCACTCTTGCATGAGCACAGAATTGAGAAGCTGCTCGTTGTTGATGATAACGGCTCGCTCAAAGGCTTGATAACAATCAAAGATCTTGAAAAAATAAAAAAATATCCATTGGCTGCAAAAGATAAGTTTGGTCGGCTTCTGGTGGGTGCTGCTCTTGGTGTCGGTCCGAACATAGTCAGTCAGGCTGAGAAACTTATCAAGGCAGGAATAGACGTAGTGGTAATCGATAGTGCCCATGGACACTCTAAAGGAGTAATGGATGCTGTTGCCACCGTAAAGGCAGCTTTTCCAGATCTGTCGATTATTGCAGGTAATGTTGCCACTGGTGAAGGAACTGAAGACCTCATCAAGGCTGGTGCCAACGGCGTTAAGGTCGGTATCGGACCTGGGTCCATCTGTACCACAAGGGTTGTTGCCGGTGTAGGAGTACCTCAGATGACCGCTTTGCAGAAATGTGTGCAGGTCGCGAACAAATATAATATCCCTATAATTGCTGATGGCGGTATCAAACACTCTGGAGATCTGGCCAAAGCGATTGGGGCAGGTGCGAGCACCATAATGCTTGGCAGCCTTTTTGCCGGAACTGACGAGACCCCGGGGGAAACCTTTCTCTATCAGGGTCGAACCTATAAAGGTTATAGAGGGATGGGATCTATTGGTGCTATGGGACAGTCAGAAGGGTCATCTGACCGGTACTTTCAATCTGAAGTGACCTCATCATCAAAACTTGTTCCGGAAGGAATTGAAGGAAAGGTTCCATATCGCGGGCCTATCTTTACGGTTATCTACCAACTGCTAGGAGGGCTCAGGTCAGGAATGGGATATGTCGGTGCAGCAACCATACCTGAGTTACAGCAGAAGGCCACATTCGTTCGAATTTCTGCTGCTGGCCTGAAAGAGTCTCATGTCCATGATGTGATTATTACTAAAGAAGCACCAAATTACCGAACTGTCTAACCCTGATTTCTCAAATTGAGGTTTTTCGGAAAGAATAATCGCAGCCATATAGTTACTATCGAAGTCTACGCTATCTGCGAGCATTATTTTTATGGAAATAACGAAGAGTTGGGGACAGGTAAGCGAGTTTACGAGACTCCGCAGATGCCATTCTCGGACAAGCACACTAAAGCCCTATAAGAAAAGTCGGTTTCACTCCATTCTAAATTCGACTATATAACGAGACAACATATGGATATTCATAGCGAAAAAATTATTATCCTCGACTTTGGATCACAGACTACACAGTTGATTGCCAGGCGTATCAGAGAGCAAAAGGTGTACAGTGAAATCCATCCTTTTTCTACCCCGCTTGCTAAAATAAAGGAGCTTAAGCCTACGGGTATTGTGTTGTCAGGTGGTCCGTGCTCTGTATATGATGATGATGCTCCTCATTCTGATCCGGCAATATTTGATCTTGGTGTTCCTGTTCTCGGTATCTGCTATGGCGCACAACTCATGATGCAGCAGCTTGGAGGACAGGTCGAAAAAGCGAAGAAGCGCGAATTTGGTAAGGCGGAACTTTCTGTTGGGTACACAGCGGGACTTTTTGCCGGTCTCGGAACGGATATCAAACACCAGGTCTGGATGAGCCACGGTGACCGTGTCGAGGTTATTCCGGATGGCTTTGAGACTACTGCCACTAGTGAGAACTCTCCGTATGCCGCGCTGCGGCATACAGACAAACCCTTCGTTGCAGTACAATTCCACCCTGAGGTTGCCCACACCCTCATCGGCAATGATGTGCTGAGAAATTTTATTTTCGGTATATGTGATTGTAAACCTGAATGGACAATGCACTCTTTTATTGAGCAGAACGTTCTGGCCATCCGTGAAAAGGTCGGTACAGATAACGTTATCTGTGCCTTGTCCGGTGGAGTAGACAGTTCAGTTGTTGCTGCCATTATTCATCGGGCGATTGGAGACCAACTGACATGTATTTACGTGAACAACGGATTGATGCGCACGGGTGAAAGTGAATCTATCCTCCGATTCTTTCGTGAAAAAAGTAAGCTGAAACTCATTGATGTTGATGCCACAGAATTTTTTCTTACCCAGCTTGACGGGGTGAAAGATCCAGAGGTAAAACGCAAACGTATTGGCCTTGGTTTTATAAAGATCTTTGAGGAAGAGGCGAAGAAAATTGGTAAGGTTAAATATCTTGCCCAGGGGACTCTTTACCCTGATGTAATTGAGTCCGTCAGCTTCAGGGGAGAAGCCCCCATAAAATCGCACCACAATGTTGGTGGCTTGCCTGAGATTATGAAACTTGATCTCATCGAGCCCGTTAGAGAACTCTTCAAGGATGAAGTCCGCGAGCTTGGCCTGGAACTGGGGCTTCCTGAAGAGGCTATTTACAGGCAGCCCTTCCCGGGCCCTGGTCTAGGTATCAGGATTATGGGAGAAGTCACTGCCGATCGGCTTCGAATACTGCGGGAGTCTGATGTTATCGTACTCGATGAGATGCGAAAAGCAGGCTGGTACAGGAAAGTTTGGCAGTCTTTTGCAGTACTCCTGCCAATTCAGACTGTCGGTGTGATGGGAGATGGTCGTACCTATGAATACGTCATTGCCCTTCGCTCCGTTGATTCTCGTGATGCCATGACGGCTGACTGGTCCAGGCTTCCCTACGACCTTCTCGGTGAGATCTCAAGCCGTATTATAAACGAAGTGCGCGGCGTTAATCGAGTGGTATATGACATATCGTCAAAGCCGCCGGCAACAATCGAATGGGAATAGTTCCACCTCCTAAGGGGATGAGCGAATTGATATGCTGAAAAGTGGAATCTATGTAGACGCTGAAAATATACGTATGTGTGGCGGCTATGGGATGCGTTATGATGTACTGGTTGATCTGGCCAACGGCGGTAAGTCAACTATGCTTCGAGCCAACTCCTATCTGGCTGAAGATCGGGAGCGTACCAAGGATGATCAGGAGTACCGACAAAAACTCTATCGCTACCATGATGTAATCCGCCAGTGCGGCTTTAAAGTGATTAAAAAAATCGTTAAGCATTTTGTTGACGACGAGGGGATTCTGACCACCAAGGCTAATGCCGACATGGACTTGGCTATAGATGCACTTTTGCAGGCGAGAAATCTGGACAGAATTATTCTGCTCACCGGTGACGGTGATTTTATCCGACTTGTTCTCGCCCTGCAGAACATGGGATGCCGGGTCGAGGTTATAGGTTTTAACCATGTGAGCAATGAATTGAAAGAGACAGCCGACAGTTTTTTGTCGGGATTTCTCATTCCCGGCCTTCTGCCTATAGCCTCACAGAACGACGAAAACAGGCAGCGCGGTATACCGATAAATTACAAACCGGACCGCGGTTTTGGGTTTCTGCGCTACTATACCCTTGACAGAGATGGGCTGGTTCCACAGTCTATTTTCTTTCATTGCTCCAAAGCCCCGGACGTAGCAGATAGCCTTTTTTTGGACTCTTCTAACATTTTTGAGTTTACCATTGTGAAAAATCCCGACAATAGCAGCCGCACAGAGGCCTGGGATATTCGACCCATTGAGGAGTAATAAGCGCAAAGCAGCAGTTGATTCTCATGGTGGTTGAGAGATAGAAAATGAGCAAGCCTGCTTGGATACAATCCTTGCATTTTACGGGTAGCTCAAGGGAGTCTCTACATAGGTTGGGATTATGTTCAACAATGAGAATGAGGGAGGAGTGTGGATTTGAACATTGATTGGGAGTTACTTATCCTGTCTGTTGTGTCGAGAATTTCTCCGGTATTGAGGGTGCGATATGCAAACTATATTGGCGGCTGATATTGGAGGGACGAAAAGTGAACTCGCTGTTTTTGAAATGACTGGTGGGAGCACAGAGCCTCTTGCTCAAAAGAAGTACAATAATTGCGATTTTTCGCAGGTAACGGAAGTAATTGCCCGCTTTGTAAAAGAATCGGAACTGATGCCTCAAACTGCCTGTATTGCTGTCGCCGGTGTTGTCAGCGGGAGAACAGCGCAGATGACCAATCTACCATGGGAAATGAACTGTGATCAGTTAGAAAAACATTTTGGTTTTGTACAGACCACGCTGATTAACGACCTGACTGCTGTATGTAGTTCATTGCCTTTTCTAGCCTCTGAAGACCTCCATACAATTCAGCAGGGAAACTCACCGGGGGGCAGTTGCATCAGAGGGGTTGTTGCACCGGGTACCGGCCTTGGAGAAGGGCTGCTGGTAGATGTAGGCGCTCATTATTTTGCCCAGGGCTCGGAAGGGGGACATAGCGATTTTGCGCCCATTGACGACGAACAGCTTGCTCTTTTCTCCTGGATGCGAAAACAGACTCAGCAAGTCAGTTATGAAACCCTGATTGCTGGGCCGGGCCTGAAACAGCTCTACGACTTTTGCATGCAGTATCATAATGTAGCTGAGTCACCTCACGTTGTTCAGTCCATGCGTGGAATCAGGGACAGAGTTCCATCCATTGTCCGTGGGGCGATTGAAGAGCCCCGGTGCCCACTCTGCGAGTGCACTCTGACTCTGTTTCTTTCAATTCTTGGGAGTGAGGCGGGGAATATGGCGCTTAAAGTCTACGCCAGAGGGGGGATGTATCTTGGCGGCGGTATTCTTCCGAGACTCATTGATAAGGTTTCATTCAGCGGTCTGCGGGAGAGTTTTTTGAGAAAAGGTTTGATGGTTGATTTTATGAAGGAAATCCCGGTTCATGTAATTAAAAGAAGGGATGCTGCACTGATTGGGGCTTTCGGATTCGCCCTGAGAAATATGGAGCCGTAGCAGCAGGTGCGTACAGTAGACCTTATAGATATGGAAGATGTTATAGCCGCTTACTGTACTGATCCATTAAAGAGCGCAGTTCGACCGCTCGGACACGGCAATATTAATGCTACCTACCTTGTCCAGTCATCTCGCTCCACCTTCGTTTTACAGCGCATTAGTGGTACCGTCTTTCCTGATCCGCTTGGAGTTATCGAGAACTTTCAAAAGATATCGACTCATCTTATCTCCAGGTCCGGGAGGAGTGTTTCAAATATGACATTTGCCTCTCCGGTTCTGACCCGTGATGGCGAACTGTTTTACCGGGATAAAACGGGCGACTACTGGAGGGGGCAAAGCTATATTCCCCATTCTCATATGCGAGAGCCTGTTCTCGATAAACATGTATACCAGGTGGGGCGTGTACTGGCTGCATTTCACTCGTTGGTTGCCGATCTTGACATCGACCTGCTGCAGGACCCGCTCCCTGATTTTCACAACCTTGATCACTATCTGACGGAGTTTGATCGCGAATGGGCTTTGCACAGGCCACCACACGATACATCTACAATTGACTATTGCCACACAAGAATAAAGGTATACCGAAAGCTGTCAACGACCTTCTCTGAAGCAAAAAATAATGGGATTCTAGAACTGCAGGCCATACACGGTGACCCCAAAGTCGACAATTTTATTTTCGATAAAAATGGCCGAGCTTTCGGATTATTGGATCTGGACACAGTCGGGAGTGGATTCGCCATTATAGATCTTGGCGATTGTCTCCGTTCCTGTTGTAACACAGCGGGGGAAAGGGGGAATCGGAGAGCTCGATTCGACCAGGATAGCTTCAAAGCTGTCCTTCAGGGCTATTTTTCGTGGGGCGACAATTATTTCTCAAAAGAGCAATGCAGCCTGATCTACGATGCGGTTCTGTTGATTAGTTTTGAATTGGGACTTCGTTTTTTCACCGATTACCTCCGAGGGAATGTCTATTTTAAGGTGATCAGAGAGGATGAGAACCTGTTGAAGGCTGTCGGTCAATTTCAGTTAGCCGATGATATTAAACGACAGGAAAGCGGGCTACGTGATTGTAGCCATGCCCTGGCGTTGCTCCCTCAAGCGAATTGGCGAGACACGGAGAATTCTTATTTTTCAGGGTAGCCTTCATTTAGTACCTTAGAAATTCNNTTCGTGAAGGTACTTATACCCGTCGAGCGAGTACTGAAAAGAGTCCCGGCTTACTTACCGTTTACCGGTGTTAATCTGTAACTTCCTCAATAGAGTATAAATAGCGGCTGATGGTTTCAGTCAGATGGGGCTGGAGGTTACGAAACTCGATTCCGATATGAGCTTCATTCTTTGTTATCTTGCTATTCCTCACTGTTCCGATAATCTCCTGCTCCTCTTTGATGCCGGGAAGAAGGCAGCGAAGTTTGACCTGGGAGCCTGTATTCACTGGTGGCGGAGGGATATCCGTCTTTCGTTTGATCTGGCACAGACTCCCGGTTATACTCATGTCTCTGATGATACCGTAATACTCCGGTTTTGATTGTTGGTGAAAGGTGCATGGGATGAAGATGGGAGTTCTTTCAACCTGACGCATCTCATGGTAATGAAGCACTTGTGGGTACTCAAAGAAGAGTAACTGGTAAGGCGCATTGAGAATTTTAAGGAGCTGGGCTTTAAACATCCATACTCTTCCTCTCTGGATGTACTTTATGATAATACGTTGATCTGCATCTGTCAGTTTGTCTAATTCCGGACCGGGTTTGGGATTCGATATAATCAGGTACTGGTCTTTGAGCATGCCGACCAAGATACTCTCCAGAGGAAAGTCGAGATGGGGAAATTCGAGTTTTACTCTGGCCCCAATCTCAAGAGGTATCCGTTTACCGACGGTAGGGAAGTGTTTGAGAGGAAGTTGGTGTTCTCCTGTAAGTAGGTTCTTTCTGAGCTGCTTATCCTTTTTATTTTTCAGATGGAATGCTTCAATAATCACTGAGAGCAGAGGCCTGTTTATTTGCTTGCTTCGTTGGCCATTAAAATATTGTATCTCAATAACCGGGTCTTGCCAGGTCAGGATAAGATGTGCAGCTTCTTCCCCGGACAGCTCTTTTGTTTCGGCTTCAATCAGGGCACCGTCTTTCATATACATGAGTCCGGTGTCGTTTTTTCTTTTTAGGCGAAGGATGCAGGTTTTTTCCTCGCTCTCGAGCATTTGCAGGAAGCTGTGGCTGGGAATACCCCTGATTGTGCCACTGGTTCCGATATTCAAAAGTTCATCGGCAAGCCGGAGAAGTACTGCAGGGTCAATTGGTTTGGCGAGCCAATGACTTGCTCCTCGTTTGAGGGACTCCTGCGAGACATTATCTGTGTGAGGTGAGATGACTATGCATGGTACATAGGGGAAGGCGTGGGTGAGGGTTGAGAAATTATCAAATTTGTCCTGGGCTTGAACGGGTAACTCACATATGACCAGGTCAGCGTGGTTTTGGGCCATTATTTCGGCAGCCGCTACTTCGTCTACAGCATTGAGAACATTGGGTTTCCTGTGCCATTGTTCAAAAAGATTCGTCAGTGCTTTTCGTTCGGGATCTTCTTTTACTATGATAACGACCGTTTTCATATGCGATAAAGTAGGGTATTCATAGGCTTTTGTGAATGCGTGATTATCCGGTTGCTGGGGCCGGTTGTTTACAAACTCGGAGATTGTTCTCTGTAGTATGCAGAATAATGGTGAAATTTGCAACGATATTGCTGTGTCTTTTCTTCAACAGTAGCACCGGGGAACGACAAGAATACTGTCGTCGGAGTTACATTTCATGTCGAGAAATGCGAGCATTTCTCTGCGCTTGAGGGTAAGTTGCGATCCTGGCTTTGTTAAGGATACACTCACGTTACCGCATGCTGTCATACGCTCATTTTTCACAGCAGATTTCTTTGCTGCGCACCAGATGAGCCAAAGAATAAATAAAAATACTATGAACAATACAACACCTTTTACACTTTTGTCCCGTTCTTCAGAATGCGGAGCCCGGAGAGGAGTGGTTCGAACCAGGCAGGGAGAAATTCAAACCCCTGTTTTTATGCCTGTAGGAACCCAGGGGACGGTGAAAGCTGTAACTCCCGAAAATCTGCAGGAAATGAGTGCACAGATTATTCTTGGTAATACCTACCACCTTTACATTCGCCCTGGGCACGAACTGATTGAGAAGTTTGGAGGGCTGCACAATTTCATGAATTGGAAAGGTTCTATTCTGACTGACAGCGGTGGTTTTCAGATATTCAGCCTCAAAGAGCTTGCTACCATAACCGAAGAGGGTGCGGCATTCAGATCACACCTCGATGGTTCAAAACTCTTCTTAAGCCCGGAAGATGCAGTGCATGTTCAACAGTCCCTCGGCTCTGATATCATGATGTGCCTGGATACCTGCATACCATATCCTGCCACCAGAAATGAAACCATCAAGGCCACCGACCTCACAACCCGGTGGGCTAAACGATGCCGTGATGCTCACAGTAAAAAGGAGCGACTCCTCTTCGGCATAGTGCAGGGTGGGATGTACCCGGAGTTACGAGCCGAACATGCAGCCTCACTTATTGACATAGGATTTGACGGCTATGCCATCGGTGGCTTGAGTGTAGGAGAAGATAAGCATCTCATGCACGACATGACTGAGGCAACGGTTCCGGCTCTGCCGGATGATTTTCCGGTCTACCTTATGGGGGTTGGTACCCCTGCTGATCTGGTTGAAGGCGTCTGGCGTGGAGTGGATATGTTTGATTGTGTAATGCCTACACGAAATGCCCGCAATGGTTCACTCTTCACCTCCACAGGTAAGATTTCAATCAAAAATGCTCGATTCCGAGATGACCAGAAACCTCTGGATGCTGAGTGCACCTGTTACACATGCCGTAACTATTCGAGAGCGTATCTCCGGCACCTGTTCCAGGCTCGGGAAATCCTGAGCTATCACTTGAACACCATCCATAACCTGCATTATTACCTCAATCTCATGCATGACATTCGGCAGGCAATTGAGGCGGACTGTTTTGCTCAGTTCCGGAAAGATTTTTATAGCAAGCTTGAGAATGAATGATTACTCTTGCACTAGTTTATTAAATGACTATGTGAAAGACTTCGATCAGAGCAAGTTTTTGCATATATTTATCACTTTTTTGGAGGAACGATTATGAGCGGTGCAGGTGCAGGGGGTTTTGCTTCTTTTATCCCACTTATTCTTATTTTTGTAGTTTTTTACTTCTTGTTGATACGACCACAGCAGAAGCAGGCCAAGCAGCATCAGACCTTCCTCAATGAATTGAAGAAAGGCAATAAGGTAATGACGAAGGGTGGTGTTCATGGTGTTATTACCGGTTTGACAGATACTGTTATAAGCCTTGAAATTGCTAAAGATGTTATAGTTAAGGTTTCTCGTGATGCCATAGGTGGCTCTCTTGGAAAAGACGGCCAGCAGGCGCCTGCGAAAAAGGAAAAGAGCGCTGGGGGTTGAGGCATCAAAGGGTGCTGATAATCTGCAGGTTGTAGAGAAAAGGACAAAGCCGAATTACCCACCGGGTAATTCGGCTTTGTTGTTTATTGGTGGTGTTCTACAGTGACCACCTCCACACTGAGGCTCTGACGAGTGTATCAAAGATGGCGAAAAAAAAATTCTATGCGGTAGCTGTTGGTCGAAGCTGCGGTATATTCATGGATTGGACCACGGCTGAAAAGCAGGTAAAGGGCTTTGCTGGTGCCAAGTTTAAGAGTTTTCCTACCGAAAAGGAAGCGAGAGTATGGCTTGAAGACCCCGTGTATACCAAAACAACATCTCAAAGTACATCTTCAGGAAAAAAGGTTGCAAAACCTGCCTCTTTGGCCACAGCCGACCCGGAAAAAATCGTAGTATACACTGATGGCGGCAGTATAAACAACCCGGGTCCTGGGGGGTATGGTGTTGTCATTGTTCAGGATGGAGAGATTCGTCAATTGAGTGGAGGTTTTCGGCACACGACCAATAATCGTATGGAAATGATGGCAGCAATTGTTGCATTGACAGAATTGCAGGGGCAGGTAAAACAAATAGATCTGTACTCTGATTCCAGTTATCTGGTAAACGGCATGCGAAAGGGCTGGGTCACGAAATGGCAGAGCAGGGGATGGAAAAAATCTGATGGTGGAGTCGTCTTGAATATCGACCTCTGGAGGCAATTGCTCGAGTTGACAGAAACTGTCAGCGTACGTTTTAACTGGGTCAAAGGGCATGCTGGCAATGAAGGTAATGAGCGATGTGATCAGCTGGCTGTAGCCTCTGCCAGACAGTCAGATTTGCCAGCTGATGTCGTGTATGAACGTATGAGATAGTTGTAAAAGAGGGGAACATCACAATGGCCAAAGAACTTTTTAAAGGGTCCGTCATGTTTGGTCCCGTACCGGCTGTGCTGGTGACTTCGATCGGCAAGGATGGACGGGTAAATGTCTTTACAGTCGGTTGGACAGGAGTCGCCTGTACCAAACCGCCGATGGTCACCATTGCTGTCAGGAAGGAACGGTTGTCCTATGAAAACATTCGTGGAACCGGGGAGTTTGTTATAAATCTGACCACTCGTGACATGCTGAAAATGACCGATTTCTGCGGTTGTCGATCAGGGCGAACGATCGATAAAATCAAACACTTTGGCCTTGAACTTGAGGCCGGGGTTGATGTGGGAGTTCCTTCCCTTGTGAAAAGCCCTGTGGCTCTCGAGTGTAAGGTTTGCTCTGTCACTGAACTTGGAAGTCATGATCTGTTTATAGCCGAGATAGTTCGCAATAAAGTTGAAAAATCGCTTATCGATGGCAGTGGTAAAATTTGTATGGAAAAAGCGGGCTTGCTTGCCTATTGTCACGGGGAATATTTTGCTCTTGGTCGTCGCCCCCTTGGTAGTTTTGGGTATTCTGTAGCTAAACGAGCTGTTCGCCAGGAAAGGCATCGAAAGAAAATGCTTGAGAGTAAGGCAAGAAAGAAAAAGTGATTACTCCGGACTGGGGCTTGCAATTCTCTGGAATATTATGGAAGATCATGGTGGTGATGTTGCGGTGAACAGTAATGCCAATGGTACGACCTTTACTCTGCGTTTCCCGGTGTCCGCTCAGGCCCTCACCTGTGGAAATGGTTGACACTTTGGTTGTTCATCGAATACTTTCGACTCTTTTATGAAGGTAAAACATTGTAACGACATCGAAGATGAACTAGTTTTTCGGTGTATATTATTGGCTCGTGTCTTTTCCCGACAACTTTGAAAAGTGGTGATGACTGACGGACAAGATGAGTATCGGACTGCACTGACAACCGGAAAAAAATAGCGATTATAAAGGGAACAAAATGGAAAAAATTACAGTCAAAAATCCTGTTGTTGAACTTGATGGCGATGAGATGACCCGCATCATCTGGAAATTCATCAAAGAAAAACTCATTTTGCCATACCTAGATGTCAATTTGAAATACTATGATCTTTCGGTACAAATGAGAGATGAAACAAACGACAAGATTACTGTTGACGCAGCGGAGGCTATCAAAAAATACAAAGTTGGGGTCAAATGTGCCACCATCACCCCGGATGAAGATCGGGTGAAAGAGTTTGATCTCAAGCAGATGTGGCGTTCTCCCAATGGCACTATTCGTAATATCATCGGTGGGACCGTTTTCAGGCAGCCTATCATCTGTGATAACATCCCTCGACTTGTTCCGGGCTGGACAAAACCGATTGTTATAGGTCGCCACGCTTTTGGAGATCAATATAGGGCAACTGACTTTCTTGTTCCGGGGCCTGGAAAGCTGACCATGAAATTCGAACCTGCTGACGGTGGCGACAGTATTGAACACGAAGTGTATGAGTTTCCCGGGGCCGGCTGTGCCATGGGTATGTATAATCTCGATGCATCTATTCGTGGTTTTGCGCGCTCCTGTATGAATTACGGTCTTAATCTCGGATGGCCTGTCTACCTCTCCACCAAGAATACCATTCTTAAAAAATACGACGGTCGTTTTAAAGATCTGTTTCAGGAAGTATTCGAGGCGGAGTTCGCAGAGAGATTTCAGGCCGCAGGTATTACTTATGAACACAGGTTGATTGACGATATGGTCGCCGCTGCCTTAAAGTGGGAGGGCGGTTTTGTCTGGGCCTGTAAAAATTATGATGGAGATGTTCAATCGGACACGGTTGCTCAGGGGTTTGGTTCTCTTGGGTTAATGACTTCTGTATTAATGACTGAAGATGGTGATACGGTTGAAGCGGAAGCTGCCCACGGCACTGTTACCCGTCATTACCGGCAGCACCAGAAAGGCAATAAGACCTCTACTAACCCTATTGCTTCAATATTTGCCTGGACCAGGGGGCTTTGGTACCGCGGAAAATTTGACAAAACCCCTGAGGTGATGGCTTTTGCTGAAACGCTTGAAAAAGTTTGCGTTGACACTGTTGAGTCAGGTTTTATGACCAAGGACCTTGCTCTGCTTGTAGGGGGAGACCAGAAGTGGCTCACCACGGAAGAGTTTTTGGCAAAACTTGATGAAAATCTTAAGCTTGCCATGGAGTAAATGATTGCCTCCCTTCCCGTATCACTCATGTCCGGGGAGGGAGGAGCCTACACACTAAAAGATTGGGCTTTTGCGACCTCTATTGCCAGTTGGGAACGCGAGTTTGCATCCATGGGCAGGTTTTTATTTTGACACCACTCAGGAAAAGTCTCGGGATCGATAAACACCTTTATAACCTGGTTGCCCAATGCTTCCACTTCAGATTTCTTATCCTCTGCTCGGACAAGCCAGTCGCTGAAAGTGAGAGGAAGCAGATGCTTGTCATCAAAAAGAGACAGTAACCTCTCGTAATGCTCCTCTTTGTACCAGACCATTGCCTGGATCATAGGAGCTTGTAGCTGCCCTTTTTTTTCTGCTTTTTTCTCCATAAGTTGAGCGACCGCGTTACTGGATCCGCCCTGTGCTTTCTTTTTCACCATGATATGTCACCAATGTTTGGTAGAGGGGAGTGTTGAAATTTTTCAGAGAACATAATCACCAGGAAGCGGATGTAAAGAAGAAGATCCTGTTGTCTTTAGAGACGTGTTATCAGAGAATTTTTCTCCTTTTATCGTTGACAAAAATGAAAAACAAATCGACCGATAGGAGATGTGTGGAGAGGGGCGTGTTTGGATGCAGTAGGTCTCTTTTTTTTACATAGTTAGCTTATGAAAATACAGCCAACCAGCTTACAGCAGCGCACAATCTTCTTTGTCTTGCTGCCGACTTTTTTTCTTTTGTTAGGAACCAGTTTCTTTGGTTACATTTACGTTCGAAATATCCTGCTTACCCAGTGGGGTGAAGTAGCTGTCTCCAGATTGCAGCGTACGGCTCATCAGATCGATATGCGGTTGATGAGGCCGAAAGAATTACTGCTTCTTTTGCAAAATGGCCCTGATTCAAGTGTAAACCGATTGCTCTTCGACAATATTATTAATCAGATAAGGACTATAGAGGAGGTTGTTGATATCAATGTTGTCTGGCCCGAACAGAACCAGGTTGAAGCCTTCGCTCTCTCAGGGATGCCCATGGCTATGATGGGGCGGGCACACAATTATCATTTTGACCAGTTTGCTGTTAGTCCACCGGTATATAACAAAAAGCTTGATAACAGGACCGTTTCTCTGGTCTCCGAATTCACGAGTGGTGAGAGTTCTGCACCAGGGCGAATTGAGATCATTATATCCTTTTACAGTCTCATCGACCAGATAATCAATGCACCCTGGTGGAAAAGCAATAAGGCCTATCTTGTTGGCGGGTCAGGAAATGTGCTTATAAACACATCCCTGCAGTTTGATCTGGAAGATTATTTTCCGATGCGGGCATTCGGAACTGTCAGTACCCTTGAAAAAGATACAGTAGAGGCCATGAAATCGACAAATTCGGGTACCGTATTCGGGTCTGGCTCACCTCCTGATGAGATCAGTGGCTTCTGTCGACTGGAGGAGGCGCCTTGGACTATGGTTGTTATTGCGCCGGGTGATGTAGTATTGGCCCCGATCATCCAGTTCAAAGATGCATATATTGTGGCAATTACTGTGTGTATCATTGCAATCTTGCTCTTTATAAGAGGTTCAGTGTTCGGGATTACTACCAGGATCGAAGCCGTATCAGCTGCTGCAGATGATTTGTCCAGAGGTATTTTTGGAAACCCACTGGTGGTAACAAGCCGGGATGAAGTCGGAGAATTGGCAAGGAGTTTTAATACCATGACCCGGCAGTTGCAGCAACGGATTGAAATGCAAAAGGCTATTGACCTTGCTGGGGAGATTCAACAGAATCTTCTCCCTCAGAAAAGTTTTGAGGCGCAAGGTATAATTGTAAGCGGAAGGAGTCTGTATTGTGATGAGACGGGCGGTGACTTTTATGATATCTTAAAATATCCAGAGAGTGATCGCAAGGTGGGGGTCGCAGTAGCTGACGTTGTCGGTCATGGAATCGGCGCGGCGTTACTGATGACGACAGTTCGTGCACTTCTCAGATGCCGTATCTCCAAGCCTGGCTGCCTGGGCGAAATCATCGGCGATGTTAACGAACTCTTGTGTCGGGACACAATGGTTACCGGAAACTTTGTCACACTGTTTTACATGGTGGTGGATGTTGAGTCCGGAATCGCAAGCTGGGTCCGGGGAGGTCACGAACCAGCCATTGTCTACTCTCCGGTGACTGCAACTTTTTCCGAGCTAAAAGGCAAGGGGGTCGCCTTAGGTGTTGATGCTGGCGTTAACTATGAGTACAACCAGATTTCTCTGCCGGATGAAGAACAGCTCATACTTATTGGCAGCGATGGAGCCTGGGAGATCGAAAATGAGGATGGAGAGCAGTTTGGCAAAGATCGACTCAGACAGATAATTGCTGCCAGCAGTGACGCTCATCCTGAGAAAATTCTAGAAATTATTGTGAATGAGATTGCCTCTTTCAGGGGGGCAGCGGTACAGAGTGACGATATTACGCTCGCTGTTATAAAAACGGGTTAACCTGCAGTTCAAAACAAATAGGCGCAATGTAGATGAAAACCCGTCTTTCTCATACACTACTGATCCTGGCCACCCTTAAGCTTCTGCTCAATACTGGGCGTCGTTTTATCTATCCCTTTGCCCCCGCTCTCAGCCGGGAACTTGCCGTTCCTCTTTCTGCCGTTACCTCTGTTATAGCTACCAGCCAGTTTACCTCTATCCTGGGACTGTTTAGTGGGCCTCTGGCTGATCGATTTGGTTATCGGAGCATGATACGGGCAGGGCTTGCCATGTTTGCCGGAGGGATGCTGGTCTGTGGCCTTGTACCCAAATACTGGTTTGTCTTTGCCGGTCTGATTTTGGCGAGTTTAGGTAAGACTGTCTTTGACCCTTCCATCCAGGCATTTATTGGAAAGCATGTTCCCTATGAACGACGGGGCAGGGCGATTGGTGCTGTCGAAATGGCATGGGCCGGCTCTACTTTGCTGGGGATTCCTGCTCTGGGTCTGATTATCGAACATCTTGGCTTCAGCGTTTCTTTTTATATCATGGCGTTGTTCGGAGCCGTGGGGTGGATTGGTCTGGGTAAAATACTACCAGCAGATGATGCCGGCTCTGTCAGCCAACACTGTCGGAAGGGGCTGTTTGCATCGCTGCCTCAGCTCCTCAAAAATCGACCTGCAGCCGGCATGCTTGTTTTTGGTTTTTGGATATCAATTGCCAACGACAGTCTGTTTGTAGTGTATGGTGCCTGGTTTGAGCAGGATTTCCTGGTAAGCCTCGTAACTCTTGGTTTTAGTACTGTGGCAATCGGTGCTGCCGAACTGCTGGGTGAATCAATGACTGCTCTTTTTGCAGATCGACTCGGACTGAAAAGAGCTATCATCCTCGGTCTCTGTCTGGCTATCTCTGCGTATATTCTGTTACCATTCATTGGTTGTACCTTAATGTCTGCAATGGCTGGTATGTTCTGTGTGTTTCTGTTTTTTGAATTTACCATCGTTAGCAGCTTTTCCCTGAGCACCGAGTTGATGCCTGAAGCCAGGGCTACTATGATGGGCGGGTTTTATGCCTCTTCCGGGATTGGCCGGATGATTGGTGTTCTGGTTGGTGGTCTCTTCTGGAAAATTGGTGGTATTTCGGTTGTGGCGTGGTCGGCGGCATGCTTTACTCTTTTAGGATTGGTGTCGCTTCTTTGGGGGCTTCACGGATGGCGTCCATCTGGGGGAAACAACAGCACTGAAAAATGACCAGAACGAACTTTAATACTAACACCGGTAAACAGTAAGTAAGTACCTTGTGGGTGCTTACTTACCATATAATATAAAATCGAATCCGTATTATCTTGTTTTTTGTGACAGCTTTTACGGAGTAAGGTACTAAAATGGTGTGGGGGGATAAATGCGTAGCAATACCCTTTTCAAACGATGGACCTATAAATTCTTCGCTCCCGACCGTTTGCAGCGAGAGACCTATGAGTCTTTTAAAAGACTTCTGGAGCAGGATCAGTTGTGTCATGAGTTGATGGCAGATTTTCAGGATTTCTATTTTAAGAATGATCCTGCAGAATGGTCAAAAGTCATCGCTGCTTACAACATGCTGAGTACTGCTGTAGGTTCAATGGCCGAGGAACTGACCTTTCTAAAGACCAGTAACGCCAGCGACACTCTGACCTATTATAAAAAATTTGATTCCTATATTCGTTGCCTCCTCGAACCAGAGAGAAAATCCTCAAAAGCCCCTTTTATTCAGTGGCTTGACGACTCTCGAGTGCAGGCCGACCTGATTGGCAACAAGGCCAACAATCTTGCTCTGCTGTGTCGAGAACAATCCGGTCCCGTACCTCCAGGGTTCATTGTAACCACTAACTGCTGGCGGGCTCTGCTCCAATACAATGGACTTGACGAGACGATAGATGCCCACCTTGTAACTCTGGATATTGCAGATAAAGACTCGCTTCTTCTAGCATCTGAATATCTTATGTCTCTTGTAATGGGCGCGACTATTCCTCCGGAAATCGAGCATGAGCTTTTGCGAGCAAGGGACAACCTTCTTGTCAGAGCAGGAGTGAACAGGCAAATACAACTTGCAGTGCGTAGCAGTGCGGTTCATGAAGATGGCATGAACTCCTTTGCTGGGCAATACTCATCAGTACTTGAGGTGGATCCAGGCTGCATAGTTGAGAGCTATTTACGTGTGTTGGCATCGAAATACAGTCCGAGGGCATTGCTCTACAGGATAAATGCAGGTATCAGCGACCAGGAAGCTTCAATGGCTGTATTGGTCGTCGAGATGATTGAGGCAACAGCCGCCGGAGTTGTTTACACTGCGGATCCTGCCGGAAGAGAAAAGAATGCTGTTTTTGTCTATAGTGTCGCCGGAAAAGGGGAAAAACTCGTCGATGGCAGGTCTAGAGCCTGCCAGCACCGATTTGATAAGAACAGTTGCAACGTCGAAAAAGTTTCTGCAGGAAAAAGTCCAATATCGAGGGACGACGCGAAAAAGTTGGCTCAAATAGCCATGAACCTTGAAGCGTTTTTTGGTAGCCCCCAGGATATTGAATGGGCAATGAATGACAGTGATCAGTACGTTTTGCAGAGCCGGCCCCTGCGAACGGAAGGGATACAAAAGAAACAGGTGCCTATACTCAACTCAGGCGGTAAGGGTAAGGAACCTGAGCCCGCTGAGCTGCCGCTTATCTTCCATGGTGGTGTGTCGGCGGCACGGGGCAGGGCTGGAGGACCAGCTCATTTTTTTTCTACCGGAAAGGCTCATTCCTCTGTACCCGAAGGCGCGATCCTCATCGTTGACAACATTCCGGCCTCATTGGCCTTTATACTATCAAAAGTCAATGGGGTCGTAGCAAGTAGAGGGAGTGTCGCCAGCCACTTTTCCACCATCTGCCGGGAATTCGGTATCCCTATGATTGTTGCGGCAGGAGGGTTGAGAGAGGTTGTAGTGGATGGAGAACAGATAACAATTGATGCTGATAACAGAAATGTCTATCGAGGTCAGGATAAGAATTGTCCTCCAAAAGTTGTTGGGATGCGAGAAAAAAATGGATCTCCCTATTTTAGCAGATTGAAACGGATTCTTGATTTTATTGCGCCGCTCAGCATCCTCGACCCTGAGGCTGATTCTTTTGTTCCCGAATCCTGCCGTTCTTTTCATGATATTATCCGGTTTGCACATGAGACTGGAGTTCGGGCAATGTTTGCGATTGGAGAATCGGGTAGCCGGCGCGGTGTCAGAAAAAGGTTGGTAACTGAACTTCCTTTCGAGCTCTATCTGATGGATGTTAGTGGTAACAAAAAAACAAATGGCACCAACAAAGAAACACTCGATCTTGACCAGGTGTCCTCCCTCCCTTTCAGAGCTCTGTGGTTGGGGCTCTCGCATTCCTCAATCAATTGGGGCGAACAGACGTATTATAACTGGAAAGAATATGACAATGCGGCAATGACAGATGGTTTTGCTTTTAAAAATAAGGTTGAGTCAGCAAGTTATGCCGTTTGTGGCGATGATTATTTGAACTTGAATATCAGGTTCGGGTATCATTTTACTATTGTAGACACACTCTGTGGAGACAATAGTGAGCAGAATTACTGTTCAATACGATTTTCAGGAGGAGGGGGGACGTTTGAAGGTCGCTACTACCGGCTCCAATTTATTGAAGCGATCCTGATACAGCTCGGCTTTATTGTTTCCCGTAAGACTGATCTTCTTGACGGCAGACTCGAATCATTACCCAGGGATGAACTTATGCAGCGTCTTGTCACACTGGGCAGGATGCTCGGGACGTCAAAGCTCATGGATATGGTGTTGAAGGATGAAGGATTAGTGGGAACTCACCTTGATCTCTTTTTTCAATGTGATGACAGTTATTCGTTTCAGGGAAAACGGCTATGAGCTACGAAATTAATTGGATTACTGAATATTTAGGTGTTGGGCGGGCGCCTATGTCCTATGAAGAGTTCGATTCCATTCGTGACCAGGGAGTAAACAGCATAGTCAACCTTTGTCATGAGTATAGTGACTTGCACGAGCTCGAAGAGCTGGCAGGTTTTGAGGTCTATTATCTCCCAACCTATGATGAATATGCCCCTGATCTGGATGCAATGGAGAAAGGCCTGGAATGGCTTGACGAAGCACTGTATCTAAAGAAAAAGGTACTGGTGCACTGCAGATTCGGCCAGGGAAGGACGGGCACCTTCACTTCGGCGTATTTACTGCGTAGAGGTCTCGACTTAAAAGGAACTAAAAAAGAACTTAAAAAGACAAAGGCACTTCCATCGACCTACCGTCAATGGAAAGCATTGAAGAAATATGGGAAACTGCAGGGAGCTTTTACCCTTCGTCCGGCACAGGTGGACCACGGACAATCTGACGATATCGTACATTTTTATGCAGAATATCAATTGATGTCCGCAGAAGTGGACAAACAAATGGTTCGAAGCGGGATATCTCACTCCTGTGGGAAGAAAAGTGACTGCTGTTGTCATTCATCCTTTAATATACCGCTGCTTGAGGCACTGTATCTCGTCGATTTTATGAATAGGAGGCTGACTTCAGGACAAAGGACTGCAGCTATTGACCGGGCCCTTGCCTGTCGTGAAAAGTGCGAACATTCCTTGAGGTGCCTCAACCTCAATCAAGCACCGGGATTACAGGAACTGTATATAAAGGACGAACTGCTCTGTCCTCTCTCGGTTGAAGGGTCCTGTATTCTTTATGACGCTCGACCAATTCGATGCAGGGCGAATGGCGGAAAAGAACTGGATCCGGAATTTATGAAATCGATAATGGACAAACTCGCTCACCTTTCAAATGAGGCATTTTTCTCTCTTGCCGGTCAGTTGCCCCAGGGGGCAGGCGTATATTCGTCGCTCATTGATGCGGTCTCAGGAAAATTTATTCAGACCTATTTCCACCTCATGGCAGCGAGCAAAAGGTGATCAATCTCACTTGAGATCGATTTGGATCTGTAAATGCAGTAGCATAAAGAAAATAATATGCGAATTTAGTATGTTACTCCGAAAAAGCTGTTATAGAAAACAAGAAAATACGGATTCGATTTCATAATAATTGGTTATAAATATTCACAAGGTACCTACTTACCGTTTACCGGTCTCAGACACTACAGTCAGTTTTCTAATGTATTCTCATGATATGCGATGAAAGACAGAAAAATATCAGATAGGCGTGTTCTCATCGTCGACGACGATGAAGATTTTCTTCATCTCCTGGAAAAGGTGATATCAAAAAAATGTAACTGTAAAGTGCGTTTATCTGCTTCAGGTTTGGAGGCGATGGGAATAATAGATTCCTGGCTGCCTGATGTCGTATTATCAGACATTATGATGCCGGGCTTGAATGGTCTTGAACTGCTACAGAGGATCACAGAATTTGATTCCACCATTACCACTCTGATTATGACCGGCTACGGTACTATTGAACTGGCGGTAAAAGCCTTGAAAGATGGCGCCTATGACTTCTACCAGAAACCTTTCGATAACAGTGAAATAGTCGGCGCGATACAGAGAGCCCTTGAGCGAACCCTGTTGCTGAGAGAAAATCAATACCTGCAGCAACGGCTGGAAAGACCGCTTTCTAAGACAGGATTCGTCGGAGAATCCAAAGCGATGATTCAGACAGTGGAGCTCCTTTCCCGCATTGCTGACAGCAATGCCACCGTGCTTATCCGTGGCGAATCCGGTACAGGAAAGGAGGTTGCGGCCAGGGCAATACATACCTTGAGCCCACGTTCGGACAGAGAAATGGTCACCGTTAATTGTCCCGCTCTACCTGAACATATTCTTGAAAGTGAGCTTTTTGGTTATGTTAAAGGAGCGTTCACTGGAGCGGAAAAAGCGAAAGATGGACTTTTTTTAGAGGCAGGTGGGTCAACCATTTTCCTTGATGAAATTGCGGATATTCCGGTGGCGGTTCAGACAAAATTACTCCGTGTCCTCCAGGAAAAAGAGATCCAGCCTCTTGGGCAAACACGCACAACGAAAGTTGATGTCAGGGTTATTGCTTCAACCAATCAGAACCTTGAAGAAAAAATGGCCCGTGGGGAGTTTCGGGAAGATCTTTTCTACCGTCTCAACGTCGTACAGGTCACACTCCCCACAATGGCTGAGCGCTCCGACGATATTCCCCTTCTGGCACATCATTTTCTAAAGGAATTTAGCCTGGAATATGGTCGAAAGGGGTTGGAGTTCACGCCCGATGCACTGCAGTTTCTCATGGAGAAAAACTGGAAGGGTAATGTCCGACAGCTACGAAACATTGTCAACCGGGCTACACTGCTCTGTAGGAGCCAGTTCATTACCCCCCATGATTTTGTGACTTCGAAGCAGTCTGAACAACCCCCCCCGGATGCAACAGCTGTAGACAGCCTCCTCTTTGAAGAGGACTATAGAGAGGCTAAAGAGAAAATAGTACGGCGTTTCACTTCCGCCTATCTCACTCGTGCGCTCGAAAAGAGTGATGGCAATGTATCAACTGCAGCAAAAGAGAGCGGAATGGATCGTCAAGCATTTCAGCGTCTTATGCGAAGGTGCCACATTGTTTCCGGTGATTTTCGAATACCTTCCTAACTCATTTGACCCGAATTTGTCAGGCGCAACATAAATGATTCGATGCGTCAATTTTGCTGCACATCTCCACACCATTTCCAAGGGTTTTTTACTCTATTTTCACGATTTCTGCTGGATAAAAAAATCCTAACCTACTGAAGATACTCACCAAGACACAACATCTCTGTCATAAATAAATTACCTGGCATACTAAATGCTATCTTGTTCACAAGAATTGCAGATACAAAGGGTATCTGTGGTTCGTAATATTGACCAGGATCTTCTGAATCCCTGGAAACGTGAAGAAGAAGAGGGACACTGTTGATGATACGAACTGCATTAAAAATGCTGCACCTCTTCGGCTTAGAAATTTGATTATGCCCTGTCTCTTGAAATATCTGGCTATCTTTTCTATTGCTCTCGTCTGCTGCATATTCTTTCCCGAGGAAAGTTTGGCGCTTCAGACTCATAGTAAGCCGGAAGGGATATATGTTCACCAGATGGCGCATATTTTCTTTATGGCGGCTTTAGGATATTTGTATTGGGATACGAAAAGGTCGGCATTTTCAGGGCGCGGCTGGTCCTATTTACGCGTATTCTGTGTACTGACCATTCTCTGGAATCTACTGGCGCTGTTTGGGCATGCGGCAACACAAAATCTGCTTCCCGGAGATATTTCTGTAGCTGACGGTTATCTGCAAGGTACAGTCAATGCGCCGCTAACATTTGTGAAAATTGTCTACTATACAGCTAAATTGGATCATCTGTTAACAGTGCCCGGTATGTTTTTCCTCTTTTTGAGTCTACGTTCTTTTTATAATCGCTCACTAAAGGAGGGGGAATAGTAATGGAACTGTATATGCTGCCTTCGGTGGTGACCGATATTGTCGGCTCACAGTTGATGATTATCCTCTCGTTTCTGTCTCTGCGTTATACGTTCCTGCTGACTCGAAGGGAACCTGAGAATTTCCTATGGGGATTCCTCCACTATTTCTGCATGACCCTCGTTGTCTTTTCCATTTCAAGAGCGGTTGGCCATATGGTCAAACAGGCTCTTCTCATCAGTGATCAAAGAGAAGTCTGGACCATGCTTTCTCCCTATTCTGGTGGTCTCAATACCTTGCTGATGATTTCTGTTTCGGCTGTCACTATCTACTACCACAAGGGTGTTGAAGGGTACCGTGCGATTCAGGAAAAAGCTGAAAGCCTCAAGAGAGCAAATAGCAGTCTGGAAGAAGCCAGCGCCACCATGGGAGAAATGAACCTGCAGTTGGAAGAAATGGTGGAGAAACGTACCTATGACCTCACCTTGTCGGAAGAAAAATTCCGAAATTTTTTCCATAATTCTAAGGATATGGTCTTCTTTTGTGACGCAGAAGGTTGCGTCATTGACATGAATGAAGCTGGCTTGGAAATACTTGATTATTCCGCTAAAGACAATTCTCGTCTTTCTTTAGACCGTCTGTTCGTAGATAAAGGTAGTCTTGAAACATTCAATACAACCCTCCGGACAAAGAGTTTTGTCGAAGACTTTGAAGCCGAATTCCTCCGCGAAGACGGCACGGTTATCTATGTTTTGCTTTCAGCGACGGCTCTCTATGACGATCAAAAAAGTTTTAATGGTTGCGAAGGAATAGCAAAAGACTTTACTCGCCTGAAAAACATGACAACTCAGATGATCAGTACGGAAAAAATGGCCTCTGTTGGGCAGATGGCGGCTGGGGTCGCCCATGAGATCAACACCCCCCTTGGAATTATCCTCGGCTATTCCCAACTGATGAAAGATGACTTTACTGAAGATAGTGAAGAGTACGAAAACCTTGTGGTGGTAGAGAGGCAGAGTCAGGCATGTCGTAAAATAGTTGCGGATTTGCTGAAATTCTCACGCCAGTCAGGTAGCTCTCCCGGGAAGGTTAAAATAAATGAAATTCTTACCGATGTCTTGGCCATCACAGAACATAATCTTCATCTGGATCACATCGAAATAGAGCAATGTCTAGCTGATGACCTTCCGGTCATAAACGGGGATGAAGAAAAATTACGCCAGGTTTTTGTCAATCTTATCAATAACGGGCAGCATGCTATGGAAGATGAAGGTGGTGTCTTGACAGTGCGTACCACCTATTCCATTAAAGATAATATGGTAACGGCGTCTGTGGTAGACACAGGAACAGGGATTGATCAGGAGATTATAACTAGAGTTTTCGACCCATTTTTTACCACAAAATCTGTAGGCAAAGGAACGGGGCTCGGCCTTTCGGTTAGCTATGGCATCATAGAAGACCACAAAGGAACCATTTCCATAGAGAGCCCGGTTGCTGACAGAACAGGAAAAGGGCTGCAGCCTGGCACCGCTATGCACATCAAACTCCCTGTGCCAGTGGCTGACAAACCTGAAATTGAAGAAATCTATCCCGACAATTGAGCTTATTAACACAACACCATAAAGGTATAAAATGGCTGAAATTCTAGCATTAGACGATGTTTTTGATGCCTGTGTACTTATCAGAAAGATACTTTCCAGGCAGGGACACACAGTGCACACGTTTACAGAAGAAGAAGAGGCGATCAGGTTTGTTGGTAAAAATACAATTGATCTGGCTATTCTTGATATAAAGCTGAAAAAAATGAGCGGAATTGAGGTTTTGGCCGAGTTTAAACGTATACAGCCTAAGATGAAAACCATCATGCTGACGGGCTATCCAACAGTGGAAACAGCTCGTGACGCCTTGAGTTTCGGGGCAAACGAATATTGTGTCAAGCCAATTGATAAGCAGGAACTTGAACTGAAGGTAGAAACGGTACTGCAGCTTACCGAAGGAAAATAGTTTTGTCATAATCCCTGGTGATTGTATTGATTCGGGATTTTATTAACCATTTGAAGGAGTAGAGAAGATGAAGAGATCATTCTGGTCTGTAACCCTGCTGGCAACAGCAATCTTATTTCTTATGGCCAATACGGCCGCTTTTGCTGAAAATACAATTTCGGCAAAAGAGTACAAAGCTGGTGATCAAGTAACCATTAAAGGAACGATCACACCTGGCGAAGAGCTCTATATTGCCATAGCTCAGCAAGATCAATTTGCTTCAAAGGAAACCGATGGTATCAATGAAGTAAAAAAGCTAAAAAAAAATGCGGACAAATTTGGTTTTACCATGGACACAGCTGTCCCGCCTCTCTATTACATGCTAACAAGTAATCGTGATGCTTTCGGAAAGGATATTCCGAAAAGATTCGGTGGACCTTCTTTTATCGGTAAAGGACTGTACACCACCTCAATGTTTCAGCTCAAAAAAGATTACAACGAGGTTGATGATGCTGTAAAAGCAATGCTTGGCCCGATTGAAACTGCAGAACAATGGAATATGTTCAAGTTTGGTCATGAAAGCAAGTACGGAATCAATACCATCGTTAAAGAAGGAAACAAAAAAGGCAAGGTTGTTATTTTCGCTAGAAGTGTCATTGGTGACGAGAGCTCCGGAAACTACTGGGATAAAGGAACCTCCATTCAGCTTGATAAAAAGACCGGAGAGTTCACCGCATCTTTTACGTCGTTTCGCCATACTGCTCCCAACACCAAGTTTGATGTCTATGTAAACGGCGAAAAAAACGGATCCTATGCTCTTTTGAAGAACGGCTATTGGATGAACAAAGCCTACCGGTATATGAACCCGATCTATGTGGTTATCGGTGCTATTCTTGTTGGGACCTACTTCTCAATGATTGGTGCAGCCGGTGGTATGTTAATGGGTGCCTTTCAAGCTCTTGTGGTCCAGACCGCTGGACCGGTTGGTATCAATGCTGCGAACGTTCTCCGTCCTTCCAATATTGCCCTGACACTTTTCTCCCCGCTAGGGAGTTTCTACCGCTTTGCCGTGGTTGAACGACGTGTTGCCTGGCCGGTCGGTCTTTCGTTTGGTGCAGGTATCTTTATTGGTTCTGTCTGGTTAGGTAAGTATGCTACCCAGCATCTTTCCATGGCTGCCTATAAAGAATGGCTCGGTATTCTGGTTGTCATTATGGGTATTAAGACCCTGCTGGAAATGACTCCAAAAGCCATGTCCAAGAGAAAGAATATTAAAGCTATGACCCAGAAGTTCAATGCTGCTGTTGCCAAGGCAAAAGCCGAAGGTGGAGCGGTTGAAATGGGATCCATTGAACCAGTTAAGTCAGGTATTTTTGACTACCGTTTCAAGTTTTGGGGTGAAGAGTTCCGCATTAATCCAGCACTTTTTGCTTGTCTTGGCATTATTGTTGGTGTTGTTTCCCGGGCATTTGGTATCGGTGGTGGTTTCCTGCTCGTGCCAATGATGACCAGTATTGCTGCTCTTCCAATGTATGTTGCCGTACCAATTTCACTAATTGGTACCTGTTTCTCCAGTATCGGCTCATTCATTGGTTATGTGATGAATGGTTACCTGCCTGATATGACTCTTGCTATTGCTATAATTATTGGTGGTTTCGTTGGTGGAATGCTCGGTAGCCGTTTTCAGAAGCTGTTTAGTGAAATGACTCTTAAAGTTGTTTTGGCTTGTACCCTGTTCTTCCTGTTCTTCAGATTCTTGAAGATTGAGTACTGGATTTAAGTCAGGTAGTATAGCTCTCCAGCAGCAGGCCAGCTGACAACAAGCTTGCTGCTGAAAAGTTGTTTTCCAAGGTGATAGGAATACATAATGGAAGAATTTCTTGATATAGCTTGGGAGTATATTTATGCTCT
Source organism: Desulfocapsaceae bacterium (assembly GCA_033852035.1). GTDB lineage: Bacteria > Desulfobacterota > Desulfobulbia > Desulfobulbales > Desulfocapsaceae > Desulforhopalus_A. The sequence continues at coordinate 38,258 of JAWSVG010000027.1, read as the reverse complement.
CATTCTAAAAGGAACCGTGGCGCTCGATAATTTGTTAGGCTACGTTCACTTTTTGGGCCCCATTTTCGTCATCCTTCTTTTGGCGGTGGTAACAGTTCTGGTTACTAAGTTTCTAAAAAAACATATACGGACTAAAAGGTTGAGCAATTTGGAAAAAGATTTCCAGCACTGGCTCGAGGTTCGTGAAGAAGCTATGAAATGTGAAGACCGTGAAAAAGGGAGAACCCTTGCCAGAAATATAGACAAGGCACATCTAAACCGTGCCTATTACGACTATTTTCTAGAAGGCTTACTACTGGGGTTTATAACATTTTATCTGCCTGTGGTTTGCATGGCGACCTATATCAATGAGGCGTATCGTGCCGATAGACTCCTTGAGCTCTTCGGCCAAAACTATATCTTGCGTTTCAGCAGTACCGAACCCGTGATAATTGGCGCGCTGTTCTGGTTTATCTGCTGTGTACTTTTGCTGAACTGTGCGATTTTTATTACCAAATGGATAACGAAACGTTACTGGGGTTTTGGGATTGAGCAACCTAGCAGCAGTGCTCAGCCGACTGAATTATGTTCAATAAAAAGGCCAATGGAACGATCAGGTGTGTAATGATGCACCTGATCGAGGAGGAAATATCATGAAAAAGTCTGTTTATTCCATCTGCGGGATGTGCTCTGTACGCTGTCCTATTCGGGTGGAAACAGAGAACAATAGGGTCACCTGGATCGAAGGGAATCAACACCTCTTAGGCGGTGCTCTTTGTCCTAAAGGTTCGGCAGGCCCTGCACTGGTCGCTGACCAGGAAAGGCCGCAGCAGCCGCTCATTCGGAATGGCGCAAGGGGTTCTGGTCGCTGGAAGGCCGTTGATTGGGACACGGCCTACGATTATATCGCCGAAAAGATGAAAAAAATTAAGAGCGAACATGGACCCGAGTCTGTGGTTCTCAGCTCCCGTGGAGGACCGTGGCAGTCAATGTACAAGTCCTTCATTCATGCCTTTGGTTCGCCCAATTATACCAACCATGACAATACCTGTGGAAGGAATACCCACCACGCCAGCCTTTCCATCAATGGTGTCGGCAGGAAGGGGTTTGTCTATGATATAAAAAATGCCAAACATCTGATTCTCTTTGGTCGTAACATGTTCTCCTCGTTGCGTATTGCTGAGAATCTTCAGACTCTTGACATGCTGGATAACGGTGGAAAACTGACCTATGTCGATGTTCGTCAGACCATTACCGGGCTGAAATCTACACGCTTTCTTCAGGTTCGACCCGGTACCGATTATGCTCTGGCTCTTGGCATGATTAATGAAATCATTGAACAAGGCGCCTATGACAAAGATTTTATTGATCGTTATGTCACCGGCTTTGATGAACTTTGTGCTTTTGTTAAACAGTACACTCCTGCCTGGGCAGCAAAAGAATGTGGTGTCAGAGAAAAAGCGATCAAAAACTTTGTATGCGAAGTGAAAGAAGACATGCCAAAAGTTATCTTTCACCCTGGTTGGAACTATTCACGCTACAAAGATTCTTTTTATGCCAGCAGGGCTCTGCACATTCTTAACATTCTCATGGGGAATATTGAGCAGAAAGGTGGTCTCCTTATTCCTAAAGGTCCTGGAGATTGTGGGAAAAAAGGAATCAGAACAATTGACATTGGCAAACCGGACATTAAACGTGGTGACGGGGTTGGCTGGAAGTACAAACATTTTGATAAAGGGCCGGGACTTGCGCACCTCTTTTTCGAAGCAATGGAAACCGGAAAACCGTATCCGATAAAAGCGTGGATTGCTATGCGCCACGATCCTTTTTCCTGTATGCCTGATCCTAAGAAGCAGGAGGAGTATTTTGATAACCTTGATCTCCTTGTTTCTATAGATGCACATTACAGTGAATTTGGCTGGTATTCGGATATCATACTCCCCGAATGCACTTACCTTGAAAGAGGGAACCCGATCTGCGTGCAAAAAGGCCCTAAACCGCGCCTTGCTGTACGGAAAAAGGCTGTTGATCCTGAGAATGATACCAAACCTTCCTGGGAGATTTTCAAAAATCTTGCAGACCGTCTGGATATGAAGGATTATTTCCCTTTTAAGACTCTTGAAGAGTTTTGGGACTGGCAGCTCGAACCAACGGGATATACCATTAAAGATTTTGATGAAAAAGGCTTTATTTCGCTGACCGATGAACCGGTGATGTTCGATCCTGCTCAACTGGATGGACAGTTCAAAACGCCTTCCGGCAAAATTGAAATTATGAGTAAAAAGCTTGATGACGCCGGGCTACCGTCTTTAAAAGAGTATGAATCACCAGCTCGGCCTCCTAAGGGTATGTTTAGACTGGTGTATGGCAGAACGGCTGTACATAGTCATGGACATACCACCAATAATCCACTGCTCAACGAGTTGATGCCCAAAAATAGCTTATGGATCAATGTCAAAGCCGCCAAAAAGCTCGGTATTTCTCATGGAGATCTTGTGGATGTAGTCTCTTCAGACGAGAGTTACACAGGGACGGTCGAGGCTAATGTTGTAGATTATATTCATTCTGAGGCTGTGTATACCCTGCATGGTTTTGGTAAAGAGATTCCGCTCCAAACCCGCAGCTATCACGCAGGAGTCAGTGACCAGAAACTCATGAATAATAAGCTTGACGATTGGGACAAAGCCGGCGGGGCCATTAACCTCTGCGAGGTGTTTGTCAGTGTCCGGCGCAGTGTGAAAAATCCCCAGAGGAGGGTCGAATTATGAACAAATATATGATCTACCTCAATGGAAAAAGGTGCATTGGCTGTCACGGCTGTGAAGTGCATTGTAAAACCAATAAAGATCTTCCTGTTGGACCATACCTTTGTGAAATTGATCATTCAGTCATGGTGCAGGTGCGAAGTGTGGCTAAGACTGAGTTTTCCTTTCGCTCATGTTACCACTGCGAAGAACCATTCTGCCTGCCGGTCTGCCCTACAGGTGCTGTGGTGAAAAGGGAAGATGGTATTGTCTATATTGACCAGGAAAAGTGCATCGGCTGTATGGCCTGTGCCGGTTCCTGCCCATGGACTATTCCGCAACTCAATCCTGAAACGAAAAAGGCTGTAAAATGTGACTACTGTATGGACCGCGTTGATGCAGGGCTGAAACCAGCCTGTGTTACCAAATGTACCACCCATGCTTTAAAGTTCGTCATTATGCAGGAAGTAGTATAAAGCATCTTTAATAAGGCGGGGCAGTTCTTGCCCCGCTTCACCCTTGGGCCAGTTCCTGCAAAAAGAGATCACTCCTTTGTTTTCGGATCGTTTCTGAGATTGACACTCTGTACCTTCCTTGGCATACTCCGTTATTATCAATTATTTGTTGAATATTAGCGAGAGAGCTTTGTCACTATGCATGATGCATTGATAGATTTTCCACTGGTAATAAAATTACCTGTGGTATGGCGGGAAATGGATTCCCTAGGGCATGTCAACAACGTCATTTACTTTACCTATTTCGAAAATGCACGGATTGCATATTTTGAGAGGGTAGGGATGCCAGAAAAGATGGTTGAAAACAGTAAAGGACCAATTCTTGGAAGCACAAGCTGTCGTTTCAAGGCACCATTAGTGTATCCGGATACTATCTGGGTGGGTGCTCGGATGCGTGGTCTTTCTGAATACCGTTTTCATCAGAATTACCTGGTGGTCAGTGAAAAGCTGGGCAGAGTTGCGGCGACAGGTGAGGGAGCAATTGTTTACTACGATTACCTGTTAGCCCAAAAAACGCCTATTCCCGAGACTCTTCGTCAGCGAATTCTTGCGTTTGATCCACTGGCTGAAACTGAAAATGAGTAGGGTTTGTGATGAGACCATGTAAGGTCGCATCTTTTTGAAGGAGAAAACCATGTATATTCCTGAGTCGATACGACGTGAGCAGGACTATAAAGAGTGTGTCGCTTTTCACGGTCATACCTGTATGGGAGTGACCATAGGTTATCTTGCGGCCAAGTGTGCCCTGGGCCTGCTTGAAAACGAAAGAGCTGTGGATGAGGAACTGATTACAATTGTTGAAAACGACGCTTGCTGTTGTGATGCCATTCAGGTTTTGACGGGATGTACTTTTGGTAAGGGCAACTTCTTTTTTAAAGACCATGGTAAGATGGCTTTTACTTTTGGTAATCGCGTAACAAATAAATCTGTACGTCTGGTTTTAAGGCAGGATATTTTTGAAATACCTGTAGAGGAGGAAAAACTTGCCGACAAAATTCGTAGCGGTATGGCTGGAACCAGTGAAAAAAAGAGGTATGAAAAGATGTCAGAGAAAAGAGCAGAAGAGCTGTTTGACCGCGGGCCTGCTGTTTTTTTTAATGTTGAGCATCTTGACTTGGTACTACCGCCAACTGCTGCAAGGGCTCAATCCTCTGCGTGTGATCGGTGTGGCGAGATGGTGATGCAGACAAAACTTGAAAAGATGAGTACACAGCTGGTTTGTAAGGGCTGTCGAGAGTAGGTTTCGGTTCTGTCGGGTTGTGATTTTTCTTCGACACTGATAACTTTGGATTTCTCCTGGATACGCTGGAAATTGGCGGATTGATTGCGTTAACATTTCTTTTAAAACTTACAGACATCCCCCCCCAAATAATAATATACATCTGTTGTCCAACAAAAACTAAAGAATGTCACATCTTCTCAGATATTTGATTGAGTGAAAGCTGGTTTGAATACCTCTTGTTTTTTATGTATACTTGAGGTGTTTGTACGCTTGGTTGGATTCAAAATAATACAGATAACGGATAGATATGGATATTAAGAAGTGGACAATAAATCTGCCTGTCAGACAAAAAATGCTTTATAGCTATCTGCTGACATTCCTGATTGTGGTAGTAATCGGTAATTCATATCTTTTTTTCTTCGCCCGTTCAGCTATCCTTGAAAGTGCTGAGAATGAATTGCGATCCACTACTCTGGCGGTGAAGAGTATGGTCAAAACGGCTTTTAATGTATCGGTGACCAATTATCTGCAGACAATCGCAGAGAAAAATCTGGAAATCCTGGTCAACCTCTACCTGCAGGATCTTAAAGAAGAAAAAGCCAAGGCCCTTGCAGCACAGATCCTTTCCAGTCAGTCCATCGGCAAGACAGGAAGTCTCTATGCTTTTAACAGTTTTGGGATAGTTGAGGTCCATCCTGATCAGAACCTAGTTGGAGAGGATTTCTCAAGTCACAACTATATAAGCCTGCAAAAACAGAGAAAATACGGGTACCTTGAGTATGTCGAAGAGGAACATGCAGAGGAGCTAGATCGAGTCAGGGCGTTGTATATGACGTACTTTGGTCCCTGGGACTGGATTATTTCGGCTTCTTCATACAAGGATGAACTCATAAGTCTGTTCAATGCTGACGATCTGAGGCAAAATATCCTTTCTATACATTTTGGCAGAACAGGCTATCCTTTTGTCATGGATAGCAAGGGGAACATGCTTGTTCACCCGAAGCTTCAAGGGCAGAATCTGTACAATGCTGAAGATGAAAATGGTCGTAAATTTATCAAGGAAATGTGTGAGAAAAAAAACGGCACTATGGTCTATTCATGGAAAAATCCGGGAGAATCGCAATCAAGAGAGGCTTTGGCTGTCTATAGCTATATCCCGGAGTTGAATTGGATTATTGCCTCTTCGAGTTACTTTGACGAGTTTTATGGGCCATTAGCCACCTTGCGTTTGTTCAATCTGGGGACGCTCATTCTGGTTACCATCGTAATCTTTGTTATTAGCAGGATGGTGAGCGGCTCGATAACAAAGCCGATAATGGGACTTATGGCTGGACTCAAAGCGGTGTCCAGAGGCGATTTTACCACTCGATTGACTCCTGGGTCAACGGATGAAATCGGTAGATTGGAAACGCATTTCAATACTTTTATCGCTCAGTTGGAAGAGTCAAACACCAAGCTCAATGAATCTGAAAAGAGTTTTCGCTCCATCTTTGAAAACTCGGTGGAAGGCATCTTTCAGTTTAATATGGAAGGAAGAATCCTCAAGGTGAACTCATCTTTTGTTGCAATGCTTGGCTACAGCAGCGGACAGGAATTGATACGGGAAGGGACCAACTTTCATCAACACCTTATTTTGAGAAAAGACCTCTGGAATACCATCCTCGATCTCATCATCAGTGATGGTGCGGTGAAAGGGCTTGAGGTGCAGATCGCGCGCAAATCTGGAACCGTTTTCTGGTGTCTGCTCAATGCGAGGGGCATTTATGACAGAGGAAGTGATGAAATTACCCGGATTGAAGGCTTTCTGTCTGATATTAATGATAAAAGAATTGCTCAGGAAGGACAGAAGCAAATCCTGGAAGATCTCGAAGGTATGGTGGACGAGCGCACCGTCGAGCTATCCAGTCGTATTGCCGAGCTGGAGCAGCGGAATCAGTTAAGTCTCTCCATGGGTGAAATGGGGGATATGCTGCAATCCTGCCGTAACATAGTAGAGACGTATCCGGTCATTAGCCAGTATCTGAAGATATTTTTCCCTCAGGACAGCTGTATCCTCTTTCTCCACGATAATGATAAAAAGATGATAGATAAGGTGGTGCCGTCGATGTCAGAAGCAGATCCTTTTGTTTCCATGACCAACGACAGCTGCTGGGCCTTGCGGCAGGGGAAAACATATCTTTTCACCGATAATATGAACCAGGAATTAACGTGTGACCACGTTGACTCTGCACCGCACGGCTATATCTGCATCCCACTGATAGCACACGGCGTGACAATTGGTCTTTTACATATAATGTTTCACCAAAATGATTATGTGGATGCTGAACAGCAGGCCGCAGAGCTTGGAAGGAAAACGAGGCTTTGCTCACGCCTTGGTGAGCATTTATCTCTGGCTCTTGTAAACCTCAAGCTCCGTGAAGAACTGAAGGTAAAATCTATACAGGACAGTCTGACGGGTTTGGCTAACAGAAGTCACATGGAAGAGATTCTGCAAAGGCAGTTCTACCGGATGTTACGATATAAGACCCCTTGCAGTCTTATTATGCTGGACGTCGATCATTTCAAACGATTTAATGATACCTATGGCCATGATATGGGTGATTGTGTGCTTCGTGAACTTGGTGCATATTTAAAGGATAATACCAGAGGAGAAGATCTTGCCTGTCGTTACGGTGGAGAAGAATTTGTTATCATTATGGTTGCCACTGAGATTGAGAACGCAAAGAAGAAGGCTGAAAGGATACGTACCGGAATTGCAGAAGTTATAACAATTCCATATTTATCAGAGATTCTTCATGTGACTGTTTCTATAGGTGTCGCAACAAGTCCGTTGCATGCTCAAAGCGCTAAAGGGTTATTCAAAGCTGCTGATAACGCCTTATATAGAGCAAAAGAAAATGGTCGTAACAGGGTGGAAGTGGCAGAGGAAAAAAATATTCGGTCGGTTTCATAAAGAGGGTTGGATTTTTATTTTTCGTGGTAGATATCTAGGTCGTAATATGTGTTCTCAATGAACTTTGGAATGTTTTTGCCCTGCTGAATGTATGTTTATACTCCAATAAATAAAATGAATTATTGGAATTGGTTGTTATTATTTTATAGAAATATTAGAATTGGATGGAAAACGACAAATTACATAACTAACATCGGTAAACGGTAAGTAAATACCTTGTGAGTACTTATAACCATATACTATAAAACCGAATGCGTGTTTTCTCGGAGTCTTCGCTTACCTGTTTTTTATGATAGCTTTTACGGCGTAAGGTACTAAGATACCCAGCAGCTATATATTTTTTCTGTATTAAATTAACCGCCGATAGATGGATGAAGAGTATTGGGAATATATGTTTATTGCGAGGAAATCAATTTATAACATTCTCTTAGGAGAATATGAGTGGAGGAGCAGTTATGAGTGAATTTATAAGGATTATAACGCATGCGCGTCGTTTCAAGAGTGCTGTAAAAGAGGTAGGTGTTGAGCGATTGCAAGAGATTAAAGTAAAGCTGGAAGAAATTATCGCTGACCGAATTGCAGAGGAAGAGACTGCAAAGATTGAAAACGAAAAACGGCTGCAGAAGATACGTGAGTATCGTGAAAAACTGGCTGCAGACGGAATCGATCCGGAAGAATTACAGGATGGCTCATCTGAGAAAACAGGTAAAAGGGCACCTCGTCAGCCAAAGTATGAAATTTGGGATAAAAATGGAAGACACATTACCTGGACCGGTCAGGGACGGACTCCTAATATATTTAAAGCACGGATCGAAGCAGGTGATTCTATAGAGACATTCCTGATAGAACAATAAACGTTTTTTTATGAATGAATTTCGTAGGTAGTACTTCTACTCCTCAGGTAAATGAAAAACGCCGAGGGGGTGCTGAAAAGAGCCCCGGAGTATTTTTCATTTACCAGGGGGATGAAGATCACCTCTACTTGCTCCGACAATTTAAAAGTACGTAACTCCTCTTCTTCCCACGGAAGGGTTCTCTGCAACACATGCATTTGCCGTAGCAGTCTCCTCTTATTTAGTACCTTACTCCGTAAAAGCTGTAATAAAAAACAGGTAAGCGAAGACTCCGAGAAAATACGGATTCGGCTTCATAACATATGTCATAAACACTCACAAGGTACTTACTTACCGTTTACCGGTGTAAGCACCTTATAAGTTATTTCCCGTTTACCGGTGTTAGTTCGCTATCTCTATGCCAGTTTAGCCGGAAAATACAATCCTCTCTCTTTCCTCCGTGCTGTTTGCTGTGACGACAATAAGTTGCTATTGATGGGGTGCGATAGTCTGACTCTAGCGTAAATTGACTCCCGTTGTCGAATTTTGCTTTTCAATGGTTATTATAAACTGGATGATTAATAATTTAAAACCTATTGAGGTGTATAGTGGAAAGTATTCTCAAAACTGATGATTTATCAAAAGAGTATATNNTCCGCAGGAGAGAAGACAGAAGTATTAAAAAACATTAGCCTCTCTATTAATAAGAGCGAGTTTGTTGTGATAGCCGGAAGCAGCGGTAGCGGTAAATCGACCCTGTTGAGCATCTTGTCAGGTCTTGATACGGTCTCGAGCGGAAGGGTTATTATGGCGGGCCGTGATATTACTGAACTCACTGAGGATCAGCTGGGCCAGGTGCGAAATCAACTGACTGGTTTTGTTTTTCAGGCTTTTCATCTTATCCCATCCCTCAGCGCTCTCGAGAATGTAATGTTTCCAGCAGAATTGAATAAAGACCGGGGGGCAAGACAAAAAGGTTCTGCTCTGCTTGATAGAGTAGGTCTTCTGCATCGGCAAAACAACTTTCCTACTCAGCTTTCCGGAGGGGAGCAGCAGAGAGTGGCAATCTGTCGTGCACTCATCAACGAACCTCAAATCATCTTTGCCGACGAACCAACAGGAAACCTTGACAAGAAGAACAGCGACAATATCATAAAACTGCTGCTTGACCTGCACGACGATAAAAAGACCACATTGGTTATGGCCACCCACAGTCGTTCTCTTGCTTTTCATGCCGACAGGATAATTCAGCTCAATGACGGCAGAGTTGTGGAAGAAATACGGGTGGGCCCATGAACCTTCGATTTCTTCTTCGTGAGATCGCTCACAGTAAAAGCCAGTCTGTCGTTTTTGTTCTCTGCGTAGCATTATCTCTCATCAGTATTGTGGCCGTAAATAGCCTGCGTCGTGATGTGAACAGCTCAATTATGAGTGATGCAAGAAGTTTACATGGTGGAGACATCATTGTGCATTCACACTATGAATATTCCCCGGGGCTGAAAACCGAAATCGTGGCAGTTCTGGCAAATGGAACTGTGCAGGCAGTTCAAACCTGGGAGTTTTATTCGGTGGCCAGAAGGGAAGATGGTCGAGAATCTCTGCTTAGTAATATCAAAGTTGTGCAAGACGGCTATCCATTTTATGGGCAGGTTCTGTTACAATCGGGGAGGCCTTTCTCGAGTGTTTTACTGCCTGGAAAGGTGGTCGTCGCCGGGGCACTTTTGAAAAGACTTGGCCTTGCCGTTGGAGATTCCTTGCGTCTTGGAGAGGCTGACCTTGAAATCGCTGACGTGGTGCTGAGTGAATCGTTACGGCCTGTTGACTTCTTTAATTTCGGTCCTCGCATCCTCGTTTCAGCAGCCGATCTGAATCGTCTGGACCTGGTAAGTAAAGGGAGTCGTGTGCACTACAGAACCCTTCTGCGGCTGGAGGATGAAAACCAGATTAGCACAGTTGCATTGAGACTGCAGGAAAGGTCTGCTAGAAGTCAGGAGCGAGTTACTACCTTCGCAAACACAGAGTCCCGGGTAAAGCGTTTCTTTGATAACCTGCTCTTCTTTCTCTCGCTTATCTCTGTTTTTACCTTGCTGCTGGCAGGAATCGGTATGCAGAGTTCCCTTGCTGCTCTTTTACGCAGAAAGGAGAAAACATTTGCCATGACCCGCTCCCTAGGCGCAAGCGGCTTCTTTCTCACATTCCATTATTTGCTGCTCGTCATGGTTTTGAGTTGCATCGGCTGGGCCCTTGGTATCGGCTCAGGGTTTATGGTAGAACGAAATTTTTCCCACCTTTTTGGCGGTCTCCTTCCTGCTCAGATTGACCTTGGAGTTTCGGCCCTGGATATATTGGAAGGAATAGGGCTTGGGGTTCTGGCTGTGCTGTTTTTCACTTATCTGCCCTTAAGCGGGATAAAAAAGGTCAAACCTTCTGCTATTTTTAGAAAAGAAACTGACTACAGTTTGCGCGGAGGGCGCTCCTGGGGATTGTTTGGTTGTGGGCTTCTGCTGCTTTTCTGGCTTGTTATATACCAGCTCGAAGATGTGCGTATCGGGCTCTACTTTATTGGGGGCTTTCTCGTCCTTGTTGCATTTACTGCGCTTCTGGTCTCAGGAATGCTTTTTGCCCTGTCCCATATAAAGACGACTTCTCTCAGTTTGCGGCAGGCAGTCCGTAGTTTGTTGCAGCCTGGGAATGCCACTCGTTCCATTGTTGTGACTCTCGCGTCATCACTTGCCGTTTTGTTGACCATATTCCTTGTTGAGCACAATCTTTTTGACACCTATATCAACTCGTATCCAAAAGATGCACCAAGTCTTTTTTGTCTTGATATCCAGAAGAATCAACAAAAAGACTTTGTTGAACTTGTGGGAGCTGATACTGAGCTTTTCCCAGTTATCCGCGCCAGGTTGACATCAATTAATGGCAAAAAAATCAGTCGACAGGATGAGCTTAAAAAACGTGGGGACAGTCTGGCCCGTGAGTTTAACCTTACCTACCGGGAATCCTTACTTGAAGACGAAGTTTTTTTGCAGGGAAAATCGCTTTTTCCTGAACAAAACATCCGGGCAGGAATTATTCCTGTCTCCATATTGGATACTGTCGCCGATATGGGCGATATAAAAATGGCTGACGTGCTATTGTTCAATGTTCAGGGCGTCCTCTTGAAAGCACAGGTCAGCTCTATTCGAAGCCGTACAAAATCAATGCTGTATCCTTTCTTCTATTATGTTTTCCCTGAGAAATATTTAAGAACTGCACCACAGACATTTTTTGCAGCTATGCATGTGGAGAAGGAAATGATACCGCAGTTAGAGAATGATATTGTGAACCGTTTTCCAAATGTGAGTACAATAAATGTCAGTGAAACTGCGGCAGAGCTAGGCAAAATAATGCTGAAACTATCAACCATCATAACCTTTTTTGCCTCTTTTTCTATACTGGCCGGAGCCTTGATTCTTGTGAGTTCCATTTTGGCAACAAGGATGGCAAGGGTACGAGAAGCTGTGTATTATAAGATTCTTGGGGCTGGAGCCAGGTTTGTACTGCAGGTATTTCTCTTTGAGAATTGTCTTCTTGCCTTGTTAAGCGGAGGTTGTGCGATTGTACTTGGTCAGTTCGGCAGTTGGGCTGTTTGTTCTCTTCTTCTCGATATCGACTATAATCCGCACTGGAAGGCCAGTGTTGTCTTGCTCGTAGGGACCGTTGTGCTGGTGCTGACCTTAGGTGTTGTCAGCTCATATTCGATTATTCGTCGTAAACCTGCCAGTTTTCTGAGGGAACAGTTGTCATGAGTATTTCAAGGTTAGGGGCAATTGCAAAAGGCTACCCATGTACATATTTTTCTCAAAACGTCTGGAAGGTGAAATCAGGAGAGTCTGTGAGGTAGAATGCTAAAAACAGGTCATAGAATTATATTCATAGCGATTCTGGCTATAGTTGGCTGTAGTCAGGAGCAGCAGAAAGAGACTGAAGCGGTGGCTCAGGAAGTGACCCTGGTGGAGACAATAGTGGCGGTGGGAGACAGCCTCACCGCTGGGTTCGGTCTGGATGAAAATCAGAGTTACCCAGCTGTTCTTGAGGGAAAACTACGGGCTGCTGGTTACCCTTATCAGGTGATAAATGGTGGTGTCAGTGGCGAAACAAGTAGTGGAACTCTTTCTCGCATGGAGTGGATTCTCACTCTTGAGCCGGATATTGTCATTCTGGAAATAGGGGTAAACGATGGCTTGCGCGGGGTGGACCCACAGGTGACAGAAGATAATATCCGGCAGATGTTACGACTGCTGGAGGAGAGCGAGGTTGAGGTCGTGTTCGTAGGTATGAAAATGGTCCGGAACCTCGGCCCAGGCTATGTTTCACGTTTCAATCGGATCTATCCCGGTTTGGCAGAAGAGTTTGATGTTGTGTTTTTCCCTTTTTTTCTTGAAGGAGTGGCTATGGTATCTGAGCTGAACCAGTCTGATGGCGTTCATCCAAATGCTAAAGGGTACGCCATTATCGTCGAAAATATGTATTCCTATGTAGTCGAAGTCATAGAGAGAAGTCCGAAATTATGAGTGGTTCCGAATCGATAGCAAAAACTGCCAATGAGATTATTCTGGAATCCATTTCGGATGGAGTCTTCACGGTGGATCATAACTGGCGGATTACAAGTTTTAATAAGGCTGCAGAGGAGATTACCGGAACCTCCCGTGAGGAGGCGATCGGCAGGTTTTGCTGGGAAGTGTTTCGTTCAAATATGTGTGAAGGTGACTGCGCTCTCAAGCGGACCATGAAGGAAGGGAAATCCTTTTTATCAAGCTCTACCTATATCATCAACAACCGCCAACAGCGGGTTCCTATCAGTGTTTCCACCTCGCCTCTGAAAAATGAACAAGGCGAAATTCTGGGAGGTGTGGAGACTTTCAGAGATCATAGTCTGGTTGAAGAACTACGACGCGAGTTGAGTGGAAACTTCGAAGTCGGCGATATGGTAAGTCGCAGTGGTGCTATGAGAAAGATCTTTGCAATTCTTCCCCAGGTAGCGGAGAGCGACAGTACGGTATTGATAGAGGGGGAAACAGGCACGGGTAAAGAGCTTATGGCTTCAGCACTACATAATTTGTCCTGGCGAAAAGATGCGCCGTTTGTGGCCATTAATTGTGGTGCGCTTCCTGATACACTTCTGGAATCTGAGTTATTCGGCTATAAAGCCGGTGCTTTTACCAGTGCTGATCGTGATAAGCCGGGCCTATTTGAAGCCGCTGGAAAAGGAACTCTTTTTTTAGATGAGATCGGTGACACCTCATCAGCGTTTCAGGTGCGGTTGCTGCGCGTCCTCGAAGAAAAAGAGTTCCAACCCCTTGGCAGCGTCGAGAAGGTTAAAACGGATACCAGAATTATTGCTGCGACCAATCGTGATTTAGGTAAAATGGTTGGAACAGGAGAGTTTCGACGGGATCTCTTCTACCGAATCAATATTATTCAGTTCCAATTGCCAGCGCTCAGGGAGAGGATGGAAGACCTCCCGCTGCTCATTGAGCGTTTTATAAAAAAAATGAACCATATTCGCGGTCGATCAGTGGCAGATGTCAGTACGGAGGCAATGTCGCTATTGCTTTCCCATGACTATCCCGGCAATATTCGTGAACTTGAGAATATTATTGAACATGCCTTCGTGCTCTGCCACGAAGGCGAAATTGAAAGAAGCCACCTGCCTCCATCCCTCTTCCTATCAAGAAAAAATGAAACCATGAATCCCAGTTCTATGGAAGAGACTGTACGTCTTAGCGAGAAAGAACGTATTAATGAGTCTCTTAGGCGTAACAAATACAATAGGTTGGCTGCCGCAAAAGACCTTGGTATTCATAAGAGTACACTGTTTCGTAAACTGAAAAAATACAACATTCTTCTTCCAAATATTGACGGGCGATCCAGTAATCAATAGTCGCATGAAGGGTCGCTGTCTTGCGACCCTGTACGGTCTCATACGGTCGCATTTGCGCGACCCATCCAAGGTTTTATCCCCCATTTGTCGTTCTGCTTACCGTTCAAGTCTCTAATAATATACATGTTAATGCTTTAATCGATCAGTTGGCCCCTGATTTGCTTGTTGTAGTACACTATGAGAGGGAACCAACCATTACATGTTGCTGTTACAGTGTGGAATAATCGGATTTCGCCTGTATTCGATTCGGCTCAAGCGCTTTTAGTTGCAGAAATTCAAGGCACTGAAATTGTTGATGCAGTGGTTAAAGCAGTTCCGACCTCCATCTTTGACAGGTTTCTCAGCCTGTTGGAAGAGCATGATGTCAAGGTCCTCATTTGTGGTGCCCTCTGTGAGGGACCGGCATTAATGATTGAAAGACAAGGAATTGAAGTTATCTCGTTTGTAACGGGAGAAGCAGAAAACGTACTGGAGAGTTACCTCAAGGGCAAAGATTTGACAGAATTTACCATGCCGGGATGCGGACGCGGCAGATGCTGCAGAACGAGCGGCAGGAACAGGAGGATGGTCGATGTATAAGTTATTTCTCAGAGGGCCATCCTGTAGAGCAATTCATTGAGGAGGACAGATTATGCCAGGTTTTGATCAGACAGGTCCTAGTGGTGGACGACGGATGGCAGGACGAAGAGGAATGATGTGTCGTAGAACAGACGGTCAGACTTTTCCTCAGGTGAAAAATGGTAGAGGCAGAGGAAAAGAACTGGGGAGAGGGCAATTTGCCGGGCAGGGTTTTGCAGGTCAGTCTGACTTGGTTGCGGAGGAGAAAAATGATCTTCAGACCCTTAAGGAGCAATACCAGGAGACAAAAGAAATGTTGAACGAAATTGAGAAGAAGATTCAGGGTTTGGAGTCTAAGGAATAAAGGAAGGTTATGTTCAATATACTGGTAGTGAGTAAGGAATCAGCGTCTTTGGCAGATTTTACGGCTGAGCTGATGAATACGCAGGACGTACATGTTGATCGGGCAACATCCGGCGAAGAGGCCTTTGGCCTGGTTGTTGCGGGCAGGGCTGAAGTCATTGTTGCTGGTGAATTGCTTGTAGACAGTCCTGCCCTCGATTTTGTAAAGAGGTTGATGAAGGAATATCCGCTTATCAACTGTGCAATGGTCAGTTCTCTTTCTCACGAAGAATTTCACGAGGTCACGGAGGGTCTAGGCTTGTTTATGCAGCTGCCTGTTGATCCCGGAGTGGATGAGGCAAAAAAAATGCTGGGGCTGCTTAGCTCAATACGTGCCTTGATGGGTGCATGACTACAAGAGAGGCTGGAATGATCATAAGTATTGCGAGTGGAAAAGGTGGAACTGGTAAAACCACGGTGGCGACCAATCTGGCACGTTCTCTTCAGGAAGGGGTGCGACTCTTGGACTGTGATGTGGAAGAGCCGAATGCCCATCTTTTCCTGCACCCGGAAATAACTGAGACCGAAGAGGTTACAACTTTTATACCGGACGTTCAGGAAGAACTCTGTAACGGCTGTAAAAAATGTGCGGAGATATGTCGATTTCGCGCGCTCACTGTCATTGGAGGGAAGGTCCTGGTGTTTCCGGAACTATGTCATAGTTGCTACGGTTGCGTCGAAGTCTGTGAGGAAAATGCCATCCTGGAAGGTAAACGGGTTCTGGGTGTCCTGGAGTCTGGGAACTCTGGTGAACTTGGTTTTAGTCATGGCCGTTTGAAAATAGGAGAGGCTATGGCACCACCACTTATCAAGAAAGTTCGAACACGCGAAAAAAACACAGGGACCACGATAATTGACGCTCCTCCGGGCACCTCTTGTCCGGTAATTGCTGCAATGTATGAGACCGATTTTGTACTGCTGGTGACGGAGCCAACTCCTTTTGGTCTTCATGATCTGAAGCTTGCCGTGGAGGCAGTCAAGCTGCTTGGGATTCCTCATGGGCTTGTTATCAACAGGGCGGATATGGGAGATCGCGGGGTGAAAGAATATGCAGAAAAAGAGGATCTTCCGATACTGATGGAAATACCATTTGATCGCAGGATAGCAGAGGCGTACTCCACTGGCAAACTGATTGTGGAGGTGATGCCAGAATACAAAGAGCATTTTCGTGACTTGTATAATCGTATTGAAAATCTAGCAGGTGTACCAGGAGGAAAGGAATGCTGAGAGAGCTTGTTATAGTCAGCGGCAAGGGTGGAACAGGTAAAACCAGCATAACAGCAGCTTTTGCCTCTCTTGCTGAGAACATGGTGCTGTGTGACGCCGATGTTGATGCTGCAGATTTGCACCTACTTATGCAGCCGGTTGTTCGAAAAACAATGGATTTTAAGGGGGGATGTCTTGCTCAAATCAGAGCAATCGATTGCGTAAAGTGCGGGAAGTGTCTGGAGCTTTGCCGTTTTGATGCTATTTCAGAAGACTATGTCGTGGATGCCATACGCTGTGAAGGATGTGGCGTTTGTGTCGATCTCTGTCCTGAGGAAGCAATTGATTTTCCGGTGCAAAAGTGTGGTGACTGGTTCATCTCTGAAACACGGTTCGGGACTATGGTTCATGCACGGTTGGGTATTGCGGAGGAGAATTCAGGGAAACTGGTGAGTCTGGTACGACAGGAAACAAAGAAGCTGGCAGAGGCTGAACAGCGCGAACTGATACTTACCGACGGCCCCCCGGGGATTGGCTGTCCGGTCATTGCCGCAATTGGCGGGGCTACTGCTCTAGCAATTGTCGTGGAACCGACGGTATCAGGCCTGCACGATATGCAGCGGGTTGCTGATCTCGCAGTACACTTCAAAGTACCGGGTCTTGTGTGTGTTAATAAATTCGATCTCAATGTAGAAATGACCAGAAAAATAGAGGCATTTTCCACTGAGCGGAATATGCAGTTGGTTGGGAGGGTTCCATTTGATCCAGTTTTTACCAGGGCAATGATCAATGGAAAAAATGTAATGGAGCAGGATCCTGACTCACAGGCAGCTTTGGCTGTACGGGGGGTTTGGGAAAAAATATTGGCTTGTCCATCGATGAATACGATGGGGATTAAAGACTTTTCATCAATCATTCAATAGAGAAAGGAGAAAGAATGGCAACGGTACGTATCGCAATCCCTTCAGAGGGAAACGGAGGGCTTGACGGCCAGAGAGCAGGGCATTTTGGACATTGTGATGTGTTTACATTAGTTGATGTTGAAGATGGCGAAATAAAAGATGTTTCAGTACTAGCAAACAAAGAGCATGTTCAGGGTGGATGTATGGTGCCTGTTCAGTTGTTGGCCGATAATAAAGTGCAGAGGCTTGTGGTTGGTGGCATTGGAATGCGCCCCCTGATGGGTTTTAGGCAGGTCGGTATTGATGTATATCACGATGGGGAACGTACTGAAATTCGTCCTGTTGTAGAAGACATGATTGCTGGAAAACTACCCATTATTGCAGAAGATCAGGTTTGTGGTGGCGGTCAGGGCTGAAAAGAGGGTTGATGCACAAAAGGAGATACCATGAAAATTGCAGTTACAGCCAAAGGGCCGGCAGTCGCAGACCAGGTTGACCCCCGGTTTGGGCGGGCAGCGTATATTTTGATTGTCGACACTGAAACAATGCATTGTGAAGCATTGAATAACAGTGACAACGTCAACGCTTTTAAGGGTGCAGGGATTCAAGCGGCCACTACAGTTGCTGAGAAAGGAGCCGAGGTGTTGCTCACAGGGTACTGCGGGCCGAATGCTTTCAAGGCTGTCTCGGCTGCCGGAATAAAAGTGGTAAATGATGTCGCAGGCACTGTAGAAGAGGCGGTGGATACTTTTCTTAACAAACCTGTAGTGTACAGCGATGGTGCCAATGTTGAAGGCCACTGGTAAGAGTTTTTTACTGAACGGCGGGTTGCCTCATTGCTAGTGAAAAGGTGACCTGTCGTTATGGGGTGAAAGATAATGAATGATCGAGATTTTGATGAATTTATAAATAAGATTCAGGGAGAGGTTTTTGCCGAAGCAAAAGAAGCGCTGGGGGAAGACGGTTTTGAGCGCTGGCGGAATCCAAAGTTTTGTGGGGTGATGGAAGATGCTGATAGTCGGGCAAAGCTTAAAGGCAGTTGCGGTGACAGTATGGAGATGTATTTAAAAATTTCAGAGCAGACTCTTGAGAAGGTGAGTTACGTCACAGATGGCTGCGCTTCTTCTTCAGTTGCGGGTTCCTTTGCCTCTGAGCTTGCAACGGGAAAGTCTTTTGATGATATCTTTGCTCTTACCGGGGCTGATGTGCTTGCCAGAATTGGTTCTTTTCCCAGGGAGGAAGAGCACTGTGCATATCTGGCGGTGAGTACATTGCAGAAAGCCGTGAAAACGTATTTGGCTGAGAACTTGCGTACGCAAAGTAGAGAAAAATGATTTATCATTTCAAAACAAGATGTCACATCCATCATAATCGTTTCAGAAGCTCACCTGTTCATGAGGACCATGTTTCTGTTACTTGATTCCCTTCGGGATTGACAATTCCACCGAATCTGCTTTGTTACCGAAGCTTTGAAGTAGTTATACATCTTCAACTTCGCTGCCTCGCATCTCCGGTGGACTAGTCAATTTCAAAATTTGGTATCTTAGAAATTCAATCGAAGTTTACGCTTATCCGAAGTCTTCGCTTATNNTGAATTTCGTGAAGGTACTTATTTACCGTTTACCGTTTACCGGTGTTAGGTTAAAAATTAAAAACCTTCGATTCAGCGGCCATGTCAATAAGATGTGGTCCCCCGTCAAGTACCATATTGCTGTTGAAATTTGCCTCGTCAAGGTTTCTGTTTTTTGCACATGGAGTACAGACTCCGGTAGGAATCGCATTTTCGATGAGGTACGGCAGGTAGTCATTTGCGCAATCCCCAGTCGTTGTTTTCTCAGAGCCATCTTTATCTTGTATCGCCCAGTCTACACCGCTGTCAATTAAGAAAATGTTGACTTTATGATCTTTCGAGTGGGCAATTTTTGCGAACTGGAAACAGCGAGTTGCCTTTTCATTTTCATTTGAGCGCAGTACAAAAAGAAAGTTTGCCATAATGTCCTCACCTTTTTTATGAGTAATAGAAAGGGAGCAGAATCCCTGCTCCTCGGTACTTGAGTGACCACTTTCTTAGTCTAATAAAAATTGATCAAATATTAAAGGTGAATTCTTGTTTTATAGTAATATTATCGGCGCTATAAGCATTTTAGTGAAATAGTTGTGTTGCTGGAAAAATTTGTTATGACATTGTGGTAGGACAAGGTGTAACAGCGAAGCAACCGCTCTCATGATTTTTTTTTCGGACAAGCATTGGTTGTAATTTACGGCCTGATGTGTGGGAGCAAATGTATAAAAAAGGCTGGTCTTAAAAAAGAATAGGAGTACAATAATCTCTTCTTCGACTATAGAGTTGAGAGGAAGTAGTAGAAATGATGTGGACAGGCAGCAACGAGAGATACTGGTCACTGTTATTGTGGTGGTATGAGTTTTTGAATGTATTATGAAAAACATTGAATTCAGTGGTGGGACACCTGTTCCAAAGCAGCTTTTCGGTTGGCTCGCTGTTTTGGGTTCAGCGTTCTTTTTTTACCTGGCAACTCTTATCATCCGCTGGGCTGGATACTATGTGGATATTGAATCCGCATATTTTGTCTTTGCCAGGTTTCTTCTGGGGTTCATTGTGGTCTCAACCTCAATGATGATCGCCGGGCAGAGACTGCAGCCGAAAAAATATCATTATCTCGTCGGCAGGACTGTGGCCAATACCATGGCTGTGTTCTGCTTTTATAAGGCTGTGACGGTAGGTTCCGTTGCTGAAGCCAATATCCTCAACATGACCTACCCACTATTTGTGGCACTTTTTTCATGGTTTTTTTTGCGCGAGCAGCGTGATGTTATTAATCTGTTCACCGTTGCTGCGGCCTTTCTGGGGATCTGGATGGTGCTTTCCCCCGGCGGTGTTACTATCAGGCTGGAAAGTCTTTGGGGCCTCTCTTCGGGGATGACTGCTGCTGCCGCCATTATCTATCTGAATGTCAGCAGGAGATACCATGATTCGCAAACTATCCTGTTTTTTATGTTTGGCATGGGGATGCTGCTGATTCTTTTATTTTGCCGTGATTCTCTGTTCTGGCCAGACTCGACAGAGTTCCTCTTCCTGCTGGCCTGTTCCATTGCAGGAGTTGCTGGACAATACCTGCTGACCTACGGTTTTTTATACGTTACTGCGGTTGAGGGCTCTATTATTTCTTCCAGTAGAATTCTTATGGCCGCTTTTCTGGGGCCACTACTGGCAGCAGATCTGTCTCTTACTTCATCTGGTTGGGCGGGAGCGTTGCTGGTCTTTGCTGCCAATGCAACTCTTGCTTTTAGGAAATGTTAGTATCTTAGAAATTCAATCGAAGTCTACGCTTATCTCTGGTTTTTTATGACTGAATTTCGTGAAGGTACTTACTTACCGTTTATCGGTGTTAGTACTGTAGAGATCCCGGCTTTTCTCGACTTACCAGGAGGGGGCGTGAGAAAGTGGGCCTCTGTCTTTGCAAAAGAGAAAAAGTCAGATACAATACCTACTCGTAGAGTAGCAGGAAAGTATTCTCTGAGGTAGGCAATGAGTAAAAAACCTGTTCAGCCACTCTGGGGCTGAGTATTCCATTCTTTGTACTTAGGTGAGGAACATCGTTTCATGGGTAAGACATTTCAAGAACAAATGTTGGCTTTAGGTTTAGTCGAAAAGAAGAAGGTAAACGACGCAAAGAAGAAGAAACACAAGCAAAAAAAACAGCAAAGTGGAAAAAAGCAGGTTGTAGTTGATGAAAACGCACTGCTCGCCGAAAAAGCCCAGGAAAAGAAGAAAGAACGAGCTCGCCAACTCAACTTGGAACGGGAAGAAAAACTAAAGAGACGAGAAGAGGCGGCGAGGGGCAAGCAGTTGGTTGAAACTCACCGTCTGGAAAAAGATGAAAAGGGCAATGCTTTTCGTTTCAATGCGGATGGTAAAATTCAGCGGATCTTTGTAAACAAAGAGATGGCAGACCTGCTTAGTCGTGGGAGTCTTGGCATTGTCCGAATTACCGACCAATACGAAGTCGTCCCACGAAATGTGGCGGAGAAAATTCAAGAGATCAACCCGAAGGTCTTTGTGAGTTTGGCCACAAAAACTGCTGAGAATGAACCTGATCCTGATGACCCCTATGCTGACTACAAAGTTCCTGATGACCTCATGTGGTAGCGGCTTATTTTTTTGTCTTGGTGTTGGTGGTGATCTTTGGAATCAGGCTAAGCTGAATGGCCTTGGGCTGTGCCTCTATGTTGGCAATACTGGTATTGATAGTGAGAGTTTTTGAACCGGTTTCGGCAATCATGGGATTGAGTTTTTTCATGCTTATTGGAAACTCTCTGCCGTTAAGCAATGCCACCAGGGCCTGTCCTATGTCTGTGTTACTGTCGTCCTTGGCATTTTCGACAACCGGTTTAATATAAAGGGTTTGTTGTTCCCTGTCAAAGCGAACAGCGGAGTTGGTTTTGAAATCAACTTTCACTGAGCCAACCTTGAGTCGTATGTCATGGCCGGCAATCTCGGTCACCAGAGCCAGATTGTTGCCTGCAAGGTGCAGGCGGCAAATGAGATGCTGATCAACCAGCTGCAATTCACTGATATCTATTATTGTAATGTCTCCCTGGATTGTCCTGGAGTTTGTATCGATGTTCAAAGGCAGGATTGCAGAAATAGCTTTGGTAATAACAGCCTCTGGGAAATTGATAGTGATAAATTCCTGACTCCTGCTCTCTGTCATAGAGCAGGTCAGGGTGATGAAGCATATGAAAAACGTGATGAGGAATTTATTCATTTGAATGGTCCTTTTTTTTTATAAGAAACTGCAAACACGGTAGTATTAACGACTGGAAGAGCAAAGTGCAAGCCATAAAAAGACCAAGAACAGAAGCCTGATCACGAAAATCCCGATGGAGGTGAAAACTGTCAACGTGTATGATGGCTGCAGTTACGAAATGTCCTTTCAGAGATACACGGCCTGATGATTGAGGCTGCTGTCCCACGATGGTCAATCGTTCTCTTGAGAATGTTCTGAGTTCGTTGCTTTCTTTGTCATAATGTGCTCTGTCAAATTCTATATACTTGCCTGGACGACTTTCTAGTTTTCTCAGGGTGTTTATGAAGTAGAAATTGGACTCTTCCAGCGTGGTAAGAAAGGGCAGTGGGCCCAGTAGATAGAGGGTCACGAGGAGTAGTCCGGCTGCTGTTGTAGATCTTGAGTGCAGTTTCAGCTTAGCTGCTCCACAAATGATTGAGTTCCAGACCCAAATCAGAAAAAATAAGCCAAAGACGGTCAATAGAAGAGTGAATGTGTGCTCTGGCCACATCGTATCAAAGTGGCTTGTCGCCCAGGAGAATGGGATGAAGAAATGAACACCATTGGCCCATTTTATCTGAATGGAGTCGAGAATAAGATGGAAAAGGCAGTTGCCGGTAATGAGAAAAAAGACCTGTTTTGGTTTATCTGAAAAGCATGCCAGGCCTCCAGAAAGAGTCATGCAGAAAATCAGGCTGGCTTGAGTTGTATAGTAGAGGCGCAGGTCGTACGGGTTGAAAAAGTCGCTTGAGATTCCTATTTTCAGCATGATCCATGGCAGGTCCGGGATTATACAGGCGATGATCACCCAAATCAATTGGTTGCTTCTGCAAAAAAGCAGATTTGCTGGACCTTGGATTCCAATGTGACAGAGAGTGTTTGGCAAAATGTTGGGTAACAGTCGTTGTTTATGGATGTGTTTTGAGGGAGAAGGTCATATCGAGAACGTCAGGAGAGTAATGTAGTTCAATGGTCAACTATCTGCAAGTGGCGATCACTTTAGTGCAGTACGGCTTTACGGCATGGTTTTATTTCTCTGGATCCTGCATGGCTATAAGTGGTTATTTACTCTTTCTGGCGCAACGCACGATCCCGATGGGAACAGCGTATGCTGTCTGGACGGGAATCGGTGCAGCGGGAACTTTTGTCGTTGGCATTTTCCTCTACGGTGATCCGACAGGGTTTGCACGCATATTTGCAGTTTTGCTCATTATTTCAGGTGTGATTTTGTTAAAGCTTGCCCACTGAAAGTGGCGCAATCCTCGAACGGCTTCCTGGTACTTCTTGTTTTAAAGATTGCTGTTACTCTTCGATCACAGCTTTATACTGCTTGGAGAGTCAGATCCTATAGAATAGAGAGTTGGAGCTTAACCAGGTAACAACACCATATTATAACACAGTCAATGGTCGAAGTACCCAGAATTGTAAAAAAATGCTACCTCAAACATGTCACCTAAACTTACTGTAACTTCTGATTGTCTCCTTACAGAAATTGATTTTGCACTTGAAAATCAATTAAAGGAGAAACTCACTATTGACAATCCGCAATATCTCGCTGCCAAAAAATATGGTCGTTGGATTGGTAAAAAACTCAAGCCTCAGCTCAAGTATTATGATCCTGTGGTTGGGGGGATAAGGTTTCCACGTGGATTTTCCAACCAGGCTGTGTTGCTTTGCAGAGGGTTCTATGGGAGTGACCCTGAAATTATTGATCAGAGAAGAATTCTACCTGAGATAGAGATCAAGTTTCAAGGGAGCCTTCGCCCGTATCAACACGTTGCGGTTGATGTGGCGATAGGCAAATCTTTCGGAGTTATTGAAGCGGGGACCGGCAGCGGTAAAACGGTTATGGGCCTTGCTCTAATTGCCGCTCGCAGCCAACCGACCCTAGTGGTTGTGCACACAAAAGAGCTGCTCTATCAATGGCAGGAGAGAGCTAGCCAGTTTCTTGGAATCAAACCCGGCCTGGTTGGTGACGGTAATTTTCATCTTGAACCAGTGACGATCGCAATTGTGAACAGCGCCAGGAAACGAGTTGATGATTTGGTACCGTTGTTTGGTCAGTTGATTGTTGATGAATGTCACAGGGTTCCTGCCAGCCTCTTTACCGATGTTGTTTCGAAATTTGACTGTCATTTTCTTCTTGGGTTGTCAGCAACAGCCTTTCGCAGCGACAATGAAATGACCAAGTTGATATACTATTTTATGGGAGACCAGATACACCGGGTGGATCAGGAAGAATTAAAAGCTACCGGGGCGGTATTGGCACCGCAAGTCATCAGGAATGTAACCAACTTCACTTATGGATATAGAGGGGATTATCAAGCTCTTATTAAAGCTCTTGTGAAACATGAAGGTCGTAATATGCAGATCCTGAGTGATATCATGGCAATTGTGAGAGAGCCTGGACCCGGAACAATTCTTGTCGTTTCTGACCGGGTCAGCCATTGTCAGTTGTTTGTCGATAAACTACAGATGAATGGAGTTAAAGTTGAGCTGCTGTGCGGCCAGATTTCAGCAGAAAGCAGAGGGGGCATTGTGGAAGCTGTCAGGAACGGAGAGGTGGAAGTTCTGGTTGCTACTTTGCAACTCATCAGCGAGGGGTTTGATTGTCCAGGACTATCTACTCTCTTTTTGACAACCCCTATCAGCTTTGAAGGACGTCTTCTGCAGGTGATTGGTCGAATTATGCGTCCTGCTGTCAATAAAAAGGCTCGAGTCTTCGATTATATTGATGAAAACGTGTCTGCATTGGCACGATCTTCTAGGTCTCGCTGCCTCGTTTTGTCGGAACTTTAGTGAGTTATACCCGTCTGGTGTCTCTAAAAATGCTTTGCTCAGTTGTCTTGCATTTAGTTTGTTAATAGGGTATAATTTAGGGTTTTGGTAGGTATATTTGACAAAGAACAAGCACTGCTGGTGAGGGCAAGTGCTTTTTTTATTTATGGGGTTGGGTATGCGCCCTGCTTCGCAATACGGTCCGGTCACCACTTGCAGGACTCCTGAAGGGAATATAATGGAACAGAGTGAAATTCGTAATGTGGCGATTATCGCCCATGTTGATCATGGAAAAACTACGCTGGTAGATCAGCTTTTCAAGCAATCCGGGATGTTCCGTGATAATCAGGAGGTGTCTGAACGTTTGATGGACTCCATGGACCTTGAACGTGAACGAGGTATTACCATCACCGCGAAGAATGGGTCTTATCAATACAAAGACCACCGGATTAATATTATCGATACCCCTGGTCATGCTGATTTTGGTGGGCAGGTGGAAAGGGTTCTGCGGATGGCTGATGGTGCCTTGCTGTTAGTTGATGCTCAGGAAGGACCAATGCCTCAGACTTATTTTGTCTTGAAAAAGGCCCTTGAGAATAAGCTTCCTGTGATCGTGGTCATTAATAAAATAGATAAACCTGCTGCTCGTTGTGACTGGGTTGTCGATCAGGTATTTGATCTTTTTGCAAAGCTTGATGCCCCTGATGATGTCCTCGATTTCCCAGTGGTCTATGCCTCTGCTAAAAACGGTTTTTCACTACTCGATCCGGAAGATCCAGTTGAGGATGGCGGAAGTATGACTCATATATCTCAAATGATCCTTGACCATATACCAGCACCTGTCGGTTCTCCCGATGAATCTCTGCAGGTACAGGTGGGAACCATTGATTACTCACCATATTTAGGTAGATTAGGTATCGGTAAAGTGGTGAATGGTACATTGCAGATTAATCAGCCAATTGTAGTGGCGAGGCGGGATGGTTCAATCAAACCCATACGTGTCTCGAAAATATTTCGTTTTGAATGTGACGGAAAAGTAGCCATCGAATCCGCCGGTGTCGGAGAAATAGTAGCCATTGCCGGGATGGACGATGTGACGGTGGGTGTAACCTTTACCGATCAAAACGACCCCAAACCGTTGCCGCTGATTGAAATTGATCCACCTACGATCTCTATGAATTTTATACCAAACGATTCCCCTTTTGCTGGTAAAGAAGGGAAATATGTTACTTCCAGACATATTGGCGAAAGATTAGAGCGTGAGATTCTTGCCGATGTGGCCTTGCACTGCGAACCACTGACAAATGCAGTCGGCTTTAAGGTTTCCGGGCGAGGTGAGCTTCATCTTTCCATACTCATTGAGAAGATGAGAAGGGAGGACTACGAATTTCAGGTAACCAGACCCCAGGTAATTTTTAAAGAAGAAAACGGTAAAACGCTCGAGCCTTATGAAAAGCTTACTGTTGATGTTGATGAGCAGTTTCAGGGGCCTGTCATCGAAAAACTTGGTAAGTTGAAAGGTCAATTGGAGGAAATGGGCTCTGCTAACGGAATGGTCCGTATGGTGTTCAATATTCCTACCCGAGGATTGCTTGGCTACCGTTCTGAGTTTATGACTGACACCAAGGGAATGGGCATGATGGCCTATGTTTTCTCTGAGTATGGGCCCTACGCAGGAGATATTATCAATAGGGTAAATGGTGTCCTTATTGTCAAAGAGACTTGTACAGCCGTTGCCTTTGCATTATTTAATCTACAGGACCGTGGTAAAATGTTTGTTTACCCTGGAGAGCCAATGTATCAGGGGCAGATAATCGGTGAACACAGCAGAACCACCGATTTGGTCGTTAACCCGGCTAAAGGTAAGAAATTGACCAATATGCGAGCCTCTGGAACTGATGAAGCTGTTATTCTGACCCCACCTATTAGTATGTCACTGGAAGAGTATATTGCTTACATCAATGATGATGAGCTAGTTGAAGTGACACCAGCGTCTATTCGGCTTCGAAAAAAGCCTGGTGCCAAAATACGAGGGTAGGATGGTATGAAGGAGCTACTTATTATAATTGGCTCGGGAGTTGTGGGGCTAGCGACGTTTGCATTTATTGCAAAAAAGTATGGTAGTGACTGTACACCCTGAGTGATGATCTATGGATCCATTGGAATGGGTCTTTTTAGCTTTTGGGCACTCAGGAGTCTGCTTTAAGACGGGTTTCTCATTAGCCCGCATTTCTCATGAACATTGTGTCTGTTTGACCGCAGGCTAATAGTTGTTTGGTTTTGGGTCCTGTTGAGGCAAAGCTCCAATTTACACAATGTTCAGCAAAGCTCAGCCCATGCGACGCCAACTCATATAGTGTTTTGGCAGCAAACATAACCAATTATAGTTTACTGCCAAAAACTTTTAACTTGACGCCGCCTGAACTGATGAGAATTTCGGGTTAGTACCTTACTCCGTAAAAGCTGTAACAAATAACAAGTAAGCGAAGACTCCGAGAAAATACGGATTCGGTTTTATCTTATACGGTTATAAGTACTCACAAGGTATGTATTCCGGCTTACTTCTAGGATAAACACAAGCGGCTATGGGAAATCCTGTGATCCGGTTGTATTAAGCTCCTAGGATTTGTTAAGAATATATTGGATTCGCATCTGTGTTTCTGGCGACAGGATTAATTTTGTAAATGTTTCCAGTTCAGTAGCGACGACCTTGCTGGCATTGACCCCATGCTGGCGAATCATCTCTTTGGTGGCGACAAGGGATGTAAGTGGTTGCTGCAGGAGCTGATGGATATATTCTTGAGCTTTTTCGGCAGCTTTTCCCGGTTCGCTTGTGTTATTGATAAGCCCCCAGATTAAGGCCTCTTCTGCTGTGAAAAATCTGCCTGTTAGCAGAACTTCTCGTGCTCTTTTGTCGCCTATGGCCCTGGGAAGTAAAGCGCTGGAGGCCCCTTCAGGACAGACTCCAAGATTCGCAAACGGCAGTCTGAACTTTGTTTCTGAGGAGGCAATAACTATATCGCAATGGAGAAGGATAGTGGTGCCAATGCCCACAGCTACGCCCTCCACTGCAGCGATGAGTACCTTTTTCAGTCCGGCCACCGTGTCAAATATTCCCTGGACTCCATCCATCACAGCCTGACCCTTTTCCGGGTCTCCAACAAGATCAGAGAGGTCATTGCCGGCGGTAAAGATACCACCTTCTCCCTCAAGCATTATGAGATGGCACTCGGGAGAGTCATCGGCTGCTTTTAAAGTGGTGATAAGTTCTTTATAGGTCTTGATGCGGATTGCGTTGAGTTTTTCGGGCCTGTTGATTGAGATTCTGGCCACTTTATTATCATAACGTAGACACACATCTGTCAAGTTTTTCTGATCCATAATTAATTATCTCCAGCAACTTGTGTAACAGGTTGCAAATACCTTCGTTAATGAGGTTAATCGAGCAATTTCGTTTATAGAAAAAGAGGGAGAGCACCCTGAGAATGTACCATAAATGAGAAACATTGCACTGTTAATGTTAACGTCAACGTTAGGTAGAGAGGTCAAAGGCTAATGGTCTGGTGGAGTCTATTGGGTGGGGGTGTTTACTGACTGTACTCCTGTTCGGTCTTCTAGGAATAGAATTTCAAACAGGTTTTATTTCTTTAGGCGCAGTTGAAGCTCTTTTTCAAATTGTTCCAGAATGAGTCGTAGCTTGTGACTTGGACGGATGGGGCCCGAATTGTTCCAGCCCGTTTCCAGTGCTGCTCTTTTTTTTTGCAAAAACTGATCTTCTGAGGCAACCAATACCTTCCAACCAATCAGTTTCTGAAGAACGTGTCGTTCTTCAGAGCTGAGCTCCCTGTCAGTGTCAATTTCCCTGTTGTCACCTAATCGAATGATCATCTTGGTGTTTGTCCTGGGTCGTAAGATGTACGTTAACAGGCTTCCTTGGTATTTTTGAGCCTGGTAAAATAGTCGGAAAGTATTTTGGCGTGGTCGAAAACCAGAGGCGGGAGAGTGTCTTTAGTGAAAAGCTCAGCTTGTCTTGCATCATCTCCGGCCTTTGGGACCCCATTCGCCTTTGCGGTGAAAACAGTAGATGCGGTATGTTGACGGGGGTCCCTTGTTGGGTCGGAATATGTGTGGAACTGCTGAAGATCTTCTACTATAAGGTTCGTCTCTTCTTTGGCTTCCCTTTTGGCAGCATTTTCAAAAGATTCACCATAGTCGACAAAGCCTCCAGGAAGAGCCCAGCCATAAGGCGGATTACTCCTTTCGATAAGCACGATCGCACTACCAATTTCAATTATAATATCAACTGTGGGAGTGGGGTTTCGGAATGGTTCAACCTCTTCCTTGCAGTGCGGGCATTTCATGGCGGTTACCTATTGGGTTTTTGGTTATCATATCTTGGGTATACGGCCTAGAATAGAAGCTCGTTGACTTCCTTCCAGTTAGCAACCGTCTGGAGATTATGGCGACCTTGATTCCACGGTTGTGAAAATACAAAAGGGGTTATTCCTTCGGAAGCAAGCTGCATACAGGTTTCCGCACGGTCATCGACAAAATACTCTATCCCATGCTGTTGAATGTGACGGACCTTATCGTTATGATCACCAGTGGCGACGATACAAATTTTTTCGACAGCAGGTGCCGGGAAGAAATGATCAAGCCAGTCAAAAACGGGCTGATGGATTGGGCGGGCGGTGATGATGGTGACCTGTGACTCCTCCGTGATTTGGCACAGAGTCTCAACGGCTCCCTCCATAGGCTGCAGTCCCGTAGTTAACGAATCCAGAAGGATGTCGTTGAAAATCGCTTCTATGTTATCCCGAGGGATCCCTATGCAGTTTTCGAGTTCAAAATTGGTGATATCTTCCTGACTGAAGGTGCAATAGTTGTAATTTTTACAGGCAAGGCGAATAAATGCTTCTGCAGTATCTGCAATTACTCCGTCAAAATCAAACCCGATTTTGTGTGTTGGGATACTCATAGGATGATATTTTTTGAATACATTTTATTAGCGATTGTAACCAGCTTCAATCTCTTTTATCTGCTGACAGAGCAGATTGTTTGCCGGGGTAGGGATGTTAAACCTGAGGCCAAGGTTGACAACGGCACCGTTTATAGCTTCAATTTCAGTTCGCTGGCAATTTTGCACATCCTGCAGCATGGAGGAGATGTTTTCTGCAGTTTTGCGGCAGACTTCCTGGCAAGTGAGGTAGGGGGTGTCGAGCACAGGAATATTTTGGGCTTTGGCAATCTCTACTGTTTCGCTGATGGCCTCTTGCATTCGGTCACCTGCTTCCGGAAGGGTGAGAAGTTCTCCGTTTTTGCATCGTAGTATGGCGGTTAAAGCATTGATGCCGACGTTGACATAAAGTTTCGTCCACAGCCGGGCAACAATTTGCTCCGTGAGGTGGGTTTCAAAACCGCCTCTTTGGAAAATTTCCCGGGTTGTTTTTAAAAGAGCGGAAATATGGTCAGTGACATCTTCTAAGAAACCGAGATACGTCACTCCATGTCCGGCATGACGGACCGTACCTGTGCTGAGCAGAGTGGCACCTTCTGTCGTGGTGCCGTAAGCTGAAATTGTTTCCAGGCTCCTCGGAACGTCCAAATGACTGATTCCATTCTGTAGAAAAATAACAAGAGTTTTTTCTGTGACCAGAGGGCCACAGAATTCAAGGCTTGCGGCAACATCATACGATTTAACACAAAGCAAAATGACATCGACATGGTCAATAGCTGCTGGATCGAAATGGACAGGGATTGCAGATTTTGTACTGTTTTCTCCAAGGATGTAAGTAATGCCATGCTCTGAGAGAAAACCAGCACGCTGCTGATTATGGTCCAAGATAGTCAGGTGGTGTTCTGTTCCTGCAATACCTTTTGATACAATTGAACCAACCAGACACCCAAGTGCCCCGGGACCAACCAGTAGAAAGTGCACTTTGTAGCTCCTCATGGTTTGCAGTGCTCTCTTGCCAGGGCAAGGGGTTTGCCACCTCACTTGCTAACAGATGCTTCCTCTATAATGACAACGTACTTATAGCCGGCACCAAAGTCCTTATCGGCGGCGAGCACACCCTCAAAGGTAACAATACTATCGACTGTAACTTCTTCTGCTGTGGTAACAACTAAATCATGGCTGTTGTGCATAGGATCGCCAGTTCCGTCCTGCAAATGAACCCAGTGTCTCCCCATTATATTGGGACTGAACTTCACAACTTTCCCGTTTATGCTGACCTTTGTGCCGTTGAGATCCTTTGCCTTTATAAAAATTTCGTCAACCGTATAGCCGTTCTCAGCAGTTGATTTTTCGATTGAAACCTCCTGCAATGGGGTTATTGCTCCCGAACTTCCAACGGATTCTGTCATGGGGAGGGGAGAGGAAACTGCTTCATTTTCTGCATGCAGTGCTGCTTCAAAAGAGTCGTCTGCGGGTGATTGGGGCTGCTCAACGTGCGCTTTTGGATTAGCGAGTCCGGGGGAAAATATGATACTTTCGAAAGTACGATCAAGGGTTTTGCTGCTGAAATTACTCATGGTCATTCCTTCGAAATAACTGACCTGCCCGCCAGTTTTAACTGTCGCTGCGGGTATGGCCACCCAATTTTGTTTAGAATCTGATTCCACCAGCATGTACGTATAACCTGAAGCGTTCATTGTCTCTATTACCACCCCGGTTGTTGAACGTGCATTCGCCTGGGCCTGGGTCCCTGCACTCGGCATGGAAAGAGCATTTTGGGTCGGGACTATTGGACTGGACGAAAGAATGAAGGTGGCACTAATTGCCAGGGCTATCTTTTTATACATATATATGCTCCTTGTTCGTATGGTTCGAGTAAACGTAGTCGTAGGGTCGAAAACATTGTTTAACAATTGTACTTTTTATGAAATTGTGTACATCAAGCTGCAATGTACCATTCGATTGAATATGTTACCTACGTTTCTGCTCTGAATGAATAAAATCTTTTCATATGCGACAGAAAATTTGCCTAGCCACTATCGGTGGCAGGGAGTTAGTCGTCCTCAACAAGAAAGGCTATGTATTCCAGCAGGGATCGGCACCAAATCTCATACGACGCTTCCGTCAAATGCACACCATCAGGCTGAAACAGCTTTTTGTCACTATCGAGGAACCTACTGTGTGTGTTGAGGAAACAGCAGCCGGTCTGCATGGTGAGTGCTTCAATTTGAACATTCAGGCTGTTGACCATTTGTTTAGGCAGTCCAGAATATTCTATTGGTAAAAGACTATTAAAAATGAGCTCTGCAGTGGGGTAGAGTTTGTGAACCTGGACAATTATTTCTTTCATCGTATCGATGAAATCATAATTCCCACTCAATAGATCATTGGTCCCAATCATAACCAGAATAACATCAGCATACCCCACTTTCTTTTTAATTGCGGGAAGTGAGGCAAGAAGGTCAGTGGTCACCAGCCCTGGGATTCCAAAATTCATAACATGGTAACCAACCATACGCGGCTGCCAATCATGGTCTGCAACGAGGGAATCCCCTATGAGTAGAATCTGTGCCATTGTTTGTTAACTCTTCGTGTTAATATGAGTGCCCTTGCCCTGAACTTCGGTAAGATATGTGCTCCCTCTTTTGGGGAATAAAAGTCAGTTTGCTGAGCTTGAAGCTGTTCCCTGTTGTGAGTATACTTGCTCATTATCTCCTTATGCACAGTATCATATGTCGTAGAAGGTGCAAACAAAATCTTGGCTTGTTTCTGCTTTGATCTAACACCCTCCGGAGTTCACAACCACAGGTGTTGACTACAGGGGTGGGGCTTTTGGGGTTTATCTGCCGAGCGGTGGCTAACTTTCACTATTTACGCAACCGGACTGTACAACTACGCAGCCAAAAGGAGGGACAGCAACTGTGTCTCCCGGGATAAATCTTTTTGCCGCACTTTTCTTTGTGAAATCTGCTGGAGAGGCGGCGGCTGTGGTAATGATAGCATACCAATAGTTTGCCGGACCACCAGGTGTGGGCAGGGTGAATTCTAATATTTCTCCAGGGTTCCCGTTCAACATTACGAAAAAGTCGTCGTTTTCACCAGGGCTTTGAGCATGAAGGTGAAATGCCAGGCCGTGACAGTCATCAGACCAGTTTTTCTCTCCGGGGGTGAGGTATTGCCAGGTAATCTCTTCAGGCCGCTTGTTCGCCCCTCCGGAGTGGAGGAAAAAGTCGTCTCTTCGGAATATTGAATACTGCTTGCGAAGATGGATGCATGATTTGAAAAAGCGGAAAAAACCATCGTTCTTTTTCAGAAGGGACCAGTCCAACCAGCTTGTCTCATTATCCTGACACCACGCATTATTGTTGCCTGCCTGGCTTCTGGCGAATTCATCACCGGCGCATATCATTGGCACACCTTGTGACAGCATAAGCAGGACGGTAAAGGTTTTCATTCGTCGGTATCGCAGCTCCTGAATCTGCGGTGTACAAATTGCCCCCTCGTGTCCACTGTTCCAGCTGAGGTTGTGGTTATCACCGTCATGGTTGTCTTCACCGTTCATAAGATTGCGTTTTTGGTTATAACTGACAAGGTCGCTCAGGGTGAATCCGTCGTGGCTGGTGATAAAATTTATGGAGCATAAAGGACTGCGTCCACTTGACTGGTAGAGATCTGAACTCCCAGCTATTCTGGTGGCGAGGTGGGTGATTGTGTTCTTATTACCTGCCATAAAGGAGCGTACATCGTCACGAAAGCGCCCATTCCATTCGGCCCATCTGGAGTCTTTGGAAAAAGAGCCTACTTGATAAAGACCGGCGGCATCCCAGGCTTCAGCGATGAGTTTGGTGTCTCGCAGTACAGGGTCCTGGCCTATCACCTCAATCATAGGCGGGTTAGCAAGCACCTTACCTTTTTGATCTCTACCAAGAATGGAAGCAAGGTCGAAACGAAAACCATCGATATGCATCTCTGTAACCCAGTAGCGGAGAGATTCGCGAATCAGGTCACGTACGACCGGGTGATTACAGTTGAGTGTGTTGCCGCAGCCTGAAAAATTGAGGTACTCGCGCTCTTTGCCGAGCAGGTAGTAGATAGGGTTGTCAATCCCTCTGAAACTACTGGTTATTGCATCATATCCCCCTTCTCCAGTGTGGTTGTAGACCAGATCCAGAAACACCTCAATCCCTGCCTGGTGTAAGGCCAGAACCATCGATTTGAATTCGTTGATTGCCCAGCTGGGGTCCTGCGCATAACCTGAGTTTATGGCGAAAAAAGAAACCGGATTGTAGCCCCAGAAATTTTTTAAGCGCACACCGGTTTCATGGTTGTGAAAAACGGTATCTTTCTCGTCGAATTCTGTTACCGGCATGAGCTCGACAGCAGTGATACCCAACTCTTTGAGATAAGGGATTTTTTCTACCAGGCCCTGGTAGGTTCCTGGGGCATGCACTCCCGAGTTTGACTGTCGGGTAAATCCGCGGACGTGCAGCTCGTATATGATAGTTTGTGAAAGGGGTGTTTTGAGGGGGCGATCGTTTTGCCAGTCGAAGTTCTGGTGAATTATTCTGCAGCATGGTTTTTGACCATACTCTGCACTTTCTCCCCACTTTCTTGGAAGAAGAGCACGACTGAATGGGTCGATGAGGATTTGGGTATAATCGTATACCTGACCCTGATTATGGAGGTCTCGGGGACCATCAACCCGGTACCCGTAACAGAAGTTCTGCTGGTGAGTTTGAAGGAGAATGTGCCACATATCTCCTGTTCGGTTTTCTTCTGGGTGAAGTTCAAATTCTATGCGATCGGGAGCACTCTCTCCAATTTCCCAGTAATCAAGAACCAGAGTAACTCTGCTGGCGTGTCGAGAGAACAGAGCAAAGTTGATCCCCTCTTGCAGTACTGTAACTCCTCCGGGAAGAGGAGAGCCTCTTTTTTGTGCTTGGTGTAATTTGTGGGTAGACATAGTAATAATTATTATTACCTTATGCTTATGTTAAAAGGATCTGATCGTCCTGCAAAGACAAATCTATTTTACTCTAGCTTGAGGGATATGGGAATGATATATGGCTGGCTGGTCTGCATATTGAGTAATTTTCTAATGGAGGTTCTATGGGAATGTTTCATAAAGTAAAAGTTGGTGATCAGGTAATTAGCTCCATTGACTGGGATATGAATCCGGACAGCTCTTTTGGGACATTTGAGTCTTGGGGCGGGCGGGAAAGAGTTCGAAATAATAGCGAATGTGTTTATTACTTCTTCGT
Organism: Desulfocapsaceae bacterium; assembly: GCA_033852035.1. GTDB lineage: Bacteria > Desulfobacterota > Desulfobulbia > Desulfobulbales > Desulfocapsaceae > Desulforhopalus_A. The sequence goes on along the minus strand of JAWSVG010000027.1, from coordinate 3,214 downwards.
AGATAACTGGGGTGAAGAGCCGAAGCTCTGTTTGATGGAACGAGCAGTTAAACATGCTAAAATAATGGCAGAAATTACAGCACCTCCTGAGATTATCAAGCAGTGTGTGAAGGAGCAGGGCAGTTCTTCGATCTTTGAAAAGAGTTACGCGATAAATGATCAGATAAAACAGTGGTTGATAGACAATGTTCTGGATAATGGCGATTCAAAGCTTGTCGTGCCGACAATTGAGGAGATTTCGGTTGAAGATATGGGCGTTTCGCTGCCACGGCATCAGGCCGGATCGTATAGCGGAGAGGTTGTTGCCCTTCCTTCAGAACATGGGATTATCAACGACGACCAGATTGTCGAAGTGATACAGAAATGGGGGCTCTATGACTCGGAGCACAACCCTTCGGGAAGGTTTGAAAATGAGCTTGTGGCGACAGAGAAACGAGGCGTCATTCTTGATCAGAAAACCGGACTCATGTGGCAACAGGAAGGGATTGATATCTGTTCCATCCGTTCCATGCAAAAACATGTGGAAGAGGTGAATGCCAACTCTTTTGCTGGCTACTCTGACTGGCGCCTACCTACCATGGAAGAAGCATTATCTCTCATGGAGAGAGAGATAAACAGTAAGGGTGTTTATCTCAACGCATGTTTCTCAAAAGAGCAGCCCTTCATCTTTGTAGCGGCCCAGCGCAAGCCTGGTGGCTACTGGTTTGTTGACTATAAGCAGGGCAGGGCTTTCTGGTCTTCCGGGACCATTCCTGGAGGTTTTGGCCGATTGGTAAGATTAGCCTTACACCGGTAAAAGGTAAGTACCTTGTTAGTGTTTATAACCATATGATATGAAATAGACTCCGAAGGGGTACTGAACTGAGTGATAGCTTTTACGGAGTAAGGTACTAAAGGCATATCAAGGCCAAGGGGCTCGGAAAGTTACTTATCTGCTCAATAATATAAGGGAAATGTTACTTGTTGCATTTCCCTTGATAGGGAAGGTGAAAATCTTGCCGATATATTTATGAGCCCGTTGATTCACTGTTTTTTTGCCCAATATCGGCGTTATTCGAAAAAAACAATCCTCGGAATATCAACTATATACCTGTATTTGTCTTTTCCGAATGCCTTGATCTCGAACAAAATACCTAGTAAATCAACAGACTCATTTATGTTGTCGAACTATGGAGATATAATTTTTAGTCTCTGTCCAAAACCGTTTCATTCAAAACGTATCTACTTACCGATCCAATTACTAATCATCCAAATTTTTCTTTACTTTGTGTCCGCAAGATTTAGTACCTTATAAATTCTTTTCTGCGTTTTTATGGCAGAAAAGAATTTGTAGGGTACTAATCCCGACTTAATTTCCCGTTTATCGGAGTTAGGTAGTATGTTGTGGCAAGTTTAGTGAAAAAGCAGAGCTATGACATAGTTCATCTTTTTTTGTAATGCAGTAGAAACAGTAATGCACTATGTAGCCTATAAAAATAAAAGGCTTCCTTTATAGTCTTTTAAGCAGAAACACTCCCACAAAAATCAACGCGGTAGCCCCGTAATCAAGCATCTCTAGGGGTTCATGTACCAATAATGCACCTATCAGCAACGCGACAACCGGTGGAATGTAGGTGACAGATGAAGCTGTTATAGCTCCGAGCTTATCAACAATGTAGTAATAAATAATATAGGCGAGCCCAGTACCAAGCAAACCAAGTCCAACAATTAGCCCTAATAGGGCATGGGTGTCGATGAAGATCGAGTTGATACCAGCAAAATCTGTGAACAAGGACAACATCAACAACCCAATTCCTAACTGATAGGTAGTAAGAGCCACCGCGGGAATTTTGAGTGGGGTGATGAATTTCTTTGCATAGACGAAAGATGCACCAACACAGAGTGAACCAATAACCATGTAAAGAACACCTTGCATATTTGTCCCGGTTATATCCGTCTCCGATGGACGACTAATAACAGCAACCCCAACAAAACCAACAAGAATGCCCAAAAATTGTATATATGAAGCTTTTTCTTCCTTGATAAAGAGAACTGCCAGAAGAAAAGAAAATAGCGGTATTGCGCCACTCACCGCCCCAGCCACTCCGGAGAGTAGTAACGATGTTCCCTTCACAAAACAGTAGTAATAGACGGCTGTAGCCAGCATCCCCATAACAAAAAAATGGCCCAAATACCTCAAATGTTCCCAGCGTAGGACATTTCGGAACAATGCGTATATGAGAACAGGGACGAAGCCAAACAACACTCTACCAAAAACCACCTGCAGTGGAGTGATTAAATCAACCGCCATCTTCATATATATAAAATTGCTCCCCCATATGATGCCGAGTGCACAAAATGAAATGAGTGGAAGACTGTGCAACCTGTTCTCCATAACCTTCCCCTATAGCTTGTAAAAAACGACAATAATCAGTACAGTAAAACAACCAAATGATCGCTAAACAATACATTTATGTTTTTATATTGTCAAGGTGTGCGCTATATGAAACAACCAGTTGAGGCAATTGCAGAGAATTTACGATACAATCGTGAGAGTAGGGGACTGAGCCTTGATCAGTTGGCAGCGTTAACCGGTGTCAGCAAGAGCATGTTGCGGCAGATTGAAACCGGTAAATCCAGCCCGACTATTGCAACGATATGGAAGATCGCCAATGGCCTCAAACTTTCTTTCAGTGCATTACTGCATAGACAATCGGTCGAAGTTGAGGTCAAATCTGTACGTGCAGAGAAGCCGTTGACCGACGAGGGAGGGCACTATCGTGTGTACCCATTAATCCCCTTTAATCCAGAACAGTCCTTCGAGACCTATTATCTTGAAGTTGACCAAGGAGCGGTCTTCCAGGGTGAACCCCACCAGGGAAATGTGTATGAATACCTGTTTGTGCAAAAGGGTGAACTTCATCTAAGCATCAGGGGAAATGTATACAAAATATGCGAAGGAGAATTCCTGCGTTTTCTCGCAAGTAGTCCCCACGAATACAGGTGTTTTGGAGAACAAATGGTGACGGCCATTATGCAAGTGAGTTATCATGTGTAAGTACTTCAGAGCCTTACCCAACCGGCAGTTCTGTTTTCTGACCTTTACACACCGATACTGTATAACTGGTTACAACACTGGATGTTCGTTGACGTGTAAACTCTCAATTAAATCATCAAATTTGTTGACGGCGTAACGTTTTATACAACGTATTCTTTTTTCGGACGGAATTGAAAA